>JAIXOR010000069.1 GCA_027486655.1 Verrucomicrobiaceae bacterium | reverse complement strand
TGATTTTCTACGGTCCTCCGGGCACCGGGAAAACGACGCTGGCCAGCGTGATCGCGCGCAGCACGGGGTCCCGCTTCGAGTCCCTCAACGGCGTGGAGTCCAACGTCGCCGAGATCCGCGCCAAGATCGATCAGGCAAGGACATGGCGAGACCTCCGTGGTGAAACGACGATCCTGTTCATCGACGAAATCCACCGCTTCAACAAGGCCCAGCAGGACGTGCTTCTCCCGCACATCGAGCGGGGTGTGGTTCGCTTCATCGGGGCCACCACCCACAATCCCTATTTCCACGTCAATTCGCCGCTCGTTTCCCGCTCCCAGATCTTCCAACTGGAGCCGGTGCCGGTGGAGGATGTGGTGGCGGTGCTCGAACGTGCGATTTCCGACCCGGAGCGGGGCCTGGGTGCGATGGCCATCGCCGCCGAGCCGGAGGCCTTGAAGCACCTCGCCGCCAAGTCCGATGGCGATGTGCGGAAGGCCCTCACCGCGCTGGAACTTGCCGTGCTGACCACGACGCCAGGGGAGGACGGCACCATCCACCTTAGCCTGGGCGTGGCCGAGGAATCGATCCAACGCAAGGCGGTGGTCTACGATCAGGACGGGGATGCGCACTACGATACCGCTTCCGCCTTCATCAAGTCCATCCGGGGATCGGATCCGGATGCCGCACTCTACTGGCTGGCGAAGATGCTGCATGCCGGCGAGGACCCGCGTTTCATCTCGCGGCGGCTGGTGATTGCCGCGTCCGAAGACATCGGCCTCGCCGATTCCGGGGCCCTGCGGGTGGCGCTCGATGCCCATCACGCCCTGGAGTTCGTCGGCATGCCGGAGGGAAGGATCCCGTTGGCACACGCCGCAGTCTATCTGGCCACCGCACCTAAATCCAACACGGCTTACGCCGCGCTCGGCAGGGCCATGGCCGATGTCGAAAACGGCCGCACCCTTGCCGTGCCGCCGCACCTGCGCACCCGCACCCGCAAGAAGCTCGCCGCCGCATCCGGTGAATCCGACGAGGCCATGCGTTATCTCTACTCCCACGACTTCGAGGGAGCCTACGTGCCCCAGGCCTATCTGCCGGAGGGCCGTGTTTACTATCAGGCCGGCGACCAGGGCCTCGAAAAACGCATCAAGGAACGCCTCGATTTCTGGCGCTCTCAGGCAGGCAGTTGATTCGTCAGCAAGCCTGGCGAGCCCCCTGGAGCCGCTGGTCGGATTTGAACCGACGACCTGCTCATTACGAATGAGCTGCTCTACCCCTGAGCTACAGCGGCTTGGATTCGGGAGACGCGCGCAGCCAATCAAAGGTGGAGCGGTCCCGCAAGCGGGAAAATCCGGTCGAGGGCCGGGTGAGGCTTCTTTGACCGAGGAGCGGTGTGTTCAGATCACACCGTTGGCGCAGTTGCAATCGCCTTCGCCTTTGAGGGCGTTGATGAGGTTGGTGAGCGACTTCATCGCCTGGCGCGGCACGCTTTCGTAAGTGCGGGAGCCGATGTGCGGGGTGACGACGCAGTTTGGCGCGGTGAGCAGCGGGTGATCGGCCGGCGGGGGTTCGACGTCGAGCACGTCGGTGCCGTATCCGCCGAGTTTTCCGGATTGGAGGGCGGCGACCATGTCCGCGGTTTCCACGATCTCGCCGCGGGCGCAGTTGATGATTACGGCACCGTCGCGCATGGTGGCGATTTTTTCGGTGCGGATCATCGAGCGGGTTTCATCGGTGAGATTGCAGTGGAGGGAAATGACGTCCGCGCCGGCGAGGACCTCGTCCATGGTGGCGCAGCGGGAAACGCCGTATTGTGCGGCGAAGGCCTCGTCCCAATACGGGTCGAAGGCGATGACGGGCATGCCGAAGGCCTTGGCGCGGATGGCGACTTCCTTGCCGATGCGGCCGAGGCCGATGATGCCCATGGTTTTCTCGTAGATCTCGTGGCCGGTGAGGCGGAGCCATTCGCCGTTGCGGGCGGCGGCGGCGGTGTTGACGATCTGTTTGGTGATGCCGATGAGCAGGCCGAAGGTGTGTTCGGCGACGGTGGTGTGATTGACGCCCGGCGTGAAGAGCACGGGGATCTTGAGTTCCTTGGTGGCGGGGATGTCGATCTTGTCGAGGCCGATGCCGTATTTGGAGATGATCTTGAGCCGGGGCAGGGATTTCTCGAGCACGGCGCGGGTGATCGCGTCATCGCCGCAGAGGAAGGCGTCGAAGTCGCCGGCGAGTTCGAGCATGCGCGATTCCGGGAGCGGGCCGCGTTCACGGACGATTTCCCATCCCTGGGACTCCATGAGGGCGTGGTGGGGTCCGGGGGTGTCCTGATAGCTGCAAGTGGTGAGAAGGATGCGCATGGCGGTGGTGGCTTGGGGCGGGGATTTCACCAGATGGAGTGGCGGATGCAATTGCGGATTATGCCCGGGCGATTGCACCTTGTGGTGGCTGGGGAGTGGGAAACGCGCGGGATTGGCGCTTTTCCCGCGGGCGGCGATGGGTTACCGAGGCGGGGTGCGAGGGTTGGAGCGAGTCCGAACGGAGCCGGGGATGATTTTCGCCGTGCTCTGGGCGGTGTTTTTCTTTCACGGGATGACGCCGGGTTTCTGGCTCCCGGCCCTGACCAACATTCTAACAGCCCGCGGTTTGGCGGACTGGGTGCCGGCGGTGTTCGTGATCACGCCGGTGTGTTCCCTGATCTCGCCGCTGATCGGCGGGGCATTGGCGGACCAGCGGGTGCCTGCGGACCGCTTGTTTGCGTGGTCGTCGATTCTTTGCTCGATGGTGCTGGTGCTGGCGTTTTCCTGTCTGGACGCAGGTTGGCATCCGGCCTGGTTCGTGGGGATGCTGGGATTGTATTCCTTGTTGTCCGGGCCCACCTGGGGATTGCTGGCCACGGTTTCTCTCAACGGTCTTTCGCATGGCGAGCGGCAGTTTCCGCTGGTGCGGGTGGGGGCGACGATCGGCTGGGTGGCGGGTGGGTTGCTGACGAGTTTCCTGTTGCACGCGGATACCAGTCCGGTGGCGGGCTATGCCTCGGCGGCGGCGCGTTTGATGTCCGGGGTGCTGGCCTTTGCGATGCCGCACACGCCGCCGCTGGGCGGTGCGGGGACCTCGCTCAAGAGCCGGCTGGGGCTGGATGCGTTCTCATTGATGAAGCAGCGGGACCACGCGGTGTTCTTCGGGGTGACGGCATTGTTCTCCATCCCTCTCTCGGCGTTTTACATGTATGGGCCGGAGTTTCTGAAAGTTCTGGGCGACGCGCATCCCACCGGCACGATGACCATAGCCCAGATCCTGGAGGTGGTGGCGATGGTGGTGGTGGGTTCGGTGATGACGCGCTACCGAGTGAAAACCGTGCTGCTGTGGGCGCTGGGATTTTCCGTCCTGCGGTTTGCGATGAGTGCCTATGCGGGAGTGCATGGTGCGATCGGCTGGCACATGGCGGGCGTGGCGCTGCATGGGGTGTGTTACACCTTCTATTTCATCACGGCGCAGGTCTTTCTGGATCGGCGTGTGGATCCGGGGATGAAGGGCCAGGCGCAAGGCCTGCTGGCCATGGTCTCCGGCGGGGTGGGACCGCTGCTGGGTGCCATGATCTGCGGCTGGCTGCGCGGGCACGTGGTGGGCACCGATGGCGGTGGCTGGACCCTGTTCTGGGCGATCCTGGCGGCGATGATCGGCGTGTGTTTTGTGATCTTCGCCACTCTCTATCAGGGCCGCGGGCGGGGCCGGGAGGCTCAGTGAGAGAGCAGCCAATCGCGGAAGACCGCCTTGTCGATGCCGAGAGGGATGGCGACTTTCTCGCGATCCGCCAGCACGGCGAGGCGCTCGGGAATGGGCACTGCGCCTTGGCCGAGTTCCGCTTCCATGACGTCCGGAAACTTCGCGGGGTGTGCCGTTTCCAGAGTGATGGTGGAGGCACAGGGATGAGCAGCCCTCCAGGAGCGTGCGGCGAGCCAGCCGATGGCCCCGTGGGGGTCGATCTCGTAATCGAAAAGCGACTTCACCTCGCGGATCGCGGCGCGCGTCTGGTCATCGGTGAACCAGGCTCCGCTGATCTTTGATTTCATGTCCTCCCAGGATCCGCCGAAAAGCGCCTGCATGCGGACGAAGTTCGAGGGCGCTCCGACGTCCATCGCGTTGGAGAGCGTGGCCACGCTCGGGCGCGGCTGATAGATGCCGCTGCGAAGGAACTCGGGAACCACGTCGTTGCGATTGGTGGCGGCGACGAAATGGTCGACAGGCAGCCCGAGCTTCATCGCCAGCAAGCCGGCGGTGAGATTGCCGAAGTTTCCCGAAGGCACGACGAACACAGGAGCGACACCTTCCGGCAGTTGGCGGGCGGCGTGGATGTAGTAAAAGCTCTGGGGGACGAGGCGCGCCAAGTTGATCGAGTTGGCGGATGTGAGGTTGAGTTTCTCGGCGAGATCGCGATCGAGGAAGGCGGACTTCACGAGAGCCTGGCAGTCATCGAAGGTGCCATCGATTTCCAAGGCGGTGATGTTGCCGCCGAGAGCGGTGAGTTGTTTCTCCTGAAGGCCGGAGACCTTGCCTTTCGGATAGAGAATCACCACGCGGGTGCCGGGCACGTGATGGAAGGCGGAGGCGACGGCGCCGCCGGTGTCTCCGGAGGTGGCGACGAGCACGGTGAGCGTGCGATCGTCCCCACGGGTGAGCCAGGCCATCAGGCGGGCCATGAAACGCGCGCCGAAGTCCTTGAACGCAAGCGTGGGTCCATGGAACAACTCCAGGATGTGATCGCCCGGGCCGAGCGTGACCAGCGGTGCATCAAAGGCCAGCGTGCCCTCCACGATCTCGCGGAGCGCGGGTGCCGGCACGTCCTCTCCGAAGAAGGCCTCCGCGACGGCAAAGCCGATTTCCTGGAAGCTGAGAAAACGCCAGATTTTCCAGAAGTCCGCATCGAGCACCGGCAGGCGGTCCGGCATGTAGAGGCCGTTGTCGGGAGGCAGGGAGCGGAGGATGGCTTCCTTGAGATCGACCCGGAAGGACGGGTTGTGGGTGGAGTGATAGAGCATGGCGATCCGAAGCGGATAGATCGGTTTTCAGAGTCAGCCGTTCACCACGTGGACGCCGTGCGGGTTGATCCGCGAGACGTAGGCCTGGCAGCCGAGCGGGATGGCGGTGAAGACCTTGGAGATCGCATCGGCGACCTTGCGGGCGGCATCCTCGCCTTCGCAGAGTGCGAACACGGAGGGACCCGCGCCGGAGATCGAGAAACCGAGGGCACCGGCGGCGAGGGCGGCGCGTTTGGCCTTGTAGAAATCCGGGATGAGTTTCTGGCGGCGGGGCTCGGCGATCACGTCGTGGATCGAGCGGGAGATGAGGCCGTAGTCCTCCTGGATGAGGCCGCAGAGCAGTCCGCCGAGGTTGCCGATCTGCTGGGTCGCGTTTTCCAGAGGGATTTCCTTGGGCAGGATTTCACGGGCGACCTTGGTGAGGATCTCGATGTCCGGGTGGACCACGGCGGCCCAGAGGTTTTTGGGCGGGGGGAGTTGGGCGACGTCGAGTTCGTCATTGGAGCGGATGAAGACGATGCCACCGAGCAGGCAGGGAGCCACGTTGTCGGCGTGCCATGCGCCATCGGCCGAGGCCTCGCCGGCCATGGCGAAGGGGAGCAGTTGTTTTTTGCTGAGGGGCTCGCCGATGAGTTTGTTGACCGCGTAGGCCCCGGCGACGGCGGAGGCGGCGGAGGATCCGAGGCCGGAGCCGAAGGGCATTTTCTTGTGAATCTCCATCTCGATGCCGCGGTCGGTCATGCCGAGGTGCTTGAGGAGATCGAGGGCGGCGACGCCTGCGGTGTTGGAGGCGGGGTTCTTGGGCAGTTTGCCGTTGTCTCCGGTGATCTTGGTGATGTGGAGGCCGGGTTTCTCCGAGTGGCGGACGACGATTTCGTCTCCTGGCGAGTCGATGGCGAAGCCGAGCACGTCGTAACCGCAGGCGACGTTGGCCACGGTGGCTGGGGCGAAAACACGGATTTCTTGAGATTGGGGCATGGTGAGTGGTGGCGGTGCGCGTGGCGCAATGGGAAAGGGGCCCCGGAACGTGCGGGGATGCGGGAGGCGGAGCCAGAAATCGACGGCTCAATCCGAAGGAACGGCGGGAGTCTGAGGGCGGCGGCGCGGGATGTTCAAGCCCGGAAAGCGGCCACGTTTGCCTAGCGGGTGATGTCGTAGACCAGGATCCTGCGGCTCAGCGGCTTGAGCACCTCGTTGACCTTCTGCTGGTGAAGCGGGTGCTTCGCGTAGGCCTCAAGGGCGGCCGGGGAATCGAAGCGCATGACGTATCCCACATCGAACGAATCATCCACCGTGGGCCGTTCCGAGGGCAGTGCGGTGCCTTGATCGAGGAAATGGATGCCCGGGATGGAGCGCAGTTCCCTGCCGGCGTCCATCAGCGCCTCGCGGTCCGCGGCATTTCCCGGGCGCTTGAGCCAGACCAGCACGACGTGGTCCACGCTGCCTCTGGGTGCGGGCGGGGCGATGGGCGCGCAGGATGAAATCGCGGCGATGACCAGGGCGGGGAGCGCGAGACGGATCATGGGAGTGTTTGTTAGAAGAAGAACCAGCGGCGCTTTTTGCGTTTGTAGGAACCATCGCCCACCGAGAGCACCTCGATGTGGGTGGTGGTGAGACCCTGGTCGTAGAACCCGAGTTTCTTTGCCGCTCGGGGTGAGAGGTCGAGGTGGCGTCCGGCGATGAAGGGCCCGCGGTCGTTGATCCGCACCTTCACGCTGCGTCCGTTTTCCAGGTTGGTCACCTTCACGAGGGCGGGCAGAGGCAGCGTCTTGTGCGCGCCGATGAGGTGCCAGGGCATCACCTTCTCGCCCAGCGAGGTGGTCCCGCGCTTGAGTCCGAAGAACCTGGATTCGTTGTACCAAGAGCAGGTGCCGGTTTCCTCGAAGTCCAGCGCGTCCTCCACCTCCATCGGTTGATAGGACTGGCCGCGGACCGTGTAGGAGCGCGTCTGATAGCCATCGTATCCGCCTGGCCTGGAAAAACAGGACGTGAGACCAGCGGTGGCGACCGCCAGAGCGACCGGAAGGGCGGCGCGGCGGATCCGGAGCGGGAGCGCGGGCATGGCCGTCATCGGAACGGTTGGGCGGAATGCCTTACTTGCGCTCGCGGATCACGTGCAGGCTGGCGGCGACCTTTTCTTTCATTTCCTTGCCCGGCTTGAACTTGACCGCGGCGCGGGCGGGGATGGGCACGTCTTTTTCCGGGTCCTTCGGATTGCGGCCGATCTTGGCTTTCATTTCGCGGACCTGGAAGGCGCCGAAGTTGCGCATCACCACGGTGTCTCCCTGGGCGAGCGAATCGGTGATCTCCTCGATGAGGGTCTGGATCACTTCGAGAACATCCTGTTGGGTGAGTTCGTGGCCTTTGGCACCGAGTTGGTCGGTGATCTTGATGGCGAGTTCGCGTTTGGTGATGGTGTTGGCCATGGAAGTGGAGGTCAGGGGTGGATGGAAATTCGGTTTGAGACCCGAGTGAAGCATTCCGGGGAGGGATTTGTCCCGCAAAAAATCACTCAGCAGCAGGCATTTACGCTGGGTCGCCCTGTGGATTATCAGAAATCTCCGGATCGCTTCCAAGCACGGCTGCGGTGGTGCGGAAGTGGAGTTTCGCCGCCCTGCCCAGGGCATCCCGGCCGTGTTTGGAAACGAGGTCCCTGCCGGCCTGGATGACCGCATCGGAGGCACCGAGCGGGAGGGTCACCCCGCAGGCGGAGGAGGTCTTGTCCATCCAGTCGACGAAGCGCTCGCGGGCGAGGATGGAGGCGGCCGCCACGGCGGGATCGGACTCGCCCTTCGTGCGTTGGTCGAGGTGGATGGCCAGTCCTTTCTGCTTGAGTGCCTTTTCGAGCACTTCGGCGCGGGCGAACTGGTCGCTGAGCGCCCTCGGGCAGTCCGGGCGGGCGCTGTGGAGTTTTTCGATCACCCGGGCGTGGCCCCAGGCGAGCAGGCGGTTGAGGTTGCCGAACGAGGCATGCATCTCGTTGTAGCGCTCGGGGCCGATGGAGACGACTTCGCAAAGGCACCCGGGCGTTTCGCGGATGACGGCGGCGAGTTTGCGGATCTTCGCGGCGCTGCCGATGCGCTTGGAGTCGGTGACCCCCGCGTCGATGAGTTGGCGGGCGATCCGTGCGTCGGTGTAAACCCCGGCGATGACGAGGGGGCCGAAGAAGTCCCCCTTGCCGCTTTCATCGATGCCGAAGTGGGGCTCGAAATGCTCCGGCTCCAAGACCTCCTCGTATCCCAGCCGGGCTTCGCCGAGGACGGCGGGTTCCAGGGTGAATCGCACGAAGTCCTCCGTGTCCTTCCCCTGCACGAGCACCTTGGGGCCCTTCTGATAGACGGTGACGTTCAGCTTGCCTTTGCGGGCGGAATAGAGCGCGTGCGGCTTGGTTTCAAAGTCGTATCCGGCTTCTTCCAGCAGCTGCCGGAGGGTCTCCACCTGTTGCGGGGTGAGCGGCGCGGTGTGCGAAGTCATGGGCGGGGCTCAGTTGTCCTCATCGATCACCACACTGAGGCCGAAGACGTGTTCGAAAAGATCCGCCTTGGAAGCCATGGCCAGGCGTTCCACCGCGGCATCGCCGAGACCGGGAAGGCGCAGGCGCAGCTTGCCGTTCTCCCGGCGCATCTCGATCTGCGAAACCCGCTGGGCATGGGTGCGCTCCAGTGCGTCCGCCACCCGCAGCAGCGCCGCGAGCTTGGAAACCCGGATTCGGTCCGCCACCGACAGCGCCGCATAGCTCGGGTGATCCAGCACCGGGCACGAGTGGCGGTGATAGCGTGCGACGAGGGCGACGATGGTGACGTCCAGACGGTCCAGCCCGAAGACCTCGGAGTGGAGAATGAGGTATTCCGAGTGCTTGTGATGGGCTCGCGGGCTGACGTAGGTGCCCACCTCGTGGAGAATGGCGGCCACCTGGAGCAGCAGGGCATCGTGCGCATCGAGATGATGCAGGTCCTGAAGTTCGGCGAAGAACCTCGCGCAGAGATTGCCGACGTGTTCGCCGTGACTCGGGTCCGACTGATAGCGCTCCGCGAGAATGCGGGCGGAGCGCAGCACCTCCTCGGCGAAGGCCCCGGTGAGTTCGCGGGAGACGAGCAGGTCGTGCAGCAGTCCTTGTTCGTATTCGCTGTCCGGGATGTGGATCTCGGGCAGTTTGAAGGTCTCGGCGATGGCCAGATTGATCTCGAGCGCGGGCAGCAGCGCCTCGGCCGTCTGATAGTCGAGGCGGAAGCGTTTGACGAGTTCCACGTCGCTCATGTCCGCCGCTTCCGCGGTGAACTGGCGCAGCGTCTTGAGCGAGCAGGACGGGCCCTTGCGGTGAAGCGACTCCGCCACGGACTGGATCTCGTAGCCGATTGCGACCAACCCGTCGATTTCGACATCCGAGTAATCGAAGCGGATCTGCGCGAGATTGCCGAAGGCGTGCTCGCGGATCACTCGCAGCAGGGCGGTGCCTTCGGCGTGCGAGCCCTCGACCGCCTCCCGGGTGCGGTGTGTGCCGAGGCGGTAGCTGGAGTAGCGGGTGATGCGGCCGTTTTGAAACAAGAGCGCGCGCGTGTTTCCCGGACCCACGTGGACCACCAGCGTGTTGTCCTTTCTCATCGCCGGCAGATCCTGCAGCCGGCGGCGCGTCTTCAGATAGATCAGGCGCGTCATCTCGCCATCGTCGATGGTTTCCACCTTCAGCCCGCAAGCGATGCGGATGCGGTTGGTGACGGTCTCGTGGTTGCGAGCCTCCGAGAGGATGTTGGTGGCTGCGGTGCGGGTGATGTCCGCCGAGGAGAGGCCGAGTTCGGAAAGTGCTTTCTGATAGCCCTTGATGATCGAGACCACCCGCTCGGTGGTGGCGAGGCTCACGGTGCCCTGCCGGAAAATGTCGCTGGCCAGTGGGGCCGGCTGTTCCAGGAAATCGACCGGGGCGAGCGTGCCGTCGGAGCGCCTTTCCGCGACCATCATCGAGACCGAACTGGCTCCGATGTGCAGGGCGATGGAGGGAGGGCCGGCGGCATGCGAGGCAGCCGCGGGTTTTCGCGATTTCGGCATCGGCGGATCACAACCCGGCGGCCTCCCGGTTTCAATCCCGAATGTGTGGCGGCATCCTTTCCAGACAAGGCTTGTCATCGCCGCTCCCCTCGCGGATAACCGCAGCTATGCCAGTGCGAGGCGCGATGGAGAGATATTGGGTGAAACCGGGCGGAAAAGTGGACCTGTCCGCGATCCATCCCGGAGAGAAAACCCTTTTCGACGGCGCGAACAAATCGGAGTTCGAGCCGCAGTTTAAGGAGCTGCAGGACCAGCTCCAGGACATGCAGAAGATGCTCTACTCGCAGGGCCGCCACCGCGTGCTGGTGGTGATGCAGGCGATGGATACCGGCGGCAAGGACGGCTGCATCAAGCACGTCTTTTCCCACATCGATCCCCAGGGCATCCACGTGCGTTCGTTCAAGAAACCGAGCGAGGAGGAACTGTCGTATGATTTCCTCTGGCGCATCCACTCCAAGGTGCCTCACCGCGGGCAGTTGGTGATCTTCAACCGCAGCCATTACGAGGACATCATCGCCGTGCGCGTGAAGAAACTGTTTCCGGACGAGGTCTGGAAGCGCCGCCAGCGCCACGTTGTCGAGTTCGAGCGCATGCTCGCCGAGGAGGGCACCACCATCGTGAAGATCTTCCTCCACATCTCCAAGGAGGAGCAGAAGAAGCGCCTCGAAGCACGCCTCGAGAATCCGGCAAAGCACTGGAAGTTCAATCCGGACGACCTCGCCGACCGCCGTCGCTGGGATGATTTCATGTCCGCCTACGAGGATGTGATCGCCAAAACCTCCACCGAGCACGCACCCTGGTATGTGGTCCCTGCGGACCGGAAATGGTACCGCAACCTCTGCGTGGCCCGCATCATGGTGGACACGCTCGCAGGCCTGAAGATGAGCCTGCCCAAGGTGGATTGGGATCCGAAAGAGATCCGCATCGACGATTGACCGCCACCACCCGGATCAGGCGGGCATCACTCGGGCATCACGCGGGCTCTTCCAGCAGGATCTTCGGGAACACCGGCTTCGGCTTGCCGATCGTGTGGCCTTCCGGGATCAAGCCCCAGTGGAGGTCGGAAAGCTGCTTCTCGGCCAGCGAGGGAAGATCGAGCTGCGCGGCCAGCTTCACCGCAGCCTCCGGCAGGATGGGGGAGAGCAGCACCGCACAATGGGCCACGCTTTCCGCCAGATGCTGGAGCACCGTGGCCAGACGGTCCTTTTTCTCCGGATCTTTGTTCAGCTCCCAGGGCTTCATGCGCTCGGCATACTGGTTGCAGTGCACCACGTGCCTCCCGATCGCCTCAAGGCCCTTCGAGACATCGAACTCGTCCATCGCCGCACGGTAGGCATCCGTGGACTCGGCGAGCGACTGCTGGAGCTCGAGGTCCTCATTGGCAAAGGACCCGCCGCGGGTGATCACGCCGCCGGTGAAGCGCTGGCTCATGTTGAGCGCGCGGTTGCAAAGGTTGCCCAGCTCGTTGGCGAGCTCCGTGTTGTAAAGCATGACCAGCCGGTCGAGGTCGAAGTCCGAGTCCTTGCCGGTGACGATGTCCCGCACGAGGTAGTAGCGCAGCGCCTCCACGCTGAATTTGTCCGCGAGCTCGTTCGGATCCACGATGTTGCCGAGCGACTTGCTCATCTTCTCACCCCGGATGTTCCACCAGCCGTGCACCAGCAGGCGGGGCATCTCCGCATCCGGGAAGCCCATCGCGTGCAGCATGCACAGCCAGTAAATGCCGTGGGCCGGCACCAGGATGTCCTTGCCGATGATGTGCACCGGCCGCTCGTCCGCCGTCCACAGCCGGGAGAAATCCGGCAAACCCGCGTCCGCCGCAGCCTGATAGCCCGCAAACGAAACGTAGTTGATCAAGGCGTCAAACCACACGTAGGTCACGAAGTCCGTGTCGAAGGGAATCTCGATGCCCCAGCGCAGGCGCTCCTTGGGACGCGAAATGCAGAGGTCGGTCCCGGAATTGCGCTCCAGCGCGTTGAGCAGCTCCGCCTTGCGGAAGACCGGCAGCACCGCGTCCGGCGTGGATTCCAGGTAGCTCTTCAGCCAGGCCGTGTGCTCGCTGAGCTTGAAATACCAGTTCTCCTCCTCGATCACCACCACCTCGCCCCATTCCGGGCCGAAGTTGCCGGACTCGTCGCGGTCGCGGTCCGAGAGGAACTGCTCCTGCCTCACCGAGTAATGGCCGGAGTGGGATTTCTTGTAAAGCTGCCCCTGGTCCTTCAACGCGGTCAGGATCCCCTGCACGCAGGCCTTGTGGCGCGGATCGACGGTCTCCGCCCAGCCGTCGTAGTCCACGCCCAGCTTCTCCCAGAGGTTGGAAAACTTCTTGGTCGTCCGCTTCACAAAAGTGGCCGGATGCACGCCCTCCTTCTCCGCCGTCTGCTGCACCTTCTGCCCGTGCTGGTCCACCCCGGTCAGGAAAAACGCCTCGTCCCCACGCAGCCTCCGGTAACGGATGATCACGTCGGCAAGCACCTTCTCGTAAGCATGACCGATGTGCGGCGAGCCGTTGGTGTAATCGATGGCAGTGGTAAGGTAGAACATGGGCAGTGCGTGGAAGAGGGAGAAAAGCAGACGGATCCCCCACGTGCAAGGCGGAGTCTGCCCGCACCCCCCAGTTCCGAAACGGCGCCGCACCGATCCTCCCAAGCCGCTTACTCCCACCAAGCGCCCAACCCCATCCCTCCCACACCCCACCCGGCAATCAATCCACCAATCACAATCCCCCCAACCGACCGCTGACCGCTGTCTACTGACCGCTGACCGCTGACCGTCTCGCGTTCCTCAATTCGGCATGGCTGACGCCGCCATGGCATCCCTCTGAGAATTCCGGTGCGATGCACGTTGGCGGACTGCATCTGGCACACGGCCTGTCAAAACGCCTTGACTAATATTCCGATTTGGAATAATTAAATAATCCATGAATTGGGAACTTGAGCCCACTGACCAGTTTGCGCGGGATGCGAAACGCTACGCGAAGAAGCAGCCCGCTGAATACCTTGCTGTCATGGAGAATCTAGAAAAATACGTGATTTCACTCGAAGAAACAAGCCATCCCCGCTTGGTGCAGTTTGGTTTCCTTCATGACGAACCGAAGGGAATCCGTGCTATCGACCAGTCGGGCGGTGCTCTTGCAAGTGGAGAAAAAAGAGGCAAATTGGATCAGACAAGGCTTTACACGTATGCCGCTTTGGAATCAAAGGTCCTGCATCTGCTCTGCCTTGGCTCCAAGACAACCCAGGCGAAGGACATTCGCTACGCCGAGCGCGTGGTGGATGCCCTTCGCAAGGAATCGGGAGAGTAATCCCCACCCACACACCCAGCACACAAAATGAAATCAGGCATCACCCCATCTCCCGCCACACGGCCGCAGCGTTTTGCTTCGGTGCGGGATCTCGTCAAGGCCACGGCGGCCGATGGCGGGCAAGTCCGTGAATTCGATCGGCGCATCAAGGGCTCGGTCATCGTGAATGCTCTCATTCGCAGCCGTGCCGCAGCCGGTATGACCCAAGCCGATGTCGCGGAAAAAATGACGTGCACGCAAAGCGCCGTGTCCAAACTGGAACACGTGGCCGATGCCGAACTCACCCTCCAAGACATCGCCAGTTACCTGCACGCCACCGGCGGGCGATTGAATCTTGGCATTGGCAAGCAGCCCAACCGCGTCGAGCGGATCAAGGAACTCGCCATCTGCCTCAAGAGCGAACTCGAATCTCTGGCCGACCTGTCCTCCAACAGCGATGACCCATCCATCCGCCAGAGCATCAACGGCTTCTTTGGCGAGGCTTGGTTCAACCTCTTCAAGATCCTCTGTGACACGACCTCCCGCCTTCCGAAAGAACCGGAGCAAACCTCGCCGCTGATGTTGTTCGGATCGGAGTCCGCCTGTGTGACCGTTGCTGGCAAACCGGAAAAAGCAGGTTGCTGAGAATTAAGCTCAGCCCCAGAAACAGCAGTTTTCGTCCTCATCCACCACCGTGAGAAACTCGTCGAAAAACACCGCTTCCGGATGGGGCGGATAGCAGTGCCATTTCAAATCCGCCCGCATCCAATAGATCTTCCAGCGGTTCGTCTTGCGATTGTAGGACGCCTTGGCCGCCGGTTCCTCGATCTTCTGGCTTTCGTTCCGCCAGAGTGGACGAATCGAGTAAATTACCACGCTCTGTCCTTCGATGCGCCATCCCAGATCCAATTTGTGACGAATCTCCTCAGGCGGACGGCGTTTGGTTAGGAAATCAGCCATCGAGGACTCGATGGAGGCGGTTTGTTTGGTCGTGAATGCCATGGGGAATCCGGGATTTGATTAAGCACCTTCGACCATGGCGATTTCCTCTTCGGTTACTCGAACATGGGCAAGGCAGGTCGTGACGACCTACAATTACAATGGCCTGGGTGATTTGACATCGATTTTGTATTCGGATGGGACACCATCGGTGACGTTCAGTAGCTTTGATCGTTTGGGGCGTGCGACTTCTGTGACACAGCAAGGAATTGGGGCAGAGACCATCAGCTACCATCCCGGCAAGGGCACCCAGAATGCCAGGTACTATTCTCAAAGCCACTCTCTTCTGCCCGGCATTGGGATTCGAAATCTTTCTCCGAACGGGGCAGGTCAGGAACTTGGATTTGAGGAGACCTCGGCCGAGAATTCGGTGGTGGGCCGCTCCGTGAGCTACGGTTATGATGCTTCTGGACGTCTGGGCAGTGTTACTGACGGTGGTGAGACCTTTCTCTATTCGTATCATCCAGGCTCCTCGCTGATTGAGACCATTCAAAGCCGGGTTGGTGTGACCACCAAGTTCAGGGAGTCCCGAGCCTACAATCCCATGGGGCGTCTTACCAGCATCTCATCGTCCCGAATGGAGGGCTCCACAGTGGTGGCTCCTATTTCCTCCTACAGCTACCAGTACGATTCGATCGGTCGCCGGGTCAAAAGCACTCTTCAGGACAATTCCTTCTGGGATTATGGTTACAACGATCGCTCGGAGGTCGTTTCGGCCACGAGGAAGACGGCGACCGCTATTACGGTTCCGGCGCTTTCCGCCACGTATTCCTTTGATGGCATTGGCAACCGGCTTTCCAGCAATTCGCCGATGCTGGGGAATTTCACGTATAGCCCGGATTCCAGGAATCGTTATGCATCGATTGTCACGGGGAATACACGAACGGTGGCGGGACGGGCACCTCTGAACTGGAACATTCAAATCAATGGAGCAGCTACGGATTCCCGGATCGGGGAGTTTTACTTCAAGTCCCTGAGTGTGGCCAATCAGGTTTCACCGGTTTGGCAAGAGGTTGTCACCCGCCGGGACACGGGATTCCCTCGCTTCGATCAGCACCTTTGGTTCCCGACTCAGACGGTCAATCCGACCTACGACGACGATGGGAACTTGACGGGCGACGGGCGATGGGTTTACTTCTGGGACGGGGAGAATCGCCTGAGCTACATGGAAACCAGTCCCACTGCACTTAGCGCGGGCCACCCGGTGTGGCAGGTGCAGTTTGTGTATGACTGGCAGGGCAGGAGAATCGCCCGGCACGTGTGGCGTGGTGCCGGGGGACCGCAGAGCTGGACGGTGAAAAGCGATCGTTGGCTATACGACGGCTGGAATGTGGTCGCTGAGTTCAGCGCGCCGGATCCGGCCTCTGTGAACCTCACACGCTCCAAGACCTACACGTGGGGTCTTGACCTCTCCGGCACCCTGCAAGGCGCGGGCGGTGTCGGCGGTCTTCTTTCTGTCACTTCTCACTCGGCACTTCTCACTTGTCACTACCCTTCCTACGACGGCAACGGCAACATCATCGCCTGGACACAGAATGACGCCAACGCCCCGACCGCCCGGCGCGAATACGACGCCTTCGGGAATACCCTGATCTCAGAAGGAAGCGCGCCCTGCGACTTCGGCTTCAGCACGAAGATGCGGGAGGACGTGACGGGGCTGTATTACTATGGTTACCGGTTTTATGACCCAGTGGCGGGCAGGTGGCCGTCTAGGGATCCGATTGAGGAAAAAGGAGGAGTCAACCTGTATGAGTTTATTGAAAACCTGCCGTCAACTAAAGTTGATGTATTAGGAGCATTTTCAGTGATGCTCCCTCCTCCCGGCAGAGATCCTACTGCTTCAATTATTTACAGGCTGAGCCAACTTACTCAAGGTGACTATCTCCTTCCTCTTCTTTTAGAACATTTGATGGATGGGGCTGGTAGTCCTTATTACCTGACATACGGCGATTTCTCCTACGCTACCCGCGACGAGGATGGAGATCCCATTTGGAACGCCATGGATTTTTCTGAAGCTGGCGCTGCTTCAAGCGAAGTCAGCAAGACAGGAGGTTGCAAGCATTTTTCATCGAAAGAAAATTTCTTCAATAGTGTGACAAATAATAGCTTAGGAAAATTTAATCTTTTGATCAAAGGCAAGGTTTGCTGCGCCACGGGTCAAGACGGCATAAAGCATTCTGAATTCACTGGAACAATAGAAATAAGAGATGAAAGTTTTGACTTTGATTTAAGTAAAAAACGCGGCTTAGCAGGGGAAGCAAAAACATTGTTTGGGTGGTTGTTTTTGAGAGGAGGCGGAAAGGAATTTGAAATTCATCAAAGTGAACAAATTGATTTCAAACAGACTGATGGAAGAAAACCCTCTTACTAATGATTTAATTAATATACTTGCATATGATCGGGTCTTGCGGAATTTTAGTAATTATCTTGGGAGGTTTTGTTTGGTGTTTGAGTCAAAAATCATACTCCGCACCATTTAGGATTTTTCTTTGTGTCGCTTACCTAATGGTAGCTGCGGCACTACTCTTTAGATGGTCACCTGAATTCAATGATGGCCACGGGGATGTTGCTGAATTCACCCTAATTGGAATTGGCTGCTTTTCATGGATTTTGATTTTGATTTCCAGAATGCGCAAACGAAAAGTGTGATAGTTCTGAATGTGGGGTCATTTGGGTTAGGTTTTGCATTTCAACAAATCCCGGTTTCACCAATCGTTGCCCAGCGCCGCCTTTTCATCCGCTGCGTGCTGATCGCCCGTTTTGCTTGCTTTCTGGGCAATGTGACGTGCGCGCAGGATAGTGCTGCGTCTCGATCCGAGAGCCCCAGTAAGGGGGCCTCCCTCCTCGGATGATCCCTCGTGAAATTCCCTTGGTAGCATTACCCGACGCAGTCACAAGTCTCCTACGGAATATGGTCCCAGCGCCATCACGATATCATGCCCGTTATTACTCTCATCCTCAGACAGATATCTTCCAGTCCATCATTTTAATGATTGTCTGTTTGCTTCCCATCGAGTTATGTCATCCGAAAGGGTAATTGATACATTATAGGCATATGTTTAAGCAGATTCTCCCACTTCTTCTCCTTATATCCCCTCATCTTCCCGCCGCGGAGTTCAAGGTAGAGGGCAATACCTTTGTTCTGGATGGAAAGCCCTTCCAAGTCCGCTCCGGGGAGATGCATTACAGCCGGGTTCCGAAAGCTGTGTGGCGGGAACGGATCCGGATGGCGAAGGCGATGGGTTTGAACACAGTGAGCACTTACGTCTTTTGGAACTACCATGAGACGGTGCGTGGCGAGTTCGATTTCTCAGGGGAGAAGGATGTGGCGGAGTTCGTGAGGATTGTGGGAGCGGAGGGCATGAAGGCCATCGTGAGGCCCGGGCCTTACGTGTGTGCGGAGTGGGATCTGGGTGGTCTGCCTGCCTGGTTGCTGGCGGAGCCGGGCGTCCGCTTGCGTTCCACCGATCCCCGCTATCTGGAGCCCGCGAAGGCTTGGATGAAGCGGATGGGAGAGATGCTCCGACCACTTTCGGTGGCGGAGGGCGGGCCGGTCTTGATGGTGCAGGTGGAGAATGAGTTCGGGAACTTCGGGAGGGATCCGGAATATCTGAAGGAACTGGAAGGAGCACTGAGGGAAGGTGGTTACCAGGGCATCTTGTTCACGGGCGACGGTCCGATGGCGGGATTGCTGCGTGGAGGGGGGCTCCCCGGGATGCTCAAGGCGGTGAACTTCGGTCGGGATGCGGATGGGGCCTTCGAAATCCTCAAAGCGGTGAGCCCGGCGCAACCCGCCTTCAATGCCGAGTTCTGGGTGGGATGGTTTGATGCGTGGGAAGGTCCGCATCATCTGGTGGACACCCGGCAGAAGGTTGAGGACTTCCGCTATCTGATGCAGAGCGGAGCTTCCTTCAATCTCTACATGTTTCATGGTGGCAGCACGCGTGGTTTGTGGACCGGGGCGAACTGGGACAAGAGCTACCGGCCCACGACCTGCTGTTATGACTACGGGGCGCCACTGGATGAATCCGGCAGACCCACGCATTTGTATCACTCGTTCCGGTCGCTGATCCAAGAAGCGGAGGGTGAGCGGAAGCTGCCGGAGATCCCTGCTCAGAAGTCACCCGGAAGTCTCGGGACGCTGGTGCTGACCGAGCGTCGTCTCCTGCTGGAGGGGCTGCCCAAGGGGCCTGGGTTTCCGGAGATGAAAACCATGGAAATGCTCGGGCAGAGCACCGGGATGATGCTCTACCGCTGCGAGGTAAGCGGACCGCTCGAAGGATCACTGGACCTGGCAGGCGTGAAGGATCGGGTGCATGTGTTGCTGGATGGACGGGTAGTCGGTATCGGCGGGCGATCCGTGCCGAATGGAGCGGTGGAAGTGGTGGTGCCGGATGGGAATCATCGGCTGGAGCTTCTGGTGGAGAACATGGGCCGGATCAACTACGGCAAACATCTTCTCAAAGAAAGAAAGGGGATCCAAGGCGGGCTGAGTCTCGGAGGCCGAACGCTGGGGCCCTTTGAACACGTGTGCCTGCCGATGCAGGAGCCACCTGCAGATGGCTTTTCCAAGATCGACGAAGGTGGGCAGGAGGGTAGCACTGGCGGTGCGCAGGGCGACTCGGGCGGGAACGTTCCTGAGACAAGCCAGGTCACGTATTTCCGGAGTCGATTCTCCGTGTCGGAGCCGGTGGATACCTGGCTGGACCTGCGCGGGTTTGGACGGGGGATGGTGTGGCTCAATGGAATCCACCTCGGACGCTATTGGAAGGCGGGCCCGCCGCAATCGGTGTTTGTGCCTGCGTGCTGGATGAAGAAGGGTGAGGACAACGAGCTGATCGTGTTGGAAATGGAAGCCAAAGAAATCCCCACCCGGATTCCGACCGTGGCAAGGCCACTCTGGGGATCCGCACCTTGATCCCGGAGACCGGGCTCAGGTCTCGAATCCCGGACATCACCGGGGTCCTTGGATATCCATTCAGTGGTGCTCAGTGTTTTCAGTGGTTTTTCGGCAGGTAGGGCCGAGTGGAGTTGGTCCTTGGGGCGGCGTTTCGGAACCACTGAGGCACTGAGGACCGCTGAGGGCACGGAGAAGAGGGGGGGATGAGTTTGCTGGTTATCAGTGTTCAGTTTTCAGGGAAGAGGAAGGGTCCTGTTGTCGCCGAGCTAGGTCGGGCAGGCTGAGGAAGAAGTGCCGAGTGAGAAGTGAGAAGTGAGAAGTGAGAAGTGCAGAGTGGAACGCGCCGAGAGGATTTGGTCGTGGGATTGATGTTTTTGAACCACAGATTGCTCAGCGGGCACAAATTTGAAGATGGGAATCCATTCAGTGAAATCCGTGGTGCTCAGTGTTTTCAGGGGTTTTTCGGCAGGGAGGGCCGAGCGGGCACCGATTATGGTTCGGGTGATTTGACTGCTGAGGAGAAGGGATTTGGGGGGATGTGGGTTTAGCGGCCGACGCCGTCGAGGAGGTAAACGGCGAAGGAGGCGAGCCAGTGTTCTCCTTCGTAGTATCCGGAGTGCACGAGTGCCAATCCTGCATCGCGGTGACGGGTGGCGGAGCTTTCCAGCACTTGGCGGCGGGGATCGCCGGGAGGGAGGCTTGAGGCGATTCCGAGCATCGTCCACGCCCGATTGAGGTTGAGCCCGGCCAGATGCATGATCTGGCCATCGGTCACATCGCTCACGGAGACCGGTTCCAGAAGGTGGCCGGCGTTTCCTTGGTCGAGGCCGGGAAGGAAGCCATCGAGCCAGCTGGAGAACGCGTCCTGCGGGAGCACCCGGCGCATCAGGTCCGCCTCGTTGAGACCGGGTGAGAAGAAATCGTTGCCTGAAGGCTCGTAGGTGGCGGGATAGTCCCGGTCGCTGCCGTAAAACTGATTCGCTTTGCGGACGAGCAGCGCCTCGAACTCCGGGTTTTCTGCGGATCGGGCGTAATCGAGCAATTGCGCGAGGGCAAAGGAGGATTCGGGGTGGAACCCGCAACGCACCGGCCAGTCGAGCTTGGGCAGGTAGTCCATGGCCAGCGCCACGAGTTTCTCCTCCAGCGGGCGGAAGTGCGCCGCCCAGGTCCTGCCCTGGGGATCGTCCCACTCGCGCAACTCGATGGCGAGCCGCAGCGCCCAGGCCCAGCCGTACATCCGCTCGAAGGATCGATGGTCCTCGATCTCGAAGTAGTCGGCTTCCGTTTGCAACGCGGCTTTGGTCCATCGAGCGTCGAGTGTCCGTCGCAGGTCCGCAGCGAAGTCGGCCCCGGGGAAGCGCTTGAGCAGGCGCAGGAGCATCCAGTGGCCATGAACCGAGGAGTGCCAGTCGAAGTGGCCGTAGAACACCGGGTGCATCTCGCGCGGCGTCCTGAGGTCGCCGGGACCGCGGAGCACCATGCCGGGTTTATTGGGATACTCGCGGTCGATTCCCGCCAGGGTGAGTTTCACGAATGCTGCCGCCTGTTGCCCGGTCATCGGGGCAAAGGTCGGATCCAAAGCGCCGCGGACCAAGCGGAAAATGGGGAGCTTGGGAGGCTTCGGGCTTTTTGGAATCAGTTCGGCAATGAGAAGAGCTGAGTGAGAAGTGGAAGAGGGGGGGGATGAGTTTGCTAGTTTTCAGTGTTCAGTTTTCAGGGAAGAGGAACGGGCCTGTTGTCGCCGATCTTGATCGGGCAGGCTGAGGGAGACGTGCCGAGTGAGAAGTGCAGAGTGGAACGCGCCGAGGGGAGAGGGTTCTGGGGGCGGGAATTGAAATCACCGATGGGCGTTTACCAACCGATCCGGGTCAGTCCGGTGATGTGGTCGAAATGGGCATCACGGCTGATGACCGGCAGCTTGTGTTGGCGGGCGATGGCGGCGATCCATAGATCGTTCATCGGAATGGGGGTGCCAGCGGCCGTGAGTTGAAGCCGGATCTCCGCATAGTGGCGTGTGGTGGTTTCGTCGGCCGCCAGAACGGTGGTGGTAGCGAGCGCGTCATCCAGCCATGTCGTCATCTTTTCCCGGAACCGGGATTTCAGAATGCCGAAGCGGAATTCCGCCAGCGCTGGAACTGGCACACACAGGCGGTCTGCCTGCTCGATGTGCCGGATGAAGGACGGTTCATTGAGCCACCAGGCGGAAAGCCCGTTGGTATCGACGATCATTTCCACTCCTCCTCTTCGATTTGCTCGAAGTTCTCATCCACGATTTGCTCGATGCGCCTGAGTTCCGCCACCATCTCCGGGTCATTTGCGGCGATCCCCGCGAACTTCATCCACGGCTTCTCCGCATGAGTCGGACGCTTGGCCAGCTTGTCCTGCAGCGCCTCGGTGACGTAGTCCTTGAGACGCATGCCCTGCCGTGCGGCAGTGGCTTTCACCTCGCGGAACAGGGAATCGGGGAGTTCAATGGTTGTGCGCACAAAAGCATATTCCCATTTTTTCATGATCCAGCAAGCATCGAATGACTGCGCGACGGAAGCCGTAGCTCCGGATTCTTTCGCGCGGCCCTCACTGCGGCCGAGGCATGCCGGGGATGCCAGGATTCATCCCCTAAAATCCGTGCCAGAAAAACGTCCGATTGCAAACGGACCTCCAACTTTTTGATCCTACAAGATGGTCAACGACGCGAAACGCCGAAAAACCACCGACTCAGGATCGCCCATGGATACGAGCATGGAGTCGCAATCCTTTGATAATCAAAGTGATGGCGGAGAGGGTGGGATTCGAACCCACGGTGAGTATTACCCCACGTCCGATTTCGAATCGGGTGCCATAGACCACTCGACCACCTCTCCTTGGGATCGCGTTATCGCGGGGCGCGGAAATTGCGATGGGGGCGGGGATTTGTAAAGCCTGCTTTTTCGGATCAGTCGGGGAAAACGATGGCGCGGTGTCCGTCGATGATGGTGCGGTCGTGGACGTGGTATCGGATGCCCTTGGCGATGGCGTTTCGTTCGCAGTTGCGGCCGAGGCGGACGAGGTCGGCGGGGGTGTGGAAGTGGTGCACGCGTTCGACCTCCTGTTCGATGATGGGACCGGCGTCGAGGTCCGCGGTGACGTAGTGGCAGGTGGCACCGATGAGTTTCACGCCGCGTTCGTAGGCCTGCTGGTAGGGGTTGGCGCCGATGAAGGCGGGGAGGAAGGAGTGGTGGATGTTGATGACGCGTCCGGCGAACTCGCGGCAGAAGTCGTCCGGGAGGATCTGCATGAAGCGGGCGAGGATGACGAGTTCCACGTCCTGCTCGCGGAGGAGCTTGCGGATTTCCGCGAAGCCGGCGGGTTTGTCGGCATCCATATCCACGAGGTGGAAGGGGATGCGGGCGTGCTCGGCGTGGGGTCGGCAGTTGGGTCGGTTGCCGATGATGGAGGTGATTTCGACCGGCAGTTCGCCGAGTTCGGTGCGCCAGAGGATTTCGTTGAGGCAGTGGTCGGTCTTGGTGACCAGGACGGCGGCGCGCATGCGGTAGGGCAGGCGGCGGAAGTGCCAATCGGCCTGCAGCGAGCGGCCGAGGGTACCGAAGCCGTCCATGAAATCCTGGACATCGACGTCGAGGTCGGCGGTTTCGATTTCGAGGCGAGCGAAGAATTTGGAGCCGAGTTGGTCGGAGAACTGGTTGAACTCGACAAGGTTGCCGCGGTGACCGGCGACGTAGTTGGCGATTTTCGCCACGATGCCGGCTTGGTCGGGGCAGGAGAGTTTGAGGATTAATCCCGGGCGAGACATGGGCGCGGAGGATGGCCCCGGGAGAGGGGGGCGTCAATGCCGCCGGTAGCAGGTCGTCCTTGGGAGGCCTCAGGGGATGTCCGCGGAGGCCGGGCTGCCGGTGAGTTCCGGGGCATCCGGCGTCTGCACCGCCTTGGGAGCGGCGGGCTGGGGTGCGCGGATGATCGAGATATCGCCCGGATCCGGCATGCCGCGTTCCGAGAGGGAGAGGAGCAGGAAGGAAACGAGGAGGGTGGACAAGGCCCCGGCGAGGCCGGCGATCCACCAGCGATGGCTGCCGCGGTGCGGCTCGCCCAGGCCGGGCTCTTCTTCGAGCACTGGCGGCGCGGCACGGCGGGTTTCCGTGGCCTCCACCCGCAGCTCGGGCGAAAGACTCCAGCCGGCGAAGTCCATGTCGTCCGCCGAAAGCACCAACTGGTCGGCATGCCCCTGGCTGCGGCTTTGCACGGGTCCTGCCATCAGGGCGAAAACCACGGCGTCGTCCACAAATCCGTCCCTTTCCACCGCGAGGTTCAAGTTGCCTTCATCGGTGCGCTGGCAGGGGAGCGGGCGGAGGGTTTGGAGGTTCATGACGGAAAAGCGTGAATGGATCGATGAACCCAATGCGCTTAAAGTCGATCAAAGTCAATTTCTAACTTTTCCGAAGGAATGTCGAAGAAGTGCCGAGTTAGAAGTGCCGAGTGATCAGTGGAAGAGGTGCCTGGTGAGTAGTGCGGGGTGGTTTTGGTTCTGGGGGGCGAGTTTTGGAACCACTGAGGCGCTGAGGACCGCTGAGGTCACTGAGAAGAGGGGGAGATGAGTTTGCTAGTTTTCAGTGTTCAGTTTTCAGGGAAGAGGAAGGGGCCTGTTGTCGCCGAGCTAGGGCGGGCAGGCTGAGTGGGAAGTCGAAGAAGTGCCGAGTGAGCAGTGGTTTTGGGGGGGAACCACTCAGTGAACTCAGGGGTGCTCTGTGTTTTCAGTGGTTTCTTGGCAGGTCTGGCCCTGTCAGGGTTGGGGGGCGGGTATGGCGAGGTTGGAGCCGATGAAGATGCGGTAGTCCTTGATGCGGCCGGGCATGTCGGAGCCGGCTCTGGGGGTGTAGCGGAAGGCGCCGATACGGTGGTCTGCGCCGAGGTCGATGACGAGGCGGTGGGGATGGGTGGGTTGGGCGTCCTTCCAGCGGCTGTGCCAGAAGTTGGCGCTTTGGCCGTCGATGGCATTGGAGGCGGAGCCATCCTCGCCGGCGAGTTCCTCGCTGCTCACGTGGATGATGCTCCAGTCCTGGTGGGAGATCGAGTGGCCATCGGCATCGAGGATGTCGAGTTCGGCGATAGCGGCGTGGGGTTTCCCATCGTGGGCGTTGAGTGTCTCGATGCAGAACTGGCGTCCGCTGACGGGGTTGGGGAGTTTGACCGTCTGGACGTCGCCACCGGGCGGAAACGAGGCGGTGAGGGCCGGTGTGAGGCCATCGAGTTTGAGGGTGCTGTTGGCGATGGATTTTGAGGCGAAGTCGAGTTCCGGGCGCAGTTCGTTGAGGATGGGTTTTTCGAGGCCGGCGAGGGTGGGGGAGGCGGGTCCTAACAGATCGAGGGCGACCACGGTGTTGGTTCCGGGTTTGAGCCAGGCGCCGGGCAGGTAGGCGGTCTGGGTGGGGCCGATGTTCCAGAAGCGGGAGAGGCAGCGGCCGTTCACCCAGATCACGCCCTTGCCCCAGGATCGGAGGTCGAGGAAGGTATCGGCGGGTTTCGAGACCTCGAAGGTGCCCTGCCAGAAGGCGGGGCCTTGCGAGCTCCCTGTGGCCGGTTGCCACTGGAGGCTGGAGAGCTGCTTGCTATCGAGGGGCAGCGGATAGACCTGCCAGTTGCCCGTGAGCACGGCTTCGCCGAGTTTCACCTCGCCCATGATGCCTTTGCGGTCGTGGATTTCCTTGCCGAAGTTCACGTGCCCCATCGTGTGGACGAGGAGGTCGAGGCGTGCGGGTTTTTCGCGGGCGGGGAGCTTGACCGAGTATCGGCGTGAGCGGCGGTCGAAGTGGCCGACCGGTTTGCCATCGACGAAGATCCAGGCGAAGTCATGGGCCTGCTGGACCTTGAGCGTGGTGGCGGGGCCGGCGGGGATTTCCTTGCGGTAGAGAATGGCGCCGTGGCCTTGATTGTAGAGCTCCATGTGGCGCGGGGATTCATCGATCACCGGCTCGGGCAGGTTGGCGAACAGCGGGGCCACCTTGCGAAGCGCGAAGGGCGGCAGGCTCATCACCGGCATGGGCGAGGGCGGATCGGTGAGTTTCTCACCCTCTAACAAAAACTCCGACATCAGCTTGCGGGTCTTCCAGAACTTGTCGCCGATCCATCCGGCTTCGGAGACGGGGGCATCGTAATCGTAGCTGTTCGTGTCCGGTTTGAACGGTCGGTCGGCCCCCGGCCACATGCCGAAGCTGGTGCCGCCGTGGGCCATGTAGAGGCTGAAGGAACCTTGGTTTTCGAGCATGTGGCGGAGGTCGGCGAGGTTGGCCTCGATGTTGCCGAAGTGGTGGGGGGCGCCCCAGGTATCGAACCATCCGGGGTAGAATTCGCCGCACATGAGCGGGCCCTTGGGTTGCATGGCGCGGAGTTTGGCAAAGGCGTTTTTGGCGTCGCGGCCGAAGTTGACCACGTTGAAAATGTCCGGGCGATTGCCCTTGCCGAGGTCATACACCGGGTTGCAGGCGAAGAGCGGGACATCGAATCCGGCATCGACGAGCCCCTGGCGGAGCTGGCCCATGTATTCCGCATCGCTGCCGTAGGAGCCGTATTCATTTTCCACCTGGGCCATGAGGATGGGCCCGCCGCGGGTGATCTGGAGGGGGGCGAGCACGCGGCCGACCTCCTTGAACCAGGCGAGCGCGGGTTTCATGAAGGCGGGATCGGCAGTCCGGAGCTTGATGTCCGGGTTTTTCAGCAACCACCAGGGCAGGCCGCCGCCGTCCCATTCCGCGCAGACGTAAGGGCCGGGGCGCAGGACCACCCAGAGGCCTTCCTGCTGGGCGAGCTTGCAGAACTCGGCGGCATCCGCCTGGTCCTTCCAGTCGTAGGTGCCTTGTTCGAACTCATGGAAGTTCCAGAACAGATAGGCGCAGACCGCGTTCATGCCCATGGCCTTGAGCAGTTGGAGCCGGTGCCGCCAGTATTCCTTCGGCACGCGGGTGAAGTGCATCTCACCGGTGCGGATGACGTAGGGTTTTCCATCGAGGAGGAAGGCCTCGTCTCCGATCGAGAACGTGTGCTTCGCCGGGGCCGCGTGCATCTGGGTGGATGGGGCGGCGAGCGAAAACGCGAGGGCGGTGGAGAGAAGGAGGTGCTTCATGGCGGTGGGTGGAAGGATCAAAAGCAGGCGATGGCGGCGGGTCAACCCGGGCCTGCTCCCATTTGAGGGGGGATTAACACGGACGGGTGATCAGCGTGGGCTTTTCCGCCGCCGGGATGTGGGCGAGCATCCCTCCCCGTGAAGATACTTTTCCTTGTAGTGACTGCCGTTCTATCGCCGCTTGGGGTCGCGGCCCAGTTTGACGTGCGCGCCTTCGGTGCGGCGGGCGATGGCAAGACGCTCGACACCGCACGCATCCAGAAAGCGATCGACGCCGCCGCGGAAGCCGGTGGCGGCACCGTCACCTTTCCCGCGGGGACCTATCTGTCGTTTTCCCTGCGCCTGAAGAGCAACGTGGGGCTCCACCTCGATCATGGTGCGGTGCTGCTGGCCGCCACCCCGGGAAAACATGGCGGAGCCTACGATCTCCCGGAGCCCAATGAATGGGACATGTTTCAGGACTTCGGCCACAGCCACTGGAAAAACAGCCTGATCTGGGGCATCGGCCTGGAAAACGTGTCGATCACCGGGCCGGGCCTGATCCACGGCGAGGGACTCACCCGCCGCGGTCCGGGTCCGCGCCGCAAGGAGGCGGCGGGCGACACGCCGACGACCCTCAAGGATGCCAAGGACGCCTCGCTGGCGGTCGACCCGGAAGGGAAGGGGGCCAAGGCGGCCGATGAATTCGAGAGCATGAATGGCGAGGGCAACAAGGCCATCGCGCTGAAGCTCTGCCGCAATGTGATCATCCGCGATGTTTCCGTGCTCAACGGCGGACACTTCGTGTTGCTCGCCACCGGGGTGGACCACCTCACGCTGGACAACGTCAAGGTGGACTCCAACCGCGACGGCTTCGATATCGACTGTTGCCGCCACGTCCGGATTTCCAACTGCAGCGTGAACACCGCGAACGACGATGCGATCGTGCTCAAAAGCTCGTTCGGCCTCGGCTTCGCCCGTGCCACGGAGAATGTCACCATCACCAACTGCCAGGTCAGCGGATTCGATCCCGGGACCTTCCTCGACGGCACCTTCGGCCGCACCCAGGAGCTGGCACCGGACCGCGACCGCGTGACCGGGCGGATCAAGTTCGGCACCGAGTCCAACGGCGGCTTCCGCAACATCACCATCAGCAACTGCGTCTTCGAGCGCTGCCGCGGCATCGCGCTGGAAACCGTGGATGGCGGCGTGTTGGAGGATGTCTCGATTTCCAACGTCACCATGCGGGAGGTGACCACCTCTCCGATCTTTCTGCGCATCGGATCGCGCCTTCGCGGGCCGGAGGGGGCGGTGCCCGGAAAGATCCGCCGAATCCGCATCGACAACCTTACGGTGCATGATGCGGACTCAGCCTATGCATCGATCATCGCCGGCATTCCCGGGCATCCGGTGGAGGATGTGGTGCTGTCCAACATCGAGATCCATGCCGCGGGCGGCGGGACCCGCGAGCAGGCGGCGAGGGTGCTTCCGGAAAACGAGAAGTCCTACCCCGAGCCATCGATGTTCGGAGTCACGCCGAGCTACGGGTTCTTCATCCGCCACGCCAAGGGCCTGCGGGTCGAGAATGTGAAGGTCCGCACGCTGAAACCCGACTTCCGTCATGCCGTGCAGGTCGAGAACTCCTCGGGGATCGAGTTCGATGGCTTCGACTCCCGTCCCGCGGAAGGCATATCGACTTTCGTGTTGAAACAATGCGGCGATTTCAAACTCACCGATTGTGCGACCGCCGCGGATCGCCGGATCGAGGCAGCGGGTGATCATGCGTTCTGAAATCCTGCGCATCACCTGACAAGGTCTGGCGCGGCGTTGTCCGGCGGTTTTTGCTGGGCGCATGAAGCGGGAAGGTTCCGCCCTGTGCGTCCGGGCGTTCATCGTGCTGCTGTGGTGCGCCACCGGGCTGGCCGCCGCGCCGCCGCCCTGCCTGCCCGGCTTGAATGCGGACCCTCACCTGGCCGAGTCCGGTGGTGTGTTCTATCTCTATCCGACCAGCGACGGCACCGAGGGTTGGATGTCCACCTCGTTCCGTGCGTGGTCATCAAGGGATCTGCTCGTTTGGAAGGACGAGGGCGTGGTCCTCGATCTGCCGCGCGATTTGAAGTGGGCGGAGGTGCGTGCATGGGCACCGGCGGTCGCTTTCAAGGGAGGGAGATGTTATTACTATTTCTCCGCCGCACAAAGCATCGGCGTGGCGGTGGGGGAGGGGCCGGTCGGGCCCTTCAAGGATCCGTTAGGAAAACCGCTGGTGGCGAAGGGTGCGTGGAAGGGCTGCCAGTCGATCGATCCGATGGTGTTCGTGGACGGGGATGGCGCGGCCTATCTGTTTTTCGGGCAGGGGCGCTGCATGGCGGTGAAGCTCAACGACGACATGGTTTCCTTCGATCCCTCCCAGGTCCGTGACCTCACGCCGCCGGGATACAATGAAGGTCCGTTCGTTTT
Source organism: Verrucomicrobiaceae bacterium (assembly GCA_027486655.1). Taxonomy (GTDB): domain Bacteria; phylum Verrucomicrobiota; class Verrucomicrobiia; order Verrucomicrobiales; family Akkermansiaceae; genus Luteolibacter. Next base: position 108,750 of record JAIXOR010000069.1, on the reverse strand, counting down.
CAAACGGAACGGGATCTATCACCTCAGCTGGTCCGAGTTCGACACGCGGGACCCGCGATACTCCGTGGCCTGTGCGACGGCGGATTCCCCTCTGGGACCCTATCGCAAAGCTGCGGCCAATCCGATCCTGAAACAACGCGGCGAAGTGAAAGGCGCGGGGCATCATTCGATCCTCCGGCTCCCCGGGCGCGACGAGTGGGTGATCGCCTACCACCGTTTCCGGATCCCCGGAGGCGATGGTTACCGGCGGGAGACCTGTTTGTCGCCGCTGCGCTTCGATGCAAACGGGGCCATCCTGCCCGTTGATGTGTTCGAGGCGGTTCACAATCGTCTTTGATTCATCCCGGCATCGGCTAGATTCCGCGCATGACGCGCAGACGCACACTGATCACCCTGGGCGGCGGCTTGGTTTCGCTGGTGCTTCCCGGCTGCGGCGGGAAAGGCTCCGCCGCGGGTGGAAACACGCTCCGGGTGGGCATGGACCTCAGCTATCCGCCGTTTGAAATGCAGGACAAGTCCGGGAAGCCGGATGGCGTGAGCGTGAAACTCGCGGAGGCCCTCGCCGCGGAGCTCGGCAGGCCTTTGCAGATCGTGCCGATGGATTTCTCCGGGCTCATCCCCGCGCTCAAGACGGGCAACATCGATCTCATCCTCTCGTCGATGACCGCGAACGACGAGCGCCGGAAATCGATCGATTTCTCCGAGCCCTATGCCTTCACCGGCCTGGCCTTGCTGGTGGGCAGGGATTCGGACATCCAATCGATCGACGACCTCCGGAAGCCCGGCCGAGTCATCTCCGCCAAGGCGGCGACCACCGGCGAGTTGTGGGCGACGACCCATCTTCCGGAGGCGCGGCGGGTGGTCTTCGAAAACCAGAGCGCCTGCGTCATGGAGGTGGCCCAGGGCCGGGCGGATGCCTTCATCTACGACCAGTTGAGCATCTTCAAGTATGCCGCCGAGAACAAGGAACGCACCCGCGGCCTGCTCAAGCCGTTCGTCGAGGAATCCTGGGCCATCGGCATTGCCAAGGGGCGCGACGAGTTGCGCGCTCAGGTGAATGCGTTCCTCGAACGCTTCCGGCGCGATGGCGGACTCGCGAAGTTGGGCGATCTCTATCTGGCGGAGGAGAAGCGCTTTCTGGAGGCCTCCGGCATCCCCTTCATCCTCCGTTAGATCACCGCGAATGAACCGCCGCACGCTGATCGCCAACCTCGCCGCCGCCATCGGGATCGCGGTGGCGCTTGGCTGGCTGTTCACGCTGGTCTTCGGCATGCTGGGCGCGCAGACCGACTGGTCCAAGGCCTGGGAGTATCGGGAAACACTGTGGCGCGGCTGGTTGGTGACGCTCGGGATTTCGTTTGCGGCGCTGGCGGGCAGCGTGGTGTTTGGTTTGTTGTTTCTGTTAGGCCAGCGCTCGTCGCTGGTGGTCGTTCGCTGGTGCTGCCGCGCGTTTCTGGAATTCGTCCGGGACACGCCTCTGTTGGTGCACCTGCTGTTCGGTTACTTCGTGATCTTCGCGCCCTTGGTGTCGCGACCGCTGGCGGATGCGGGTTGGGATGACAAGCTGGTGATCGGCATTCTTCTGCTCTCGCTCTTCGAGGGGGCCTACCTCGGCGAGATCCTGCGTGGCGGGGTGGAGAGCATCCCGAAAACCCAGTGGGAGTCCGCACGGGCGGTGGGCTTCAGTCCCTATCAGGTCTACCGCCACGTGATCTTCCCTCAGGCCCTGCGACGGGTGCTGCCAGCGATGGCCGGGCTTTTTGTTTCCCTCATCAAGGATTCCTCACTGCTCAACGTGATCGGTGTGGCGGAGTATTTTTACAACACGCGCAATTTCATCTCCCGCTCGTATGCCGGGCTGGAGGGCTACGTGCCGCTGGCGCTCGGATACCTCGTCCTCACCCTGCCGGTGGCCTGGTTGTCCCACTGGCTGGAAAAACGCTTTCGTCATGAAACTTGAGGTCGATTCACTGGCCCGATGCTTCGGAACCACCCGCGCGCTCGACGGAATTTCGCTGTCCGTCGAGTCGGCACGCGTGCTCACCTTGATCGGCCCCTCGGGTGGTGGGAAAAGCACGTTGCTGCGTGTGCTCGGGGGCCTGGAGACGCCGGACTCCGGCACGGTCATGGTGAATGGCGCGGCGCTGGCCACCACGGCGGCGGAGTTGCAGGCCTACCGGCGTTCCAACGGATTTTTGTTCCAGCAGTTCAACCTGTTTCCGCATCTCACCGCACTGCGCAACATCTCGCTGCCTTTGGAAGTGGTGCATGGTCACGATCCGGCCACGGCCCAAACCCTGGCGGAAGCCGCGCTTTCGCGGTTCGGCTTGCTGGAACATGCGCACAAGCTGCCCGCGCAGCTCTCCGGCGGCCAGCAGCAGCGTGTGGGCATCGCCCGGGCCGTGGCCCGCAAGCCGGCCATCCTGTTTCTCGACGAGCCGACCTCGGCGCTCGATCCGGAGATGACCGCCGAGGTGCTGGAATTGATCCAGGAACTCGCGGAGCAGGGCCAGGACATCATCTTGAGCACGCACGAGATGGGTTTTGCGCGGGCCGTCGCCGATCAGGTGGCCTTCATCGCCGCCGGGCGGGTGGAGGAACTGGCGTCTCCGGCCGATTTGTTTGCCCATCCGCGCTCGGAGGTCTGCCGGAGGTTCCTTTCCAAGGTGATGCGCTATTGAGCGCCGCCGCAGTGCTTGGAGTTAGAACTCACCGTCGGCCATGACCCGGCTGTCATCGGGCTGGGCGATGGTTTCCAGCCACGAATCCAGGCCGTCGAGCACGCGCAGGATGCCATCCGTCCAGCGCTCCGCCTGCCACGCGGGGCTGGCGAGTTCGAGCAGGTGATCGAGCGCCTCCGGATTGAGGAAGGGCTCCAGCCCGTATCCCGGAATGATCGCGGATTCGCCCCGTGCGGGATCGATGGCGATGAGCAGGGCGTGGTTGTCTTTTCCTCGGAAGCCGTCGCCAGCGAACGAGGCGGCGTTGAACAACCAGAAAACGTGGAGGGAAAACGGATGCTCCTGCGGGAACCGGTGCATCACCACTTGCAGGGCGAGTTGTGGAAAACGCCGCTGGATCTCATCGATCCGGCGTTTCACCTTGCCCTGCTCGGAGGCTTTCATCGAGCCGGTGGTGTCCGCCATCATCGGCGCAAGCCGTGGGACCGCCCCGAGCAGCGTGCTGGTGCGCGGGTAGGTGAGGCGGCAGGACGGGCACTCCGGAGCGCTCGCCTGCAGGGCTGTCTGACAGAATGGACACCGCATGAGCCGCACGCTAGACAGCGCTTCCTTGAAAACGAGGCGAAAATCTCTGGCGGATCCGCCATCGAGGTTGTATCGGACGCTCTGTGTCGATGAGGAGAAACCCATTCCCCGTCCGGCCAGGGCGCGATCGCGGCTTCGCGCTGGTGGTCTCGCTCATGCTGATGGTTCTCCTCGCCCTGCTTGCGGTGGGGCTGCTCGGGATCTCGTCGATCGAACTGCGGCGGTCGTCAGCCGCCGATTCGAACACGATCGCGAAGTCCAACGCCCGCATGGCGCTCATGCTGGCCCTCGGCCAACTCCAACGCACGCTCGGCCCGGATCAGCGGGTCTCCGCCACCGCCGAGATCCTGCCCGGGAACCCGAAACAATCGCGCTGGACCGGTGCCTGGAAATCCACGCGCGACGATGGCACGCCGTGGCTCCGCCGCGATGACCTGGCCGGCGGACTGCGCGATGGCCGGGCGGATTCCAAAGCTCCTCCGGGCTCGCGGGTGATCGAGTGGCTCGTCAGCGGTGCGGGCACGCCGGAGAGCGGTCCGACGGGTTCCCCGCTCACCGTGGGCCGCGATGAGAGCGGCCTGCCGATCGAGGTTTCCTTGCTGCCGGTGCGCCGTCGCGACGGCGCTCTCGGTGGCCATCATGCTTGGTGGACCGGTGACCTCGGCACGCGGGCCAACCTTGCCACGGCGGATGCCTGGGCCACCGCCGCGGCAGACGATCAACGCGCTCCATGGTTCCGCGTGATGGCCTCGCAGGCCGTCGATTCCACTCTGGTGGGCGAGGGCCGCAAGCTCGCCGGGGGGGAGGCTGCCAAACTGGCCAGCGCGGGCACCGCCGGCCTGACCTCGCTCGGCGCGCCGTGGTCGGGAAAGCATGTCTTCGATCTCACCTACGATTCCCAAGCCGTGCTCGCGGATGTGGCGAACGGCGGTCTCAAGCGCGATCTCACCGCGTTTCTCCAGTCCGATGGTGCGATCCCGGCCAAGAACGATCTACCCGGGCTATCGGATGAGGATCCGGTGATCGGGCACCTCGAAGCGCCCCCTGAACGTGGCGGAATGCGCGCCGCCCATGCCTCGCCCACCTTCGGGATCCTGCGCGATTGGGCCAACCTGCGGGCGCGTTTCGACGGTCGCGATGTCTCCTCCCGCATGCCGGAAACCCACGCCGCCTCCACCGCGGCGAGCGCCTCCATGGCCCTCGCCAACGACACCCCGGTGAAACTCGCGGGCAACACCCGCAGTGGCCTCAAGCCGGTGCTGGTGGAAGCCACCCAGTTCGTCCACCTGAGCACGTTCTCCACCGGCACTCCAAAAGCCCCCCAGTTCCGCCTTCGCAACATGCTCTATCCGCGGGTCGTGCTTTGGAATCCCTACAACGTCGAACTCGAGTTCGACCGCTCGATGATCATGATCCAGGGCAATGGCCGGCAGGAGATGTGGACGGAGAACATCTACTTCGACCGCAGGGGCAATCCGCTGCCCTTCACCTTCACCGCCCAGTGGCTGTCCTTCGAGGGCGGCCGCAGCACGTCGTTCAATTCCTCCGGCAAGGGAATCATGAACACCGAGGGCTACAATGACCCCTACATCGGCTCCTACTACTACGCCATTCCCAAAACCCGCTTCGCCCCGGGCGAGTGCCTCGTTTTTTCACCGGCCCGGGCCGCGGAATACGACTGCCTGACGCCCTACCGCACCGGATCCTACAATCTGAATGCAAACGAACTCAGCTGCGAGGTCTCGCCGGATCCATCGCGCGTGTTCTACATTTCCGGCTCGGATCTGGGCGGCGGCATCCCGTTCAAACCGATCCTCTATTGGTATGCACCCACGCCTTACTGGTCGCAGAATGGCCGCAACGGCGTGGAGAACCAGGCGGACGACACCCGGGCGGTGCTCAAGCAGATCCGCGACCCCGGTCCGGTCACCTTCGAGGGATTCGACCGCGCTCCGCAGATCTCCGTGCTGTCATCCTCGCTGCAATACGGAGCCGGCCGCGAACCGCGCATCGCCTGGGGCAAGCAAGTGCGCATGCCCATCGAAATGCTCCCGCAGAACAATCCGCGCGCCACCTTCATCCCCGACGTGCGCACCCGCGAGGGCGTGAGGCTGCGCTGGTTCATGGAGCATCCGTCGAACCTCCTGAACTCCGGCGCTCTCAGCGGCACGCCCTATCTTCAGGAAGCCGTGCTGGCAAACTGGAACCCGCGCGCCTCCTACATCGTCCGCTCGCCCTGGGAAAACATCGGCGGCTCCCTGCCCAAGTCCGGCACCGCCGGCGGGCCTTGGTTCTTCGGGGTGTTCAACCGCGACCTCTTCGATCAGGCGGTCTCCTGGGAAGACCAGGTGCCGGTTTTTTCCAACGGGAGATTCCGCGGCAATCCCTTCGGCCCGCCCCAGGAAGGCGCGGACCGCATCGTCCTCTTCGATGTGCCCAGGGATCTAACAGGCGTGGTCTCGCTCGCGCAGTTCCAGCACGCCCCGGTATCCGAACTCGTCTGGCATCCGTCCTACGCCATCGGCAACTCGCTGGCGGATCCACGGCTCGGCCTTGGTGGAAACAAGGGCCTCGAACGCAGCGCCGCCGTGCCCGGAGACGCCTCCGCCGCATCGTCCGGCGGGTTCCATCCCTCGGAGATCGGCTGGTCCGCCGATTCCCAACGCTCGTCGGACCGCGGCGCATGGGCCGCCCATGCCCAGGCCATCCTCGACTACACCCCGGCATCCGCCAACCTTGTCCAGGACCTGTCGTTCGAGTTGAACCAAGCGCTCTGGGACCGCTTCTTCCTCTCCACCGGCACCCCCGGGGAAAAGATCGCCTTTGCCCGCGACCCCTTCCGCAAGCCACTGCCCAATGGCCGCATGAAACTCGTGCCCGGTCCCTCCGCCGAGCAGGCTCTCACCGATTTCCACCAGGCCGCATCCCGCCTGATGCTCGATGGCGCGTTCAACGTGAACTCCACCCGTGTCGAGGCTTGGAAAGCCTTGCTCGGATCCACCCGGCCCTCCGGATTCGGCGCGGGCGACCGCATCGCCTTCCCCCGGGTGCTCGACCCGCCCGCCGGACCCTGGGCAACCGGCGATCCTAGCGATGGCGATGCCTTCTGGGCCGGGCACCGCGAACTCACGCCCGCGGAAATCGACAGCCTCGCCCGCGCCCTCGTCGCCGAAGTGAAGTCCCGCGGGCCCTTTCTCTCGCTGGCGGACTTCGTCAACCGCCGCCTCGCCGCGGATGAAACCGGACGCATGGGCGCGCTTGAAGCCGCCATTCTGAAATCCGGCATCAACTCGACCATCGCCGCCGACCATCCGCTCGACAACTCCGCCCCGCTGCCCGACTACAAGCACCCGGACCAGATCGCCGACTCCACGCGCATGGAGCAAACGCTCAAACCCGATTGCATGGCCTGGGGTGCACCCGCCCACCTCACACAGGCGGATGTCCTCCAAGTCATCGGCCCGGCCCTCAGCGCCCGCTCGGATACCTTTGTGATCCGCGCCTATGGGGATGCCGTGGACGCCAAAGGAAAAACCACCGCCACCGCCTGGTGCGAGGCGCTCGTCCAACGCATCCCGGAACCCCTCGATCCCGATGCTCTGGGACTCAATCCGCGGCTCCAGGGCCGCCCGGGCGACTTCGGGCGTCGTTTCCTCATCCGTTCCTTCCGCTGGCTTTCCCCAGCGGAAATCCAATCCTCATGACCGCCCACAGCCGCCATTTCCGGGGTTTTCGCCTGATCGCGCTCGCAGTTCTGGCCGCATCGAGCGGCGGGTCCGCCCTCGCCCGCACCGCCCGCATTCTGCCGCTGGGTGAGCCTCCTCCATTCCGCCAGGAAGTGCGGGATGGCGTCCGCTACGAGATCGACCCACCCGCCGAGCTGATCCCGCCCCGCGAGGTGTTTGCAGGCCCTGCGGAGTCCGGCAAATCCGGGATCCGTCTGCAACTCGGGCGCATCAGCGCGGCCTTCCCCGTGCCCGCCGGAACCGGCCCGCTCGCCATCCGCGGCAGTGGCGAGGCTGCGGCCGCTCCATGGATCGAACTGCCACGCCCGGAGACCGGGGATTTCCTCATCCTCACCTGGCGGACGCCCGATCAAACGAATTGGACAAAACCCGCCCACCTCGTCGTGCCGGATGGCGCGGCGGCTCCCGCCGGCAGCGTGCGAATCATCAACCTGTTCCCGCAGGCGGTCTCCATCGTCCTGTCCGCCGAGAACCTGTTGCTGGAACCCGGCAAGTCGATCCTCCGCACCATGCCGGAGGCCGCGGCGCTGCCCTTCGCGGTCGTCGTCACCGGCCCGGACGGACGCCCGAAACGCTACTTTTCCACCACCATCACCCAAAACCCCGGCGAGCGGGGATGGATCGTCCTCCACCGGGCGGATGGGGCCTCGCCGCGCCGCCCGCTCAAGACGACCCTCCTCCGCGAGTTCGTCCCGGCGGGCGCTCCCAAGGAAGGGGACACGGCCGCTGCGCCAGCCGATCCCTGACCGCCGCAGCGGATTCCGGGGATATTGGAAATCGACTCGCCCTTCCCCTTGCTCCAGCGTCCTGCCGTGAATCCGTCCTCGCATCCCAAGGATCCCCTTCACGGAGTGACGCTGGAAAGCCTGCTCCGCGTCATGGTGGACCGCCATGGCTGGCGTGCCCTCGCCGAGGCCATTCCGATCCGCTGTTTCCTCTTCGATCCGAGCATCCGCTCCAGCCTCACCTTCCTCCGCAAGAACCCATGGGCGAGGAAACGCCTTGAAGACTGGTTCGTCCACGAGGCGATGCAATCCGCTCCCGCCGACACGCCGCCGCCAGTCGTTCCAAAACCTGATGGCGGGCGCTGAACCCGCCCCTTTCCGGGCCGCTCAGCGGGTGGCGATCACCTCGACGGTGAGGCCCTTGAGGTAACCGGTCTCCGGCAGTGTGATGAGCACCGGATGATCGGCCCGCTGGCCATACTCCGCCACGAGGCGCAGCGATTTCTTGGCGTCCACGGAGGCGTCCGCCAGGTTGTCGAAAAACAACTCGCGGCTCGCATGGTGGGAACAGCAGAAGGTCGAAAGAATGCCGCCCTTTTCCAGCAACTTGAGCGAGCGCAGGTGGATCTCCTTGTAGCCGCGCATGGCGTCCATCAGCGTCTTCTTGTTGCGCGTGAAACTCGGTGGATCGAGGATGATCAGGTCGTATTCCGCGGTGGCGTGCTTCAGGAAATCGAAGACGTTGTGCTCAAGCACCTCGATCTCCAGCCCGTTGAGCGCGGCATTCCTGCGCGCGGCCTCACAGGCCGTGGCGGAGACATCCACGGCGGTCACCTTCGCCGCCCCGGCCCGGGCGCAGGCAAGCGCGAAGCCCCCCTGGTTGGTGAAGCAGTCCAGCACACGCTTGCCAGCCGCAAGCTTCGCGACCTCCGCATGCGACTGGATCTGGTCCAGATAAAGCCCGGTTTTCTGCCCGTCGAATAGGTCCACCTCGAAGTCCAGCCCGTTGGCGCGCACGGTGAACGGCCCCGGATTCTCCCCGTGGAGCATCTCGATCCCAGGTTCCAGCCCCTCGGCCTTGCGGGAGGGCGAATCGTTTCTCAACACGATCGTGGACGGTGCCAGCACGGCGATGAGCGCGTCCCGGATGAGCTCCTTGCGGAGATCCATCGCCAGCGTCAGCGTCTGCACGGACAGGTGGTCGCCATAGCGGTCCACCACCAAGCCCGGGATGCCGTCGGATTCGCTCCAAACCACCCGGCACAGGCGCTCATCGAGCCCCGAACGCTGGCGGTATTCAAGTGCCTGGCGGATGCGCCGGGTGAAAAAGTCCAGATCGAGATCCTGACGGCGGCGGGAAAACCGGCGCGCCACGATCTGCGACTGCGGATTGTAAATCGCCGAACCCAGCGGCCGGTCCCGGAAATCCTTCAGGGTGATCACATCCCCTGGCTGCGGATCGCCGAAGGATTTGCGGATTTCCGTGGCGTAAACCCACTCGTGACCGTGAAAAATGCGCGCTCTGGGAGCGATGATGAGACCTGCCATGTCCGGCCAATCTGGGACGGGCCCGGGGCGCTTGTCGAATGCGAATCCGCCGCCCCCCGCCATCGATACGAGATTTTCCCTTGATCCCGAGGGCGCGAGTCCCTAGCCAGTGGTCACCAACCATGGGCCAACAATCGAATAAAATCATCAAACGCCGCCGCCGCGCCGACTATCTGAAGCGCAAGAAGGAGCAGGTGAAACTCGGCGGCATCGTCAAGAAGTCAGCCGTCAAGAAGGACGCCACCGCCAAAAAGGCTCCCGCCAAAAAGGCCGCCGCTCCGAAAAAGGCCCCCGCCAAGAAGGTCGCCAAAAAGGTCGATGACGCCGCAGTCGAAACCACCGAGGCCGTCGAAACCCCCGCTCCGGAAACCACCGAAGCCGCCGAAGGCTGATCCCGGCCCCCGATTTCCCAACTCTCCCAACGGACCCCCTGGCCACAGGCGGTCCGTTTTTCTTTGCCCACCCCCGTACGGACTATTGATGCGGCCGCATCAATAATCCGTACGCCGCAGGCGGGGTGGGTGGGGTTGACGGGAGGGGGTGGGGGATGCAGGTTGGGGGCATGAGCGCTGCGGTGAATTACAAGATTGGCAATGAGAAGCTGGTGAGGGTGCTGGACGGGGCATCGACGCATCTGCGCGGGTTGTTGGATCGTCAGGGTCGCTCGGACGGTGCTTTGCGGATCGCGGTGGTGGGTGGGGGATGCTCCGGGTTGCAATACAAGATGGACCTGGTGGACGGTCCGCGCGATCGCGACATTCTGGTGCCGAGCAATGGGGTGAATGTGGTGATCGACCCGAAAAGCGCCTTGTTTGTGAGCGGGAGTGAGTTGGATTACTCGGATGACCTTCAGCAGGGTGGCTTCAAGGTGAGCAATCCGAATGCGGTGGTGACGTGTTCGTGCGGTGAGAGTTTCGCGGCGTGAATCGCGCAAGCGGCGGCTTGCACAATCCGGGAAAGAAGGCAGCTTCTCACGCAGATGAAATTCCATCGGGCGCTGACGTGGACGGGAATCCTGATGATTTCCCCGCTTCCGGCTGCCGGCCCCGAGTCGGGCACGATGGCGGGGCTTGCGGTGCAGGTGGATCTTTCGAAGTGGGTTCGGGATCTTTCGGATGAGAGTTACAAGGTCCGTGAAAATGCGTCGCGCGAGCTATGGAAGCTGGGGGAGGAGGCACTGCCGGTGTTGCGGGAGGCGGCATCCGCGGCGGCGGATCCGGAGCGGGTGTATCGGGCGAAGGATTTGATCCGCAAGATCCAGCTGCACATCACGCCGGACACGGATCCTTCGGTGATTTCGATCGTCGAGCGCTATGCCAAGGCCTCGCTTTCCGAGAAGTCCGCATTGTTTGGCCGGATGAAGGGGCGGCGGGCCTGGCGGCAGATGCTCAAGCTGTATGCGGCGGAGACCCAGCCCGAGGTGAGGGAAAAGCTCCGGCCCTCGCTCAACGGCGTGGCGGTGCGTGCGGCCAGCGAGCGATTGCTGGCCGGGGATGCGGCGGGCGCGCGTGAGTTTCTGGAGATGGCACCGGTGGATGCGGATGCCTTGTTGGCGCTGGCGGTTTTCCATCGCAGCCAGGGCACGTTGGAGGCCGAGCTGGAAAAAGCCGCCAAAGCCCCCGGCGAGAAGGGCGCGGCCTGGAGGCTGGCCCTCCATCGCGCTGCCGGCAATGCGGAGGCGGCCCGCAAGGCGGCGGACGAGGCTGGAGATGCCGGTCTCTCCGCGCTGATGGCCGCCCTCGCGGGGGATCCTCTGCCATGGCTTGAGGTCTCCGGAGAAGGCGATGGCGACGAAGTGGCGGCGATTTACGCATCTCTGGCCGCCAAGCGCTGGGAAGGCGGGAAAATGCGGGCTGCGGATCTGGAGCCCCTGGTGAAGCGGCTTTCCTCGAAGGATACTTCGGAACGTGGAGCCGCACTCAACTCGTTGTTTCTGTTAGGTGAGACCCGTCCTGCGGAACAGGCCTTCGGCAAACACGATGCGATGAGTGCTTTCCGGCATTTTGAGGCTCTCGAAAGGGTGGACGAGGCCCTCCGTGCCCTGGGCATCCCGCCGGAGAATCCCGATTACGGATCCTGGGTGGCCCGGCGCATCGACCGCATGGGTGGCGAGGACATCGAGGATCAGCACGATGTTTCCGAGCATGGGGATGAGTTGGTGGGCATCGCGAACTTTCTGGAACGGCGCGGGCTGCACGAAGAAGCGTTTGCCGCGTTTTCCGAACCGCTCACCCGGCTTGCCAAGAAAGAGGAGGGCGATTTCCTCGATTTCCTGTCCGAGCTTTTCGGCAATCGCGAGACTTCCAGCGGCGCGCCATGGCTCGCACGCAGGATCGGCGCGGTGTGGGCCGGCGAGGATGCCAAGCGCTGGGAGGAACTCGTCGCCGCGGCCTTCGGAGATGGTGGGAACGCCGGGGAATGGTGGGACTGGCTGGGCGAGCTCGACCCGAAACTGCCGCTCGGCGATCGATTCGACGCGATGCTTGCCATCCACCGCCTCGGGGCCGATCCACGCGGGCTGCACGGGCAGTGGCTGCAGCGGGTTTGGAAGGCGGTTGAGGCCGCGCCCAAAGCCGAGCAGGAGCGCCTGGCGGCGAGGCTCTCCACCCTCGCCTATGAAACCGGCGATGCCGAGGGCGCGCAGAGGGCATGGGACCTGATGGCGGAGCCTGCCCGGCTGGAGGTTTCCTGGGAGCAACGGATTTCCCATCTCTCCGCCGCCGGACGCTGGGCGGATGCCGCGGACCTCATTCTCAAACAGATCAACGCCCAGTCCGATGGCAAAGGGGAGATCAGCCCGCAGCTCCACGCGTATGCCGCGGCCACCTTGCGGCTCGCAGGCAAGAAGGCGGAAGCCGAGGCCCACGACCATTGGGCGGAGAAGTTGTATTTGGGAAATCCCTCCTTCGCCATCCGCATCGCCAATGGATATGCCTTTGGCCTCGATTTCGCCCGGGCGGGAATCTGGCAACGTCGCGCGGCTTTTGAATCGAGCCCGGATTCCGCTGAGTTCCTTTTTGCGCTCAAGTTGTATTCCGACACCTTGCTCGAGACCGGCCGATGGAAGGAAGCGGCATCCACCTCCGAGGTGCTTGCGAGGGTCTATGCATCTTCCGATTACCGTTGGAACAATCCGCTGCCCTTCATGCGTCAGCGTCTCCAGGCGGATCTCGGGCGCGCCTTGTCCCGGCTCAAAAGCAATCGCGCCGCCGCGATCGCCTCCTTGGATGCCTGCCACAAGACCTTCCTCTCGGATGGCTCACTCGCAGACATCTTTTTTCCCGCACTGCGCCGGGAGGGTTTGATTGAAGAGCACAACCGCTGGTTTGAAGACTCCTGGAAGTTCATGGAGGACGCCATCAGCCGCTATCCGGAGTCCGACAACACCCGTAACACCGCCGCCTGGCTGGCTTCGCGGGCCGTGCGGAGGCTCGATGAAGCCACCGCCCATCTCAAAACCGCTCTCGCCGCCCGACCCGACCAACCCGCCTATCTGGATACCATGGCGGAGATCGAGTTTGCCCGTGGCAATCGCGAGAAAGCCCTCGAATGGTCGTCGCGTGCCGTGAATTTCGAGCCGGACGACTCCCAACTCCGCAGGCAGCACGAGCGATTCCGCTCCGATCCTTTGCCGAAATGACCAATTGCCGCGCCATCCTTGCTCCGCGGCCATGCGCGGCTTGACAGCGGCCCCCGACTGGGGCGGGATTTCCGCCCCATGGCCAAGCTCTCCATCCGCGATCTCGAACTTTCCGGCAAACGCGTCCTCATCCGCGTGGACTTCAATGTTCCTCAGGACAAGACCACCGGAGCCATCACCAACAACCAACGGATCGTCGCCGCCCTGCCCACCATCCAGTTCGCTCTCGAACAAGGTGCCGCCGTCGTTCTCATGTCCCACCTCGGTCGCCCCGATGGCCAGCGGATCGAGAAATTCTCGCTCAAACCCGTGGCGGACGAGCTCTCGAAGCTTCTTGGAAAGCCGGTGCAGTTCCTTTCCGACTGCGTGGGCCCGGAAGTCGAGGCCGCCTGTGCCGCCGGCAAGCTCCAGCCCGGCGATGTCGTGCTGCTGGAAAACCTGCGCTTCCACATCGAAGAGGAAGGTAAGGCCAAGCGTGAGGACGGCACTTCGGTGAAGGCGGATCCGGAGAAGGTCGAAGCCTTCCGCGCCTCGCTCACCCGTCTCGGCGATGTGTTCGTCAACGACGCCTTCGGCACCGCACACCGTGCGCACAGCTCGATGGTCGGCGTGGATCTGCCGCAAAAAGCCGCTGGTTTCCTCATGCAGGCCGAGCTGGATGCCTTCGGTGCCGTGCTCGACTCGCCCAAGCGCCCCCTGCTCGCCATCCTCGGCGGAGCCAAGATCGCGGACAAGATCCCGCTCATCAACAACCTGCTCGAAAAGGCCGACAAGATCATCATCGGCGGTGGCATGGCCTACACCTTCCTCAAGGTGAACCGCGGCATGGCCATCGGTTCCTCGCTCTTCGATGAAGTCGGAGCCGGGATCGTCGGCGAACTCGAAGCCAAGGCCAAGGAGCGCGGCGTTGAACTCATCTTCCCCGTGGACTTCGTTTGTGCGGATGGTTTCAGCCCGGATGCCAACACCCAGGCCGCCACGCTTGAAAGCGGCATCCCCGATGGCTGGGAAGGCCTCGATGCCGGTCCGAAGTCGATCGAGCTCTACCGCTCCGCCATTCTCGCCTCCAAGACCATCGTCTGGAACGGCCCGGCCGGCGTGTTCGAGTTCGAGAAATTCGCCGGAGCCACCAAGGCCATGGCGGACGCCATCTCCGAAGTCACTGCGGCCGGTGCGGTCACCGTCGTCGGCGGCGGAGACACCGCCACCGCCGCCAAGAAGTTCGGCGTGGACAAGAAAGTCACCCATTGTTCCACCGGCGGTGGAGCGAGCCTTGAATTCCTCGAAGGCAAGACGCTCCCCGGCGTGGCCGCGCTCAGCGAAATCTAACCAACGAACCCCAGACACCGATCCCCACATGAACCGCAAGCCGATCTTCGCCGCCAACTGGAAAATGAACAAGGGTCCCTCCGAGACGGAGGACTTTGTGAAAAGCTTCCTCTCCAAGCTCCAGGGCCAGGATTTCCCCTGTGAAATCGTCATCGCGCCGCCCTTCGTCTCGCTGGCGAAGCTCGCCGACATGCTGCACACCGCCACGGCCGGCCAAAACGCCCACGCCATCCAAATCGCCGCGCAGAACTGCTCGCAGTTCGACGCCGGTGCCTACACCGGTGAGGTGAGCGTGGTGATGCTGCGCGAGTTCTTCGTCCACTACGTGATCCTCGGCCACAGCGAGCGCCGCGCGATCTACGGGGAAACGGACGCCGTCATCAACGCCAAGATCAAGAAGGCCCGCGAGGCAAACCTGAAGCCCATCTTCTGCATCGGCGAGACCCTTGCCGAGCGCGAGGGCGGCAATCTGGAGTCCGTCCTCCGCACCCAGGTCACCGAGGGACTCAAGGATATCCCCGAGAAGGACATGCTGGAAACCGTCATCGCCTACGAACCCGTCTGGGCCATCGGCACCGGCGTGACCGCCACCTCGCAGCAGGCCCAGGAGGCCCACGCCTTTGTCCGCTCCCTCATCGCCGATCTCTACGGCGCCGAGGTGGCCTCCAAGGTCCGCATCCAATACGGCGGCTCCGTGAAGCCGAACAACGCCGCCGAACTCATGGCCTGCCCGGACATCGACGGCGCCCTCATCGGTGGTGCCGCCCTCGAGCCCCAGAGCTTCCTGGAAATCATCCGCAACGGCGCAGGGCAGTAAACCTGGATCCCGTTCCGTCGGATTTCCGATCTTCGAAGATTCCCGCTTCCCTCGGAGGCGGGAATCTTTTATTTCCGCCCCATGTCCGGCCTTTACCGTGCGCTTCTCCTCCTCGGCATTCTCACGATCCTTCCGGTCCGTGCGGATCATGTCATCGTCACCGGCGGGCCGGCCTTGAGGAAGTGGGAAAACCTCCGCGTGCCCCAGGACCAGCACGACCGCTGGTGGGCCAACTTCGTCCGCGCCTCCACGCTGCGCATGGCGGAGATCCGCCAGGCCTACGGCTCGAACGCGCCGCTCGTCTGGTTCGTCTTCCAGCCCGGCTATCAGACCCGTGCCCGCGAGGACGGCAAGCCCTACACCACCTGGATCACCGAACTCGCCGCGGAACGCCGCGCCACCCTGATCTGGTTTTCCAGCGGTTCCGGCTTCATCCAGTCCCTCAACAACCGCCCCCGCGGATCGGTCAACACCTTCGACTACTTCGGCCACTCGAACCGCCACGCCTTCATGTTCGACTACGGCAACGACATCATGGCCGCCTCCACCGCCTGGCTCCATGAACGCGACCTCCCGCGCATCAAGGGCTCCGTTTTCGATCGCAACGCCTACTGCAAAAGCTGGGGCTGCCACACCGGTGAAAGCATGAGCGACGCTTGGAAACGCTACGTCGGCGTGCCGCTCGAGGGTGCCAAGGGCCCCACCGACTACACCGTGCTGAGTTATGGCAAGCTGCCCGTGGTCAAGGGATCCTGGGCGCGCTGAACACCGCTGTTTCTAGCAAAGATCCAGCTCCAGCCCCGCCGCGGTTTGATAGATGCGGTGCAACTCCCGCGTCTGCCGCTCGCCCAGCCCGCGGCCGATCCAGGCCAGCGCGGACATGCCCGCGCCGATCGCCACGCTTGCCCCGAATATCCACAGGCCCCACGGCCGCATGCCCAGCGAGTGCTGGCAGAATCCGAAGATCCCGGAAAACAGGCCGATCGAGCCGATGAGCAGATAGCCGTAAAGCAGCGAGGACCACATGTTCGCATTCGGCCCGTAAGTGCCCTGGATGCGGGTGCCGTCTGCCTCGCGCTCCAGGCTGATGTTCAAGCGCGGCGACCAGAAACGCCTTTCCTCCTCCGGCACGCGCAGGCAGATGAAACCCGGGAAGCTCTTCACCTCGCAGCGCGCTCCGTCTGCCTCCACCTTGCCGACGATCCGCCGCCGGACCTCTTCGGGATCCTGCTCCATCACATGAGAAAAAGTGGGGCGCAGGCGCAGTCGATTCATCACCTGACATCATGGGGGCTCCGCATATCCTGTCAATCCCGCTCGTTTCCGGCTCGTCGGGCACGCCCATTTCTGTTAGACGCTCCTCAGCATCTCCACCGTTTCGGCGAGTTTTCCGGCAGGGCTTTCGGTCCGGAGTCGTGGAAACCGCCGACCCTCCAGCAGGATGTAATCCCCGCCGCGGTGAAGCATGAGCCGCTGGCCGCTGATCTCCACCGAGGCGATGCGCTCGGCGGCGGCAAGCGCCTTGATGCGGGCGATGGTGACGAGATTGCGCGCGGCCTCGGGCGGGCGGCCGAAGCGGTCGCGCCATGAGGCTTCCAGCGCGTCCACGGCTTTCTCGGTGCCGGCCTCCGAAAGCTCGCGATAGGCGGCGATGCGCGTCCGCGTGTCCGCCAGCCAGGCGGCGGGCAGGAAGGCTGGAATCGCTGCTGCAGGCTGCGGGCCGCTGCTCGCCTTGAGCCAGGCGGTCTCGGTGGTGATGACCATGTCCGCCTTGAAGGTGGCCTCGCCGCGCGGGGCGTCCTTGCGGCCCTTGAGCCGGTCCACCGACTGGCGGAGGAGCTGGCAGTAGAGCTCGAAGCCGATCTGGGCGATGTGCCCGGACTGCTTGGTGCCTAACAGATTCCCCGCGCCGCGGATTTCGAGGTCGCGCATGGCGATCTTGAAGCCGGAGCCGAGCGCGGTGTATTGCTTGATGGCGTGAATGCGCTTCCGAGCGTCGCCCACGGTGACCATGTCGCGCGGCAGGAGCAGGATGGCGTAGGCCTTCTCACCCGCCCGGCCGACGCGGCCGCGGAGTTGATAGAGATCCGCCAGGCCGAAGCGGTCGGCGCGGTCGATCAGGATGGTGTTGGCGTTCGGGATGTCGATGCCGGTCTCGATGATGGTAGTGGCCAGGAGCACGTCCGCCTCGCCGCGGACGAAGGTGTGCATGACCACCTCGAGGTCGTCCTTGTCCATCTGGCCGTGGCCGATGACGATGCGGGCCTCCGGAACGAGTTCGCGAAGGCGGGCGGCGGTCTGCTCGATGGTCTTGACGCGGTTGTGGAGGAAGAAGACCTGGCCGCCGCGTTTCATTTCGCGGCGGATGGCGTCGCGGATGACCCTCTCGTCGTAAGCACAGATGGTGGTGGAGACGGGCACCCTGTTAGGCGGGGGCGTCTCGATGGTGGACATGTCGCGCGCTCCCATGAGTGCCATGTAAAGCGTGCGGGGAATCGGCGTGGCGGAAAGGGTGAGCACGTCCACCTGGCGGAACAGCTGCTTGAACTTCTCCTTGTGGGCCACACCGAAGCGCTGCTCCTCGTCCACGACGACGAGCCCGAGATTCTTGAACTTCACATCGCCCGAAATCAGGCGGTGGGTGCCGATCACCAGATCCACCGAGCCATCCTCGATGCCGGCGATGGTGTCGCGGATCTCCGCCGGGGTGCGGAACCGGTTGAGCAGATCGACGCGCATCGGATAGTCCGACATGCGCTCGCGGAAGGTGCGCCAGTGTTGCTCCGCAAGCACGGTGGTGGGCACCAGGATGGCGGCTTGTTTTCCACCGGTGATGGCCTTGAAGGCGGCGCGGATGGCGACCTCGGTCTTGCCAAAGCCGACATCCCCGCAGATCAGGCGGTCCATCGGCCGCGGCGATTCGAGGTCGAGTTTGGTTTCCTCGATCGCACGGCGCTGGTCGGCGGTCTCGGTGTAGTGGAAGGACCTCTCGAACTCCCACATCCACTTGGTATCCGGCGGATGGGCGAAGCCGGGCTCGTGCTGGCGCTCGGCCTGGACGCGGAGAAGCTGCGCGGCGTAGTCGAGAATGGATTTCTCCGCGGCCTTGCGCGCGGTTTTCCATGCGGTGCCGCCGAGTTTGTTGAGGTCGGGCGTCTTGCCGCCCATGCCGACGTATTTGCCGACGAGGTGGGCCTGCTCGAGAGGAACGCCCAAGAGCGCCCCATCGCGGTATTCGAGCACCAGTTCCTCGCCATCCTCGCCCGCCTGGATCCCGCGGAACTTTGCCAGGCCGTATTCGTAATGAACGACGAGGTCGCCTTCCTCCATCTCGTCCAGAGTGGCGCGCGCTCGGGCGGAGCGGGCCTTGTCGAGCGTGCTGCGGCGGGCCACTCCCGGCGTCCGGTATCGGCCGAAGAGCTCCGCGGAGGACAACACGGCGAGGCGCGTGACGGGCACGGTGAATCCGGCCATCAACTCGCCGCGCACCGCGGTGATGCCGAGGTCCTTCCTCAGATCCTTGCCGGCAAGTTCGGAGAATCGTTCCTCCTCGCCCTTGTTAGAGAAAACCATGAGGATCTCCCAGTCCTCGCGTTTCCAATCGTTGATCTGGCGGAAGAAATGCTCGCGCCGCAGTTCTTCGAGCACGAAGTCACCGGCCTCGAAGGTGCCCAGCGGGCTGCCAAAGGTGGCGAGCGTGAAGTCTTCCTCTCCATCGAGCTCCGCGCTGCCCTCGAGGATCCTCACGTCCGGCCGGACGATTTCCGCATCGATGGCCACCAGAAGGTCGCCGGGCCTGCGGTAATCCGCCACGGTGGCCTCGGCGGCTGGCTCGGCGAGCAGCAGCTCCGCTTCCTGGAGGCGCTGGGTGGATGCCTGCGAATCCAGATCGAACTCGCGGATCGATTCGAGCTCGGTATCGAAAAACTCAAGCCGCAGCGGTCGCGC
The DNA here is from genome assembly GCA_027486655.1 of Verrucomicrobiaceae bacterium. GTDB lineage: Bacteria > Verrucomicrobiota > Verrucomicrobiia > Verrucomicrobiales > Akkermansiaceae > Luteolibacter. The sequence continues at coordinate 89,731 of JAIXOR010000069.1, read as the reverse complement.
CGCCTGCCATGCAAAAAGATCGATGATGCCGCCGCGCACCGCGAACTGACCGCGGGCCGAAAGCGTGGGCACGCGTTCGTATCCATGACTTGCCAGCGAAGCGGCGAGATCACCGGGATCGAGCGCAAGGCCGGGCTTCAGCACCGTGCGGCTTGCACGCAGCGCGGCAGGGGAGGGGGCGTGGCCGCTGAAGGCCTCACTGCTGCAGAGGACGGCACAGGTTTCCGAGCGAGCGAGGATCTCCAACACCGAGAACCACTCCGCGGCGGACTCCGGATCGGCGATGGTGCCGTCACCCGTCTCGCTTGGAGGTTCAGGCAGGACCAGGGCCTCGATCCCCCACAACTCCATCTCCGCTGCAAGCCGCTCGCGGTGGCGCGGCAGATCGGAAACCAGCCAGACGCGGGGTTTTCCATGATCCCGGGCCGCCAGGCAGACCAGCGCCGCGATGAACCCCTGGGAGGCCTCGGCGATGTGATCGAGCACGAGTTCACCGTCTCCACCGGCCAGTGAGGCGAGGCGGAGTGAGAAGTCCGGATGGTTCACGGCACGGCGGAGCCGGGCGTGGCTGGGTTCGTCCTTGCGGGACACGCCGCAGCGATAGGCGCGAATGGGACTCCGGGCAAGTGCGGGAGATCATTTCACCGTGATGCCCTGCAAGTCGGCCTGAAACGTGGCGGGCGGCAGCTTGGAATTGATCACCGGGGATTTGAAAATCGTGCGGATGCGGGACTTGTCCTGGAGCTCCAGTTCCATGGCGACGAGCAGGTTTTTCTCCGGATCGATGCTGAGGAAAATCCAGGGCACCTGGGTGCGCATCCGGCGTTCTTTCGGGCGGAGGGTGAACTGCCGGATCGCCCCATCGGTGCGGCTTTCGGCGACTTCGAAGATCCCGTGGAAATCCTCCGGCGACTGAAACCCCTTGCCGGTGAGCATGGAAAAGCGAGCCGCCTGTGCCGAATCCGCCGGGATCGAGCGGGCGGTCTTCGAGGGATAGTCGATGAGTGTGAGCGTGGTCCCGTCCGACAACGCGAGCGTGGCGGGGGGCTCGCCAAGCTGCCAGCGCACCTTGCCGGGTTTGGCGAAACTCAGTTTGCCCGGCGTGCTGACCGGCTGCTTGAGTGCGGGAAGCTTCCGCTCCTGAGTGAACTGCGCCTCCAGAGTCTCGATCGTCGATTGCCGCTTCAACCAGGCATCAAGCACCGCCTCGTCTCCGAAAGCGGTCAGTGTGGCAAACAGGGAGACGAGCAAAATCACTCTCATGCACGGACGATCCGAGGCGATGCCGGTTGAATCAAGGCAAAGATGCGCTAGCGGTCTCGGATGGCCCGGAACGCCCGGAAATCCTTGTAAACCCGGCATTCCGGTGCGACATCTGCAAAGAAGCCCCTCCCCGCGAAACCCCATCCGCTCCGGCGGCGCGTTCTTCCATGAAACCCGTTCTAGTCCGCATTCTGACTCTCCTCTCCCTCCTGGTCCCGATGGTCCGGGCCGAGTCGATGTTGCAGTATTTCAACACCAGTTGGGCGGAACTCACCCGGAAGATGCCGGAACTCGCCGAGGCCGGATACCAGTCGCTCTGGCTCCCGCCCCCCACCAAAGGCGGCGGCGGGCTCTCGGTCGGATACGACCTCTGGGACCGCTTCGATCTCGGGTCGAAGGACCAGCGCGGCACCACACGCACCCGCTACGGCACCGAGGCGGAACTGTTGGAAATGGTAAAGACCGCCCATCGTTTCGGGATCCGCGTCTACTTCGACAACATCATGAACCATAACGCGTTCGATGTTCCCGGGTACAATGCTTACACTCCCATCGACACCTATCCGGGCTTTGTTCCCGAGGACTTCCACCTGCGCCGCACCGAGGATGGATTCTATCGGAAATGGGACAACACCCGCGACTGGAACGATGCCTGGCAGGTGCAGAACCTCGGCCTGGCGGATCTGATCGACATCGCCACCGAACCCGGTGGCACCAACCTGAACCACGGCTCCTACGAGGGCGACACCATCCCCAAGATCCGCTTCATCCGCCACCCCAACAATCCGGAGTTCTACTGCTACGACGCCAGCGGCAACTACGTCGGCTTCGGCCCGGGCAATGGGCTCACCGCGCAATACATCCAGGCAAATCCCCAGGTGTATTCCGAGCGGGTCGAGGAAATGCTCAACCGCGCCGCCCGCTGGCAGCTTGATCGCACCAAGGCCGATGGATTCCGCCTCGATGCGGTGAAACACACACCCGCCGATTTCTTCGGTGCCACCTTCGGCAACGACAAGGACACCAGCGACTACGGCTACCTCGGCCAGGCCCAGCGCCAGTTCAACCTCACCCGCGGCTTCAATGATGCCAACCACCGCAACAGCGTGTTCAACACCGAGATCGCCCGCGACGACGCGATGGTCTTCGGCGAGCACCTCGGCCAGCCGCCGGCCTACGGATCCTACATCGATGCGGGCATGCGCCTCGTTGACAACGACCTGCGTTCCAATCTCAACAATCGCTTGGGAAATCCGGGTGCCGGACTCGAGGGCTATCAGAATCCGGGCTCGGGCGGATTTTCAGACTCGGTCACCGTGATGCACGCCCAGAGTCACGACAGCGACTACGCCGCGCGCCGCGAACTCCAGCACGCCATCTATTTCACCCGCGCCGGCCTCGGCCTGGTCTATACCGATGGCAACTACCACGCGGAAACCCTCGGCGAAAGCGGCGGGGCCTTCCCCCGGCATTCCAACACCTCGTTCCTCGGACAGTGGGGGGACCAGCGCATCCCGAACCTCCTCAAGATCCATCAGGACTTCGCACGCGGCTGGCAGAAGGGCCGCACCGGCACCTCGGACCTGATCACCTACGAGCGCATCGACGATCGCGAGTTCTCGGAAAGCAATCAGGCGCTCAAGGAACGCAAGGGAGCCACCATGCTCGTCGCCCTCAACGACAACTACGCCAGCGGCGTCAGCCTCATCGGTGGCACCTCGTTCCCCTCCACTCCCGGCGGCGGCTCGGAGGACAATCCGGATACGAATGACGAGTATCTCTATCAGTATGCCCGCGGCTTCGGCAGTCAGGTGGGATTCTATTCCTATGCGTCGTCGCTTTCGTCGGTCATCGTACCCTCCGGCAGCTACTTTGTGTTCGCCCCGCGCACTCCGGAAGAGTCGGATCCGTGGAAAAACGCCGGTGGCTCGCCGATCACGATCTATCAGAACAACCAGCCCGCCGGCGTGATGAACGTGGTCCGCAGGGATGGCACGGATGGCGATCCCGCCTTCAACCCCTACGGCGTTCCGGATGCCGTAAACAACGACTACGCCTACACCTATCAGGTTCCCCGCGTCACCAGCGCCACCGGCCTGCGCTTCGTGGTCCGTGCGGACGGCTCCGCGGAAAACATCCTGCTCCGTCTCGATGGCGGCGTGGACCTCAATGGAACCCGCCCGGACCAAGGCGCGCCCGGGCCCACCGATGACGATCCGTTTTTCCGCGACCACCGTCCCGGATCGTCCACCGATGTGTTCCTCGGCTACGAGCAGCCCACCTTCGTCCGCCGGATGCACGCGGAGAAGTTCGCCGCCAAGGACACCACCCGCAACCAGATCGGCTCGGCCGGTGCCGAGACCTATACCACCACCATCGGCTCGCTCTCATTCACCATCGGCAACGGCCCCGCCGCTGCCAACAACTATGACACCGATGGCGGCCGCCGCGCCTCCTTCCTCTATCACGATCCCGCCGCCAACGTCGGCGGCACACCTGCCGGCGGTTGGCCGGGTGGCTCGGCGCCGAAGCAGTATTCCGAAAACGCCTCCACGATCTCGCTCTGGGCAAAACCAAATGGAGTCGGCCTCGGCTTCCGAATGCATGTCTATTACACCACCGACGGCACCTTCCCCGAGGGCGGGGGAGGCGTGGGAATCGGCAGCACCCGCGCCGTCGAGATGAACTTCTCCCACAACCAGGGCTCCGACGATTGGTGGATGAGCGCGAGTGTTCCCAAGTCTGCTTCCGGAACCACGCTGCGTTACAAGATCGGCATCTTCAAGGAAGGTGCCAACAGCGTGTATCCCTCGGGTCCCGTCTCGGTGGGACGGAAGAAAAACATGACGTCGGTCTTCCAGGTGGACAACTTCAACGCGGCCACCATCGTCCACGCGCCGCATGTCGATTACAGCGTTTCGGAAACCGGCCTTGAAGAGGGATTCCACGTGCTCCGCGCGAGACCCTTCCTGAAACGAATCGGAAAAGCATCCCTCTACAACACCTTCACCCAGACCTTCTACTTCGATGCCGAGAAGCCGCAGGGGGAAATCGTGTTTCCCTCCGGCGATGGCCAGACGGTCGGTGGCAGCGAATATGGCGTGGTCGTCCGTGCGGACAAATCCACCTCTCAGGTCTGGTTCAAGATCGATGATGGAGACGCCTCGAACGACGACACGGTCACCCAGGCGGACAATGGCAACGGGGTCTGGGTGCAGGCGGCCGAAGTCACTCCGAATGCCGCCGTGACGCCCTCCGATCCCGCGTTCTCCCGCGAGTTCCGTTTCAACTACGTGAACATCCCGTCTTCCGGAAACGCCAGCATCCTCGTGCGGCTCAAGGAGATCAGTTCCTCTGAAAACCAAACCCTCTCGGACAACGACGGCCACTTCACCACACTCACTCGCAATGTGGCGGCGGCGGGCCCGGACTACCGCATGTTTGTGGCCTGGCCGCCATCCGATGGTTTTGCGATCAATGACGACTATGTGGTCAAAGCCTACTTCTCGAAGATCCTCGCCAACGGACTCAGCGAGGCGGATCTGAAGGCACGTTTCCTCGTCCGCTATGCGGCCGATGATTCCTGGCCTTCCGGCGCACAGGTTCTCGATCCGGCAGCGCTCTCGATCCTTTACAACGAGACCGCGGACTACCACGCCCTCGCCTTCAAGCTTCCCAATCTCTACGACGGTCGGCCCGATTTCCTCTACCGTCTTGAGGTCACCCATGACCGCCCGTCCCCCGCCGCGGATCTAACCGCATCCCGCCGTGTCCGTTTCCTGCCCAGCACCAAGCCCCGCGTGACCATCCTGCAACCCCAGGAGTTCGGCAGCGACGGCAAGCCGGTCGAGATCGTTTTGCCGGACGGTCCGGGTGCGGACTCTCTTGCTTACACGGTGCGTGTCGCCACCGATTCCGGCACCACCGGTGTCACGCTTGGCTTCACGCTGGGCACCGGCACGCTCACCCCGGTGGATGCGGACCCGCTCACCGGCGGCATCCAGCCGGTCATCGAGGGATCCAGCGCCTTCTGGGACTTCATTTGGAACATCCAGGCTGCGGGTGCCTACCGGCTTCTCGCGACGGCAACGTCGCCCACCGGGCAGAACACCGACTCCCGAAACGCCACGGTCATCCGCCGCCAGTTGGTCGCGGAAAACCCGGGGGATCTGGATGACGACGACGACGGTCTCTCGGACTTCGACGAAGGCACCATTACGCCACTCCCTAACGGATTCCCCACCGACGATCCGCGGTACAAACCGAATGCCGAGCAGTGGACCAATGGCGATGTGCACATTCACAACGCCTACGGATTCTCCAACCCCCTCATGCCGGACAGCGATGGCGACGGCCTGCCGGACGGACTCGAAGTGGGTTGGCGCACCAGCAGCAATCCTCCCACCGATCCACTCGCCGATACCAATGGCGATGGAAAACCGAACTTCATCGGCGATCTCGATCCGCCGTTCTACAACACCCTGGACAACCTGGGCTCCGTGCCGGGCGTGAACTCCGCAAGCGAGGGTGGCGATCGCTCGAAGCGGCTCCGCGGATCCACCACCAATCCGAATGATCCCGATACCGATGGCGATGGCATCCCCGACGGCATCGAGGATGCCAACGTCAACGGCTGGGTCGATGGCGACGGCTCGTCCCTCGCCACCACCACCGCGCCCTCTCTCGCCAGAAACTGGCCGAACGGGGTGATGGACCTCGGCGAGACCTGGACGGAAACCAACCCGGCCGATGCGGATACCGATGACGACGGACTCTCCGACGGCTCCGGCGAAGACAAGGACTTCAGCGGCACCATCAACGGCGATTCCAACACGGACCGCATCTGGCAATCCCCGGAGCAATGGTCGGAAACCAACCCGCTCAAGGCCGATACCGACGGCGACGGACTGCCGGATGGCTGGGAGTCGCGCTTCGGATTCAATGCCCTCGACAACGGCAGCTCCACCCTGGATGGCTCCACCACCAGCCCGGACAACGGGGCTTCCGGCGATCCGGATGGCGACAACCTCACCAACCTCCAGGAACTGCTCGCCGGAACCGATCCGCGCACCAACAACGCGGTGATTCTCCAACCCGGTGAGGAAATCGTCATCGGCCCGGTCGGTGACGGGGATGCCGTGGTCCGCGGTGCCGTTTCTAACAAACAGGAATTCACCGACTGGAAAATCGGGGACCTCGTGGTGCTCGACGAGTTCGAGGGCGATGGTTCCGGCAACCAGGGCGGTGACACCTATCCGGCGGGTGATGGACATGACACATCGCGGGACCTCGTCGCCTTCTACGCCCGCGATGGCGGCCCCACCTCGGTCGGCGGAACCGGGGAAATCTATTTCCGCGCGGATTTCCACGACCTCAAGCCCTACGCCGAGGAAGGCAACCTCGACCTCTACGTGGTCATTGACACCGGAAACACCGCCGTCGGTGAATACAGCCTGCCCGATGAGGTGGACACCGGCACCACGATGCGCTGGGAAGCGGTGGTCGCCGTCTATCAGTCGAACAACGGCGCGGTTTATGTGGATGGCAACCCGGCCAGCAATTCGACCACCATCGGCGAGAACCTGACATCCAAGGGCGTCGTGCGCCGGGACCAGAACAGCCCCGATGGTTTCCGCAAGGCTTACTTCGACAGCCGCTTGGATGCGGTCGAGTTTTCTATCAGCCGCAAGGCGCTTGAGGATGCCGGTTGGCTCGGTGATCCGGCCTCGCTCCGCTTCCAGGTCTTCACCACCCGCGATGGCACGCAGAACAGCCCGCTCGGGCTGGGGGATATCGGCGGCCGCACGGACATCCGGGACACGATTTATGACGACTGGCTCGCCGAGGACTACTGGCGTGATCAGGGATACATCGGTCAGAACAGCGAACTGCGCACCTGGTTCTCCTACAACGGTCCGGACCGTGGCAAGCGCTCGAAGGTGATGCTTCTCACCCATGCCAACGAACCGATGCTCGCCGGTTCGGAAATCCAGAGCCGCATCAACGACGCCGCCAACCAGGCCGCCATCAACAGCGGGGCAGGGCAAGGGTATTACCGCATGCTCGATGCCCATGAAGCCTACGGCGCAAAGGTCGGTCTGCATGTCACACCCACCCTTGCCTCTGCCATCCAATGGGCCGCGGTGGATCCAGCGCTGAACAAACCCTGGCGCGATGGCCCCGCCTTCAACCAGCGGATCGGCTCGCTGGCTGCGAGCGGCACGGTGGAGTTGATCGCATCGACCTTCGCGGATTCGCCGCTGCCCTATTTCGACCAGGCCTTCATCAACGACAACGTCGCACTCGCCGGGCGCACGCTCGGCGCGATCTACGGCAGCTCGCCCTCCAACCGCGTTTTCTGGATTCCGGAACGCGTCATGGATGAAGGTGTGCTCGCGAAGGTGGCTGCCATGGGATACACCCATGTATTCATGGATCAGTTCCGCCATATCTTCGACCGCTTTGGCCGCCAGAGCGCTCTGTTGGATGATGGCTACCGGATCAACCGCGTGAACAACCTCAACGCGATCGTGATCAATGATCAGGCATCAACCTTCCGTTTCCGCAACACGGACAGTGGGCTCGACATCAACCTGCGCCAGTTGGTTTCCCGCAAGGCACGCTCCGGCGAACAACACCAACTGCTCGTGCTCTACAGCGATTGGTCGGACTTCCGCACCAAGGCGAACGCCGATGCCTATGACCGGAACATCGCCTGGCTGGCGAATCGTCCATGGGTGGAAATCGTCGGTCCCCACGAGGTTGCCGCCGGGCAGGTGGATCTATCCATTCCGCCGGACGGAGGAGGGGACACCTTTGCCTCCGTCAACCGTGGCAACACGACCTTCGGCCGCAAGCTCGGGCCGCTCTGGCTCGATCACGCCACGCAGGGGAACTACGATTTCTGGTGGTTCGGCTCGGCACAGGAGGAAAGCCTTCGCGACAAGGTCTTCCAGATTCGCCCCGGCGTGCCGCTCAACCGCGCGGGCGACGATTTCTTTGGCGTGCAGTTCTTCGGCGCGGGTGGCTCCGGAATCGCCAGGGATGCCTGGGACGCCGTCGCCACCCTGCCGGACACCCCGCTCGGCCGTCTCGGTCGCGGGACTTATCACGCGTCCACCTTCCTCGCGGGTTGGCACGATGAGGACAACACGGACCTCCGCACCTACTCGACCGGATCCTTCATCAATCCGGACACCACTCTCGACAATCTTGCCGGGTTTGCGAAGCAGGCGCAGTCGCAGGCGCGCTTCGCTGCGATCTATCAGAATGTCGCATCCTGGGCCGCCTCGCCGCCATCGTCACCACAGGCGCTGAATCTGGATGTGGATCTCGATGGTGAGAACGAGTTCATCCTCCGCAACTCGCGGATCTACGCGCTCTTCGAAGCCTCCGGCGGCAGGTGCACCGCGGCCTGGTCCCGTGATCCGGTGACGGGAAAGGTGATGCAGGTCATCGGCAACCCGCTCTCCGCCTCCGGCTCGGAAACCGAGGATGAAGGCGCGTCGAACCGCAATGGGGACGGAACCCTCAACGCCCGCCGGACCTCCGCCTTCAAGGATTGGTGGGCCGTTTCCGGCTCGGGCGGAAGCAACCAGTTTGTGAACGCGCTCTACACCGTCACTCCCGCACCCTCCGGAACGGGGTGGACCTTTGTCTCCCCCGGTGGGGCAATCAGCAAGACGATCACGCTCACGGGGGCTGCGGACAAGTTGGTCGCCAACTACTCGCTCGGTGCCGGACACAGCAAACTCTATGTGCGCTTCGGCCTCAGCCCGGATCCGGATGACCTGCTCGTCCGTGGCCAGCAGGGGCTCAACCTCGTGAGCTCACCCGCTGCCGTCACGCTCTCCAATGAGACCGCCTATGGCCTGGTCACCGCTTCGGTCGGACTCGAGTCATCGGTGGTCTGGCAGTCCGGCGCGACCGATGACGACCTCTCGGTTCTCGATACCCGCAACATGCGCAACCAGTCGCTCGTTCACCAGGTCGAGGTCGAGAGCCAGTCCACCGCGTTCACCGTCTCGCTCTCGTTGAGCACGCTTGTCACCGATGCGGATGGCGATGGACTGCCCGCCGATTGGGAAATCACCAACGGCCTCAATGACGACTCGGCCTTCGGAAACGACGGCGCTTCCGGGGATCCGGATGGCGATGGGCTCTCGAACTTCATCGAATGGCTCGTCGGGCTCAATCCACAGCTTTCCGATGCCTCGTCCTATCCGAAGCTGTCGATCACCTGCATCAGCGGTGGAGTGCGTCTTGCCTTCCCCACGCTCGGCGGGCGTTCCTATCAGCTCCAGTCTTCCACCCAGTTGGATGCCTGGAGCAACTTCGGCCCGCCCCAGACGACGGCTCCCGGCGCGCCGCCGGCGACTCTCCAGATCGACGACACTTCGGGACTGCCCAAGCGGTTCTACCGCATGGTGATTGTGCCTGCCCCCTGACCTCACGTCCGCCCCCAGATGAAATCCGTTTCCCTCATCCTCATCGCGCTTTCCGGCACTGCCTTCTCGCAGTTGGCCAATGTCTGGCACCTGCCCTCCAGTCCGCAGGCCGGGATTCCCTCGACCATGCGCGCGCCGCTTGCCGGCGGTGCGAATCAGACGCTCACGTTCTATCAGGGAGTCTTCAAGGGCGATGGAGCGAACCAAACCGGTGGCACATTCTCATGGCGCGTCGACGGCGGAGCATGGCAGAGCGCCACGCTTTCCTTCCATTCCAACGAGGGCTCCAACCAGTTCTGGAAAGCCTCCGCCACGATGCCCGCCACCCCGGGATCCGTGATCGATTACTACTTCGCCCCGGTTTTCGACAATCGGACCTCGCCCACCTACATCCACGGGTCCAACCAGAAAACCGCGAGTCTCGCCACGGCCCGCGCCACGCCCACATCCTTCACGCTCGGCGATGGCGATCCGGTGCTCAGCGTCGGCGGGCTCAACGCGAACTACACGACCTCGAAGCTCTTCGTGGATGAAATCGCCGGAGACTCGATCCCGCTCCCGATCACCTTCTCGCCCGGTCAGGCGAATGTCACGCAGGTCGAGGTTTACACCAACCTCAACCGCCGCGACCGGGCGGACGTCGATGCAAATGCCGATGGCTATCCGGATGGCGTGAGCGGCCCGGACGGCAATGCGATCGTCGCGGGCGATGACACCCAGTACTACCAAGCCCATCCCATGACCTCGGCCGGGGGCGGTGCCTACACGCTCGGCTTGAACGCCCAGAAAACCGGTGCCTATCGCCTCACCGCACGCTGGAAGGTCTCCGGCGATCCGAACTGGCGCTGGTATACCAACGGCTCCGCCAACCGCAGGGACCACGCCATCACCGTCTCGCCCAAGGACGCGCGGGACATCCGGCTCTATGAGATCAACGTGCTCAACATCGAGGCCACGGATGATTCCTTCGCCAACCGCTCGACCATCGAGGACATGCACAACGCCCCGGGTGCGCTGCACAATGGGAACAACCGCTGGGATCTCGATTACCTCAAGAACCTCGGCCTCAACTGGCTCTGGTTCCAGCCGATCCACCCCGCCGCGCGCGATGGTCGCGAACCCTTCGGCGGCTGGGGCAGTGGCAATCCTCCCTACGAGCCCGGCAGCCCGTATGCGGTGAAGAATTTCTTCGAAGTGAGCCCCATCTTCACCCGCAGCTTCGCGGGTGATCCCTACAACAACAACGACCTCCTCAACCAGGCCAACCGCGATGCCGCGATGAATGCGTGGGCCAATTTCGTGACGGCGGCGGATGCAAAACAAGTGGGCATCATGCTCGATGCTCCGTTCAACCACACCGCCTTCGATGTGGAACTCGCGCAGGCCGGTGTGGACCTGTTCCAACCGGATGGCCAGACCTGGGCAAAGACCGATGAGATCCGCAACCGCGAGGCGCGCTTTTTCTCGCAGACCGGAAACTATGGCAACCGTGCCACCAGCGCCGCCAACATCGCACCGGGTCCGGACCGTTTCGATTTCGGGAAATGGAACGACGTGAAGGATGTCTTCTTCGGCCGCTACGACGCGCTCGTTGAGTTCGACTCGGAACCGGAACGCTCGAGCTACACCAGTGAGGGCGATTGGTTCGATGCCACCGATACCGATTGGACGGCCAACGACTTCGTACAGGGCGGGCAGAACCGCAATGTCACCCGCCGCGTCTGGCAGTACTTCGCCCGCTACGGCACGCACTGGCTGGAGAAAACCCGCCCCGTGGGCCAGAACCGCAACAGTGAGACGGAACCCGGACTCACCCAGACGCAGCGATACGCATGGGACGGCCGCGGCATCGATGGCCTGCGTTGCGACTTCGGCCAGGGACTTCCTCCGCAAGCCTGGGAATACATCATCAACACCGCCCGCTCGAAGAAGTGGAACTTCGTGATGATGTCCGAGTCGCTCGATGGCGGTGCGGTCACCTACCGGTCCAACCGCCACTTCGACATCCTCAACGAGAACATCGTTTTCCCGCTCTCGTCCGCCACCACCAACACGGACTACCGCAATATCTTCGAGTCCCGCCGCAACGCCTACGGACAGGGGCTCGTGCTGCTGAACAACACGTCGCACGACGAGAAAAACTACGTCGATCCCTGGCAGGCGCTAATCCGCTACAGCGTGGCGGCCACCGTGGATGGCGCTCCGATGATTTTCCCCGGCCAGGAACTCGGGATCTCGGAAACCTTCGGCTACAACCACTACGAGCTCAACTTCGGCAAGCTGATCCCGCATTTCAAACGCTTCAACTCGATGCAGCCGATCTGGAACGATGCGAACTTCGGCAACGACCAGCTCTACCCGGTCTATGCCGGCATGGGTGCCGCCCGCGCCGCAAGCCCCGCGCTGCGATCCTCCAACCGCTGGTTCCTCGATGGCGATGGCTTCAACAGCCGGATCCATGCCGTGGCCAAGTATGAAACGCCCAACGCCTCTCCGGGGGTCTCGGATGTGGTGCTCGCCTTCACCAGCCTGGATCGCGATGCGGACCGGCAGGACAATTTCAGGATCCCCTCCGCGCTGGCCCCGCTGTTAGGCATCAAGGACGGCCGGTCCTACAACGTGAAGAACACCGCCGCCTACCTCGGGGCGGATCCGAACCGCCGCAATCAATGGCTCTGGAACGGCAGCAGCGGCTACACCGGGGCCCAGCTCAAGAGCTCAGGATTCCTGGTCAGCCTGCCCAAGGTGCCCACCACCGCCGGGGCTTGGGCCACCGCTCCCTTCGAGGCGCAATTCCTGAAGCTCCAGGACGTCACCCCGCCTCCCGCACCTGGCACGCCCGCCGGACCGAATCTGCTCGCCTACGTGGTCGGAAACTCCGCCACTTTCTCCTGGTCCGCCAGCGCCGATCCGGATGGCGGGGTTTCCGGGTTCCGCCTGCAAGTGGGCACCTCCCCCGGTGGATCGGATGTCTTCAATGGCACCAGTGCCAGCACCTCCCTCACCGTCACCGGCCTCGCCTACGGCTCGGTGATCCATGCCCGCGTGAGCCAGATCAACAACGCCGGCATCGAAGGCCCCTTCGGCTCCGCCTCCGCAGCCATCGAGGTGCTCGATCCCGCGGCCGACCGCGATGGCGACGGCCAGTCCAATGCGGCGGAGGAAACCGCGGGAACGAATCCATTGGATTCCGCCTCGGTCCTCCGTGCGACGGCCATCGCCCGCTCTGGGAATGACATCGTCGTGACGATATCCACCGTTCCGGGAAAGACCTATCAGTTGGAAACCAGCGACTCGCTCGCACCGCTATCCTGGTTGCCCCTTGGTTCCGCCACGACGGCCACCGGCACCTCCACCCCCTTCACCCATAGCGGCGGGGCGGGGGCGTCCAAGCGTTTTTACCGCGCCCGGGTGCTGGATTGAGCGCTCCCAGGCCACCATCCGGGCTTGCCCTGCGTCGTTTCCCGGGCATGCTTCGCGGCGTTGTGAGTTCCATACCGGTCGAACCATCGTTGGAAGTCTTCGCGCAGTTGGCGGAGCGGGGCAATGTCGTGCCCGTTTACACCCAGCTTGCGGCGGACTTCGAGACCCCGTTATCCGCTTATCTGAAACTGCGGGACAGCCGTCATTCGTTTCTCCTCGAAAGCGCGGAGAGCACCGAAAAGGCCGGGCGCTGGTCGATCGTCGGCAGCGATCCGCGCGCGGTTTTCGAGGCCCGCGGCAAGGACATCAGCATCCGCGAGGGAGCGAAAACCCGGAGCTACACGGCCGAGGACGACGTGCTTGCGGCGCTGGAGCGGGAAATGGCGGCCTATCAGCCGGTGACCCACGGCGCGCTGCCCTTGTTTTCCGGCGGCATGGTCGGCTACCTTTCTTATGATGCGGTCCGGCAGTTCGAGCCCACGCTCGGTCCGCCGCCTGCGGATCCGCTCGGGATTCCGGATGCCTTGTTTCTGCTGGCGGACACCCTGCTGGTCTTCGACCACCGCCTGCGCCGCCTGCTGGTGATCGCGAATGCCTTTGTCAACGAGGCGGCCACACCTGCGGACGCCTATGCCGAAGCCTGCGGCAAGATCGCATCGATGGTGGAGATCCTGAATCGTCCGCTGCATGTGCCCGCTCTCAACGGTCTGCTCCAGGTGGAGCCGGTGGATGCCCGCAGCAACACGACCCAGGAGGAGTTCGAAACCATGGTGCGCGATGGCAAGGAGTTCATCGCCGCTGGGGACATCTTCCAGTTCGTGCCCAGCCAGCGCTTTGAAACCGACTTCAACCTCCCGCCGGTGGACCTCTACCGGGCGCTGCGTTTCGTCAATCCGTCGCCCTACATGTTCATCCTTGAGCTTGGCGACTTCGCCCTTGTCGGCAGTTCTCCGGAGGTGCACGTGCGCTCGATCCACGGCCGCATCGACATCCGCCCGATCGCCGGCACCCGCTGGAGGGGCAAGACGCCGGAGGAGGACGACGCCCTGGCGGCCGATCTGTTAGCCGATCCCAAGGAGCGCGCCGAGCACCTCATGCTGGTGGACCTGGCCCGCAACGACGTGGGCCGGATCGCCAAACACGGGGCGGTGAAGGTGGATGATTTCATGATCGTGGAGCGTTACAGCCATGTGATGCACATCGTTTCCAACGTCAGCGGCGAGCTCGATCCCTCGCACAGCGCCTACGACGTGCTGCGTGCCACCTTTCCCGCGGGCACGGTGAGCGGTGCCCCGAAGATCCGGGCCATGCAGATCATCAACTCGCTGGAGAAACACAAACGCTGCGCCTACGCCGGAGCGGTCGGGTATTTCGGGTTCGATGGGTCCCACGACTCCTGTATCACCCTGCGCACCTGCCTGCTCAAGGACGGCAAGGCCTACGTCCAGGCCGGCGCGGGCGTGGTCGCGGACTCCGATCCGACCTACGAATACATCGAGACCGTCAACAAGGCCAAGGGCATGCTCCGCGCCATTGCCCTGGCGAAGACCCTCGAGTGATCGGTGATTGGTAAATCGTGAATGGTGGACCATGAACCGACAATCCGAACCCGTGAGACGATGGTGAATCGATCGCTGATACTCCTCCACCACTCACCAATCACCTTTTACCATCCACCTTCCCACCCATGCTCCTGATCCTCGATAACTACGACTCCTTCACCTACAACCTCGTCCAGTACTTCGGCGAGCTTGGCGCGGAGATGAAGATCTTCCGCAACGACGTGATCACGGTGGAGGAAGTGAAGGCCCTCAAGCCCTCGCGCATCTGCATTTCACCGGGCCCCTGCACGCCGAACGAGGCGGGCATCTCGCTCGAGCTCATCCGCGAAATGGGAGCCACCACGCCGATCCTCGGTGTTTGCCTCGGCCACCAATCGATCGGTCAGGTCTATGGTGGCGACGTCGTCCGCGCGGACCGTCTCATGCATGGCAAGACCTCGCCGATCCATCACTCGGGCCGGAGCGTCTTCGCCGGCATGCCGGATCCCTTCGAGGCCACTCGCTACCACTCCCTGATCGTCAAACGCGAGACGCTTCCCGATTGCCTGGAGATCACCGCCTGGACCGAAGAGGGCGAGATCATGGGACTGATGCACAAGGAACTCCCGGTGCACGGCGTGCAGTTTCACCCGGAGTCCATCCTCACCCAGGATGGCAAGCGCTTGCTGGAGAATTTCCTGAAGCTCTAAGCTGGGATCACTCGGTGGTATGCCAGGTGGAGGGCCGCTGAGGTTCTGTTGCTTTTAATGCAATATTTGCATTCAAGGAGTGGGATCGACCATGCGGCCCCTTGCGCAGCGGGTGGCTGAAAGGTGAACACCGTGGCGCGTAAACCGCTGCTTTTTACGGTATCCGCGGGCATCAAGCCTCCCAATCTGGCGATAGTGCGAAACCGTCGCTCACCGGGACTCTCGGCTCCGTGACGGCAAGCGTCCGCCTCCCTGCCGAATCCCAAAACCCATGACGCCGCTCACTTGTCTGCTGGTGGATGATGAACCGCTGGCACGCTTCCACCTCAGGTCCCTGCTGGAACAAGAACCTCGGGTGCGGTTGCTTGGCGAAGCCGCGAGCAAGAATGAGGCGCTGGATCTGATCGGTGAGCTGCGGCCACACGTGTTGTTTCTCGATATCCAGATGCCCGGTGGCGGTGGCTTTGAAATTCTTGATGAACTCGAGTCCCCGCCCGCCGTGGTTTTCGTCACCGCCCAAGACCAACACGCCGTCCGGGCTTTTGACGTGAACGCCATGGACTACGTGATGAAACCGGTGGATCCGCTTCGCTTGCGTTCTTCCGTGGATCGAATCCGCAAGATGTCGTCTCTGTCCGGGGACACCAGCCTTGTGCCGCTCGGAAACTCCGGACTCGCCGTTGCTCCATGCGAAATTCTCTTCATCGAGGCGGATGGACATTACTCCCGTGTCACTCTCCGTGACGGACAACAGCATTTCATCCGGCAATCATTCCGCGCATGGAGCGAGCATTTGCCGGGCGCGATGCTCGTCCAACTTGACCGCGGGCTCATCGTCAATCGCACGCGCATCAGTTCCTGCATACACGGAGCGCGTGCAGCTGAGATACGCTTCGATGGCATGGCAGCCTCGCTGACACTGGGTTCTGCTGCGGCCAGGCGCTTGAAATCCCTGTTTCTGGGCCCTTGATGCCCACTGCCGATTCGTGACGGATTTCGGCAGATTCGCGACAATCGGATTGTGGCCGCATGGGGGTTTTTTTCGAAGGTTCACATCGTCGGTCGCCGAAGTGCGCGAAGGACTTTTGCCGAATCACACACCCTCCAGCCTCTGATCAATGAAGCACTCCCACCTCATTACCGCACTTTGCATGACGCTTGTCTCCTTGCCTGCTTCCGAAGCGGCGATCACCATCAGCACCACCGCCCGCAAGGCGGACAGCGGCTTTGGTTCCGTCAGCCTGATCCCGGGAAGTACGGTCAGCCAATACGTGGTCTACGGCCTCACCTCGGCCTATGCCGCGTCTGCCGGTTCCGCGATCTCGCGCACCATCTCCAGCGATCAACCGACGGTTTACGGTGGTACCTATAATGCCGGTACGATTGCCTTCCAGAACTCCGTGGTCGGTTCAGCATCAGGGAGCACCGTCGGCACGGACCTTGGAAACGTGGTTGCGCTCAGCCGCGGCTACGGCACTACGGCCGCCACCTACGCCACGGTGACCATCACCGCTCCGTCCTCCTCATTCAGTGTGGATTTGATCGTCCACGACTATTACGCCAACTGCGATCTCAAAGTGGACGTGAATGGTCAGAACTACGGGTTGTATGAAAACATCATGAGTTCGTCCAACACCCGCAGTTGTGACTATCTGTTCTCTTCGCAAGTGAGTGGTGTCACTGCGGGGGATACCCTGACCTTCCGCTTCCAGGATTTCGTGAATCTCGGCTCGAATTGGTCGAACATCGCCATTTGGTCGGCAAGTGTGAATCTCACCATGCCGACCAATTTCGCATCCTCGACCACCGAGAACATGACGAATCGATCCTTGCCCGTGCCTGAGCCCTCCGCGTTGCTTCTCGGTGGCTTCGGCGTTCTCGGCTTGCTCCGCCGCCGCAGGGCTTGATGCCGGTATCGTAGGATTTCCGAGCCTTTCATCAAACCCCGGTTCTTCGAAATGAGGAATCGGGGTTTCTTGTTCCGGAGGCGACATTTGCAGGAAATCCGAGTTTCAACCGCCATGCTGCCGTGAGCTTGCTTGCCAAGCTGTTCTGGTGGCTTGCACCGTGGTTCATCCGGCGAAATTGAGATTCCCGAAGGATTCGGCACCGATCTTGCTAAGTGGACTTCCGACTCCTCATGTCGATCCACGTCGCCCTGCATCACCGGACCTCATATCGCTACGATCGCCCGGTGGGGCACGGCGCGCACGTGGTCCGGCTCCGCCCCGCTCCGCACTGCCGGTCCCGCATCCTTGCTTACAGCCTGAAGGTCAGCCCGGCCGGGCATTTCCTCAACTGGCAGCAGGACCCGCAGTCGAACTACCTCGCACGCCTCGTTTTCCCGGAGAAAACCGACCATCTCGACATCGAGGTGGATCTGGTCGTCGAGATGTCCGTCCAGAACCCCTTCGATTTCTTTCTCGAAGCCTACGCGGAGGAGTTTCGCTTTGCCTACGAAGCGGATCAGGCGGTGGAGCTCGCCCCCTTCCTCGTCAAGGAGCCCGCGGGACCGCTTGTGAGTGAATGGATCCGGCGCTTCCGCGGGAGGACCTGCCGGACGATCGATCTGCTCGTCGAGATCAACGCCGCACTTCAGGCCGCCATCGAATACCGGATCCGGCTGGAACCCGGCGTGCAGACGCCCGAGGAGACTTTGACAAAAGCCTCCGGCTCCTGCCGGGATTCGGCCTGGCTGCTGGTCACCCTGCTGCGCCACCTCGGGCTGGCCGCGCGCTTTGTTTCCGGCTACCTCATCCAGCTCAAGGCGGATGTGAAATCGCTCGATGGCCCGAGCGGCACCGAGGTGGACTTCACCGACCTCCATGCCTGGGCGGAGGTCTATCTTCCCGGCGCGGGATGGATCGGCCTGGATCCCACTTCCGGCCTGTTAGCAGGGGAGGGGCACCTTCCGCTGGCCTGCTCGCCGGAACCCTCCAGCGCAGCTCCCGTCACCGGGGGCGTGGAACCCTGCGAGTCCTCGATGGAGCATGAGATGAAGGTGACGCGCATCTACGAGTCGCCACGCACCACCTATCCCTACACGGAGGATCAATGGACACGCATTCTTGAAAGCGGACGCCGGACCGATGCCGAGCTGGAGTCCATGGACGTGCGCCTCACCATGGGTGGCGAGCCCACCTTCATCTCGATGGACGATTTCGATGGCGCGGAATGGAACACCGCCGCCGTGGGACCCACCAAGCGCAAGCTCTCGGACAAGCTCATCAAGCGCCTGCACGCCGAGTTTGCGCCCGGCGGGCTTTTGTTTTACGGACAGGGGAAATGGTATCCCGGCGAGCAGTTGCCGCGCTGGTCCTTCAATTGTTACTGGCGCAAGGACGGCGTGCCTTTGTGGGAGGATGTTTCGCTGATCGCCGACGAATCGATCGACTACGGGCACGACTGCATCCTCGCCAAGCTCTTCGGGCTGACGCTCGCCGAGCACCTCGGTGCGGATCCGAAGTGGATGCAGGCCGCCTACGAGGATGCCTTCTACTATCTTTGGCGGGAACGCCGCCTGCCAACCAACGTCGATCCGCTCAAATCCAACCTCAAGGACAAGCTGGAGCGGGAACGCATCGCCCGCATCTTCGATCGTGGTCTGCACGAGGTGGTGGGATACGTTCTGCCGATCGAGCGCGCCGGTGCCGCCTGGAAAAGCGGGCCCTGGTTTCTCCGCGATGAGACGCTCTTCCTGCTGCCCGGCGATTCCCCGATCGGCTACCGGCTTCCGCTGGACTCGCTGCCCTGGGTGGCGGAGGCGGATTACCCGTGGATCGTGCCGGAGGATCCCACGCGGGAGTTGCACCCGCTGCCACCGCGCCGGGTCACATCGCTGGCGATGCAGACCAAAGGCTCGCCGGCGGGGCTGACCACGCCCGCGCTTCGCGGGGCCTTCGGCTCGTTGATGAGGAGCGGGATCGGCGATGGCGATTGCGGCCCTGCACCCGCCGAGCGTGCTCCCGCGCCGCAGGAATCCGCGTCGTGGATCATCCGGACCGCCCTCTGCGTGGAACCTCGCGACGGGCGTCTTCATGTCTTCCTTCCTCCCGTGAAAACCACGGAGGACTTCATCGATCTGATCGCCGCCGTGGAAAGCACCGCCGCCGCGCTCGGCGTGCCTGTCATCATCGAAGGCACTCCGCCCGCGTTTGATCCACGACTGCAAGTGCTCAAGGTGACTCCGGACCCCGGCGTGATCGAGGTGAACCTGCAACCTGCCGCCTCATGGGATGAACTTGTTAGAAACACGTCCGTGCTCTACACCGAGGCCCGCCAGTGCCGCCTCGCCACCGAGAAGTTCATGATCGACGGCCGCCACACCGGCACCGGCGGCGGCAACCACATCATCATCGGCGGCGAGACTCCGTCGGACAGCCCGCTGCTGCGCAGGCCCGACCTGCTGCGCAGCATGATCACCTACTGGAACCACCACCCGTCGCTCAGCTACCTGTTTTCCGGGCTCTTCATCGGGCCCACCTCGCAGGCACCGCGGGTGGACGAGGCGAGAAACGATTCCATCCACGAGTTGGAGATCGCCTTTCGCACCCTCGAAGGACCGGAACCCGCGCTGCCGTGGAAGGTGGACCGCGCTCTGCGCAACCTGCTCATCGACGCCACCGGCAACACCCACCGCGCCGAGTTCTGCATCGACAAGCTTTACAGCCCGGACAGCGCGACCGGGCGCCTCGGGCTGTTGGAAATGCGGAACTTCGAGATGCCTCCGCACTATCAGATGAGCCTTGCCCAGCATCTCGTCCTGCGCGGGCTCGTCGCCCGCTTCTGGCACGATCCCTACGAGAAACCGCTGGTCCGCTGGGACAGCACCATCCACGACCGCTGGATGCTCCCTCATTTCATCTGGCAGGACTTCACCGAAGTGCTCGGCGACCTGCGCGCCCACGGCTGCGACATCGAGGACGTGTGGTTCGCCCCGCACCTGGAATTCCGCTTTCCACGCATCGGCGAGTTCACCCAGCGCGGTGTGGAGGTGGAGCTGAGGCACGCGATCGAGCCCTGGCACGTGCTCGGTGAGGAAGGGGCTCCGGGTGGGGCTGTTAGATATGTGGACAGCTCGGTGGAGCGCATGCAGGTCAAGGTCACCGGCATGACCGGCGAGCGCTTCGTGGTCGCCTGCAACGGCGTGCGTGTTCCGCTGCATCCCACCGGCACGCAGGGCGAGTTCGTGGCGGGCGTGAGGTATCGCGCCTGGCAGCCTCCCACCTGCCTGCACCCGACCATTCCGGTGCACACGCCGCTGGTGCTCGATCTGGTGGATACCTGGAACGAACGCTCGCTTGGCGGCTGCACCTACCACGCCGCGCATCCCGGCGGGCGCAACCATGAGACCTTCCCGGTGAATTCCTACGAGGCCGAGGCCCGCCGGCTCGCGCGTTTCTTCCGTCACGGTCACAGCGGCGGACGGATCGATGTGGCGGACCCGCCAACGAGCCCGGATTTTCCGTTCACGCTGGACTTGAGGATGATCCCATGACCCTGTTTCGGGTGTCGGCCACAGACCGTCCCTCATGGCAGAGAGCTCCCGATCCACACCGATGATTTCGTCTCCGGCCGCGTCCGGTGGCGCGGGTGGGGTGTGGAACGAAATGAACGACGTGGCTGGCATCGTGCGCCCCCATTGGAAGACGCTGCACGACGAGATCCACCGCTGGAGCGCCGATCAACGTTCCGCGCAAGCCATCGCGGCGCAGCGCATGATCGAGGACATGGGCACCACCTTCAACGTCTTCAGCGACGCGGGAGGCGCGGGGCAGCCCTATGAACTCGATCCCATCCCGCTGCCGATCCCGGCAGGCGAGTGGGCGAAGGTTTCCGCCGGTCTTGCCCAGCGCATCCGCCTCCTCGATGCGGTGCTCGCGGATCTCTACGGCCCGCAGACCTTGTTGGAGAACGGCTGGGTGCCGCCGGATCTGGTGCATTCCAGCCCCTCGTTCCTCGCCCACCTGCGCGGCATCCAGCCGCCGGGCGGAAGTTTTCTGTTAGCCTCGGGCTGCGATCTGATCCGCGCGCAGGGCGGGGGATGGACGGTGCTCAAGGACCACACCGGCACACCGGGCGGTCTCGGTCAGACGCTGGAGAACCGCAAGGTGATCTCCGGGTTGTTTGCCGATGTGTTCGACGATCTCAAGGTGGCTCCGCTGGGGGGCTTCATCGAACGGGAAAAGGAATGCCTGCAATCGCTCGCCATCGCCCGCGGGGAAGGGGCGAACGTGGTGTTTCTCACCCCCGGTTTCCGGCATCCCTCGTATTTCGAGCATGCTTACAAGGCGCGCATGCTCGGCTTTCCTTTGGTGGAGGCGGCCGACCTCACGGTGCGCGAGCGCAGGCTCTTCCTCAAGACCCTCGCCGGCCTGCGGCGGGTGGATGTGGTCGTTTGCCGCATCGATCACGACGGGCTGGATCCCCTCGAACACTGGGGCGGCCGCGGGGACGGCGTGCCCGGCATCATCGAGGCTTGGCGCACCGGCAACGTCGCCCTCTCCAACTCCCCGGGCTCGGGCTTTGCTTCGTCGCCCGCGCTCATGCCCTTCCTGCCGCGCATCTGCCGCGAGTGGTTCGGCGAGGACCTCAAACTGCCCTTCGTGGAAACCTGGTGGCTCGGTCAGGCCGAGGTGCGCCGCCGGGTTTTGGAGCAGCTGCACCGCTTCGTGCTCCTCTCGGCATCGCCCGATCTCGATCCCTTGCTGCCGATCCAATGCTCCGGTCTCTCACCAGCCGCCCGCAAGCAGTGGATTGCCGTGATTGCTTCCCGACCCCACGATTTCGTGGTTCAGGCGGACCTGCGCCCGAGCGAGGCGCCGGTGATCGAGTCTCGCCTGATCCGCCAGCGGCCCTTGGTCTGGCGCGCGTTTTCCCTCTTGCATGAAGGCGAGGCGCGGGTGCTTCCCGGCGGACTTGCCCGGGTCGGGAAAAACCAGCGCCCGCCCCAGCTTTGGCCGGCCCATGCCGGGTTCACCAAGGACGTCTGGATCCCGGGCACGTCGGATCCTGCGGAGTCTTCCACCCGCAAGGAGGCCGCCCCCGCGCCCGCCCGGCAGGTGCCAGCCCAGGAGGTGCCCAGCCGCATTGCCGAGCAGTTGTTCTGGGTGGGCCGCTATGCCGAACGGGTCGAGCTCGCCACCCGGCTTCTCCGCGTCACGCTGCGCTGCCTCGGCGGTGAGTCCGGCCGCCTCCAGCACGATCAACTCAACGCCTGCATTTCCCTCATCCGCGGCGTCGGCTTGATCCCCGAGGGCCTGATGATCCACCCGGCCCGGGCGATGAAAACGCTTTCCAGCCTGATCCACGACCCCGGCGCTGGTGGTGGCATCCCCGCGCTCACCCGATCGCTGCTCCAGAATGCCGCCGCCGCGCGCGACCGGCTCTCGGACGATACCTGGCGGTTTTTCAACCGGCTGGAAGGCATCGTCAATCCACCCGCCTCGACGCCGGCCACCGGCGAGCTTGCCCGCACCCTCGACCACCTGGTCCTCCATCTCGCGGCCTTCGCCGGGATGCAGGCGGAAAACATGACCCGCGGCCACGGCTGGAGGTTTCTCGAAACCGGACGCCGCATCGAGCGCTCGCTCGGCACCCTCGCCCTGCTCCGCTCCGCCGCCGCGGAGACCTCCGGAGCCAGCCTGCTCGAACCGCTGCTTGAAACCTGCGACAGCGTGATGACATACCGCCGCCGCCACTTCTCCCAGCCGCGCCTCGATGCGGTGATCGACCTGATCTTCGCGGATCTCTCGAACCCGCGCTCCGTGGCCTATCAGATCCAGGTGCTGCACACCGAACTCGCCCGCTTTCCCGGCCTGCCGGACTTCGGCCTGATGCCGCGGATCCGCGCGCAGGCCGACGAACTTGTCACCCGCTGCGGCCACCCGCAGGGCGGCGGAGTGCCGGATTTCGCCGCGCTCATCGATGAGATCGAGCAGTTCTCGGACGCCCTCACCCAGCACTTCTTCAGCCACTCAGTGCGCCGCGTTTACTAACAGAAACGACCTCCGTGAGATACCAGCTCATCCATCGCACGAGATACATCTACGAGGGCTCGGTCACCGTCTCCCACCACCTTGCCCGCCTCGCACCGCGCGCGCTTCCCGGTCAGCGCTGCCCTTGGCATGAGCTCCAGATTGTCCCGGTTCCCGTCGGCCGCGGCGTCCACATCGATGCCTTTGGCAACACGACCGCCTACTTCGAGGTCGAGGGCAAACACGAGACTCTCGAAGTCACCGCCCGCAGCCTCGTCGAGGTGGCACCCGCCGAGGCCCAGGACCCCTCCGCCACCCCGCCCTGGGAAACCGTGCGCGATGCCTGCCAGGCCGAGAAACTCACCCCAGGATCGGATGCCGGGGCCTTCCGCTTTGCCTCGCCGATGGTTCCCGTGGGGCCGGACTTCGCCGCGTTTTCCCGGCCGGACTTCCCACCGGGCCGACCCGTGCTTGAGGGGGTGATCGCTCTGATGGACCGGATTTTCCGCGAATTCCGCTTCGATCCGCGCGCCACCGATGTGACCACGCCCGTCGCCGACGTGCTCCGCAAACGCGCCGGCGTCTGCCAGGACTTCGCCCACCTCATGTTGGCCGCCCTGCGCTCGATCGGGATTCCGGCGCGCTACGTCAGTGGATACCTCGAAACCGCCCCGCCGCCGGGCCAGCCCCGCTTGATCGGGGCCGATGCCTCCCACGCCTGGGTCTCCGTGTTCTGCGGTGACGCCGCCGGTTGGGTGGACGCGGATCCCACCAACAACCTGCTCCCCGGGGAACGCCACATCACCGTCGCCTGGGGACGCGACTTCTCCGACGTCAGCCCGCTGCGCGGCGTCACCCTCGGAGCAGGCGGCCAGCTCCTGCAAGTGGCCGTGGACGTGATCCCACTCGGCGAGGGATGAAAAACGACGGCCCGGGAGGCTGGCGTGAATGAGCCTCCGTGCCCTTGCGGAAGGAAACCCGGTCTATCAGGTTGCTCCCGGGCGGTGGGCGTGGATGATTCCGCACCGTGAGCGGATGGAATGAGGAAACGCTGCGCAAGGCGGCATCTTGGAAGGCATTCAAGGAGGGGAAATCCCTGTTTGAAGCGGGGGCGGTGACGGAAGCGAAGTCCGGCAGCGGCGGCTGGCAGGGTGCGGTGCGCGCCGGCAGCCGGCCCCTTCGCGTGACCGTGCGGATCCGTTCGGCCACCGACCTGGAGACCCATTGCCCGTGCCCGGAGAATCGCGCGACCGGGGCTCTCTGCGCCCATGCGGTGGCCCTCGGTTTGGCGGTGATTTTCCCGAAGCCCGCCCGCCCGACCGAGGTTCCGGTGAGCCGTGCGGCCTCGCCTGCCGCGGCGGCGCTTCCGGCTCCGCAGGCGTGGCAGATCCTGCTGCCGCTGAACTGGCGGGATGCCCTCCAGCGCGGAAAGCTTGCCGCCACCCTGGCCTCGGCCGCCGAG
The DNA here is from genome assembly GCA_027486655.1 of Verrucomicrobiaceae bacterium. Lineage (GTDB taxonomy): Bacteria > Verrucomicrobiota > Verrucomicrobiia > Verrucomicrobiales > Akkermansiaceae > Luteolibacter. The sequence goes on along the minus strand of JAIXOR010000069.1, from coordinate 64,909 downwards.
GAGAGCCCGTCGCCTGCCGATGATCGCCTCAAAGCCTGGCTCTCCCGCGAGTCGGTCGCCCCCAAGCCCATTCTCACGCTGAATCTCGATGGCGCCCGGGTTTCCGCCTTTCTCGAAGCCATCGCCGACCACCCGCGCCTGGCGGTGGGGCGGGAGCAGCTCTCGATTTCCATCCGCTCCGGCGTCCGTTTCGCCCTCGACCGGGCGGAGCGCTCCGGCGACGAAGTCCGGCTGATTCCCGCGCCGGAATCCGGCCCCTGGACCGCGATCGGCGGCGGTTTTTGGAAAATCGAAGCGGATGCCGTGACCCGGGTGGGTGAGGGGACGGTCCCCACGCCTCTGGCCGCCGATCTGGCCCAGCTGGCTGCCAGGAAACCGCTCGCCGTGCCTCTTTCGCGCTTCTTCGCCCACCTCGATGCCTGGCAGGAATGGGTGGCCTTCCCGGATGGATCGTGGATGGATTCGCTGCATTTCGTCCCCGCGCCGCTGGCCGTGGAACTGACGCTCGAGGGCTCGCTCCAGCACCTCGAAGCCCGGGTGGCCATCCGCTACGGCGAGGCCGCCCCGGTGCCGCCGGGGCTTGGCCTGATCCCCGGCCTGCCCCGCCTGCGGGAGGACCGCTGCGAGGTCCGCGACCTGCCCGCCGAGGAACGCGCCGTCCAGCGCCTCGCCCGCGCCGGCTTCCAACCGCTCGATTTCTCCACCGGAACCTGGTCGCTGAAAGGGGAGTCCGCCGTCCTCGAATTCCTCACTTCGTCGCTTCCGAAGCTCCGCAACGAGTGGTCGGTCCGTGAGGGCGAGCGATTCGGCCAAGTCCAAAAACAGATAGCCATCGTTTCGCCCCGCATCGACATCGTCGGCTCCGGTGAGGACTGGCTCAGCTTCGACCTCAGCTTCCAGTCGAGCGCCGGCGAGGTGGTTTCCGCCGCCGAAGTCCGTCGACTCCTCCGCTCCGGCCGCAGTTCGGGACAGGTGGCCGGTGGCAGGCATCTGGTGATTTCAAACGAGGTTTCCGATCTCATCGATCCCTTGTTCTCCGAGCTCGATTTGCAGCAGGAAAACGGTCGTTTTACTGCTTCGGCGCGCTCTGGGGAGCTTATCAAGGAAATCCGGGAAAAACTTCGCAATCCTCAGAACCATAAACAACAAGGGCAGTCATTCACATTTTGTTCACCGGTGGGTTTTCAGGCGGACTTGCGGCCCTACCAGGCCCATGGTGCTGGCTGGCTCCTGGAGCGGGTGAAGCGCTTTGAAGGGGCCTTGCTGGCCGATGACATGGGGCTCGGAAAAACCATTCAAACAATCGCTTGCATCGAATGCTTGTTCTCGGAATCGAGAGAAGATTCCGGGGTGGTTCTGGTATTGGCGACGGCCTCGCTGTTGGGCAACTGGAAGGCGGAGTTTGGCAAGTTTGCGCCGGGTCGGGTAGTTAGGATTCTGCATGGTGCCTCGCGGGACAAGGAGCGCGAGCGTGTGGGATCGGGCGAGGTGGTGGTGACGAGTTACGGCACGCTGGCCCGCGATCTGGCCTGGCATCTGAAGCGGGAGTATCGGGCGGTGGTCCTGGATGAGGCGAGTCTGTTGAGGAATCCGGACACGGATCACGCCCGGGCGGTGGCCAAGCTCAAGAGTGCCCGGCGGATCGCGCTCACCGGCACCCCGATCGAGAACGGGGTGCGGGATTTGTGGTCGGTGTTTCGTTTCCTGCAGCCCGGTTGGCTCGGTTCGCGCGAGGAGTTCAAGGATCGCTATGAGTCGCCGATCGCCTCCGGGGAATCCGCGGCTCCGGTGATCGAGCGGTTGCGGATGAAAATCTCGCCCTTCCTGCTCCGCCGGACCAAGGAGCAGGTGGCCCCGGAATTGCCGTCCAAGTTGCTCATCGATGAGTTCTGCGATCTGAGCGCTGAGCAGCAGGCGGTTTACAAGGAGCTTCTCGTCGAGGGTAGGAAGCGCGTGGATGCTGTCGCGGATTCCGGAAACAAAGGGGCTGCCCGCATGCAGATGCTCACCGCCCTGCTGCGCCTGCGGCAGACCTGTTGCGACCTGGCTCTCCTTGGAAACGATCGATTGAATCAACTGCTCGTCGCCAAGCGTTCTGCCAAGATCCAACGTTTGTTGGAGTTGATGGAAGAGGCGATTTCCGGGAATCATCGCATGTTGGTGTTCAGTCAGTTTCAGAAGCAGTTACTGGAAATTGAGAAATGCGTTTCGGAGCGCGGTTGGGAGAGTTTGCGATTGGACGGGCAGACCCGGAATCGCCAGCAGTTGGTGGATCGGTTCCAGCAGGAGGGAGGGCCGCCGATTTTTCTGATCAGCCTGAAGGCGGGAGGTTACGGACTCAACCTGACGGCGGCGGACACGGTGGTGCACTTTGATCCGTGGTGGAATCCGGCGGCGGAGGCGCAGGCGACCGACCGGGCGCACCGGATCGGCCAGACCCGGCCGGTGACGGTGTATCGGCTGCTGACGCGCGGGACCGTGGAGGAAAAGGTGGTCCGGCTGCAGGCGAAGAAGCGCGAGCTGGCCGGAGCCATCGACGAGACGGGCGCAGGCGATGCCGCGGGCTGGAGCATGGAGGACCTGGAGTCGGTGCTGGACGGTTGAGGAAGACGGGTGGGATTTTGGCGCGGGATTTCGGCGGCGGCCCAGATTCGGGCTTGCGCGCTGGGGGGCGCGTCTATTGACTCCCCCATGGCGGAGATTTCTCTCGGACTTTCATTTGACGACGTCCTCCTGGTGCCGGCCTTGAGCGCGGTATTGCCCGGCGAGGCTGACCTTTCCACACATGTGACCTCGGGGATTCCCCTGTTCCTTCCGGTCGTTTCGGCGGCGATGGACACGGTGTCCGAGCACGACCTGGCGATTGCCCTGGCCCGCGAGGGCGGGATGGGCGTGATCCACCGGGCCTGTGCGATTGACGAGCAGGTGACCATGGTTTCACGGGTCAAGCGCTCGGAAAACGCGGTGATCCTCAAGCCCCACACGGTTTCGAAGGAGGACAGCGTCGATCACGTGCGTGGAATCATGGCCCGCAATGGCTTTTCCGGATTTCCGGTGGTGGATGCCGCGGGTCGCCTCGAAGGCATGGTGACCGGTCGGGACGTCCGTTACCTGGATCGCCCGGATGCCACCGTGGCCGAGGTGATGACCCCGCTGGAGAAGCTCATCACCGCGCCGCCGCAGACCAGCCTGGAAGAGGCGCGGCGCATTCTCTATCAGAACCGCATTGAGAAACTCCCGCTCGTCCACCCGGACGGCCGACTTGCCGGACTGATCACCGGATCCGACATCGAGAAGCGCATCACCTTCACCAACGCGGCCAAGGACGACAACGGCCAACTGCGCTGCGGAGCGGCGGTGGGTGTGGGCCCGGATTGCATCGACCGCGGCAAGGCCCTCATTGAGGCCGGGGCGGACGCCCTGTTCATCGATGCCGCCACCGGGCACACCAAGCACGTGATGGATGTGATCGGCAAGCTCCGCTCGCTGTCCGGCGTGCCCGTCGTGGCAGGCAATGTGGTCACCGAGCAGGGGGCGCGCGATCTCGTCTCCGCGGGTGCCAGTGCGGTGAAAGTCGGCGTCGGTCCCGGATCGATCTGCACGACCCGCGTCATCTCGGGCGTGGGCATGCCCCAGTTCACCGCGATCCGGAACGTGGCGGACGTTTGCCGCGAGCACGGCGTGAAAGTCATCGCGGACGGCGGCATCCGATACTCCGGAGACATCGTCAAGGCGCTCGCCGCCGGGGCGGACCTCGTCATGCTGGGCTCGCTGCTGGCTGGCACCCACGAGAGCCCTGGGCAGACCGTTCACCTTCAGGGCCGCCGGTTCAAAACCTACCGTGGCATGGGTTCGATCGGCGCCATGCAGAAAGGCTCCGGCGACCGTTACGGGCAGAACAGCTCCGGCAAACTGGTTCCTGAGGGTGTCGAGGGCCGCGTGCCGTATAAAGGCCCGCTTTCCGACGTCATCTTCCAGCTCATGGGCGGCCTCAAGTCCGGCATGGGCTACGTCGGCGCATCCAACCTCACGGAGCTTCGTGAGCGCGCCACCTTCGTCCGGGTCACCGCCGGCGGCCTCCGCGAGAGCCACGTGCATGACATCGTCATGACCGAAGAGCCCACCAACTATCAGCCGCTGGGCTAGTCATTGGCCGGCGGTCCACGGTCATCGGGAGGAGCTCGAAACGCCCGTTCCCCACCGATGCCCGCTGCCGCTTCCCCCGCTTTCCTAACGTTTCAATCTCATCTCATGCACGATTCCAATCACGTTGCCGTCATCGACTTCGGCTCGCAGTATACCCAGCTCATCGTCCGCCGCGTCCGCGAGCTCGGATTCTTTGCAAAACTCCACGCCATCGAGGACTTTCCGGACATCGGGAAACCCGGAGCCATCATCCTCTCCGGCGGCCCGCGCAGCACCAGCGAGCCGGATGCGCCGGATCTCGACTTCGAGGCGCTCAAAGCCTTCAACGTGCCCGTGCTCGGCGTCTGCTACGGCATGCAGTTGCTCAACATCAAGTTCGGCGGCACCGTCGAGGCCAGCGATCGCCGCGAGTATGGTCCGGCCAATCTGTTTCCCACCGAGTGCAAGGGGCTTTACGAGGGCGTTTCCGCCTCCTCGCAAGTCTGGATGAGTCACTCGGACACGGTGAAGGTGCTTCCCGAGGGAGCCGGGGTGATCGCCCGCAACCAGCATGGCACTCCGGTTTCCCTGCAATGGAACGAGCGCTTCTTTGGCATCCAGTTCCACCCCGAGGTCACCCACAGCCACGAGGGGCTGCGCATTCTCCACAACTTCCTGCTGCACGCCTCCAACCTGCTGCCCTTCCGCATCGATGACTTCAAGCGCGAGATCATCGACGGCATCCGTGAAAAGGTGGGCAACAAGCAGATCGTCTGCGGCGTTTCCGGCGGTGTGGACTCCACCGTGCTCGCCGTCCTCCTCCACGAGGCCGGGGCGAATGTCCGCGCGATCTTCGTGGACCACGGACTCATGCGCAAGGACGAGGGTGAGGAGGTCCGCAGCAACTTCCACCGCATGGGCGTGCCGATCGAAACGATCGACGCTTCGGAGCGATTCCTCACCGCGCTCGACGGCGTGGACGATCCGGAGAAGAAGCGAGTCATCATCGGCAACCTCTTCATCGACGTCTTCTGGGATGCCGTGGGCGATGCCGAAATGCTGGCCCAGGGCACGCTCTATCCGGATGTGATCGAGAGCGCCTCCAACGCCAAGTCCAAGGCCTCCAAGATCAAGACCCACCACAACCGCGTGGACCGCATCCTCGAACTCCAGGCCCAGGGCAAGGTGCTGGAGCCACTCGCCGAGCTCTTCAAGGACGAGGTGCGGGCCCTCGGAACCTCGCTTGGCATTCCGCACGACATCCTTCAGCGCCATCCCTTCCCGGGCCCGGGCCTCGCCGTGCGCTGCCCCGGCGTGGTCACCGAAGACCGGCTCCGCATCATCCGCGAGTGCGATGCCATCTTCATCGGCAAACTCAAGGAACACGGTTGGTACGACCGCGTCTGGCAGGCCTACGCCGGCCTCATCCCGGTGAAAACCGTCGGCGTCAAGGGCGACGAGCGTTCTTACGAATGGGCCATCTCCCTGCGCGCCGTGGTTTCCGAAGACGCCATGACCGCCGACTGGGTGGATCTTCCCTATCAACTTCTCCGCGAGACCAGCCACCGCATCCTCAACGAGGTGAAGGGCATCAACCGCGTGCTTTACGACGTCTCCACCAAGCCCCCCGCCAGCATCGAGTGGGAGTGAGGCTTGTTCGAACGGACCGCTGACTTCAGTCGGCGTGTGTCTTTACACACGCGTTCTCCCCACGGCTGAAACCAGCGCTCCGTGGTGGGGAATCATGGGTTTGAGATGCCTTTCGTGAAAGCGTAAGGTTCTTTTCGCCTGGGAGCCAGAATCGCCGCGATGAGGGCTGTGCAAAAAAACGCCGGACGAGGATGGGGGCCTCATCCGGCGTTTTGGGAATCAGGAATTGTGGCGTGATTCAGCGCCGCTTGCGGCGGAACAGCGCAAGCGTGCCGAGGCAGCCGAGCACGGCGGCGGCCTTGGTGTCGTGCTGGGTTTAGGCACAGGTTTCGATGTGTTCCCATCCGCCGTGTCTGAGGTTGAGCAGGCCGACGATGCCCATGGTGGGGAAGCCGCAGCCGGGTTTCTGGACCGACGGCTTTTTGGCAGAGGCGTTGGCTTCGAGAATCTGGGCAAGCCAGACCCAGAAAACGGGAATATGGCAGAAGCTGCGCTGGCGTTCGGTCGGATCGATGGAAGCAAGGAATTCACCCGGGAGCATGTCTTCAAAAAGAACGGCGTAACCACTCAGTGAACGGCTGGTGATGATGGCCGAATTACGGCGGCTTGCTGCTTTCAGGCGGCGCTTGGCGGTGGCAAATACCACCAACGGAAAGTCGGTCGGGAAAGGTTGTTTGGTCACGCTTTCTAACCGTACCCTGGCCGGCTTTTCTTCTATCCAGTTTCAACGAAATACGGCCTGATCCCATTCATAGGATCAACCCGCAGTGGATCATGGACCAGAAGAAACTGCGCGGCCTGTCATCTCTCTCAACGACCGTTCCAACCGGCGCGGATTACGTTGGCCAGAATGAACTGTTTGTTTTTGTGGCTCTCGCCGGAGCGCGCGATGGATATCGTGAATCGTTGCGAGCGCACCAAGGGATTCCTGAGAAATTCTGCCAGAGCGGGATCATTGCGTCTGGCGTAGAGGAATATGCTTGCCTCCATTTCAGGTGAGTCGGCGACAAAAGAAATCCATTGCTCATCATCAGCGAATTCCCGGTTGTAGTAGTGGTCCGGGGAAAGAATCACCCGCATTTCGCCGGCTCTTTCAAGTTTGCCGCTCATCACCGCCTCCCATGAGTCACTGCAATATCGGGCATAGGCACGGAAATCCACTTTGGCGACGCCGGCATCATCGAAGGGAATGCAGACGTTGCGGATGGCTCCGTTTCTCATCTGGACGTTTTGGATGAAAAGGACGCCCTCATCCAGCTTCGGCTCCGGATCGGGTGATTGCCACAAGGGAACTTCATCCTTGCCAGGGCCATTGAGAAAGAACTCCTCCATCAACGGGCCATCCTGTTCTGGATCGCGGATCCATTTGAGTCTTTCCTCGTGGGTCGTCGCCGCCATGAACCGATTGGCGACGTCGTTGGGTTGGGGGCCTTTCCAAACAATGGGCTCGGCCTTTGAGATAAAATCGTCTGGCCCCAAGGCTGCGACAGTCTTATTGGATGGCGCGGTGATCGGCGAGGCGTCAAAGAAGCGGGACTTTATGAAATGGAACGCGGCGAATGCCGTCAGAGTCACAGTGGTGACGAGTGTCATCCACGCCCTGAAAACTCGGACTTTCCGGTTTCCCGGGCCTTTTCTGCCGAAGGAGCTTTCGAGCTCGGACTCCGATCGGCGTACTTTGCGCCGCCGGCCGGAAGTGGATGCCCCATATTTTCTGGGCATCTTCTTGTAGGTGCCGCTCATCGTATTGCCTGGGTGGATGTGCGTGCTTGATTCACGCAATCATGGCGGCCGGGCACTCCCGCCGCGGCCGCCATGTGAAAGCATCAGAAGTCGTTGATTATCGGCGGCGGCGGATCAGGCCGAGCGCACCAACGGCACCGAGCAGCAAGGCCGAGGGTTCCGGAACGGTCGGGTTCCCTCCGTCACCGAGATTGCCGACGTTTGCCACATCCGATCCGAAGGCCCATTGGGGAGCATTGGACGGCAGTTGAGAAAAGCTGATCACCAGCTTGTCGAAGGAGCCGCTGCCGGAATAGTTGATCTGTCCTTCGTCATAGGTCAGCGGCGCTGAAGACGTGAAATAAGACGTTCCTGTGGACACATCATTGAGACTTCCGGTGGCCGCGAAGATGGTCGAACCGGTGTTTCCGTTCGCAACGAAGTTCATGACGAACCGGTCAACCGGTGCGCTGAACGTGATGTTGAGAGAAGCTCCGTATTCCATATTGAAAATGGCCGCTCCATTGATGTTGGTGGCGAATGTGTTAGGTGGGAAGTAGTTCACCGTCATCCCTTGGCTTCCCGAAGTGGCCAATACGGCGGTGGTGGAATCGTATTTGTTGGTGGCGACAAACGACAGGGCGTTTGTGCCGCTTGGATAATTGTCGGAGCTGATGAGCGGCACGAAGGTGGCGGCTTGGGCTGCGCCTGTGAGAGCAGCCGCAAGTGCGATCACCTTGAACATGGTGGTGGATGCTGTGTGTTTGCGTTTCATGTTGGTATGGAAGTAAGCCCGCGTGGGATAGCAGATTCCGTGTGGAACGAATTAACAAACCGGACAAATCCGCCATTGTTTGTGCATTTATTGCATCCTTCCGGGCCCAACAAAAAACCCGGATTGAAGTGTGGTCAGGTGTGAATGGCACGGGATTAAGCAATGCTGCTTAAACTTGATGACCGGTTTTGAATGTTTTGCGGAATCCGACTTTGACGAAAATCGCCTTAATCCGGCCGCGCAAATTTTTTCTGTGAAATTCTTCAAGTCTCTTGGCTGAAGCGGGTGGGCGTGGCTGATGGTTGCTGTTAGATTTGTGGCTTCATGTAGGATTTTCCGGATTGCCATGCTTCGGAGATTTCGACACGGACGGCGGTGACGAGCCGTTGCAATGATTCCTCGCCGGGGAAGAGGCCGACGACGCGGGTGCGCGTTTGATCTGGCTGTTGAGGGTTTCGCCGCAACTCAAGGCTCCTGGATCCTGAAGCGGAAGTAGGTGTTTCCGGATGCGGGTGGAGTGAAGGGGATCTCGGTCCAGACGTCGCTGGTTCCGTAGGTGGCGGGCAGCTGGGGCGGGTTCCACGGGTTCCAGTCTGTTAGGTCGTTGCTCGACTCGATGCTGAGGATTCGGTGGGCTTTGTGGAGAAAGCGCAGGGAGGGGCCGGAGGGGAGGATGGTGGCCTGCCAGGAGGAAGTGCCGGAGAGCGGTGGGCTGCCGAGGAGGAACTCGGTGTAGTTGTCGAGGCCGTCGGCATCGGGGTCGGCGGATTTGTCGCCGAGGGGATCGGTGGTGGCGAAGTGGAGATCACGCCATTGCGGATAGACCGGGCGGGTGGGGAGTTCGCTTTGGATCCAGGAGGTGAGCAGCTGGATGCCGTGTGGATCCACCACATTGCTGCCGAGGGGCGGCATGCGGGTGTAGCCGTGGGTGGCGGAGATGCGGCTGAGGATGACCGAGCGATCGGGTGCGCCCGGCACGATGAGGCGATCGTCCGGGTGGAGGGCGGTGGTGGCGTTGCCGAGGACGATGCCGGTATCTTCGAGGCTTAGGGAGGCGCGGCCATCCCACGAGGTGCCGGAGCCTCCGGCCTGGTGGCAGTAGGCGCAGTTCACGGCGAGGTAGGAGCGCACGCGTTCCTCCAGCGGGCGGGACGAATCATCGTGGCGGACGTGGACGGGCAGGGTGCTTGGTTGGGGGGCGGGTTCGTCGAGGTATCCGGCGGCCTGGAGGAGGTCGAGTTGGTTTCCGGTGATCGAGTGGATGGTGAAGTCGCGGTTGAGCTGGCGTGTCAGGAACGAGAGCGCGTGGCCGGCGAGTGGAGTGTGGCAGTTGAGGCACTCGCTGCGGCTCGGGATGTGCCATTGCTGGGAGGTGGCATTGCCATCCACGGTCACGGCGATGGGGAAATCCGCGCCTTCATCCGGAGCGAGGAAGGCTTCGGTGCCGGATTCATTCCAGCGATAGCTCACGCCGTAGGCCCCGGCGGAGTTGCGGACGAGGACGCGGGTCTCGATGCGTTTCCGGGTGGCCGGATTTCCGCGGGTGGTTTCCATGTCGAAGTGTTTCACCCAGATCTGTCCGGTGGGGTAGGACCACTTCGCATCGGCGGTCCAGCTCATGCGTGCGGCGGGATCCGGGATGGCGAACCAGCGGCGTTTCACGGCGTGATCGCTCCAGAAGGTGAGGTTGGGTTCGTAGGGAAGCAGGCCGGGCGACGGTGAAAGGTCGGCGAGGTCGGCGAAAAGACCGGTGGCGCTGAGCGTGGCGGGATAGCTGTTGCCGGGGGTGGAGGCGGTGATGCGCATGATGCGGCCGCCGAAGTAATCGGAGACGAGCACATCGCCATTCGAGGGATCGGTGCCGAAGTTGGAGAGGAAGGATTGCCCGGCGATGCGCTGGATGCTGACGTTGCCGCCGGGGCGGGTGAGCGCCCAGATGTGGCCGGACACCTGATCTCCGAAGATGTAGGCACCGGTGAGCGAGGGGATGCGTGTGCCACGGTAAACGACGCCGCCGATGACCGAGTTGCCCTTGAGGTTCGGATCGCCGGACATGCCGGTGTGGACGTATTCGTAGAGCGGGTCGATCGAAACGAAGGGGTTGGGTTTCGCAGGCCAGCCGGCGTTGGTGGCATTGATGTCATGGGCTCCCTCGCGGAAGACCCAGCCGTAGTTGCCGCCGCGGGTGATGAGGTTCACTTCCTCGTAGCGGTCCTGGCCGACGTCGCCGCACCAGAGCTCGCCGGTGCTGCGGTCGAAGGAAAAACGCCAGGGGCTGCGCAGGCCGACGGCGTAGAACTCGGTGCGGACCTGGGCGGGATCGACGGAGAGGTTGTTGAACGAAGTGGCGCCGACGAATGGATTGTCCGCCGGGATCGAGTAACGGGCGAGGCCGGCATCGCGCGGCACGGCGGCGTGCAGGTTCGGCTCCAGGTTGCCGGGGAGCTTGTCCACATCGATGCGGAGGATGCCGGAGAAGAAGTCCTTGTCGATGCGCTGGCTGTTGAGGCGGAAGTCGTTCGGGTTCTCTTCATCGCCGAGCGAGATGTAGAGGTAGCCATCGTTTCCGAAATGGAGGTCGCCGCCCTGGTGGTTGGCTCCCTGGTCGTATTGTTCGAGGAGGACGAGTTCCGATGAGGCGGTGGCGACGGGTGCCGCTTGGTTGATCTGTGCGGAGGGGATGGTGAAGCGGGAGACGCGCTGATAGAATCCGGTGACGCCGGTTTTCACCACGGAGTAGAAGACGTAGATGTAGCCGTTGTTAGGAAAATCCGGGTGGAAGGCCAGGCCGAGCAGTCCGCACTCGCCATTGGCGCCGCCCTGGATGGACTCCGCGGGAGTGCGGGCCGGGTTGGCGATGGCGGCCTGGAGATCGAGCACGACCGATGAGGTGGCGGTGGCGGCGGTGACGTCCGGGATCACCTTGAGCAGGCCGCCGATTTCGCAGACGAAGAGGCGTTTCGTGTCGCCGGGCGGGCTTGCGAAGCAGAGTGCGTCGTTGAAGGTGACTCCGGGAAAAGCCGGAACCACCTGGATCTCGGTGGGTGGGGGATCCAAAGGCACGTTGAACGCGGTCTGCGGGATGCGCAGGGCGTCGGTAATCTGCAGGGTGACCGGGGTGACGGCGGAGGCCCCGCCCTGACCGGAGACCTGATAGGTGAAGCTGATGCTGCCCGGGGAGCCGCCGGGGTGGGTGTAGAGGATGTTGCCGCCCGGCTGCACGCTGGCGGTGCCGATGGCGGGCGGGGTGATGATCTGGAGGCTGGAGGTCTGAATGCCTCCGGAGTCGTTGGCTAGCACCGGGAGGAGGACTTTCTGGCCGAGGTGGAGCGTGGCCGTGTCCGGCTGGGTGGAGGGTGGCGGGTAAACGGCGTTGGGGCCGGCGTTGAAGGAGGAAATCACTTCGCCGGTGGAGAGGGAGCGCGGGTGGAAGCGGAGTTCGTCGATGGCGACGTTTGCGTTCATGTCCGTGGCCCACTGCGAGCGGCCGATCCAGTTGTTGACGTCCTGGAGGTCGCTGAGCCGGTAAGCGAGATCGATGGAGCCCTGGGCTTCGCCATTGCGGAACCACTTTGCCTGGCAACCGGTGGAGCCATGGATGCCGGCACCGTCCTGCACGGTGAGCACATAATGGTAGGAGTTGCCCACGGAGGTGATCGCGGAGAGGTCGGTATCGAGGGTGGCGGCGGATCCGGAATCGAGGAGGGCCTCGATGCGGTGGCTGCCGAGGGCTCCGTCCTTGTTGAGAGAGAGCATGAGGTTGTCCGCGGCGGTGAAGTTGCCGGGCAGGGCCGGGCCGTCGAGGATCTCACCGGTGGCCGCGCCGGTGCCGCTGGTGAGGGTGGCGTTTCCGAAATCGAAGATCCGCTGCCAGTTTTTCGACGAAAGCGGAGTGATCCACGCTTCGAAGGTGAGGCTGGGGTTTTGCGAGACCAGTCCGTTGCGGAGGTCGAGGTATGCGGAGATGGTCGATGCGGTCTGGTTGCCGTTGGTGGTGCCGGGGAGGATGAGCGCCGAGCCGCTGAGCGAGGCTCCCTGGCCGCGCAGGGTGGCGGTTTCGCCGGAGGCGGAATCGGCAAATGCGGTGCCGGACGGGACCGTGCCGACCGGTTGGTTGAATGACCAACGGCTGGCTGGAACCGGTGGCGGCGGAAGCGTTTCCGGAGCACCCGCGCCGGGATCCGGGCCGGCGCTGAAGCTGGCGACGATCTCGGCCGGGCTGATGGCGCGGCGGTAGATTCGCAGCTCGTTGAGGGACATGTTGGAGTTCGAGTCGCCCGAGTACATCGAGCGGCCGATCCAGTTGTTCACGTCCTCCATATCGACGAGACGGAAGGGGAAGTCCGCGGAGTTTTGGAGCACGCCATCGCGATACCAGCGGGCCTGGCAGCCGGAAGCGCCGTGAACGCCCGCGCCGTCGGTGACGACGAGGAAGTAGTGATAGGTGACGCCGGGAGTGGTGGCTGCGGTGGAGAACGAGTATTGCGGAGCGTTGCCGTTGGCCTGGCCTTCGAGTTGCTGGCTGTTGAGGTTGGCGGCGTTGTTGAAGGTGAGGCTCAGGTTGTCATATCCGGCGGTGGCTCCGGGAGTGGCACCGGTGTCGAGGATTTCACCGGGAGCTGCGCCTTCCCCGTGGGTGGTGGTGCAGCGGCCGAAGTCGAAGAGGCGCTGCCAGTTTTTTGACGAAAGCGGGCTGGCCCAGGCCTCGATGGAGAAACTCGGCTGCGCGGAGAGGATGCCGTTGGGCAGGTCGAGATAGGCGGAGATGGCGGAGGCGGATTGGTTGCCATTGGTGGTGCCGGGAAGGCGCAGTGCGGTGCCGGTGAGGGCGGCTCCGTTGCCGCGCAGGGTGGCGGGCATGGCGGCGATCTGATCGGGGAAGACCAGGCCGGCATCCGCGGTGGAATCCGCGTTGTTGTTGAAGAGCCAGAGGTGGTCCGGCAGCGGAGGCGCGGTGGGGGTGACAATCGTGTCCGGACCGGCGGCGAGGTTTGCGGCGATCTCGGTGGGGCCGAGCGCGTGGTTGTAGAACCGGACTTCATCGAACGACGCGTGGCTGTTAGAGTCTGCGGTCCAGTTGGAGCGGCCGATCCAGTTGTTCACGTCTTCCAGTGACGAGAGCCGGAAGTTGACATCCCCGGAGGCGATCTGGGTTCCATTGCGAAACCAGGTCACCCGCCCGCCGGAGGAGCCGTAGTTGCCGACGCCATCCTCGAAGGTGAGGACGTAGTGGTAGCGGGTGCCGGTGCTGGTGGCGAGGGCGCTGTCCTGCTGATAGACGATGCCGTCGTTCAATCGCGCTTCGATTCGCTGGGCGTTGAGGTTGGTATTGACGCAGAACGAAAGGAACAAGTTGTCCGATGCGCTGGTGGTGCCGGGTGTTTGGCCGCTGCCGAAGACATCGATGAGTTCGCCCGCCGCGCCTCCTCCGAACCCGGCTCCGGACACGCGGCCGAAGTCGCAGACGCGCATGTGGTTTTTCACCGATAGAGGTGTGGCCCAGATTTCCACGGAGAGGTGGGTGCGCGAGGAAATGAGGCCGTTGGGTAGATCGAGGTACCCGGAGAGGAATCCGGCAGAGCGGTTGCCATTGGTGGAACCGGTGAGGAACAGCGAGGTGCCGTTGAAGGTGGAGTTGTTGCCACGGACGGTGGCGATGGTGGATGAAATGCTGTCGGTCACGACCGTGCCGGAAGGAGCGGCGGCTGCGGGCTGGTTGAAGGACCAGCGCTGGGTGAGCACCGCGTGTGCCGGAGAGGGGACAAGGGCGGCACTTGCAAGGCCGCATGCCGCCAGTCGCCAGACCGGGGTGGGGCGCTTCGGTGGGTATGAGAACATTCCGGATTGGGTTTTCAGGTTGGAGCCACAACCCGTAAAGCCAGAAAGTCGGTGGATGTGGCTGATGTTCAAGGCATCCAGTCTCCCCATTTCGGGTGGGTTTCGCGGTGGGTGGCTTTTCACTGGAATTGTCCGCTTCGTGACGCATGGTCCGCGCATGGCGATGACGCGCTTTCAGAAACTGGCAACTGCCGCGCTGGTGTCCGTGCTTCTTCTCATGTTCGTGGGTGCGATCGTGCGGGTGACGGGGGCCGGGATGGGATGTCCGGATTGGCCGACGTGCTGGGGTTGTCTGATTCCCCCGACGAAGGTGGATGATGTGGATTTCTCGAAGCTTCCGATCGAGAAGTTCCAACGCAAGGCGGAGCGAATGGGCCGCGATCCATCGGGGATCACCGAGGAGACGCTGCGGGCTGAGTTCAACCCACGGCATGTGTGGACCGAGTTCATCAACCGCTTGTTCAGCCTGCCGGTGGGTTTCTTTTCGCTGGCCACTTTCATCGCGGGATTCTGGCAGCGGGGCAAGCGGCCGCTGGTGTTTTGGATGGCCTTTGGCTCGCTGGCGGTGGTGCTGATCAATGCCTGGATGGGGGCGAGGGTGGTTTACAGCGGGTTGAAACCCGGCGTGCTCACGACGCACCTGGCGTTGGCGATGATGCTCACCGGGATGCTTGCCTACTGCGCGTGGCGTGGAACCGACACGCCGTGGCGGGTGAGGATGGAATCGTCCGCGCTGCGGCGGTTGAGAGTGGCGGTGATGTTGCTGCTGGTGGTGATCGTGGCGGAAGGAATCATCGGCGCGCAAGTGAGGGAGCTGACGGATGAGCTGTCCAAGTTCCACAAGAACGCGCCACGCTCCACCTGGATCACCGAGCTGGAAGACTCATGGTATTACCTGTTCCACCGCAGTTTCTCGTGGGTGGTCTTTGGCGCGACCGTCTGGGCGTGGATGCTGACGCGGCGGTACCGCGAGGGTGGCGCCGGATGGGTGGAGAAGTCCGTGCTCGGCATCGTGATCGCCCAAATGCTGTTAGGCGTGGTGATGGCGCGGATCCACATCTATTCCTGGGTGCAGGTGCTGCACGTCGGCCTGGCCGCGGTGCTGTTGAGCCTGGTTTGGCTCTGGTGGTTCGGCGTTTCGCGGGAGTCGAGGGATTCCCGTTAGATCGGCAAACCCTCAGGGTTTCGGAGCCTCGGGCTCGATGAATTCATCCACGGCGCGGAAGTCGAGCCTGCCGGTCTGTGGATTGGTGTAGAAGAACACATACATCCGCATCTGCTTTTGCACGGGCCAGCGGGAGGTGCTGAGCGGACGGTCGCCATCGGCCTCGCGGACACCGAGTCCGATGTTGTAAAAGTTGCCATCACCGCTCGGTCCTTCGGGGCGGAGGGTGCGGCCTTTCGCGGGTTCGAGGATGAACTTGGCCGTGCCGACGTATCCGAGCACGGTCTTGTCGGCGTGGTTGTAGAAGTAGATGTCACCCGGGCGGAACTGGGGGTCTGCGCCGGAGATGACGACCGGGCTGTATCCGCCGCTGGTTGCGGGTACGAGCAGGACGATGAATTCATCGCCGTTTTCAGGCAGGGCGACGGTGGCGAGGGAGACGTTCTTGGCGGTGGACCACACGGCGAAGGCGCGGGCGGGCGGGGACTGGCGCTCGGACAGGTGGTTGACGGGCAGGTCGAATGGCTCGGATTTGACGTCCTTGACGGCGAGAACGACCTTGCCGATTTCCTGAGGAGCCCGCTCGGCGAGGAACCTGACTTTGGGGCCGCTCTTCGATTGGGCGGCGGCTGGAACGAGTGACGCCGCGATGGCGCAGAAGACGAGGGTGCGGATGTTCGGCATGTGGGTGGGCTCTATCAGACTTCGGACGCGGAAAGCCAGCGGAATGAGATGATCTGGTAGCGGCGTCCGAACTTCGCGTTGATCGGGGAAACCGTGCCGATCGCCGCTTCCGGGCGGTTGGTGGGATCGATGAAGTTGCGATCCCTTTCGACGAGGGCCTCGCACCAGGCGGAGGCGGTGATTCTGCCGGTGGCATCCACGGCCTCGCCGTAGGCGCGGACGATGAAGCTGTCCGAGCGAACCGACAGCACCGGTGCGATCGGCGTGAGCACATCGGCCTGTTTGACGATGCCCGGGATGCCTTGGGACATCGGACCGCTCTCGGCTTCCGGGAAGCTGAAACGCGAGGCCGCACCACCGACCGAGCGTGAGCCGGCGAAGTAGGCGGTATTGATGCCGGCATCGCTGGAATCCAGGGCGCTTTGGATGGCACCGGACTTGGCGAGCTCCTTGTCGCTGCCGACGCGGCGGTTGACGAAATCCGCGAGGCTGAGGAAGGGGCCGCGCTTGCGGATTTCCCAGGTGAGTGCTTTGGCGAGGGTTTCGATTTCCGCCTCGGTCAGTTCACGACGGCCGATCCATTGCGAGGCATCGCGGATGTCCACCGAGCCAGAGCCCTTGGCGACGAGGTCCGCGCTGTTCTGGAGGTTGGCAACCGGGGTGTTGGTGACGTTTGGAGCGATCGATTCCTTGCCGGTGGCGTCCCTGACGACGATGGGGCGCCCCCTCAATCCGCTGAGCACGGATTTCCATGCCTCGACGGAGGTGGAGTTCACGTTGAACAATCCGTCCACGCGCAGATAGCTGGCCACGTTGCGGATGCCGGCGTCCGAGGCGATGCTTCCAGAGAACAGCGAACTGACGATCTTGGCGGGGCTGTCACCGTCCGGAGTGGCGATGTAACGCACGGTGGGCAGCTTCATTTTTCCGCTGAAGAAATCATTGGCCACGGTCCGCTGGTCCTTGGTGGAGGGGTGGGTGTTGATGCTTTGGGGGGCGATACCGGAAAGGAACCAGTCGTCCCAAAGGGCGCGGTTGGCGAGGTAGGAGTGGTCGGCGAGGGCGCGTCCTCCGGAAAGCGTGCCTTCGGTCTTGTCCGGCGCGAGCACGGAGGGGGCGAGCGAGTTGCCGATGGCATGGGAGATCTGCGGTTGCATGGGCTCCCTGGCATTGATGGTGGCGTATCCCGCGGTGGGGCGCTGCATTTCAAAGCCGTTGGCGAACGAGTGCTGGAAGGCGGCGAGCGAAACCACCGGCTCGCGCGGGAAGCTGTGGGTGGTCACCTGGTTGACTCCGTCCTGGGCGGTCATGCCACCACCGAAGAATCCGGAGCCATCCGTGCTGAGGTCGAGGCTGCGGTTGACCCAGGAGACCATCGGCTCGGCCTTGAATTCATAAGGCAGGCGGTCGCGTTCTTCCTGAGTGAGGTCGTAGAAATCCACGTGGTGGGCCTTCGGGTTGAACCGGGCGATGCCGCGCGTCTGAAGCTGGGATCCCGCTTCGGTTTTGGCGTCGAAGGAGAGCAGCAGGAAAGGGGATTTGAGGGCGATCATCTGAGCCGACGAGATGGGACGGGTGTCGACTCCGGCGACCGGGCGGAAGACTTGCGGAAAATTGTTCGCATAGAGCCTGGAGCCTGGAGCGAGCATGTCCTTGGTGCCGGCCTGGGTGGTGCCGCGGACTTCACCGGGTCTCACGCGCTTGTTGCCGAAGTCGAAGTCGATGCACATGTTTCCGTATCCGAGGCTGGTTGGCAGTTCGCCGCGGTCGGGCCCGATGTACACTTCGTGGTGAGTGAGGGAGAAGTGCCGGGTGTGGGCGTTGGCACCGGTGACCGAGTTGCCGCTGAGGCTGGTTTTTCCGGCAGTCAGGTTGTTGGCAAAGGCCTCGTAGGTGAACTGGTCGGTCGGTTTGAGATCGATGTTTCTGCCGTTGAGGTCGCGCAGCGGCATGGCGAAGCCGCCGCCATAGTTGAAGCCTTTCTTGGCGATGAGGCTGTTCTTGCCTCCCGCGCCGCCCGTTCGTTTGAGGACGGGGCCGCTCTGGGAGAACTTCACGACTTCGCCCGGCTTGAGCACGATTTGTTCCGCCTGCGAGGTGCCGAGTTGGATCGACATGTAGTTCTGGTCCGCCTCGACGGTGGAGGTGCTTCCGCCGAGTGAGGCGGCGAGGGGGGCGCGGGTGGCCGGCCCGCCGTTGACGCGATAGACGATGTCGTAGGGAAGCTGCCAGTATTTCACGCTGATGAACGAAGACTGGGGAATGACCACCGGGATATCGAGGGGGTTCCAAAGCGTGATGACCGGGTCGGAGACGATGTAGACGCGGTTGACGGTGGCTCCGTTGACAACTTCCGGGAAGGCCTGGAAGGACAGGATCATCTGATAGCTGATGACGGCGGGCTGCTTGAAGAAGAACTCGTCATCGGCGGCGCAAGCCGAGGGGCTGGATTCCACCAGAAGGTGGGGGGTTTTGTTGTCGAGTCTGCCGCTGGTGGTGAAGTTGTAGGATCCGCTGCGGCGGATGTCCTTGTAGGCGTTGTACCAGGCCCAGAGTTCGTTGAGGTTGATGCCGACCTCGTTGTTGACCGTATACAACGGGGTGGTCGGTGCGCTGGCCGAAGGGCGTTCAAGTTGGAGGGAAAGATCCCTGCGGAACCCGCCTGTGGCTACGTTGGTGAGCAGGCCAGTGGAGAAGGTGGCGAGGTCGTGAAACAAGGGGCGCGGGGCATCCGGCGCGGAGGCGATCAGTTCCGCTTGTTGCCAACTTGTGAGCCGGCCGAAACGGTTGTCTGCCGGATTGATGGTGCCGAAGGGTTTTGAGCCACTGGTGGTGGCGGTTTCCACGGCATTGCGAGGAGCGGACTGGAGGGTGTTGCGGATCACGCCCATGGCCACATCGGTGGGTGGCGGCGGCGATGCGATGGCGGCCTTGGTGCCTTGGTCGCCGATCCACCAGGCGATCTTGGCGCTGCGTTTGTTCGGCTGGAGGACCCGGATCGAGGGGGCGATGACCTGGCCGATGGAGCCTTTGCCCAGTGTGCCTTCGCCCACCATTTTCACGGCGCTGGTCGCGGCGACCGCGGTTTCCGGATATCTCGGATCAGCCCCGGGTGAGGCGGCCGGATCGGCGGCAGGGGGGGCCGAAACGAGCCAGGAGACAAACGAGGGCTGCGGTCGCGTCCGTTCCGTTGCGGCCCACGAACGATAGACTCCGGTCCACTGACGGTTGTCGGCGACGGCGGCGGTTTCCTTGCCATCCGAGGCTTTCGGGCGCTGGTCGGCATTGACGGTGATGCGCTGGTCCGGGCCGGTGGTTTCCTGGAGCTGGCTGATGGCCATCATCAGGGCCATGCGGGCATTGGCACGGGCGGTCTGCATCGAGTCGCCTTGGCCGGAGGCACGCAGGCTGATGCTGGAAAGGGTGAGCAGGCCGACGGCAATGATGGTCAGCAGGATCATCAGGGACAAGGTCACGATGAGGGCGAAGCCTCGGCGCGGTTTGCCATGGGGCTGAAAATCCCCGGGAGTGGGGCTCGGTTTCATGGGTTTGGAAGTGGGTTTGGGGCTGATTTCCGGTTAGGGTGCCGGATTCGGGAAGAAAAAATGGGTTAATCTCCGCCTCGGGTTACAATGTATTTACTTCGTAAGATTGATTTCGGGAGGTGTCAACGGGTAAAGATCGCGATTTTCAGGGATTGGCGGTGACCGGGAGAGGTGGCCTCCCTGAGTCGATGTATGCATGATGCCAATCCTTAGCGAATCAGGGTAGCCCCGCATTTAAGGGAGAGGAATTGCAAAATCCTCAGTGCGGATTGCGGAATGTGCAAAATCATCCAGCGCAGTTAAAGGCAGGAGGGCCTCCTTCGTCTATCGCTCAAATGGGCTAGTTCATCGGTCTGGAGTAGAGCCTGTGAATGGAGATGAAGTCACCGACCTCGGGTGGGATCCAGCCGAGGCCGGATCCGCCGGACGCGAGATCCTCCCGGATGCGTGTGGACGATGCCGGGTGTTGGGTGGTGAGGCCGTGCATGCGGTAGCCTTCACGGGGTTCCGGTGGCTGGCCGCGGGTGATGACGATGAATTCGAGGTTCTCGGCAAGGATTTCCGGATGGGCCCAATCGGGGAGGGCGAGCCATTGGTCGGTGCCCATGATCCAGAACAGCTGCGCCTCGGGCATGTGTCCGCGGAGGGTGGAAACGGTCTGCCAGGAATAGGATGGGCCCTCGCGGTGGAGTTCGATGGGGTCGACCACGGCCCAGGGAAGTGCGAGGGTGGCGAGGCGGATCATTTCGAGTCGTGCCTCGCCCGGGGTGGGGTGGCTGGCGAGTTTGTGGGGGGAGATGCGGCAGGGGATGAAGCGCACTTCGTCGAGCTCAAGCCGTTGTTTTGCCAACTCCGCGATGTGGAGGTGGCCCTCGTGGATCGGATCAAAAGTGCCTCCGAACAGGGCGATGCGGCGTCGATCAGACATGGCGTTTGGAGTGTTCCCGATAGGCGGCCGGGGGTAGGCCGACCGTGGTGCGGAACTGCCGGGTGAGGGCGGTCTGGTCCCCGTATCCGCATGCGAGGGCGATCTCGGCGATGGGCAGCGAGGTGGAGGTGAGCAGATGGGCGGCGTGCTCGATGCGGGATTTGCGGATGAATGCGGTGGTTGAAATCTGGAAGACCCGCCGCATCCGGCGGTCGAGTTGGGTGATCGAGAGACCGCTCATGGCGGCGAGGGTTTCGGGTCGGAGGTCTTCGTCGAGGTGGTCCCGGATGTGGTTGACCGTCCGCCGCAGGCCGGGGTACTCCGGATCATTGAGCCCGGGGCTGCCGAGGTCGCGGGAGATCGATGCCACTCCGATGATGTGCCCGGCGGCGTCGTGGAGCGGCACCTTGGTGGCGAGGTACCAGCCGAGCGAGCCATCGCGGTTGGTGACGAGTTCCAGGTGATCGATGATTTCCCTGCCGGAGCGGAGCACTTGGTCGTCCTGCTCGCGATAGACGGCGGCGAGGTGATCCGGGAAGAATTCCTCCGCGGTGCGGCCGAGGAGTTTTCTCGGATCGCTCAGGCCGATGCGCGATGCGAAGGCCGGGTTGGCGGCTTGGTAGCGGCGGCGGGCGTCCTTGATGCAGAAGACCACATCGGGCAGATGGGCGAAGAGCCTCTCGCAGAAACGGGGCGAGGCGACCTGGGTGAGGAAATCCGATCCCTTGGGCTTCATGCGGGCGCTGTGTGCTCCGTCGATGCGATCAGCCGAGCATTTCGATGAAGTGGCCGAAGACGTCCGAGTTGACCACCATGCCGGAGAAGCGGGACGCTTGGGGCCCGATGGCGGTGATGAGGGTGGGATCCGAGGTGTGGGTGGTGCCGGTCCAGCCGATGCCGGTATGGTTGCCGGCGAATTGACCGAGCAGGCCCTCCGGTTTGTCGAGTTGGTGGTTCCACTCGAGCACATTGCCCTTGCTGAGGATCTTGTGGAGGGCGTCGGCTTCGTTCTCGTCGAGAGTGAAATCGAGATGGCCTTTGACCAGTTGGGTGAGTTTCGCCGGAGTGCCATCCTTGACCAGGGACCACTCGCTGAAGATGCGTTCGTGGGAGGCCTTCATGCGGGTGATGCGGGCGAAGCGCTGGGTGCTCTCGGTGTAGGCGTTGCCCATGCCGTTGAGGCCGGGGTTCGAGTTGCCGTGATCGCTGGTGACCACAACGAGCACGTCGGGGTGCGTGGCGGTGAGTTCGAGGACGGCGGCGAGGGCATTGTCGAAGGCGATCTGCTCTCCCAGCAAGCCGCCGATGTCGTTGAGGTGCGCCGCGTGATCGATGCGGGCGCCTTCGATCTGGAGCAGAAAGGGCTTGTCTCCCTCCAGAAAGCGACCAAGTGCGGCAGTGGCCATTTCTCTGAGCGAGGGCACGGATTTTTTCAAAGCCGCAAGATTGTCCCGATCCAACGAGAATGGAAGGTGTCCCTTGGTGAAGGTGCCTATCAGCTTCGCCCCCTTGGCGGCGAGCAGGCCATCGCGGTTGAGGATGCTCTGGTATCCCGCTTTCACGAAATCTCCGCGGAGGTCGCGTTTGTCGGGGCGGAGCGATGCATCAAAATACCCTGAGCCACCGCCAAGGATGACGTCCACCCGGTCCAGATATTGGGGGGCGATGTCGTTCTCGCTGCCGCGTTTGGGCACGGAGGAGGCAAAACCCGCGGGAGTGGCGTGGGTGACGGTGGCGGTCGTCACCAGGCCGATGCGTGCCTTGGTGCGCCGCTTGAGAATGGCGGCGATGGGTTCGATCGCTTTGCCCTCGGTGGAGACATTGATGGCTCCGTTGTTCACGCGCTGACCGCCGCCCCAGGCGGAGGAGGCCGCTGCGGAATCGGTGACCATGGAGTTGGCCGAGGCGGTATCCATCAGCCCGCGCGTGGAGCCGGCCCGGTTGTTGAGATCCCACCAGAGGGTTCCGCGGTTGCGGGTGAGTTTTGAGTAGGCCTGTGCCATGGTCAGGACACCCGGGCTCATGCCGTCGGATACCATGAAAACCACGCCGCGCACCTTGTCGGGCGAGGTTGCGGCACGTGCGCCTTGCAGACCCACTGCGGATGCGGCCGCGCCCAGACCGGCGGTTTTCAAAAGACTGCGTCGGTCGACAGCACGCGTATGCTCGAACATGATGGATAGCTATCAAGCGGGACAGCTGCCAGCAAGTGCCGAATCAGGGACGGATCCAGCGCAGGATCGGGGGTAGGGCCTGCTCCCAAGCATGGGCCGAGGCGCAGCGGACGGCGGCATCCTCGTCATCCCGGTCAGGAAACCAGCGCTCCTCCCGCGCTTTGCGGGCATAGCGGGAAATCGCCACCAATTCCGGAGGCAGGGTGAGCAGGCCCAGGGCCGCGGCAAGGGCGGTGGCTCCCAGGAGAATCGCAAAGGCGCCCAGCACCGGGATCTTGCCCACCAACACGGCAAACACCGCGACCAGCGCGCTCAAGGGCGGCACCGCCATGCCAAAGCGCCGGGTGTTTTCCCGCGATGCATGAGCCTTCGGGTCCTCCACGCGCCATGCCTCCAGGGCCTTTCGCCGGAGGTCCGCGCCGAAGTCCGCGGCACGACCTTCCTCGCGGTGGACCAGCGCCGCGTCTCCCGGGGCTGGCAGCCATCGTTTCAAATCCGCGCGGCACGGGCGACCGCCGATCCCGCCGAGAATCCGCTGTCCGAACCACCAGCGCGCACCCAGCGCCAAGGCGATCGGAAACAGGGAGAAAAAGAGGACGAGCTTGAACATGGAATGACGGGCCGTTCCGGTTCCGCGACTCCATCGCTTTGCCGGGTTTTTACAATCCTCGTTTTTCAGTCCACTTTTGCCTTGCCATGGGGCGGGTGACGCCTAGCCTGCCCGCCCCATGCCAAGAGTCTCTGGAAAAGCAAAGACACGGAAAGCCGTCGCCAAGCGCTTCAAAGTCACTGGTACGGGCAAGATCCTCCGCAGGAGTCAGGGAGCACGCCACTTGCTTCAATGCAAGAACAGCAAGCGCAAGCGCAGGCTGGGCCGGGCCACCCTCGTCTCCGACGCTGACATTCGCAACGTCAAGGAGAACCTGCCCTTCCATTGATCCTGAAGCCGGTAACGGCAAAACGCCCCCGTCCGCGAATCGGACGGCCTCCACACAGCCTGATCCCGCGAGGGAAACACGAACAGGTGAGACTGTGGGAGGGATGAAAACAACGACCTGTTCCAACTGAAAAGAAAACATGCCACGTGCCACCAATTCCCCGGCCAGCCGCGCGCGCCGCAAGCGCGTTCTGCTTCGTGCCAAGGGTTTCCGCGGGTTCCGCTCCAAACTCTTCCGTTACGCCAAGGACGCCGTCCGCAAGGCGCAAACGTATGAGTATCGGGACCGCAAACGCCGCAAAGGCCAATTCCGCCGTCTCTGGACCCAGCGCATCAACGCCGCCGTCCGCAACGAAGGAATGACCTACTCGCGCTTCATCGAAGGCCTCAAGGCCGCCGGTATCGAAGCCGATCGCAAGATCCTCTCGGACCTCGCGATCACGGACGCCGCCGCTTTCTCCGCCATCATCGCGCAAGCGAAGAAGGCGCTCGAAGCCAAGGCTGCCAAGGCCAGCGCCTGATAGCCCCCGCGAAACACGAACCCTCAAACACCGCCGTCCGGTCCATCCGGGCGGCGGTTTTTTCATGCTCCGGACAGCAGCTTGGTGCCCGCGATCATCAGCACTACCGCGAGCAGGCGCTTGATCACCACGGGATTGAACCTGGAACTCCCGAAATGCGCGCCGGCCGCGCCTCCCGCGATGGCGGCGCCCACCAGCACGAGCGCGAGCACCGGGAATCGCCGGGTGGCCCCCAGGTTTCCTAACAGCCCGGCACACGAGTTGAGCAGGATGAAGAGAGCGGACACCGCCGCCGCTTGTTTGGCCCGCGCCCAGCGCATCATCAGCAACATGGGTGTCAGGAAAATGCCACCACCCGTTCCGGTGAGCCCGGCGAGCAGGCCCAGCCCGCCGCCGATCGGCAGCGCGGCGGATCGTGGCACGGACCGCACCTCGGTCTCATCCCGCGGGCGGATCAGAAAGTGGATCGCGGAAAACCACAGCACCACACCGACCAGCAGCTTGAACCCGCGCGTCGGCAGATCAAGGTAGCCCCCCACAAAAGCCATCGGGATGGCGAGCAGGGCGAAGGGCCAGAAGAGTGGCCAGGAAAAGTGCCCCGCCCGGTGAAAGCGCCACGTGGTGATCGATGCCACCAGGATGTTCAACACCAGCGCCGCCGGTTTGATCTCCGCCGGTGCCATGTGAAACAAGGTCATCACCGCGATGTAGCCCGAGGCCCCCGCATGGCCGACGCTGGAATACAAAAACGCCACCACGCAGACCGCGGCGGCGAGGTAGGGGAGGGACTCCGGAGTCATGCGCTCAACGATCGGTTGGCAAGCGCCCATCCCTATCAGGGACGCCGCAGGCTGGAACCGCGTTCCACCTTTTCCATCAGGCTGAGGATCAACCTCAGCGCCGCGTCGTTCACCTCGTAAGCGCTGCGCAGGTGCTCGATGCGGCGGAGCATTCTCACCGTTTCATCGTCGAAGGGTGCGCTGCGGATGAGCCCGCTTTCCTGATAGTGGAGGATCGTCTGCGACGCGACGCCGGTGATGCGGGCAACGCCTTCAAGCGAATAGGCCGCGGACTCCTCGGGTTCGTGGAAGTTCGGATTCATGGGCGGGGATGGAAGTGGGAAACCTCGCGGAGTTTCTCCCAGAGCGCGCGTTCCTCGGCGGTGGTGGACTCGGGGACCTCGATGTGGAGCACGGCATGGAAATCCCCGCGCTCGCCGGATTTCCCCTTGGGCAGGCCGCGCCCGCGGATCCGGAGTTGCTGGCCGCTGGTGCTGTGCGGCGGGATGCGGAGTTTCACCTCACCGTCGAGAGTGGGCACGCGGATGTCCGCTCCGAGCACGGCTTCCCAGGGTGCCACCTCGAGTTCATGATACACATCCGCGCCCTGCGTGGTGAAGTCCGGATGCGCGGCATGGCGGACGCGCAGATAGAGATCTCCGGCTCCGCCTCCACCGGCCCCGGGTTCTCCCTGGCCGGGGACGCGGATGCGTTTGCCCTCGGTGACTCCCGGCGGGATGCGGACTTGGAACGTGTGGGGCTCCACCTTGCCGGTCCGTGGATCGGCCATTTGCAGCGAGATCGATCTAACGGACCCATGCATCGCCTCTTCGAGCGAAACGAGGATGTCGCCCTCAATGTCGCTGCCGCGGTGCTGGCGCGTCCCACGGGAGGCGCCGGCTTGGAACTCTTCGGGAAAGCCGTAGCGGCTGGCCCCGCTGAAATACTGCTCGAAGAAATCGCTGAAACCAGTGCCGCCGAAGTTGAACTCGTGGCTGCCGGGCA
Organism: Verrucomicrobiaceae bacterium; assembly: GCA_027486655.1. GTDB lineage: Bacteria > Verrucomicrobiota > Verrucomicrobiia > Verrucomicrobiales > Akkermansiaceae > Luteolibacter. Next base: position 39,061 of record JAIXOR010000069.1, on the reverse strand, counting down.
CGGGGCCGCTGCCGTGGCCGGGCCGGGCGTCGCCATGCTGCCAGTCCATGCCGAGCCGGTCGTACTTCGCCCGTTTATCGGGATCGCCGAGCACTTCGTAGGCTTCGTTGATCTCCTTGAATGTCTCTTCCGCGCCCTTCTTGTCCTTGGCGACGTCCGGATGGTGCTGGCGGGCGAGCTTGCGGAAGGCCTTCTTGATGTCCTCCGGGGCCGCGTCCCGAGGCACCCCCAGAATGGCGTAGTAATCTTTGAATTCGACGGACATGAGCGGGAACCGGATGGGATTTCCTGATTGCCTTTCAAGATCGCATCGCGGCCTGCACCTGTCCAGTGGTCATCCGCCCCGGAGCCCGGCGGATCTTCTCCTCGCACGGATGCGCCGGATGAGGAAGACGACCCCGCAAACGACGGGAATGCCGATGCCCGCCACAAGGTGCCACGGAATGGGAAGATCCATCCGGAAGCGGGCGACCAGTGGCTTGCGCACGGCCTGGGCGAGCGGAGTCTCCCACACCAGGGTGCGGCCGCCGTTCCCGGTGCGGCTCGCGTTGTGATCATACGCCGCGGCGGGCAGGTGGATCGTGGTCACCAGCCGGCCGCCCTCGAAGGCGGAGGCGGGCAGGAAACCCGATCCGGGCAAAGCCTTGCCGGGCGTGGAGACGCGTTTGAAATCGAGCGTCCGACCATGGATCGCGACCTCGATCCTTCCCGCCATGTGACTCATGGCCGGGGGAAGGGTGGTGCTGTTGGATTTTTCCGTCATGTCCACCAGATCCATCGCCGAATCAAAGGCTGCCTCGATCCGGATCTCGGCCCGGTCGCCGCGGGTGGTGATCTGATAGTGGCTGCTCGAAAACACTCCGGCGGACGAGAGGGCGCTTTCAATCATCGCACCCACCTCCTTTTCCCCGCCCCTCGCGGCGAGGATGGCGGCGGGCAGCGAGGCGCGGATCTCGGCCCGACCGCTGCCGTCCGACTCCAGCCACACTTCCTCGTGGCTCTCCATGCACGAGCCTAGCAGGAGATGGGCGATGGCTGTTAGAAAAAGCAGCGCCCTTCGGCAGGGGGCGTTCACGCGTCGCTGGTGGAGGGTTTTGTCAGGAAGAGCGCCGGAAGATCCGGAAGATCGGATGCGGATGCGGCCCGCTGGGAGGCGGTGATCGCACCGTCGTGAAAGACGAAGGCGCCTGGCATCTGCCGACCGTCGCCCGCTAGATAGCCGACGCCACATCCCTTGTAGATCGAAAGCAGGCCGAGCCACCAGACCCGCGGGCCGAAGAGTTCGAAAAAGCCACCCTTGCCGAGTCCGAAGGCGCGGTAGAGTTCGCAGCGCGGATCGGCGATGCGCGGAATGTCACCCTGGGCGGGCAGGTAGCGGTTTTCCTCTCCGCCCTTGAGCATGTGGACCAGGACCAACTGGGCTCCCTGGTTGTCGGCAGTTTGCTTGAGCCCTTCCAGACCGCGGAGGATCTGCCGGGTGAAGGTGCAGCCGAAGTGTCTGAGAAACACAAGCACCAGGGGACGGGTGCGGGAGGCATCGAGCAGCGACTCGCCGGTCGAGAGTTGGAAGGAGGCTGCGGTTTCCCGGAGGGCGTCCGGCTCCGGGGCGCTTCGACCGGCCCCCGGGCCGCTCATTTTCCGGCGGATGGAACAACGGTGTTGGGTGCAGCAGGACATGAGGTGGGAGCTTAACCCCCATTGGCATTGGCGCAAGCGGCGGCTGGAGGCGGGTGGGATTTCAACGACCCGCATCCGATCATTCGAGGCGGATCACCGTGGCGTCGGCATCCGGAAGCCCGGCAGGCAGAGTCACCCGGGCCCCGGGTTCCGCGGCTTTCACCTCCAGCGCCGCGCCGCCTGCCAGCAGGCTTGCCTTGCGCACCGGGAAGGGCAGCGAAATCACGCCATCCGCAGGCCGGGAGAACACATGGGCATAGTGCACGGCCCCTTTGCGGGTGAGCCTGCCGTCAAACGATGGCTTGCCAATCGGCGAGGCGCTTGTTCCGCGGATGGACTCGGCGTTGGCATCCATCCAGCGGCCCACCTCGCTCATGCACTTCACGCTTTCCTCGGGGATGGAGCCGTCGCCCTTGGGGCCGATGTTCAGAAGGTAGTTTCCGCCCTTGGAGGCGATGTCCACCAGGTTGCGGATGATCTCGCGGGAACTCTTCCACTTGTGGTCGTGCTGGTTGTATCCCCAGGTGGTGTTCATGGTCATGCAGGTTTCCCAATCCACGCCGGGCAGTCCGGTCTCGGGAATGTGCTGCTCCGGTGTGACGAAGTCGCCGTATTGGGAGTCCATGCGGCCGGTGACGTTGTGCGTGCCCATGCCGCTGAAGCCGGCTTCCGGGATGCGGAAAAGCCGGTTGTTCATGATCACTCCGGGCTGCTTCTCGCGAACCTTGCGCATCAGTTCCGGAGCCCTCCACGCGGCCTCGCCCTGGAAGTCCTGGGAACTGTAGTCCCACCAGATCACATCCACCTTGCCGTAGTTGGAAACCAACTCGTCCACCTGACCGTGGAGGAAATCAATGTATCGCCCGTGATCCCGAGGTGTCACCGCCACCTTGCGCCCGTTGGCGGGATAGGGGAGCTGCTTGGACTTCGTGAAGTCATACTGCGGGTGGTGCCAGTCGATCACCGAGTGATAGAAGCCCACCTTGAGTCCCTCGGCACGCAGCGCCTCGGTGATCTCGCGGACGAGGTCGCGGTTGAGAAGATCGCCGGCGTCGTATTGCCCGAGCTTGGAATCATGCAGGGCGAATCCCTCGTGGTGTTTGGTGGTGAAAACGACGTATTGGCAGCCTGCCTTTTTTGCCAGCTTCGCCCATGCGGTGGCGAAGCCCGGCTGCGGCTGGAACCTGGGCACGGCCTGCGCCGCGTAGCTGTAGGTATCCGCACCCACCAGGCTCTGGATCCATTCGAGGCCGCCCTTGTCGGAAACCATCCGGTCGTTCCAACTCCCCGCGAGGCCCGAGTAGAGCCCCCAGTGGACGAACATCCCGAAGCGTGCCTCGCGCCACCAGCCCATCCGCTTGTCGCGCTCTTCCGCGGACTCCGCGGAGCGGGCGATGCTTGAGAAGGAAAGGGCGGCGGTGGCTAACAGAATCAACGGTTTCATGGAAGCAGGCTTGGTTTGGAAAACGACAGCTTGGATACGATCCCCCGGGCTCCTCCGTTTCAGCGGGGACCTTCGATTTTCCGCTTCCGAATGCCGCCGGCCACGCCATGCTCCGGCCATGCGCTACACCGAACGCCTTCAGCAACGCATCCAGCAAACCGGCTCCCGTCTCTGCGTCGGACTCGATCCCCGTCCCGGCGATGGTGGAGCGAGTGCCGCACGGGATTTCCTCACCCGCGTCATCGGCGAAACCGCGCCGTATGCCGCCGCTTTCAAGCCGAACATGGCCTACTTCGAGGCCATGGGCATCGAGGGGATTCGTTTGTTGGAAGACCTGCTCAAGGACATGCCCGACGAGGTGCCCGTCATTCTCGACGCCAAGCGCAGTGATATCGGCGAGACGCAGAAGTATTATGCTCAGGGCTACTTCGCCGGTTGGAAGGTGGATGCCGTCACTCTCAATCCATTCCTCGGCTATGACTCGATCGAGCCCTTCCTCGATTGGGAGGGCAAGGGGGTCTATCTGCTGGCGGTCACCTCGAATCCGGGTTCCGCGGATTTCCAGCGACAGCAGCTTGCGGACGGGCGCTCGGTTTTCGAACTCGTCACCGCGCTCGGCGAGCGTGCCTGTGCGGACGGCCGGGTGACCGATGTCGGATACGTCGTCGGCCTGACCAATGCCGCGGATGTGTTGTCGAAAATGCCGGACTCGCCCTTGCTGGTGCCGGGGCTCGGCGCGCAGGGCGGCGATCTCGCCTCGCTCGCTGCCGCGAAAAGAAATGCTCCGGATGTGATCAACGTCTCCCGCGGCATCCTCTACGCGGGGGATGACCTCGGCTTCGCAGAGCGCGCCAAGGCCTGGGCCGGAAAGATTGCGGCGGCCTACGCGGGCTGAGTTTGTTAGCGGGGAGCATCCCGGGAATTCGCCAATCCCCGGCATTGCCAGCGGGGTGGATTTCCCTACCATCGCGCCGCCATGAGTGCCCTTGAATCCGCCCTCTCCTCCGCCGTTTCCGAAGGGAAACTCCTCGAATCCGCCCGCACCCACATTCTCGCCCTGCTTGCGGGAACCACGAGCCCGGTGGCGTCGGCCGCGATCGAGGAACTCGTCGCCGGCGGAGCGTGGGAGGAACTCAACGACCGGTTCTTCAAAACCCTTGCGTTTGGCACCGGCGGCTTGCGTGGCCGTACGATCGGCAGGGTGGTCACTTCCGTGGAGCAGGGAATTGGCGGTCCCAACGGCCGGCCGGAGCACCCTTGCGTGGGCACCGCCACCATGAACTTCTACAACGTCGGCCGGGCGGTCCGCGGCATGGTCGCCTACGCGAAACGATTTCTCGGCGGCTCGCGGAAACCGATCCTCGTGTTCGCCCATGATACCCGGCACTTCTCGCGCGACTTCGCCGAGTTCTGCGCCCGGGTGGCGTCGGATCTCGGGTGCGATGCCTATCTGTTTGAAGGCCCGCGCTCGACTCCCCAGCTCTCATTCGCCGTGCGCGAGCTGCGCGCCGATGCCGGGGTGGTCCTCACCGCCAGTCACAACCCGCCCCACGACAACGGCTTCAAAGCCTACTTCAACGATGGTGCGCAGATCGTTGACGAACACGCCGCCGGCATCATCGCGGAAGTGAACGCGGTGGTCTCCGAGTCCTACGACGCCCTTCCCGAAGCGGAGCGGGGTTCGATCACTCTGTTAGGCAGGGAGATGGACGACCTCTACGTCGCCCGCCTAAAGACCCTGCTCTTGCAACCCGCACTGCTCGAAGGCGCATCCACCAAGGTGGTCTTCACCAACCTGCATGGAACCGGCGGCCACATCAACGTGCCGATGTTGAAAGGCTTCGGCTTCGACGTGCTCACCGTGCCGGAACAGGATGTCCAGGACGGGCGGTTTCCGACGGTCGAGTCACCCAATCCCGAGAACGCTCCGGCTCTCAAAATGGCGATCGACCTTGCCGAGAAACACGGTGCGGAAATCGTCATCGGCACGGATCCCGATGCCGACCGGATGGGCGTGGCGGTGAGGGATGCGGCCGGGCGCATGCAATTGCTCACCGGCAACCAAATCGGCTCCTTGATGGCCTGGTACCGCCTCAAGACCTGTTTTGACCTCGGCTGGATCACCCAGTCCAATCGCAGCCGCGCGGTCCTGGTGAAAACCTTCGTCACCACCGAACTCCAGCATGCCATCGCGGATGGATTCGGCGTGGGCATCGTCGACACGCTCACCGGCTTCAAGTACATCGCAGGCAAGCTCCGGAAGTATGAAAACGCGATCCCCGCGGACAAGAAGGGCGACTACCGTTCGCTTGATGAGGAGCAAACCCGCCAGCTCCGTCTTGAATACTCGCGCTTCTTCGTCTTTGGCGGAGAGGAGAGCTACGGCTATCTGGGTTCCGATTCCGTGCGGGACAAGGATGCCAACGGCGCCACGCTGATGTTTGCGGAAGTCGCGGCGTACGCGAAATCCCTCGGCAAGACGCTGCCGGAGATTCTCGATTCGATCTACGGCGAGTTCGGGTATTACCTGGAACTCGGGAAGTCGCTCGTCATGGAAGGCGCGGATGGCGCTGCGAAGATCCAGGCGCTCGCCGGGTCCTACGCCGAGCATCCCCCGGAAGTGGTGGATGGATCGAAGGTGGTCCGCCTGCGCGACTTCGCCAAACAGGATCTCTTTGATCAGGAGGGTGACCTGCTGCCCAAGGAGAAGATGCTTTTTGTCGATCTCGAAGACGGCCGCTCGTTTGCAGTGAGGCCTTCCGGCACCGAGCCGAAGATCAAGTTCTACCTGTTCGGCAAATCCGCACCCGGCGGCGACCTTGCAGCGGCCAAGCAATCCGTGCGCGATGGTCTCGACCGCCTTTGGGCCTGGATCGAGGCGGATGCCAAGACCCGTTAGAAAATCCGTCGGAAGCGGGAACACCCCGCCGGGCCTCAGGCGAGCGGCTGGACGTCGGGCACCGAGGGTCCGGTCGCCTGGGCGAAGCGGGTCTTCGAGCGCACGAGCAGGGTTCCGAGGCAGAGGTCCGCCAGCGGAAGCACGACGTTGAAGTTCTTGTGCATGTACCGGTGGTGCAGCAGGTGGTGGCCGTTGAGCTTGCGGAAGAGCCATGGCTTCTCCACCCGGCGGGCCTTGGGAAGATGCATGCACCAGTGGATGTATTCGTAGGTGCAGTAGTATCCGGTGAAGGCGATCAATCCTCCAAGGGCGAAGGCCCACTGGCCGCTCAACCAGGAAAGCAACGCGAAGGGAGTGACGCCGATCAGGATCAGCACCGGGCCGTTCCACCAGGCCATCGGGATGGTCTCCTTGTCCTTTTCCTGCACCAGGTGGTAGGTGTGGTCGGCCTTGAAGGTCTTGTGATGGACCACCGCATGGGCGTGGAAGGCGTAGCGGAAGCTGCCGACAGGGCGGTGCATGACATACTTGTGAAGCACCCATTCGAAGAACGAAGCGAAGACGACACCCACGCCGCAGCCGGCGAGACACCAAAGGGAAAAGACGATCATTGGGACTGTTTCTGAAAACCGGGCGGCAATGCCCGGCGATGGCTTAGCGCGGGATCGGGGAAACACAAGCGAGATCGGGAATTCCTTCAAATCATCGGCGGGCTTGGCATCCGCGGGTCGCCTGCGTAGAAACAGTCCATGGACCGCAGGACCTTCCTCAAAACCACCGTCGCCACCACCGCCGCGCTCTGCCAAAGCCGGGCCTTCGCCCTCGAAGCGGAGAATGCCTACCGGAAAAACATCGGCATCCAGCTCTACACGCTGCGCAATCCGATCGCCAAAGACGCCCCGGGCACCCTCAAGGCTGTCGCCGCCGCCGGCTACAAGCAGGTGGAACTCTACGGATTTCCCCAAGCGGACGCGATGATCTCCGCGGCCAAGGACGCCGGCCTCGCGATTCATTCGTCGCATTTCGAATGGGATTCGGTCGTCAACCCGAAGGACGAGGGCATGTCGGACTTCCGCAAAACCCTCGATGCCGCCAAAGCCGTGGGGCTGAAGCATCTGGTCATTCCCTACCTTGCCGACAAGAACCGCTCGACGCTCGACGATTACAAAAAGGTCGCCGCGCACTCGAACAAAGCCGCGGCTCTCGCCAAGGAGGCCGGCATCCAGCTTGCGTACCACAACCACAATTTCGAATTCGCGCCGAAGGACGGTGGAAAGTCCGGCTACGACGTGTTCATCGAGGAGTTCTCGCCTGACATGAAGTTTGAAATCGATGTCTTCTGGGTCAAGGCGGCCGGGCTCGATCCGGTGGAACTGGTCACCCGTTTGAAGGGCCGCGTCTCGCAGCTTCACCTCAAGGATCTGAAACAAGGCATCCAAGGCCCCAGCTACGGCACCGGGCTTCCCGCGGATGCGTTTCAGGAACTGGGCGACGGCATCATCGCGATGGAGCCCATCCTCGTGGCCGCGAAGGCCGCCGGGGTGGAGCATTGCCACGTCGAGCAGGATCAGTCGCCGGATCCGCTGGCCAGCATCCGCCAGAGCATCGCCTACCTCGGCTCGCTCTGAGCGGCGCACCGCCGGCAGTCGCAGCCCGACCGCTTCCCGCGAAACCCGCGCGATCGGCCCGGATGATGCTTTCCGGCGATGCATGATGGCCCCCACCACGATTCCCTGGAAGCTGCTGTCCTCCACCGTCGGTGTGGGTGTCCTCACGCCCGGTTGGAACCTGGACCAGCCCGGCCCGGAGCCGCTCCGCTCGTTTTTCGTGGATGTCTGGTTCGAGTCCCCCTTCGCCGTGTCTCCCGCGGTGCATCTCGGTCTAACAGGACTGGACGCGGACCAGCGCGATACGGCGCGGGTTTCCCTCAAAATCGTCGCGGTGAATGGAAACGGTTTCCGTGCGGCGGTCTCCACGTGGGCGGCCAGCCGCATTCATGCCGTCGAGTTCAGCTGGCTGGCCATCGGCGCCTGAGCCCGCCGCGGCTCACGCACCGACCATCCTCATCCAGTCGGCGAGGTTGTAGTAATTGGTGACGCGGGTGATCTTTCCCGTGCGTGCCTCGAAGAAGGCTCCCACGCGGAGATGATAGGTCTGGCCGGTCGATTCGGGCAGACCGTCGTCGGTGGCGAGATAACGGCCGCGGATGAAGAATTCGGCGGAACCCCGTCCTGGATCGCTGCTGGTGAAGATGGCGAGGTCCTCCACTTGTTCCTGATAACAGCGGTCCATGCGCCCGAGAAAGGCCCGGAACGCGTCCTTGCCCACCTCTGCGGCCCCTTCGTTGATCTCATGGACGATCGAGTCATCGAGCATGGCGAGCAGCGCCTCGCGGTCTCCGGCATTGAAGGTTTCGTAATAACGTTGGATGAGTTCGTTCATGGTCGGTTGATCTAACAAAATGGATGTTCGGGCTCCACCACGGCGATGTGCGCGGGTTTTGCCTTCGAGGGATCGGTTTCGCCCGGATTCCCCCGGAAACCGCGCAGCGCGTCGATGTCGAGCACGGTGGAAAGCCGGTGGAATCCGGATTCATGAACCTCGGATTCGATCCTGCGTGGGTGCTTGGCGAAGGGGGATTGGGAAGGGGAGTAGACTGCGAGTTTTCCGATGTTTTCATCGACCCATTCGGAGTTCATCCGGCCGACGAGGTGGCAGAGTCCCACGTGGCAGCAGAGTTCGACCGAGCGGGCTTCCGCGCAACGGCCGACGCGCTCGACTCCGAGCAGCGACTCGGTGGCGCTGGGGACGAGCAGGAGGTCCACCGCGCGACCCCGAAGGGCGGCGGAGATTTCCGGGATCTCCACATCCATGCAGATCACCACGGCGATGCGGATGCCCCGGAAGTTCCAGATCCGCACCGGCCCGCCGCCGGTGAATGCGCCTTCCCAGGGCGTGAGGTGGATCTTGTCCTGATGCCCCGGCACTCCGCCATGGAGGATGGGCGCGCGGTTGCGAATCGCTCCGCAGCTTTCCCGGAATGGAACGGTCCCGAGCACGGCGGCACGATCCGGGCGTGTGAGCCGGGCGAGCAGATCCGGCCACAGTGAGCCCCAGAAGAGATCCGCCACCTGTTGCAGCTTGTCCGGACCCTCGACGAAGCGTTCAAGCCCCATCCAAGCGAACTCGGGAAACACCACGACATCCGCGCCCTCGTCCCAGCCCTGCAGCACGCGTTCGCTCATCAACCGGGCGAAGGCTGCGGGGCTCTCGCAGGGGATGCCCACATCGAAGGTCATGAGGTCGAGTTTCAAGCTCCGCATGGTTTCATCCAGAAGGTCAGGGATTTGGGCGACTCGGCATGCTCGCCGGTTTCTTTCCAGTGAAACACGGCCTTGAGGTCCGGGTGACGCGTGTATCCGAGCGAGCTCCAGAATCCGTCAAGCGGCCGATACTCCGCGGGGCGCTGCGGATGGTCGGCGGGGCGATCCACCGCGCAGAACGCACAGGTATCCAGCCCGAGGCGACGTGCGTGTGCTTCGCGGCGGAGGAAGAACTCCTTGCCCAGACCACGCCCGCGCCATTCGGGGAGCACGATGCTTTCGCCGAAATAAAGGATGCCGGAGACATCCATCCCGGCCTCAAGGAAGGGTGCCTGGAACTCGGGGCCCTCCTCGGCAAGCGGGATGCAGGTGGTCGCACCGATCAACCCGGCTCCTTCGAGGGTGGCCAGCACGATGCGGCTGCTCGCCTTGTTCTGATAGATGCGGAGGTAGTCCCGTTCGTATTCGAGGCTTCCGTCATAGAGATACGGAAACTCGCGGAACACACGGATGCGCAGGCCGCCGAGGGCGTCGATCCACGGCTCCAGTCCGGTGCCCGGGATTTCAAGCAGTTCGATGGAGGGAGCCGCCACGCGGCGGAGGCTAACGTGCAGGCCTGCGGGAGCCAAGAGCGGATTCGGTCCGGGTGCCCCTCCCTTAAACGCGGATGATAATCCTGCCGTATTGCCGGTGTATCCCCATCATCAAACGATCTTCCTCCCTGCCATGATGATTTTTCCAGACCTTTTGCGAAATCCGCGCTTGCTCCCGCTTTGCTGCCTCATCGGCGTGTCGAATGCCGCCCCGATTCCTTCGATTCATCCGGAATACAACGCCACCCTGAAGCCGATCCTGCCCTTGGAGCAAGGCTGGGAGCAGCCACCATTGCTCGCCCGCACACGGGTCTGGTGGTGGTGGCTCAACGGCAATACGGACAAGGAAACCATCACCCGCGATCTTGAGGCCATGAAGGCCAACGGCATCGGAGGTGCGAACGTGATCGATGCCGGTGGCGATTCCCAGGATGGCAATCGTCCGGTCCCGCACGGGCCGGACTTCGGATCGCCGGAATGGCGCGGATTGTTCCGTCACGCCGTCGTGGAAGCGGACCGCCTCGGGCTCGAGCTCGGATTCAACATCCAGAGCGGATGGAACCTCGGCGGACCCTCCGTCAGTGCGGAGGAATCCAGCAAGAAGGTGACTTTCACCAGCCGTGAACTCGATGGCGGGCGTTTGGTGGATGTGCGGCTGGAGGAACCTGCCAAGGTCGATGGTGTCTATCAGGATGTCGCCGTGGTCGCCGTGCCGGTCGCGGCGTCCCGCAGCAAGAGCCCCTGTGTGTTGAAGGCGGGATCCTCCCAGGATGGCGGTGCCGCGGAGCTCGCGATGGATGGAGATGCTGAAACCCACTGGGTGAGTGCTGGCAAACGCGTGACCGCTGAATCGCCGGCCTGGCTCGATCTTGAGTTTCCAAAGCCGGTGAAGATCGATCGCCTCATGATCACACCCAGACCCGGATACGGTCCGCGGCGGGGGACGCTCCAATATGAGAATGCTGCCGGTAAGTTGGCGGACCTGACCGGGTTTGAGCAGGAAAACAAGAACGCGCCCCTCGAGCATGCCTTCGATGCGGTGACCACCCGCAGGCTGCGGATTCTTGTGACCGATGCATGGGATGTGAAACCCGGCCCCGCGCGCAATGTGCAGATCGCCGAGGTGTCGGCGGGGCGGGATGGCGATTGGGTCACCGGTGTGAGCTCGCCCACCGGCGGGCGGCTTCCAAACCTCGACCAAAAAGCCTATTTCAAGTATCCCGGACAGTTCACCGCGGCCGAGGCCTGGCATTTGTTGGATTCCGGGCCGGATGCGCCGGGTGACGATGCCTGCGCTCCGGAAAAGGTGGTGGATCTAACAGCCATGATGCGGTCCGGGACCCTGCGCTGGCAGGCACCTCCGGGCCGCTGGCAGGTGATCCGCCTGGGATACACCTCGTCCGGCGCGCATGTTTCGACCCACAGCGAGAACGCGGGCGGCCGGGCGATCGACTATCTGGATCGCGAGACGCTGGACTCCTACTGGCTCAAGACCCTCGATCCGATCTTCAACGAGGTGAAACCCTATCTGGGGAAATCGCTTCGATTCCTGCACACCGATTCGTGGGAACTGGGACCGGTGAACTGGACCCGCCGCATGCCAGGGGAATTCAAGCGGCTGCGGGGCTATGACATCCGTCCCTGGCTTCCGGTGCTGGCCGGACGGATCATCGGCAACCGGGACGCCTCGACGCGTTTCCTCAATGATTTCCGCCGCACCCTCGCGGATCTGATGGCGGAGAACAAGTATGCGGGATTCTCGGAAAAGGCCCACAAGCTCGGCATCGGCACCCACCCGGAGTCGGGCGGTCCGCATGCGGGGCCAATGGATGCATTGATGAATCTGGGCATCAACGACGTGCCGATGGGGGAATTCTGGTCCACCTCGCCTCGCCACCGGGTGCGGGACGATCAGCGGTTCTTCGTGAAACAGACCACATCCGCCGCGAATACCTATGGCCGCCGGGTTTCCATGGCGGAGGCCTTCACCAACATCGGGCGTCACTGGCAGCACGATCCGCGCTCGCTCAAGGCCACTTTCGACCGCGCGGCCTGCGAAGGGCACAACCTGACGATGTGGCACACCTTTCCCTCATCCACCAAAGCCCACGGCATGCCGGGAGCCGCTTACTTCGCAGGGGAGCACTTCAACCCGAACGTCACCTGGTGGACGCAGGGCCGTGCCTTCGTCGAATACATGAACCGCTGCCACTTCATGCTCCAACAGGGGCTGGCCGCGGCGGATGTCCTTCATTTCTACGGAGAAAACGTGCCCTCGTTTGTGAGGCTCAAGCGGGATGATCCTGCGAAATGCCTGCCCGGGCACGACTACGATGTGATCGACAAGCGGGCTCTGTTAGAACGGGTTTCCGTGGATGCCGGGGGGCGCGCCGTGCTGCCCGAGGGCACCACCTACCGGCTGCTCTCGCTGGAACCCCGTGATGTGATCAGCCTGCCGCTGCTGCGCCACGTCGCCGGGCTGGTGGAGAAGGGGCTCACCGTGGTCGGGCCGCGGCCGCGGCGGTCCTACTCGCTGAGCGGTGGGGAGGAAGCCGATGCCGCATTCACAAAGCTGTGCGACCATCTCTGGGGCGAGGGTGCGTCCGGCATGAAGCGGGTGGGCAAGGGGCGCGTGATCTGGGGACGGACCACCCGTGAGGTGTTCGAGGCGGACGGCGTGCCTGCGGATTTCTCGTGGAGCGGTGGGGATGGGGATACCTTCATCGACTTCATCCAGCGGCGCACGGATGAAGCGAGGATCTACTATGTCGCGAACCGCAACGACCGACCGGAGGATGTGGAATGGAGGTTCCGCGTTTCCGGCATGGTGCCCGAGTTCTGGGATCCGGTGACGGGTGTCCGCCGGGATGCGACAAGGTATCGTTTCGAGAACGGCATCACCGTGGTTCCCTATCCGATGGACGGGGAGCAATCCCTGTTCGTGCTGTTTCGAAAGGCTGCGGCGGCGGATGCTCCGGATGGTGCTCCCAATGTGCCAAGGCTGGTGAAGCGGTTCGACATTGATGGCGCATGGAAGGTCTCTTTCGATCCGGAGTGGGGTGGGCCGGCATCGATCGGCTTCGAGCGGTTGATCGATTGGACCCAGCACCCCGATCCCGGTATCCGTCATTACTCCGGCGCGGCGGTCTATCAGAAATCCTTCCGCTCCGACGCGGCCGGGGAGCCGGCGGTTTTGGATCTCGGCATGGTGGAGAGCCTGTGCGAAGTGACGCTCAACGGGGAGGACCTCGGTGTGCTGTGGGCTTATCCATTCCGTGTGGATGTGACCGGAAAACTCAGGAAAGGAGACAACGAGCTGCGGGTGAAGGTGGTGAACCTGTGGTGCAATCGGATCATCGGTGATGCCGGGTTACCGCCGGAGAAGCGCCTCACGCGCACCAACATCACACGACTGACCAAAGACACGCCGCTGGAACCATCCGGGCTGATGGGGCCGGTGCGGATCCTCGGGCCGGAGCGCTGACTCCTCACTCCTGCGTCTCGCCCCGCGCGATGAGGGTGGAGAACTGTTCCTCCAGCTCCTTGAGCAGCGAGTTGTCCTCGACCTTGCGGCCTTCCGGCGTGGTGATGTAGAGGGTGTCCATGGCCACGCCCTTCTCGGTGCAGATCCGGGCATGGGCGGTGGTGAGTCCGTGCTGGTTGATGGTGTGGAACAGGTCGTGCAACAGGCCGATGCGGTCGAGCGCCTGGATTTCCACAGTGGTGCAGACCGGGTGCAGCTCGTTGGACACGTAAGCGCGCACCGGCACGGGGATGCCGTTGTCGGTCCGCGGTTTGAGGAAGTTGACGCGGCGCTTGAGATACTTCTCCGGTTCGTATCCCGGGTTGGCCAGGATGTCCTCGAAGGTGGCGAGGAAGTGTTTGCGGGTGCCGGGCTCGGAAACGGTCTCGAAGTTGGTGGTGCAGACGCGGAAGATGTTCACCACGATGCCGTCCCGCCGGGTGAAGAGGTCGGCGGAAAGGATGTTGATCTGCCCGGAAGCGAGCGCGCAGCAGACCTTCTCTAACAAAAGCGGCCGATCCCGTGTGGCGAGCACCATCTCGGTGTAACCCATCTCGGTGTGGTCGATCCACTTGATGCAGAAGGCGAAGGGATCACCGGAGTCCGCCTCGCGCTGGAGGAAGTGGCGCACGGTCCGGACCTGGGTGACGATGTGGGGTGCCTGCCGGAAATGGAAGGCGGCGGGGGGCATGAGCTCGAAGTGGCGGTCGATGTCCGGATGGTAGTCCTCGCGCATGATGCCGGTGACTTCGTCGCGCAGGGCGAGCCGTTCCGCGTCGAGTTTCTTCGAGTATTGCTCGCGGCCTTCCTTGAGGAACCGGCGGGTGGCCTTGTGAAGCTGGAGCATCAGGCTTTCCTTCCAGCCGCTCCAGGCGTCCGGTGAGGTGCCGTTGGAATCGACGAAAGTGAAGAGCAGCAGGGCATCGAGATTGGAGGTGTTTTTGACGATGCCCGCGAACTCGGCGATGACCTCGGGGTCATCGAGATTGCGGGTGGTGGCCGTGCGCCAGAAGGTGAGGTGGTTGTCCACCAGGAACATGATGAGCGAGCGCCGGGCCCCCTGGATCTGGAGGCGGTTGCAGAGCTTGGCGGCGAGCATCGCGGAGCCGTCGATGTGCTCGCGCACGTTTTCCGCACGGCCTGTATCGTGGAGGATCAGTGCGAGGTAGAGCGCGTAGGGATCCTGGATCTCGTGGAAAAGCCTGCGGTAGATCTCGCGCCGCGGGTTGTTCTCGGCGATGAGCAGATCGAGTTGCTCGATGCAGCGCAGCGTGTGCTCGTCCGCGGTGTAGCGGTGGAAGAACTCGTGCTGGACGAGGCAATCGAGGGCTCCGAACTCGGGCAGATAACGGCCGAGGATGCCGATGCGGTGCATGAGCCGCAGGATGCGTGCGGCCTCGCCCTTGCGTTCGAGGATGGCCTGGAAGATCTGGCGGTTGGTCTTGGAGTAGCGGAAGGGCCTGTCGATATCCTCCCAGTGCTGGGCGATGAGCCGGCGGAGTTGAGGGCTGAGTTTCAAATTCCGCACCTGGCAATGTTGGAAGAGCCGCATCAGGCGGTGGGGGTCTTCCTTGAAAACATCCGGGTAGGCGGGGAAGAGCCGCCCGTCCCGCGCGACGAAGCCGTCGAATTCCTCGCGCTTCTTTTTCCGGAAGGTCAGGAAGGAGCGGATCCCGGACTCGGCCCGGTTGTCTTCCTCGATCTGGAAGGTTTCCATGAGCGAGGTGGTGTGCTGATAGATGTGGCGCGTGTGGCGGTAGTAGTCGCGCATGAAGGCCTCCGTGCTGCGGAGGATGTTGCGCTGCGGATAATTGAATGCGGTGGCGACGACACCCTGCAGTTGGAGGGTGAGCTGGTCGGTGCCTTTGCCGCTGTGGTAGTGCAGCTCGTTGCGGACGCGGTGAAGGAAATCGTAGGCCTCCTCGACTTCCTTGAAGGCGGCTGCGGTCATCAGTTTCCGTTCGACGAGATCCTCAAGGCGCGAGCTGCCGGTCTTGGCCCGGGCGACCCACTGGATGCTGTGGTAGTCGCGCATGCCGCCGCAGCTTTCCTTCACATTCGGTTCCTGGAGAAAGACGGTGCGCGAGTATTTCTCATGGCGGTTTCTCAAGTCCTGGCGGCGCAGATCGAAGAAGTCGGCCTGGCCTTTGGCGATGCACTCCTTGGCGAAGGTGGATTCGAACTTCTTGAAAAGCGCGGAGTCACCGGTGATGAGGCGGGCGTCCATCAGCGAGGTTTTGTTTTCCTGGTCCAGTCGGGCTTCCTGGACGCACTCGGTGATCGAGCGGCAGGCATGGCCGACCTTGAAGCCGACGTCCCAGAGCAGGTAAAGTACGTCCTGCACGAGTTCCTGCAGCGGCTTGGGAAGATTGTTGGAAGCACGCGGAAGGAGGAAAAGCAGGTCGATGTCCGACCGCGGGTTGAGCAGGCCGCGTCCGTATCCGCCGGTGGCCACGAGGGCGATGGGCAGCGTGGTGCCGTCTTTCCTCGCGCGCACCGCGGCTTCGAGGATCGAGGAAAGCACCACATCGATGAGAGCCGCCCGGTTTCTGGCGATTTCCAAACCACCGGCTCCCGAGCGGTGGTGCTGGAGAATGCGCTGCTCTTCCAGCTTGAGGAACTGCTTGTAGAGCGCGATGCGCTCGGCGGGTGAGAGTTGTCCCTCGATGGCCGGCTTGAGCGAGTCCTTGGCGTGTTGATCGAGGGTCTTGAGGTAGTTGAGCATGCGATCGGTGGAGGAGGAATGCGTTGCAGCCGTGCATCAGGCGATGGTGGCCATTCGGGTGCCGACTTTGGCGTAAAGTTCGAGGCCCAGCGAGGATTGTTCGACGAGATCGGCCGCAAGATGGACGCGGCCGGGCTCGAAGAGCGTCAGGGTGGAGGAACCGCCGAAGGAAAAGTAGCCTTTTTCCCCGCCTTTTGCCACGGGGTTTCCGGCGCTGTAGGTCTGGTGGATGCCTCCCACGCAGGTGGCTCCGATTTCGAGGAGGAGGATGGTGCCGAGATTGGCCGTCTCCAGCCGGGTGATCACGCGGCGGTTGGTCCAGAGGTAGGAGAGGTGTTTCCGCAGGGCGATCGGCGAGACGGAAAACAAGGGGCCATCGATCGTCCGGGGGGCTCCGGGAACGCCTTGTGCAGGGAAGTGGAAACGGTGGTAGTCCACCGGGCAGAGCCGCGAAAGCACGAGGCTGCCCTCCCGATAGCGCTCAGCCAGATCCCTGTCGCCCAGCAGCGTGGGCAGATCGAAACGCTGGCCCTTCACAAATACCCGGGAGATCTCCGAAGCCTTCCCAAAACCCAGGTGCCGGCCATCCGCCGGAAACACCAATGCCGCCTCATCCGGATCCACCGGGCGGCTTTCAGAGCGCAGTTTCCGGTAGAAAAACTCGTTGAAACTCCGGAACGACCCCGGCTCATCCGCAAACTCGGCCGGGTCCAAACCATATCGCTCGATGAATGGAGCGACCCTTGCCGCCGACTCCGGGCGATCCATCCTGCGCCCATACCACGCGGAAAAAAACGGGCGTTTCACGAAGGCCCAGCGTGCGATCGCGCCCAGCGGATGTCCATAGGTCCACCTCAGGAAACCCTCGCCATAGACCTTCTCGGTCTCGGTTTTTCCTGTATGGCGATTGAAGTAGCGGATGGGTTCCACGCCCCCCTTCTAAGGACGCCCGGCCGTCTCCGCAAGGGCGGGGGAAGGTTTTTCAGGAAATCCTGAAAGTAAGGATGAATTTAATTTCCGCGGGATTCCGATCGTGGTAAGAGCGCTTCCGTGCATCGGTTCGTCCGCATCCTCCTGCCCACCTGCCTGGCGCTCAGCGTCACGCAGTGCTACCGCGTCGGCCCGCCCGGTGGTGGACGGGACACCTATTCCGGAGGCTCGTCCCAGGCATCTCCTTCCGGCGGCAAGATCTCGATGTCCCGCCTCTATCGGGAGGTGAATCTCAAGATGGATCTGGTCCCGCGCGGCACCCATGGCCGCAAGGTGCTGCGTCCGATGAAGCCGCGCTTCATCACCATCCACAGCACGCAGAACTACTCGGCGGATGCGTGGAAGCACTCGCAGGCGCTCAAGAACGGAGCCCTCCGCTCTCCCAAGACCCGCTACGGCAACCGCATCGGCTACCTCATCTGGCATTTCACCGTGGACGACAGGGTTGCCATCCAGCACATGCCCACCAGCGAACAGGGCGAGCACGCCGATTTCCACGGGCCGGGAAACCGCCTCTCCATCGGCATCGAGATGTGCGAACACCGCGGCAGCAGCCGCTCGGCGACCATCGAGCGCACGGCCAAGCTCACCGCCATCCTCATGAAAAAGCAGGGCATCCCGCTGCGCAACGTGGTGCCGCACTATCACTGGCCGCGCTTCGGCAAGCATCCGCCTAACAAAAACTGCCCGCACTTCCTCATGGATAACGGCCGCCCCGGCAAGAAGTGGCGCTGGTTTCTCGGCCGGGTGAATTCCTACTATCAAAAACTCTGATGAGCCCCGTCCCGTCCAAGGACTTCGGCAGTCCGGCGAATCGCGATGTGCCGCTGGATCCCTCGGTCTTTTATGTCTGCCAGCGCTGCACAAACTGCTGCAAGTGGCCCGGGGATGTCCGCATCGAGGAGGATGAGATCGCACCCATCGCCGGATTCCTCGGCATGACCGAAGCCGAGTTCCTTGATCGTTATACCCGCCTGCGCACCAACCGCCAGGGGCTCTCGCTCATCGAACGGGAGAACCACGAATGCATCATGCTGGAAAACGGCGGCTGCCGCATCCATCCGGTCAAGCCAGGGCAATGCGCGGGATTTCCGAACCACTGGAACTTCCCCGGCTGGCGCGACGTCTGCGAGGCCGTACCGGTGCCGGCATCTTCAATCACGCCTCCCGCGTGACGCCTCGAAGTTTCCCGGGCCTTGCCATTTTCAGACCGAGCGCCGGTTTCTCGATCAGGTTCCAACTCAGCAGCGCGGCGAAGATCGATACCCCGAAGACCGGCAGCACCGATCCCAGGGATCCGAGCCAGCCGAGTTCGACGAAGATGTTGATCACCACGGAGTGATACAGATAAGTGCCATAGGAAAGATCCATGCCGCGCAGGAGTTTGCCGGACAGCTGCCTCATGCTGTAGGCTGCGGCGATCGTCGCCAGCGCCAGCAGCGCTCGCGAGGGCAGATAGCCGAGGTAGTAAACGATCGAGCGCAACTCCACCAGCCAGTGCAAGCCGGCCATAACCAGCACATAGGCTCCGAACCAGATGAAAAACCGTCCTTCCAGCATGCCGCGCAGTGCGGCGAAATGGCGGTGGATGAGTACACCTAACAGAAACATCCACAGGTGCGGCAGCAGGCTGACGAACATCAGCTTGTAAACCAACGGCGCGCCGGAATAGCCGCCCGGACCGTTCACCTGGTGGTCCATCACGCAGTAGGCCCCGAAGGACACCGCGAAGAGCACGGTGAATAGCGCCGAGGAAACCGCACCTCTGCTCCGGGTAAGCCAGTGGAAGAGCGGCACGAAGGCATAGAACTGGAGCTCCACCGTGATCGTCCACAGCGCGCCATTTGCCACGCCGATGCCGAAATCGCGGAACTGCTCCGGATTGTAGAACTGGAAAAACGAAACCTGCCCCGCCAGCCATGCCGCGAATCCCTTGGAGAGCACATAGTCCCTGGTGAGAAACCCGAAGGCGGCCAGCGCGGCCAGCGTCATCAACAGACAAACCCACAAGGCCGGGAAAATCCGCAGCGAGCGCCGCCAGAAGTAGCCTTTCAAGTCCGCCGGATCGCGCTCGAACGAACGGGTGATCAAAAACCCGCTGATCACGAAAAACACCGGCACTCCCGGCAGCATCAGCAGCGCCTCGAAGACTTGTTTGCCCCACGGTGGAAGTTGGTGGACCAGCGGCGTGTGGCCGATCGCATGGGCCAGCACCACCTGCGCGGCGGCCAGCAGCCGGATCAGGTCGAAGTTGTTCTGGCGCTCGGGGGAGGTCATGAATCAGCGGGGGGAGGGAACCCGGAAGTCTTCCACAAGACCGCGCGCCATCCCATTACCGGATCGCGTGGGGTGGGGAGGATCAAGGCAGGATGTCGCCGTAGATCCCGGGATCGCTCCCCGGGATCTCGATCGCTCCGCAGGCCTTCGCATAAAACTCGCGAGGCCCCACCCCGCCGATGATCGCATAGGCATGGCCGGTCTCCCTGAGCCCTTCCAGCGACTTCATCAGCAGCGCCTTGCCGAGCCCCAGCCCGCGCGACTCCTCCGCGACGCCGGTCGGTCCGAAAAACCCGCGCATCGTCGTGTCGTAACACGCGAATCCCAGGATCTTTTTCTCCCGCGTGGCGACAAAACAGGCCACCGGTTGTCTGGTGAGCGCCACCTCCACCTCGCTCGCCCATTTTTCGGAAAACCCGCGGGCGAAGGCGGCCACCGTGTGCTTCTCGAAGGCCCGCGCCCGCCTCAAGGTCACCCCCTTGGCGGCCACCTCCCGGTAAAGCTCCGAGGAATCCGGCAGATCATAGAGGCGCACAAGCATGTCGATCATGCCCGGATTCAAGACACCGGAACCCGCTCCGCAAAGCCCGGATTTGCAGCCCCCCCGCGCACCGATTCAGAAATCCCGCGCACCGCTTCTCATCCCGTGGCTTGCGGGTTGACCACTCCGCCGATGTCCCCTAGCGTCCCCGCCTCCCGCATCAAAATCATGAAAGCACCAATTACCGTTTCCGTCACCGGCGCGGCTGGCCAAATCGGCTACGCCCTCCTGTTCCGCATCGCGTCCGGCTTCGTCTTCGGACCCGATCAGCCGGTCAACCTCCGCCTCATCGAGATCGAGCCCGGGATGGCCGCCCTCGAAGGCGTCATGATGGAACTCGATGACTGCGCTTTCCCGCTGCTTCACGACGTCGTCGGCACCTCCGACCTCAACGAAGGATTCAAAGGCACCAACTGGGCCCTCCTCGTCGGTTCCGTGCCCCGCAAGGCCGGGATGGAGCGTGGCGACCTGCTCGGCATCAACGGCAAGATCTTCACCGGCCAGGGCAAGGCCATCGCACGCAACGCCGCCAACGACGTCCGCGTGCTCGTCGTCGGCAACCCCTGCAACACCAACGCCCTCATCGCCATGAACAATGCGGACGGCGTGCCCAAGGAGCGCTTCTTCGCCATGACCCGCCTCGATGAGAACCGCGCCAAGAGCCAACTCGCCAAAAAGGCCAGCGTGCACGTCTCCAAGGTCACCAACATGTGCATCTGGGGCAACCACTCCGCCACCCAGTATCCGGACTTCACCAACGCCAAAATCAACGGCCGCCCGGTGACCGACGTGATCTCCCACGTGGAGTGGCTCAAAGGCGAGTTCATCACCACCGTCCAGCAGCGCGGCGCCGCCATCATCAAGGCCCGTGGCGCGTCTTCCGCCGCCTCCGCCGCCAACGCCGCCATGGACACCGTGCGCAGCATCATCACCCCGACTCCCGCCGGAGACTGGACTTCCGTCGCGGTCTGCTCGGATGGATCCTATGGCATCGAAAAGGGCCTCATGGCCTCCATGCCCATCCGCGTCACCGAGCCCGGCAAGTGGGAGGTCGTCCAAGGCCTGCCCATCGATGCCTTCAGCCAGGCCAAGATCGATGCCACCATCAACGAGCTCAAGGAAGAGCGCGATGCGGTGAAGGACCTGCTTCCCAAGTAATCCTCCGGTCCAACCGGAATTTCCGATTCCCAAATCCCCGTCACCCACCGGTGGCGGGGATTTTTTTCGCCCGCGACCGATCCGCTCGGTGCCGCGCTCCGGGACTCACGGCTTCGAATCGATCACAAAACGGATCAAACCCTCCACCGTGCAATGGGACTCCACCGGATGGCGCAAGGGACGTTTGCCCAGAATCCGGTAAACGTTCCGCCTGCCGTGGCGCTCCCGTTCCAAAACCCCGCCCGCTTCCAGCTCGGACACGATCTTCTGGACCGCCCGCTCCGTGATGCCCACTTGGGCACCGACATCCCGCAGCCGCATCTCCGGATCCCCGGCCAGGCACAGCAGCACGTGCGCGTGATTGGTGAAAAAGGTCCAGCCCGACTCTTCGGATCGACCGGTGGGTTTTTCTTTCATTTCGCGGTTGACGTTGAAATAGGTTCATGAATACACGAATCGCGGTTCGTGCAAATTGATTCACGCGATTAAACACCGGAACCAATCCGCGTTCAAGTACCGCATCCTCTGCCACTCCCATTCATGGAAATCCTGCAATCCCTCGGCTCCAGCCTGCTCTCGCCCATGGTTCTTGCCTTCGCGCTCGGCATTTTTGCCGCGCTGGTGAAAAGCGACCTGAAGTTTCCGGACGAACTTTACACCGCGCTGACGATTTACCTGTTGTTTGCGATCGGATTGAAAGGCGGGATGAAGCTGGAGGGGATGAGCCTCTCGGTGGTCGGAGGGCCCCTGCTCATGGCCATCGGTCTGAGCTGCGTGATTCCCTTCTGGAGTTTCTATGTGCTCAAGGGATTCGTCCGCCTCGATGCAACGAATGCCGGGGCGATTGCCGCACACTATGGATCGGTCTCCGCGGTGACCTTCAGCGCCGCACTGGCCTTCCTGGAGACCTCGAAGACACCGGTGGAAGGGTTTGCGCCGGCTCTGCTTGCCGTCATGGAAGCCCCCGCGATCATCGTCGCGGTGTTCCTGGCGATGAAGGCCAGCGCGTCCAAAGGCGGCCAGGGCGGGGGATTCGGGCCCCTCCTCCACGACCTGCTCACCGGCAAGGGAATCATTCTACTGTTAGGCGGATTGTTCATCGGATTTGTGGGAGGCAAAAAAGGCTTCGAACAAGTGGCCCCGCTGTTTGACGCGCCGTTCAAAGGCGTGCTCGCGCTATTCCTTCTGGAGGTGGGTCTGCTCACTGGCAGGCGTCTTGGCGATCTCCGGGAGGCGGGTTGGAGGCTGGTGGTGTTTGCGATTGTAATGCCGATCCTGCACGGTCTGCTCGGTTCGTATCTCGGAAAATGCTGTGGCCTGGGCCTCGGAGGTTCCACGGTCATGGCCGCGCTGGCGGCGAGTGCATCCTACATTGCGGCCCCCGCTGCGGTGAGGATCGCCCTGCCTGCGGCGAGTCCGGCCTTGTATCTTTCCTCGTCGCTGGCAATCACCTTCCCGTTCAACATCGTGCTGGGGCTGCCGCTGTATTTCGAGTTCTCGCGCTTTTTCCACGGGGTGTGAGCGGCGGGTTTTCTTCCCTGCAAATCAGGCAAGATCCCTCTTTTGGAGGATGGCGAAGCGGGCGGGCGATTGAAAGATTGGCCACATCTCCGCAGTTGTTCCTGCCGCCCTCGTTTCCGCGGGCCTTCACAACCCATCCGTTTCCATCATGAACCGTCGCGAAATCCTCCGCACCACCTCCCTCGGCAGCCTCGGTCTGCTGGCCACCCGCACCTTTCCGACCGCTCTGGGCCAGACCCGCGCGCCGGGGGCCAACGAACGCATCCGCATCGGCATCGTCGGGTTTTCCGACCGTCTGGTCAGCTCTCTGCTGCCAGCCTTCAAGGCGGTGTCCGGTCCCTTCAACTGTGAGATCGTCGGCGTCTCCGATATCTGGAGCCGCCGCCGCGAGGACTCTGAGAAATGGTTCACCAAGAACATGGGCAAGGCCGTGCCGACCTATCGGAACAACGAGGAAATGTATGAAAAGGCCGACCTCGACGCGGTGATCATCTCCACCGCGGACTTCCAGCACGCCCTTCACTGCATCGAGGCCGTCAAGGCAGGCTGCGATGTCTATTGCGAAAAACCCTTCGCCGAGACCATGGCCGACAACCGTGCCGCGCTCAAAGCCGTTAAGGAAACCGGGAAAATCGTGCAGATCGGATCCCAGCGCCGCTCGGGAGAGACCTACAAGGCCGCCCATGACTACCTGCGCAGCGGCAAGTTCGGCCCGATCGTCGCCGCCGAAATGTCATGGAACGTCAACCAGCCTGGCCGCTGGAGGCGTCCCGATCTGGTAGCCAAGGTGCGCGAGCAGGATGTCGATTGGAAACGCTTCCTGATGAACCGCCCGGAGGCGGCCTTCGATGCCCGCAAGTTTCTCGAATACCGCTTGTTCTGGCCCTATTCCTCCGGGATTCCCGGCCAGTGGATGTGCCACCAGATTGATACGATCCACTGGTTCACCGGCCTGCCGCACCCGCGCTCGGTGGCGGCCAACGGCGGCATCTATCAGTGGAAGGACGGACGCAGCAACTTCGACACGCTGACCGCTGTGTTCGACTACGGCCCGCTGGACGATCCTTCCCAAGGATTCCAAGTCACCTACACCAGCCGCAACAGCAACTCGGCGGGCGGCACCAAGGAGATTTACTACTCCAACGGCGGGGAGCTGAACCTCGATACCGGCAAGGTCTCCAACAACGGCGGACTCACCAAGGAGATGGCCTCGCCGATGAAGATGGAGCCGAACCTTCTGGCCGACTTCAAACTCGAGGGTCAGGGCGGTGCGTCCACCGCGGCGAACATGGGCAGTGATCCGCTCACCAACGCCCACATGCTCAACTGGCTCGAATGCCTGCGCTCGCGCAAGGAGACCAACGCCCCGGTGGAGGCGGGCTATCAGCACTCGATCGCCACCATCATGGCCAACGCCGCCGCCCGCACCGGCGAGCGCGTGACCTTCGATGAAAAGACGCAGGAAGTGATGGCCGGCGGCAAGGTCTTCCATCTCTAACAAAGGGCTCTGAGTATCACCTCCAACAAACCCGGATAACCCATGCACCCTTCCTTCGGCAGACGCGGATTCCTGCGGCTCGGTCTCGTGGCGGCGGGCTCGCTTTGCGGCGCGCCGTCGATTTTTGCAGCGGCGGACAAGAGCCTGTTCTCCGCGATGGGCGTCTCCGGCAGCCTCGACAAGGCGGCCGCGCTCAAGGAGGCGGGCGCGGCTTTCCTCACGGTGGGCACCGGTGATCTGCTGGTGCCGGACCAGCCGGAGGAGGTGTTCGCCAGGCAGTTGGAGAAGGTCCGCTCCTCACCGCTTCCGGTGCTGGCCTGCAATGGCTTCATCCGGCCCGCCCACCTGCGTTGTGTGGGGCCGGATGCGAACCATGACGAGATCATGGTCTGGGCCGAGTCCGCCTTCAAACGCCTCAAACGCGTGGGCGGCCGCTTCATCGTCTTCGGCAGCAGCGGCGCACGGAAGATCCCCGAGGGCTGGCCGAAGGAAAAGGCCGAGGAGCAGTTCGTGGCCTTGCTCAAACGCATGGGCCCGGCGGCTGAGGCTGCCGGCATCACCGTGGCCGTCGAACAACTCCAGGCCTCCGAGTGCAACTTCATCAACCGCATCGGCGAAGGTGCCCGGCTCATCCGCGCGGCCGATCACCCGAGAATCCGCCTCCTTGCCGATCTTTTCCACATGGTCCAGGGCGGAGACACTCCCGAGGACCTGAAGGCGGCGATGGATGTGGTCGTTCACATCGAAATCGCCGAAAAGGGCGGCCGCACCTACCCGGCGGTGAATGGGGACGATTTCCGGCCGTTTTTCCGCGTTCTCAGGGAGGCGGGATACCATGGGGCGGTCAGTATCGAGGGCCGGGGCACCGAGGCCCAGTTGCCTGCCGCGTTCCGCGAGATCGCCCGCCAGGCGGCCGAGGTCTGATCCGCGGCTCGATCGCCTGCGCCAAGGCCACGATTTTTTCACAAACGGCTTGAGAGGTGCTGGATGACGGGCAAGAGTCCCGCGCAACCGATCCGGATCATGGTCAGCCCTTCAGAAAACACCCTGCACACCGCCTACGATTCCAAGATCGAGGGCAATGTGATCGTCACCCGCGTGGATGCCGCCATCAACTGGATGCGCAAGAACTCGCTGTGGCCGATGCCGATGGGTCTGGCCTGCTGCGCGATCGAGCTGATGGCCACGGCCTCCAGCCGCTTCGACATCTCCCGCTTCGGCATGGAGGTGATGCGCTTTTCCCCTCGCCAGAGTGACGTGTTGATCGTTTCCGGCACGGTGACCTACAAGATGGCGCTGGCGGTTAAACGCATTTGGGACCAGATGCCGGAGCCGAAGTGGTGCGTCGCGATGGGTGCCTGCGCATCAAGCGGCGGCATGTATCGGAGCTACGCGGTGCTCCAGGGGATCGACCGACTGATCCCGGTGGACGTCTACATTTCCGGTTGCCCGCCGCGCCCGGAGGCCTTGATCGAGGGGCTGATGAAGCTCCAGAAAAAGATCGAGGGCGAGGAGTCCACGATGGCCCAGAAGAAAGAGTTTCTCGACCAGATTTCCTGATTTTTCCCCAATCCCATGGCTGCCGAAGACGATGTGAAGAAGCTCCGCGAAGTGTTCGGGGCAAAGGTGCTCGATACCACCGAATTCCGGGGTGAGCAGACGTTGCGTGTGGAACTGGGAGTGCTCCATGACGTCTTGCAAAAGTGCCAGGCGGAGCTGGGCTACGAGATGATTCTCGATGTTTCCAGCCTCGATCATTTCGGCGACGATCCGCGCTTCGAGATGGTCTATGAAATCGCCACGGTGGATGACTCCAAGCACCTTCGAGTGAAAGCTCGTGTCTCGGAAGAAGAAACCGTGCCCTCGGTGACCGATATCTGGCCCGGGGCCGATTGGCACGAGCGCGAGGTCTGGGACATGATGGGCATCCCGTTTTCCGGTCATCCCAATCTCAAGCGGATCCTGATGTGGGAAGGCTATCCCTTCTACCCGCTGCGCAAGGATTTCCCGCTGGCGGGCCGCCCTTCGGACATGCCGGATGTGGCATTCACCGGAGTGGCTCCGCTGGAAGGCGGACCTTTCGTGACCTGCGCGGGTGGTGAGGACACCGTGCGCCGGGAGCCCCGTGCGAGGGTGCTCGAATAAGGCAGCGACGCCCACCTGATCACCCCCCCCCCCACAAGAAGAATCCCGCCGCCATGTCCGCTTCCGGTGGCTTGCTCGCGAATGCAAGGCGGCAGCTTCGGCAAATCGGCGATGCGAGGGCATCCTGGGCATGGCTCGGCGGTCTGTTGATCGTCCACGCCGCGATCGCCCTGGGCGGTGGCCTGCAAGGCATGGCGGGGTGGTATGAAACTCTGGGTCTCAGCCGGGAAGCGTGGTCTTCCGGGCTTTTCTGGACGATTCTCAGCCATGGTTTCCTGCACGGATCCTGGCTTCATGTCGGGCTGAACGGTGTCTTCCTGCTGGCGGTCGGAGCCCGCATCGAGCACATGCTGGGCCGCCGTGTGTTGGGGCTCACAATCATCCTCGGCATCCTCGGAGGCGGAGTGGCCCACCTCGCTTTGGGGCGCGGCCTGCTGGTGGGCTTCTCGGGGGCCTGCATGGCGATCCTGCTTCTTCTGACCACGCTTTCCCCCCAATCCCGGATGCTGCCGGTGCCGCTGTCCGCGCGCAGCCTCGCACTCGGGCTGATGATCGGAGAAACCCTGCTGGCCTTGATCCATCCGGGGCTCGGCTTGCCGGGCTTTGCCGCCATCGGCCGGGTGTTTGAAGAACAGGGCTTTGGTTCCTGGTTCCTGCTGGGCCACGCCTGCCACGTCGGGGGCGGCATCGCCGGTTGGTGCATGGGCCGGTGGATCTTGAGACCCCGCGTCACCATCGACCGCCTCCGCCGTGAGCGGGCACGGCGCGAGACGGAACGCGGGTGATCTTTTCCAATATGGCCTATCCCTGGCCGAGGCCGCGGATGGCTTTCTGTTTGTCGTGCTTCGACGGTTTGGCCTGCTCGCGGCGGCCCTCTTCCCGGCGACCGGGCTTGGGCGCGTTTGCTCCGCCCTGGTTTTTGGATTTGCCGGCCTGCTGATAGGACGGACGTCCTTCCTTGTGGCTGACCGGACGGTTCATCGCGGACGAGGGGTGACGGCCGGGCTGATCATAGCGGCTGGGTTTCTCCTCATAGCGGCCCGGGCGGTTGCCGGAGTTTCCGTAGGGATGGCGGTTTTCTTCGTAACGTCCCGGCTTGCTCTGATAGCCGGGGTTGCGCGAGGGATGGGACTCGCTCGGATACTTGCCGCCGATCGGGCGCTGGCGCACCTGCTTGGCCCAGTCGTAGTTGCTGTTGCGGTAAAGCGTCTCACGGTTGCGGTAGTTGACCACGGTCACGCTGCTGACGTAGCGCGGCGGCGGGCAGTAGCCGCTGCCCGGCCTCCAGCCGTGGGGATGCGGGCAGCCGACCACGGCCACGGGACGGTATCCCACCGGGTAGTAGCCGTTCAAATAGGGATCGTAGTAACAGCGGCGGTGGTAGTCGTAATAGCTGTAACAATACGGATCATACCCCCAGCGCGGGTTTCCGGTGCTGACGAAAAGCGAGGTGTTGAAATTGCTCCCGCCATAGCCGTAGCCGTCGCCATAGCCGCTGCTGTAGGAGCCACCAACCGAGGTGTAGGCCGGATCGTAGGCACAGGATGAAAACGCGATGGACGAGGCAATTGCGGCCAGAACCATAGCCCGGTGACGAAGGGAATTCTTCATGGGCCCTACGACAGCACGGACCCACGGATTATTCGAATGGAAAATAGGGGCACGGCGGATTACCCCATTCGCTTGGATTGACAGCCTCCCCGCTTCTCCGGTTTGATCCCCGCCACACGCACATGAGCAATTCGCAAGCGCCGATCCTTGTCACTGGAGGTGCCGGTTACATCGGCTCCCACACCGTCCGATTGTTGGCAGGGCAGGGCCGCAAGATCGTGGTTCTCGACAATCTCGTCTTCGGCCACGAACAGGCGATTGTCGATCCGGACGTCGAACTGGTGTTCGGCGAGGTTGGCGACCAGGAGCTCGTCCGTTCGCTTTTCGAAAAGCACGGATTCGGGGCGGTCATCCACTTTGCCGCCTACGCCTACGTGGGCGAGTCGGTCACCAATCCGCTGAAATACTACCAGAACAACACCGCGGAGCCAATCAAGCTGCTCCAGGTGATGCAGGAGTTCGGCTGCAAGGTCTTCGTGTTTTCCTCCACCTGCGCCACTTACGGCGTGCCCAACAAGCTGCCGATCACCGAAACCAACGTCCAAGATCCCATCAACCCCTACGGCCGCAGCAAGCTGATGGTCGAGTGGATCCTCAAGGACTGCGGCGAGGCCTGGGGGCTGCGCAGCGCCTGCCTCCGCTACTTCAATGCCAGCGGTTGCTCTCCGGATGGAAAAATCGGTGAGGACCATGATCCGGAGACCCACCTCATCCCCCGCGTGCTGATGGCCGTGACCGGGGAAATCGAATACCTCGAGGTCTTCGGCACCGATTACAACACGCCCGACGGCACCTGCATCCGCGACTACATTCACGTCGAGGATCTTGCCGATGCCCATGCCAAGGCCCTCGACCACCTCGCCGCGGGTGGGGAGTCGATCCGCTGCAACCTCGGCACCGGCGTGGGCGTGTCCGTCAAACAAATCATCACCGCCGTCGAGGAAGTCACTGGCAAGACCGTCCCGGTCAAATTCGGCCCCCGCCGCGCGGGCGATCCGGACTCGCTGGTGGCCGATCCGGCGCTTGCCAAGCAGCTCCTCGGCTGGGAAGCCAGGCATCGCGATGTCCGGGACATGGTCGCTCCGGCCTGGACCTGGATGAACGGCCCGGGAGGGGGGAGATACCCCGAGAATTCCCTCACAAGGTAATTGCGATGTATTCACATTTTCTCTTGCGATCCTCAGCACAGACCGCATCTTCAAACTCAACCGACTGAAACCCATGCAAGCCTTCCAGACGAAATCCAGTCCGCGGGGACTACGCTCCGCCTTCACGCTAGTCGAGATGCTGGTGGTGATCGCCATCATCTCCATCCTGATGACCGCCGGATCCATCGGTCTCAGCGGCATGCAGGGCAAGGGCGTGACCAGCGGTGTGGCCACCGTGGAGTCGCTCTTCGACGAAGCTAGAACCACCGCCGTGGGTCGCAACCTGCGCGCCTGCGTGCTTGTCGCCAAAACCCTCACCAACAACCGCGGCGATGAGCTCCGGCGGGTGGTGGTGGCCTATGAAGAAATCGATACCGCCACCGGCCAGGCCAAGGATCCCTCGAATGCGGCTCCAAACTGGGTGCTCTCCAGTCGGGGCACCGTCCTGCCGGATCAGACGTTTTTCAGCAGCAAGTTCAGCAGAATCAATCACACGACCGGCACCGGTGAAATCGAGACCGTGACGGATGCAAAACTCAGAGATGCCGGAGGCACCGCACTGAAGGCGAGCTCGCCTTTCAAGGGTTCGTTCTACATCTACGAATTCAACTCCCAGGGTATCATCAAAAACCCCGGAACCAGCTTCATCCTCGGCAACGGCACTCGCAATTCCGCCAAAAACTCCACCGAGCAGCCGCCGCGCGTCACCAAGGCCGGGCTTCAGGACTTCGGCGGCTTCGTCGTCTGGCGCAACGGCCGCACCTCGGTCTTCCGCAATCCCGCGCAGATGGGCTCTTCTGTCACCAACCTGAAATCCGGTGATCCTTTCTGAATCATGAAAAAAACCCTCACCTCGTCCTTGAAACGCGGCTTCACGCTGCTTGAAACCGTCATCGCCATCGGCGTGCTCGCCGTGCTGCTCACGGGGTTCATCGTCGTTTTCGCTCCCGCGGCCGCCGGCATCAAGAAGGCCATCAGCGTGCAGGAGGCGGACCGCCTCGCATCCACCATCGAAAACGAACTGGTGACCTTGCGCACCGGGCAGGAGGCCGGATTGGAATCCAAGACTTCGACCTCCTTCACCGGCTTCGACAAGGCTTTCAGCTGGATCATGCGCTCGGACAAGACCGATACCGCCCTGCTGGTCTATCAGTATCGCGGGAGCCTCACCAGCACCCGCACCGACGGCAGTCCGGATCCGGTTGCGGACATGACCAACAAGTTGCCCGGCAAGGACTACAACATGATCACCATGGTCCGCCGCAAGAATGACACGCTGCTCAAGGCGGACATCCCGGCGATCGAGGGCGGCATCTATCTGGTGAAGTGCACCCAGCTGGTCTTCGATACGGCCAAGGGCGAGCTCAAGGTGGGCCAGGCAGGGCAAATCGTCGATCCAAAGGCCACCACGCAGACTGCGATCACAAACTCCGATGAGTATCCGGAAGCGGTCATCGCGTTTGCCGCCGACTTCTACACCCTTCCAGCCAAGTCCGCCGGCTTCCTCGACTCGCCGACGGGATTCGCCAAATCCTTCACCAATGCGAAGAACCCCGTCTTTTCGCGCAATCTTGCGGTCCGCCGCTGAAATCCATTTCCTGATCCGTCCATGAAAACCCAAAGGAAACCCCAATCCGCCGCAGGATTCACCCTGATGGAGCTCATGGTGGCGATGGCCATCACCACCATCATCGTCACGGTTCTCGTTTCGATCACTTCAATCGCCATCGATACCTGGAACCGCAGCCGTGCGGAACTCCGCGCCTCCCGCCAGGCCAAGGCGATGGTGGAAGCCATGGCCAAGGATTTTGAAACGCTGGTCACGCGCCGTGGCAATGAATTCGAGTGGCTCTCCGCCATATCAAAACTGCCTGTGGGCGACGGTGGCGCCTCCCCGAAGCTGGCGAGCACCAATGCCGCCGAGCTGATCTTTTTCTCCGGATCCTCGGATCGATACAACGGTGAGATCGGCACCGCGAAGGATCTGGGTGGCGACGTCTCCTGCGTGGCCTACTCGCTCGCCTACCGGGATCCGATCCTCAGCACCGGCAACAGCTTCACCTTCGTGCTCAACCGCCTGCTGGTGGACCCCAAACCGACCTTCGACAATCTGCTCGGCCAGATCAATCTGGAGACCGCGTTCGGCAGCTACCGCGAGGATCTGAAAAAGCCGGAAAACTTCGTTTGTGAAAACGTCTATCAGTTCACGGTCACCTTCCAGGTGGAGGTGGTCATTCCTCCCACCGTCGCCGGTGGCAAGACCGAGGTGGTCAACGTGCCCATCGTGATCGGTCAAACGAACTCCGGAACCTCCACCTCGACCTTCAAGATCAAGGGAACCGGCATCGAAAGCACGATCTCGGGTGGCAAGGTCACCGCCGAGCAGTTGAAGTCCGGCCGCCTCAAGTCGCTTGAAGTCGCGCTCACCGTTCTTTCGGACGCGGGCATCGACCAGATCCGGACCCGTGGCTTCTCCAGCGAGGAGGCGAAGTCCGAGTTCATGAAGAAGAACGCCTACAACTACACCAAGCTGGTGCAGATCCCCACTCTCTGAGCGGATTCGGAAACGCCTTCGCTGTTGCTGCGATCGCAGGGAGCCGCAGGGCGTCACACGGTGAAGCCCACGGACGGAGTGCCTGAGTCGGGATTGTGGAAGTTCCGGATGTTGGGAAGCACCATGTCCATGTCCCCCGGACTCACTCCGAACCAGCGGAGGAGTTCGCAGAAATACTGGTCCGCCGAGAGCTTCGGATAGATCCGCCCGCCGCGGCCGATGTCGTCCGCGCCGTCGATGGCAAGCGAAGGATAGGTGCCGCGGATCACCCCGCCGGTGACGGGGCCGCCCATGACGATCTGGTTTCCGGACCACGCGTGATCGGTGCCCTGGCCGTTGGAGCGCAGCGTGCGGCCGAAGTCCGAGCAGGTGAAGGTGATCACGTCATTGGCCAGTCCGAGCGTTTCGAGGCACTGCTGGAAGGCATAGAGCACGCGGTCGAGCGTGGTGAGCATGTTGCGGTGGTTGACGAGGAGTTCGGAGTGGTGGTCCCAGCCGGGGAAGTCGATGAAGATCGTCTGCCGCCGGAGCTTGAGGGATTCGCGGATGGCGATGGTGCGCACGGCGGCCTTGAACTGATCGGACAGCCAGTGGTTTGGAAAACCGGCGTTGTTGAGCACCGTGTTGACATCGGCCCCGTTCAGGCTGCCCGGCGTGTTGTAGCGGCTTTGAAACTCGATGCCGCGCTCGATGCTGTTGGAGGTGATGCGGCCGTGGGTGCGTTGGAAGAGGTTGCGGTAGTGGTCCTCGATCGGGCTGGCGATGGTGTCCCGCAGCGCCTGGTTCTTGGCCTGGTGCACGGCCGAGTTGGCGTTGGTCCCGGTGAAGGCGAGGGCTCCGGCGCTGGTGATCACGAACTGGCCTTCGCTCTGGCCGATCTGGAACGCGGAGTTTCCCGAGAGCGAGAAGTTCATCGGCATGTAATAGCCTGCGGTTTGCTCGGTATTGAGTGCGGAGTGGATCACGTCCGCGGCGCGTCCGCCCCAACCGGACAGCACCTGCATGCCCTGGGGCACGGAGGTCTGCCATTGCTCGATCTGGTCGCGGTGGGAGAAGAGCGCCTTGGGCACGGCGACGGTGCCGTTGAGGTAGGCGTTTTTGTTAGGGATGGGCTCGATGAGCGTGCCGATGTTGGCGAGGAAGGCGACGCGCTTCTTGTTGGGATCCCCTCCCATGCCGTTGAACATTTCCGCAAGACGGGTGCACGAGGGATGCAGTCCGAAGCTGCGGCCGAGCGGGTCGGTGTGGTTGAGCGGAAGCAACTGAGAACGCGGAATGGCCAACCCGGAGCGGGAGGCGGCGTATTCGTCGTAGGGTCCGGGTTGGTCCCGCGGAATGAGCAGGTTGTAGGTATCGCACCCGCCGGAGAGGAACAGGCAGACGAGGGCCTTGCGCTGCGTGCCGAGCCCGGCCTGCGCCGCGGCGTGGTTGGCCATGGTGAGGTTCAGCAGGGTGGAGAGGACCGAGGTGGTGCCGATCGCGGCACAACTGGTTTCACCGAGAAATTGTCTGCGGGTGCGCATGGAGTTGAGGGGAGGGGTTAACGCTGGACGACGCCTTCCGGGCTGTTCATCGCGGTCCAGAGCGCGAGGGCGACGCGGTCCTTGCGGCTGAGTGCCGGATTCGAGAGGGTGTTCATGAGGATGCCGCGGGTGCGGGCCGAAAGGTTGCCTGCACAGACGAGCAGATCGATGTGATCCACGAGAGCCGCCGGATTTTCCGATAGAAGCAGGGTGCGGCTGTAATCGAGCGGGAAATCCCAGGTCCAGCCGGACTTGAAACCGTCGTGCAGGTAGTCCCAGAGAAGGTTGGGGAAGGAAACGGCGGTGAAGGTGTTGACGATCTGGAAACCGGGGCTCACGAGGCCTTCCTGGCGGACCTCGCCCGGTGCCTGATAGACGGGGGTGTAGAAGTTGAAGACGCTCGGGGCGTTCATGGGCTCCTGCAGCGAGGAGTTGTAGAAGTTGTCCGTCCAGTTCCACCAGACGAAGGAGGGATGGGCGTCCGCAAGTTTCATGAGGCGTCCGAGATGCATGGTGCGGATCACCGGCTCGCGGACCTTGCCATAGCCTGTGTCGAGCGGCAGGGACCGGGCCTCGGGATCGAGCAGGATGGCTTTCACGACTGCGGCGAGATTGCCGCGAGTGCCGGATCCGTCGTTCACGAAAACATCCTGCACGCGTTTCACGTAAGCGGGCGTCGGGTTGTCCGTGACCAGGAACTGGATCAACTGGCGGCACACGAAGGGCGGTGTGTTCGAATGCAGGAAGAGCGAGTCCACCGCATCGCGGATGTCCTGCATGCCGTTCTCCTCGGATTCCTCGCGGGCGGGGACCACGAAGCCGCCGGGCAGGCGCTTCACTCCGAAGTCGTGACGCTCGGGATACATCACCATGGGCAGGGTGTAGTGCTCGTCCGCCCAACCGGCTCCGCCCCAACCGTAGGGCGAGGCGAAGTACATGCCGGTGAAGACTCGCGCGAGTTCGGTGATGTCGCCATTGTCGTAGGTGGGGATCGGCTGGCCGGCGGGGTCGAGCTTGCGGGTGCCGTCCGGGTTCAGCTCCCAGAGGCCGATGGTGAATAACTGCATGATCTCCCGGGCATAGTTTTCATCGGGATAGCGCGGGATGGATGGATCCGCCTTCTGGTTTCCGGCGCTGCTGAGATACCAGCCCATCGAGGGGTGGAAGGTCAGTTCGCGCAAGAGCTCGCCATAGTTGCCGAGGGCATGCCGGACGAGCATGTCGTAGTAGTTTGTCATCGCCTCGGGCTTCTCCTCCAACTGGGCATCGCGCCGAGAAACGACGAGGATTTGGGAGAGGGCGAAGGCCACCCGCTGGCGCAGTTGGTCGGCACCGCGGATGGCATTTCTCGCAAACGGGGTGGTGACGTTGTTGCCGTGGAGGAATTGGTCGAGTTCGTTGAAGTTGTAGTAGGGATCCACACGACTGCCGGCTGCATCCCGCTTGGCCTCGCGGATGTAGGGTTGGAGCAGGGAGGGAGGCAGGGCGATCTGCTGTTGGATCCAGCCATCGTAGCCGAGGTTTCTAACCGATTGTATGGACTCGGTGGTTGGTCCGAAACTGGCCTGCATGAGAAAACGCGAGGCATGCACCGGGGACGGCGTGCCCGGAGAAGCGCTTCCTGCCGTGCCGCCCGCGGGCGATGAACCCTGGAGACGGTTGAGCAGGGCCAGCGAGTCGCCTGAGAGTGTTTGTCCGTTATTGCGGACGAGCGGCTGACTCATCGAGCCGGTCTGGGTGGGCGAGGATCCGAGCACGCGGTTTTCCGCCCAGTCCTCGACGCCGTCCGCATCCGTATCGATGGCATCCGCTCCACTGCGGAAAAAGGTGTCGGCTGCGGGAGAGGTGAAGACCCCGGGCAGCGTGAGTTGCTTGCGCCCGCCGGTGGTGACGGGCGCACCGACTCCTGTTAGAGGAAGCCAGTCATCGAGCGAACCACTGTGTTCGAGCCGTTGCCGTTTGAAGGGAAGGTCGGTCCAGGAAAGCACGAGGTCGTTCGCTGTCCTCCAGGAGGCAAGGTCGAAGCGGGAGGACGGATCATCGGGATCGGTGCCAGCGAGACTTTCCCGGAGGTTGTCCACGCCGTCTCCGTCCTCATCGGCGGATGGGGAACGCGGGCCGCCGCCGCTCCAGAGCACCCAGGAGTCGGACAATCCATCGCCATCGAGATCATCCATGGTCCCCTGAAAGGTGAACCATGCCGGAAGGCTGAGGTTGGAGAGGGGATCCGCTCCGTGGTGGAGCTCTGCGCCATCGGGTGCTCCGTCGCCGTCGCTGTCCGCGTTGCGGGGGAGGGTTCCTAACAGAAATTCCCTGCGGTTCTCCAACCCATCGCCGTCGGTGTCGGTGGTGGCATCGAGGTGGTTCGAGGGATTCAGCCCGTGGAGGGATTCCCAGGCGTCCGGCATGCCATCGCTGTCCGAATCCTGGGGGGCGAGCGGCGCGGAGGAAATCAAGGCGCGGACACCGGTCTCGTAGGTGAAGTCGATGGCACCGGTGATGCCCTGTTGGTTGCGCCAGACGGCGGTGCCGTTCAAGAGCGAGGGATCCGCGGCGACCGCGTTGGTGCGGGTCCAACTGGCGAGGGTCACGGGGGCGGCCGGGTTGCTGAGATCCGCGACGAGGAAGTTGAGAGTCCAGAGGTTCACCGCGGGATTCGGCTGGGTGGCGGTGAACTCAAGGCGCAGCGGTTTGGAATCATCCGGATTTCCGTATCCGCTCAGCCCGAGGTCACGGGTGCGGTCGACAGGGTTGGCGCTCCAGTCGCTGTCCCAGAAACCCGCGCCTGGATCGCCGCTCTGGTGGAAGGCCCCCTCGATGGCCCGGAAGCGGTGGACCAGTTTGCCATTGATGTAGCGGATTCCGATGGCGATCTGCCGGTTCCAGCCGCTTTGGTTGATGTCGGCGATGGCTTCGCAGAGCATGCTTTCGTCATTCTCGATGGCCCCGAGCATCGATTGATCATGATTCCAGAGGAGCCGGATCTGATCGATCCTCCAGCGCCAGGTGCGCGTGGCGGCATCCCAGACCGGCACCGACGGTGGGATGCTTGATGCGAGGTTGGGATTCGATCCTGCGGACTGTTCGACCGGATCGCTGAATCCATCGCCGTCTGTATCCGAGAGCAGGGGAGACGAAGGGAATGGGCTTGCGGTGATCTCGCGGCCGTCCAGCCAGCCATCGTTGTCCGTGTCCGGATCGAGGGGGGATGTCGAGTGAAGGGCTTCGTTTCCGTCCTTGATGCCGTCCCGGTCGCTATCCGCGTGTTTGGGATCGGTGCCGGCAACAAGTTCAGAGGAATTGGTCATTCCGTCCCCATCCGGATCCTGAAGGGCATCGGCCAGCGCCGGGTTGAATCCGAATTCGAGTTCGGTGAGGTCCTTGATGCCGTCGCCATCGGTGTCCGTGCCGCTATTGAGGATCTGGATGCCGTGGATGCCCACCGTTTCGTTATCGACGGACTCGAGGGAGATGGTCTGGCTGCTTCCTGATAGATTCCGATAGCGTGCGAAGTTCGCGGGTTTGACGCCGGCGAGGGAGGTGGCGGTGATCTCGGTCCATCCCGTGAAAGGCGGTGAGCTGGCGGAGACGAAGTAACGGCTGGTCGCCGGGTTTCCGTTGAGGCGGAGCATTCCCCGGCTTCCGGGGTAGATGTAGCCGGCATAGACGATCAGATCGTAGGTGGCGTAAGGAATGCCGGTGAGCTGGATGGTGGCCGGGGTGTTCACCGTGCTGGACCTTCGGGTGCGGATCATGCCGTTGAGCATGCGTTCATCGCCATCGCCCTTGTGGAGGCCTTCTCCGGCGAAGTGGTAGCTCCATGAAGCAGCGGCGCTGGTGCTTTGTCCGCGATGATTGCGCAGGGCGGACAACGAGGAGCTCAACACCGTGGTGCCATCCGCCCAGCCGGGCAGCGGTGCGGAGGCGTTCCAGTGGGGAAACCGGAAAACTCCTGCGGGTTCCCAGTTTCCTAGGGTGGCGGACGCCATTTGCTCGGCGATGAACTGCAGGCTGATGGCTCCGGGGAAATCGAAGGGTTTGGAAAGCGCGTTCGACGGATTGGATCCCCGCTCGATTTCGTAGCCATCCGGGAAACCGTCGCCATCGGTATCTGCCAAGAGCGGGTTACTGCTGGTTTCCTGCCCGTCGTTGAGGCCGTCGCCATCGGTATCGGAAAGGATGGGGGAAGTCCCCGCTGTGGTTTCCTGGGGATCCCGCAGTCCGTCGTTGTCACTGTCCGGATCGGTGGGGTTGGTGCCGGTCAGGAACTCGGATCGATTGTGGTTTCCGTCGCCGTCCGGATCCTGTGTGGCGTCTGCGGCCACGGTGTCGCTGAAGCCGTAGGTATCCTCGAACCAACGCGGCATGCCATCGCCATCGGCGTCTGATAGAGCCACGGGGTCCGCTTCGAGGCGGAGGTAGTCGAGGCCGATGTAGCCGCCTGCGGAGCCGCCGGTGCGCTCGATTTCCAACCGGTTCGCACCCGCCACGGCGGAAACGGCCTGGGCGGGGATCGTGTAGGTGAGCGTCCGGTTCCAGCGGATGTCGCTGGTGGTCCCCAGGAGGACGCCGTTGAAACGAACGGCGACGTTGTGCGAATTGAAGCCCGGAATCGTTCCTCCCACCCAGGCTCCGCCGGAGGTGAGGTCGACAGTGACGCGGAGTCTTGAGGATGCCGCGGCCTGCGAAGCTGTTAGGTTGAAGTGGATCCGGTTTCTCGGGTCGCTGGAGGTGACGGCGCGTTCGAATTCGGCCACCGGTTCGTCGGCGGCGAGGGTGCCGATCGGGGCGGGATAGGTGCCGGCGAGGTAGTAGTCGTCGTCCTTGACGCCAGCCGATCCCGGCGGGTTGTTAGAGGCAAAGCTTTCCTGGGAGAAGGGTGCGAGGGAGTTGTCGTCCGTTCCGAGTTGCCAGACGGTGGAGAACGAGGAGGCGAAGGTGGCCCCGCAACTGATCGCTCCGAAGAGCAGGAGGTGGATCGGTGGGAAACGCATGGGAGGGATGGGCGTCTGGAGTGGGTTAGCGCTGGCGGCGGATGAGCAGGAAACCCGCCAGTGTGGCGATGGAGGCGATCTGCGGTTCCGGTATGGCCCGCACGTTGTCCATGAGGAAGGAGGAGGAAATGCGTGCGCCGCGGAAGTCCGTGGTGTTGGAATGCAGGACTCTCGTTTCGGTCACGCCCGCCATCGTCTGGCCGGCGTTGCTGCCACCGGAGGCGAGCAGGGCCGTGGGGCGGATGTCGAAGAGCAGCGCGTTCCATCCGGAAAACGGGGCGACGGATTGAGAGGGGGTGACGAACCACCCGCCCGGGCCGTTGAAGGCGAGACGCATGGCGAGCGGGGTGCTGCCGCCGTTGCGGATGTGGATGGCGAGGCTCGTGATGTTTTGTGAAACGAAGGCACCGGTCCAATCCGACTGGCTGTAGACCACGAGGCGTCCACCGGCCACGCTGCTGCCATTCGCAGTGACTTTGAGCGAAGCATCGCCGTTTCCTCCCGGGCCGCTGTCGGCGAGAACCGCAGGCGGGTTGGGGTTCTGCGATCCGCTGTCCCAGTCGTGGAAGCCTTGGAAGCTTTCGTGCTGATGCAGGCTCACCGCCGCGGATGCGGAAAGGGCGGAACCGATCGCGATGAGCAGCGTTCTCAAGATGCTCCATTCTGCCTGTGGTGCGGGAATCGGCCTAGGAAAAAGTGCCTGGCAGCCCATGAATGCGGCGAGTGGACCATGTGGCCGGAAATGGGACCATCTGTCCGGGAATGGGACTCCAAAAACCTTTCAAAGGCGAAACATCCGGGGTAGTTTATGTCCAACGAAAGGCGACAGCGCGCATCTGCGAACTGAAAACCTTTCCGACATATTCTCAATCCCGCGCAAGTCCTGCGCAAGGGCCGAATCGATCTCCGGGGGGAAG
>JAIXOR010000025.1 GCA_027486655.1 Verrucomicrobiaceae bacterium | reverse complement strand
TTTCCGCCGTTCCATTCGTTGCCGGTGGCCCAATCGTTGGCGGAGACAAGCGTGGCGCCGCCGTGGATGGTGACCGGGCCGGTGCCGATGCTGGTGTAGCCGCCGTTGTCCGCCGAGCGTCCGTAGATTTCCAGGGTACCTCCGCTGATGATGGTGCCGCCGGTGAAGGTGTTCACTGATGACCCGCCCATTCCACTGCTGGTGAGGGACAGCTTTCCGCTGCCCTGCTTGAAGAGCGCACCATTGGTAATTGCCGAACTGATGGAGGCGTCCGCCGCCGTATCGACAATCCTCATGGCTCCGCCGAAATCGATGGTGCCACCGCTGACGGCGTAACTTCCGGAGTTGGTAGCCTGAAACCAAAGCGTGCGCGGAGTGACGGTGCCGGAGATGGTGACCGCACCGGCGGTATCGCTGCCATGACCAAACACCGTGTCCTTTTCGTTGGACCAAGTCACCGCGCTGCCACCATCCAGCCACGTGGAACCCTCGCCCCAACTGCCTGAACCACCACTCCAGACATAGGCACCGGAGGGCACGCTCGTCGGCGTGGTGAACGTCGTGGCGAGAGCAGGCTGATAGGAGGCGTTGGAATACTCCCGGGTGGCGAAATGGAGTCCGTTGTTGTTGCCGTTGTTGATGATGATCAATCCGTTGTTGGCAACGGATCCGCTTGCCCACTGGTTGGCGAGCGAAGTGACGTCCCAGGTGAGGGTTCCACCAATGCCGGGGTTGGCAGTGGAACTGGCTTGAACCGCTCCATCAAAACCAGGCTGGGTGTTCCAAGTCACCGAGTTCTCCGCCCATGAACCCGTCAGGCGATAGACATCCATCGACTGCGGCACCGGATTGCCGCCGTAGGTCCCGGTGATGGTGACGGACAGATTCGCTGATTGGATCGTGGCCCCCACGGGCACGAGGAACCGCAGAAGGCTGCGGTCACGGGCATTGTAGATGCCCATTTCCGCATCGCTTCCATAATTGGTGTTCACTCCCCAGGAATCACTGATGATCCGTGTGTCGGCGGCGGGCGTGAAGGTGAACGACGCCGTGTCCGCGAACAGTGGATGAATGCCAGCCACGGCGATCACCATGGCAACCGAGGAACTCGGGGAACGAAGAAGGAAGGAACGAAGGGTTTTGGGTTTCATGGCACTGGAAGGGTGAGTATCCGACACTTACTTGGTCACTTGAAGGCGGCCGTAGAGTTGGGAGTTCGAGCCCTTGGCGACTGAGATCTCCACCTTCTCGATGCCACCTCCCTGATCGGTGACGGTGACTCCGGCTCCTCCGGGAATGGCGACCGGAGTCCAGCCGCTGAGGTCGGTTCCGTATTCAAAGGCCTGGGTAGTGCCGGTGGCGGCGGTGCGGCGGTAGTAGGTGAAGATGAAGTTTGCTCCGGAGGCATCGATCGTTGGCAGAATGCCGGTTCCGGAAACCGAAGGATCACCACCTTGAAGCACATATTCGAGAAGGTTCTCGATGCCATCATTGTCGGGATCACCGGTCGCCGTCTTGTCGGAGAGCGAGGGCCAGGTGGCGTCGATCCAAGCGAGCAGCGGGTCGGATGGCGGGCCGTTCTGGACGATGATCGAGCCGGTTCCGGTGATGAAGCCGCCGGAGTTGCCTGAATTGTAGGTGCCCGGAGGCATGGCGACTCCGCCAAGGGTAAGCTCATCGATGGTGTCGGGGCTGCCGCTCGGGAAATTGAGTTGAAGGACGGCTCCGGCATCCACAGTCACATCCGCGGTATCGGCGAGGTTGCTGGAGTCCGTGCCATTGCCCAGAACCAAAGTGCCCTCCCACACGTTGGTGCTGCCATTGTAGGAGTTGGCGGCGCTGAGGGCGAGAGTGCCGAGGCCGGTCTTGGTGATTCCGGTCCCGGGGTGGTTCCAACTGCTGACCTGACCGCTGAGGTTGAGCGTGCTGCCGGATTCCACCGCAAAATAACGATTGCCGGTCAGAGTGATCTGCGAGCTGATTGTGGAGACCGCCGAACCATCCGCGACGATGTTGGAGCTCAGGAAGAGATTGCCCCATGCACCTGGGTAGGTCAGTCCGCGCGAACTGATCGTGCCGCCGTTGAGCACGATGCCGTTCTTGATTTCCGTGACGCCGGCGGAGGTGGACAAGGTGGCACCCGATCCCACAGTGATGGCCCCGGAGGCACCGCCCGGCCCCCAGGGGTTTCCGGTAACCCAGTCTCCATTCGGCAGGGCGAGTGTTCCGGCGGTGACCGTGGTGCCACCGGTGTATTGAATCGAGTTGGTAAGCGCCAGGGTTCCAGTGCCGAGTTTATCGAGGGCAACCGAGCCTGCGACCGCGGTGCCGATGGTGGCGGTCGTGCCCGCAGCCACCTGGATGGCGGAGATGCCGGTGGTGTTGGCGAGTGTCAGCGTGGCGCTTCCATTGATGGTGTAGTCGAGCGCGGAGAAGTTCAGGCTGCCGATGGTCCGGTTGGCCACAATGGTGGCAATGGTGCCGGTGGCTCCGTTGAATGTGGCGCTTCTGTCCTCGCCGCTGGCGACTGTGCCCGACTGCCAATGGGATGGGACCTCCCAGTTCCCATTGGCACTTGCGGTCCAGACTCCATCATTCGGCGGAACCACGTAGAGCGAGCCGCTACCTGTGAAGTATGCCGGATGAGTGGTGGCATTGAATGTGCCTGTCCCCGCATCGACGCCATTCAAAGTCAGGCTGCCAATGTAATCCTGTCCGGTGAAATTCAGGTCGATCTTGGCTCCCGAGGCAATGACGATCGGTGCGCTGTCATTGAGGCCCACCGGGGTGGAGCCATCTCCGAGGCTGAGGATTCCCTCACTCACGGTGGTTCCGCCGCTGTAGCTGCTTGTCTTGGAGAGCACAAGTGTGCCGGCTCCGACTTTGGTGATGCCATAGGATCCGCCTTCCTGGTAGAAACCAGTGATGTTGAGGCTGTCTGCATCCACGCCGATGGTCGTGTCTCCATCAATGGCATAACCCGGGCCGCTGCCGCTGTTGCCATTGGTCATGGTCAGGCTGTTGTTGCCGCTGAGGCTGCGGATCGCACCGAGTCCGCCGACGCCGGCACCAGTCACATGCATGTGTTCGTCCAGGCTGATGCCGCCCTGAAGGGCGAAGGTGGCGCCGTTCTTCACCAGAGTCCAGGTAGAGGAACTCCAGCCGCCGGCACCGACGGCCGTGTTGCCGGCCGCCACGAGGGTGCCGCCCGTGACGTCGGTCACGCCGCTGTAGCTGTTGGATCCGGAGAGCGTCAGGGTTCCCCCACCCGCCTTGGTGATGCCGCCGGTGGAGACAATCCGGTTGTGGATGGTTCCGCTGAAGTTGAGGGTGCTGCCGGTTTCCACCGTCATGGGCGTCATCGCGTTGAGCGCGGTGTCTACCGAGATCGAGGAGGTGGCATTGCCGGCCGCGGTCACCGAAGTGTTTCTGAGATACATACCGCCCCAGTCACCGTTGTTTCCACTGCCGTTGATGGTGCCACCATTGAGGGCGAGGCCGTTGCGCACGGTGCTGCCGGCGGCATTGATGGTCCATGTGCCGCCTGCATGGATGGTGATTTTACCCACATTTCCGCCGTTCCATTCGTTGCCGGTGG
>JAIXOR010000031.1 GCA_027486655.1 Verrucomicrobiaceae bacterium | reverse complement strand
GGACCCTCGGCAACGGCGCCACCCT
The DNA here is from genome assembly GCA_027486655.1 of Verrucomicrobiaceae bacterium. Classification (GTDB taxonomy): domain Bacteria; phylum Verrucomicrobiota; class Verrucomicrobiia; order Verrucomicrobiales; family Akkermansiaceae; genus Luteolibacter. The sequence goes on along the minus strand of JAIXOR010000031.1, from coordinate 37,458 downwards.
GCTCGTCGATCTTTCCTCTGGAAACGCCACCCTCACCTCCAGCCCGCCGCTCACCGGCTGGCTGCTCCCCGGCGTCAGCGTGAAAGACAGCTCTGGCCTCACCGGACCCGCCACCGTCGTCGGCGGCCAGGTCGTGCGCTACGTCCCACCCACTCTAACAAGCTCCAGCAACGACCCGAACGTCGAGTTCTCCACTCTCAACTCCTCCTACCCCGGCGGCATTCTCACCTGGACCAACGGCGGACTTCTCACCACCCGCGCCGTCCACCGCCTGATCCTCGATACCACCACCACCGGCGGCACCATCGACCTCGGCGCGCCCACCAACATCCTCAGCCTCACCTCCGGCCAAATCCAGTTCCTCGGTTCCAACAACCTCACCCTCACCGGCGGACAACTCGGAGCCGCCAACTCCGCCGTCTCCCTCAGCACCGCCGGAACGAGCACCCTGACGCTTTCCAGCCCGATCTCCGGCGGCAGCGGCAGCCTCTCCATCTCCGGCACCGCCAACGTCATTCTCAACGCCCCCAACCCCTTCACCGGCGGCCTCACCCTGGACGGCGGAAGCCTCAAACAAGGCGTCGCCAATGCCCTCGGCTCCGCCAACGGCACCCTCACCCTCCACTCCGGAACCCTCGACCTCAACGGCATCGCCACCGGCCTCGGCAGTCTAACAGGAAATGGCGGCACGATCACCAGCCCCACACCCGCCACCCTCACCCTCGGCAACAACAACGCCACCGGCGGCAACTTCGCGGGCTCGATCAGCGGCGGCATCGCCCTCACCAAAACCGGCTCCGGCACCCAGATCCTCTCCGGAAACAACCCCTACACCGGCCTCACCACCATCAGCAGCGGCACCCTCCGCTCCGGCGCGGACCACGCCATCGGCAACGGCGACCTCACCCTCAACGGCGGCACCCTCGACCTGCAATCGTTCTCCGACACGGTCGCCGCCCTGACCCTCACTTCCGGCACCCTCACCGGCGGCAGCGGCCTTCTAACAGCATCCTCCTACTCGCTCGTCAGCGGAACGATCACCGCCCGCCTCGGTGGCGCCTCCGCCGCCCTCGCCAAAACCGGAGCCACCTACAGCAACAACGCCACCCTCTCCGGCGCCAACACCTACGGCGGTGCCACCACCCTCGGCACCAACTCCGGATCGCTCGTCATCGCCCACAACAACGCCCTCGGCAACACACCCTCTGTCGATGTCCTCGGCAGCGGCACCGCCCTCGTCCTCGCCGACGGCATCACCATCAGCGGAAAGCCCATCACCCTCCGCGGCAGCGGCGCGAACACCAGCCCCAACCTCGGCAGCTTCTCCGGCCCGCTCACCACCGCCGCCAACGCCACCGCCACCTGGACCGGCTCCGTCACCCTCGGCGACAACAATGGCCGCCTCGGCGCAGGCAACTCCGGAACCCTCAACATCAGCGGCCCCATACTCGGCAGCGGCGCCAACCAAAACCTCTCCCTCAGCTCCGGCTCTGGATTGACCATCGGCACGGTTGTTCTATCAGGATCTAACAGCTTCACCGGCAACATTTCCATCGTCCGCGGCAACCTCCGCCTCGGCGCCGTCAACACCCTCCCCGCCACCGCCATCCTCGATGTCGGCTCCGCCACCTCTGCCACCGAAACCACCGGCTTCGACCTCGCAGGCTTCTCCCAAACCCTCGCCGGCCTCCGCCGCAGCAGCACCAATGTCACTCAGGTCAGCACCGTTACCAATTCCTCCTCCACCCCCGCGACGCTCACGCTCAACCAGCCGTCGAACCTCAGCTACTCCGGCCGCCTCACCGGAAATCTGACCCTCACCAAAGCCGGCGCCGGCAGCCTCACCCTGACCCGCAGCGACGCCCTCGCCGCCACCGTCTCGCTCGACCTCCAGGCCGGCACCCTCGCCCTTTCCGCCGCGCACACCATCACCGCCCTCCGTCTCAACGGCTCCTGGATGCCCGCCGGCACCTACACCTCGGCCAACAGTTCCGGACGCATCACCGGCAGCGGTTCCTTGATCGTGACCTCAGCCGGACCATCCCCATTCTTCGCCTGGATCGATGGATTCTCCGGTCTTTCCCCTTCCGAACGGGCACCTGGCGCGGACCCGGATCTCGACGGAGAAAGCAACCTCGCCGAATACGCCTTCGGGGGGAACCCGGTGTCCGCCTCCGACCGTGGATCTCGGCAGATTCGGATGACCGACGTCGATAATAACGGGCAGCAGGACCTTACCCTCACGATCGAAGTTCGCTCCGGTGCAACTTTCACCACACAAGGCGCTTCGATGGTGGCCTCACTCGATGGAATCACCTATCGGATCCAGGGTTCGCGGAATCTCACTCTGTTCGAAAGCCCCGTCACCGAAGTCACCCCCCATCTGTCAAACGATCCACCTTCTCCGGGATACTCGTTCCGCAGCTTCCGTCTCACCTCGGCGATCGGTAACACTGAAATGGGCTTCCTCAGAGCCTCGGCCACTTTGCCGTAAACCCCGGATGGCTTGTTAGAACGATTGCAGGTCGTGAAAAATCGAGCAGGCCAACGAGTGCGTGTTTGCGCAAATTCTTATAAAGAATGCGCATTGTAGTCTGGTGATTCCCACTTCTCCGCATCACCTTCTCCCCATTCCTAGGTCGCGGCGCGCTTCCTCAACAAACCCACAAGAACCCAGAAATCCGCCCACCGCCGCCGGGCGGAACCTACATGCTCTTACCGATCCCTGCACCAGAATCATGAAACCAAATCCGCGTCTCCATCCTTCATCCCGACTCCGGAGGAATTCAGAGAATGGCTTCGCCTTGATTGTGACTCTCTCATTGATGATCCTCCTCGTCATCATTGCGGTCGGGCTTCTAGGACTTGGTTCCATCTCACTGCGCGCATCCAACTCGCAGGACGCGATGAATGCCGCGAAAAGCAATGCGAGAATGGCACTCATGATCGCCATCGGGGAACTCCAGAAACAAGCCGGCCCGGATCAACGGATCACCTTCCCGGCCGCCCTCCCGGTCGGCAGCGCCACTGTCAGCCCGCTCCACAGCGCATGGACCGGTGCAATGAATGTCACGGGAACCGATCCCACCAGCGACCCGAAGGCCGGAGCCGTCACCTGGCTGGTTTCAGGCAAGGATCCCGACCCTTCAAAACCACTCGTCAGATCGGTCGAATGGGGAAAGGGCGACGCACTCCGACTCGCCAAATACACCGAAACGACAAATGGAGCTCCACTCCAGCGCGAATTGCTTGCCCCGCTGGTCGCCATCGAAAGGGGAAAACAGAGAGGCCGCTTCGCCTGGCATGTCTCGGATGAAGGCGCGAAAGCAAGAGTCGACGTCACCCAGCCAAAAAGTCCTCCCACCACGGATCGTGGACTCCTCGCGCTTTCACAGTCTCCTCAGGAACCCGGACTCGATCGATTGGGGGACTCCTGGCTTCCTCTCGGCCCAAGGTCCGCAATCGACAAATCAAAGCTCGTTTCCCTCTCGACCACCGCTCTCACGCTCTCCAAACCGGAGATACCTTCGGAGTATTTCAACGACCTCACCACGGGCGGATCCGGCCTCCCTGTGAATGTCGTGAGTGGAGGAATGAAGGTGGACCTTTCCCACATCTTTGATTCCTCACAGTCCTCCAAAAAGTATGCCAACCGCTATCTCGGTGTGAATCCCCCGGGGAGCACCGTGTTCAACGACGCTTCCATTCTCACCTTCAACAGCCTAACCGATCCCAAAAAATTCTTCCTAAGCGCCTCGGCAAGCGACGCCTTCAGCGTCCAGTCGGGACCGAACTGGGGCAACCTCTGGAACTACGCCAATCTTTGGAGAAATGTCAGTGGTCAGCTCTCTCCGGTCGTCGGTGCCAATCCGTTGATCGAGTCCGACATGCGATTCAAAAACTGGCTTCCTTACACCCGCCACGATCAGGGTGCATGGCGCAGGGACCTGCAGCACACCAACAGTCCAGTGAACCCGGTTATTTCTATGCTGCAGGTGAGCTTTCGACTCAGCTCCGAAAAGGCCCCGAAACTCAAGGAATCCGACCCAACCCGCTATATCGCACAGATCACGATGCAGCCGGTGTTCGGTCTTTGGAATCCCTACAACGTCGCGCTCAAGGTCAACTCCTACCGATTCGATTGGGCGCTCTATCCCTACATGACCTTCAACTACGACCACCCGAACGAACGTCTTCGCTTCACCGACATCTGGTTGCGCGACACCTGGGGAGGAAAAAAGGTGGGCGATGTTCCCACTCCTGAGAATCCAACCAGTGGTGCCTGGTTTGCAGTCCGCTCCCCCGCCGGATCCCAGGACTACCTCCAGCCCGGAGAGTTCCGCCTTTTCTCGGTGATCGACAAAGTGAAGGGAGTCCCCAACACCAGCCAACCCTACGAACTGAAGTCCGGATGGAGCGAAAAGGGGGGATTCGTCATCGATCTCAAGGACGCTGCAGGCGACACCCGCACTGTCCGATCCGGAGCCAGGGCCTGGTTTGGAGGCATCGTGCTTCAGGACACCCAATCCAACGCCACGCTCTCTCGATATCCATCACTCGATACTTCGAAGGTTGCCTCTACCTGGTGCACCCTCAAGTCCGACAACAGCGGCACCCAGTTTGAGAACATCATCAGCCGCATGACCGACGTTTGGAACGGAGACAGCAAGTCCGGCCTGCTGGTCCCCGAGCCGATTGTCTCGGGTTGGAACGGATCCTCCACCACCAAGACCACCTACCTGATCGATGACCTCGAAGGTGACAAGGTGCTCGCCCACATCGGCACCTGGTCCTTCCTCGCCAGAACCACCCTCCAGGTGGAGGAAACCAGCCAGCGTCTCAGAGGATGGATCGACAGCAACCCGCGCGCCCTCGTCTCCAACCCGGCCTGGGATGGATCCAAGGTCTCATCATCCGGAGAACGCTCGGGTTGGCACCTCACCTCTCAAATGATGGGCGTCTACAACCCTCCCGGAAAACCCAGGCAAGTCGGCGACGGCATGGGAGGAAACCGCGGCCTGTTGGGAGAAGGTGGCAGCGAGATTTTCGAACCCGAGGTCAACCGGGCAGGCGGACGCTATCAGGGCTTCGGCGGAGCGGCGAACACCAGCGCCGGACAAAACCATGCAGTGATCTACGACGTGCCACGCTCACCCTTGGTTTCCATCGGACAATTCCAGCACGCCCAGTTGTCACGTTACAACTTCGAACCGGGATTCGTCGTTGGAAACTCCTATGCAAACCCACGCATCCCGCTGAATGGAATCAAGGTCACCGACTTCGCCGGCACCCCCGGCCTGCGTATCGCGGATATCTCCTATGAGACCAACCAACGGCTTTGGGATTCGTTCTTCTTTTCGTCGTTGGCCATTGACCATGCAGGCACCGGAACCCGCTATGACAGTGTATTCAACCTCGCCAAACTCGCGTCCGGGCAGACCCAACTGCCCAATCCTCGAATGCAATTTCTGCCGCGCTCGGGAGACACATCCATCGACCGCATCATCTCGGAAGCCGGTGACCGCGCGCCCGAAGTGCTCGCCACACGGATTGCAGTCAAAGGAGCCTTCAACATCAACTCCACATCCAAAACCGCCTGGAAGGCCGTTCTTTCCTCAATGGGAGCGTCCAAACTGCCATCCATCGATCCAACGAAATCCAACTTGTCCAACCACAAAGCCTCATGGCTGGATCCCGAGGGTGTGCGTTTCAACCGATTCGGACACGTCATCCATTCGAAGCCGTTCGAAACCGGAACAGGCGGGGATGAACCGGCCTTCTGGCAATCATGGAAGAAACTCTCCCCGACGGAACTGGACGCGCTTGCCAGCCAAATCGTCGAGGAGGTCAAGGCCCGTGGTCCCTTCCGCTCTCTCGCGGAATTCGTTAACCGCCATCCGTATTCCAACAACAAGGATCACCAGCGGAAAGGCGCGCTTCAGGCTGCCATCGACAGGACTTTAAACTCCGCCATCCCCGACTCGGTCGGTTATCCCTCCTCGCCCCCACCGGGAGGCCACTTCTCCACAGATGCCATGAATGGTGAAAACCAAGCCGCCGGAAACGCCTCCTACCTCCTGCAAGGCGATGTCCTTCAATCGCTCGGCCCGATCCTCCAGGCACGTTCGGATTTCTTCCGAATCCGCACCTGCGGTGAATCCGTGGACGCCAATGGCAAGGTCGTCGCCCGCGCAGTTTGCGAAGCTTTCATCCAACGCATCCCGGATCCCGTCGACCCGATCGATGCCCCACACGCATCCGTCGATGAAATGACATCCGACACCAACCGGAGATTCGGCCGCTCCTTCAAAATCGTTTCTTTTCGCTGGCTGGCACCTTCAGAGGTCTGAACCAATCCTACCCATGATCTCGCGCACCCTCGCAACCCTCGCCATCACTTGGCTCACTTTCAGCACCGCACACTCGCAGGAACCTACCATCGAGACGGAGATTCTCGCCCTAGCGCTGGACCAGCCCGTGGCGGATCTGTTCTTCTCATCCAGTGGAGCGCCCCAGCCATTCCAGGCAAACCTAACAGGACTTAGCGAGCCACTCCCCTACAAGGGACCCGTTCGATTCGACTTGCGATCCAACAAAGAAGAGTTTCTCGCCAAGCCTCCCCTGCCCGCCCCCACAGCCTCGGTGTCACTTCCACAAGGGGCTGATCGAATTCTCCTTCTTTGCGTGAAATCGCAGGATAAGCCACTGAGGCTGGTTGCTTATGACATCTCAAAGGGGCGCAGCGGTGTGGGTGACTATCGATTCTTCAATTTCTCACAATCCACCATTTCGGCCATCTTCGGGGAAAAGAAGTTTGCGATCCAACCAGGTGCCGACACACTGCTCAGCGACCCGGCGTGGAAGGAGGACGTGCTCGAAATCGATATGGAGTTGGCCATCATCAAGGACGGCAAAGCGAAACCCGCATATACCAGCGTCTGGGGCCATCGCCCTGGCCGCAGAAGCTTCGTCTTCTTCTTCACCGGATCACAAACTTACAAGCCGATCCGCATCTGCAGGTTCTTCGATGTGCCATCTTCGGCTGCTTCACCACCCCCATAACCCGGCTTCAACCAGGTCCGCCTGATTCGAAAACCCATGAACCCGAAGGCCCTCTTTCTCGCGTTGCTCCCAATCTTTCCCGGTTGGCTCACCGCTCAGTCCACCTACGAGCAGCGCCACGACGCCTACTTCGACGACATCAGCGGCCGCAGGATCAACACCGGCCAGCGCGACGGCCCCCACCGCGCCGGCCGCACCGGTTTCTGGACCACTCAGGGCAAACTCCAGCGCGGCAATGAATCGTCCGGCGTCTGGTCGAATCTCAGCTCCACCATCACCGACGCCGACGGCTCGGGCGACGCCGGCGGCGCCAACGGCGGCTTCTCCGGCTGGCCCGGCATGGACACCTACCTCCGCTGGCAGCACCGCTTCCCGCAGTGGATCAAGGACCAGTATTACACGGAGTACACCACCATGCCAACCTATGGCAACGGCTCCACCCCAAACCAGCGCATCATGTGGGCCGCCGCCTGCAAGCTCGCCTGCGAAACCTGGGGCGTCCCCGCCGTGACCTCAGTCTCAAACGCCGCCAACCGCTACGGCGACCCCACCGGCAAGGCCTACATGATGGCCATCTGCGACCGCACGGTGAAATACAACTTCGAGGAACGCTGGGCGAAACACTACCTGCAATACACCCTCGGCCCGCTCCGCTCGATCGCCGACCTCTCGAACGACCCCGAGCTCGTCAACCGCGCCCGGATGACTTGGAACTGGGGCTGGATGGACATCGCGTCCTTCTCGTTCAAAGGCCGCTGGGCCATCCCCGCCGGCCGCGGCGGAATGACGCAGGACGGAAATTCCAGCGATATCTCCGAGTTCGGCTCCTGGCTGATGTTCGAAGGCACGCCCCGCGCCAACCCGCTCGATATGGACCAGTCGCTGCTCTACACGCAGCCACGGATCGGCCAAGCCCATCTGGTCACCCAGCCGCCCATCATTCCGGAAATGTTAGAAGCGGCCACCGACCGCTCGAAGCCTTTCACCCGCCGCGGCTTCGCCCGCGTCCACGAAACCCAGTTCGCCACCAGCTACCTCACCAAGGACTGGACGCTCTACAGCCAGCTCGAAGCCGACACCACGCTCAACGCCGACGGCACGCTCAAGATCAAGGACCTCGACAATGGCGGTGTCCCCTCCAACGACTGGTCGTCCGAACGCTGGGCCGTGATGTGGGATGAGACCGGCCCCGCCGGCCTCACCATGAAAGCTCCCACCGGCTACGGCTGGTGCCAGGGCTGCGGCCTCGGCCCGCACGAGGACATCGTTCAGCACGAAGGCACCATCGCCGGGATCTTCAACATCCCGGCTACCAGCGAGTGGCAATACACCCGCGACTCCATTCCCACCAACACCACCGCGGTCATCAACGACTCCGCCACCACCGGCCGCCTCTACCTCCACTACAGCAAGGTCCTCGTCGCCATCACCCGCAGCGACATCGGCAACTTCACCTGGCCGCCCGCCGCCCAGACCTTCTGCAACAAGCGCGGCTACGCAGTCGAATGCGCCTCGCTCGACGAATACCCGCAGTCCACCGCCGCCGCCCGCCTCGCCGCCTTCAAGGCCGACATCGAAGCGAACCCGCCCGACTTCTCCCACGTCAACGACGCCGTCCCCCGGATGATCTACACCACCCGCGACGGCACCGTGCTCGACATCACCTACGGCGAGGGCGGAAAGATCAACAACGACCCGGTGGACTACACCAGTTGGCCCCTCCACGAATCCCCCTGGGCCCGCCAGGACCAGATGGGAAACATGTGGGTCTTCGGCAAGGACCGCCACCTGCTCTGGAACTACAAGAACTGGACCGAACGCAGCGACTACCGCCCCACCGCCACCACCAGCGCGCCCGTCACCGCCGCCGCCTCCGTCGATATCGACCTTTCCACCCGCGTCAGCGATACGGAAACGCCCGCCGCCAATCTCAACTACCGCATCACCGGTTCTAACAACGGCAGCGCCGTCATCCTGCCCGATGGCAAAACCGCGCGCTTCACCCCCGCCGCCAACCTCGCCGGGGAAAGCAATTTCACCTTCACCGCCGGCGGCGAGTTCCCCGACCAGCGCTTCATTTTCCACTACGATTACGAACAGGCCGATCCCCTCGCCGGCGGCATCGTCAAGGACCAGTCCACCAACGACCGCCACGCCACCGCCAGCGTCGGCGGCTTCGCCTCTCTAACCGGCGAGCCCGACCAACCCTCCCCCCTCGCCAGCCACGACACCCAGTCGCTGCGCGTCGTCTCCAGCAATTTCGGCTCCGCCAAGCTCTCCCGTCAGATCCACTCGGCCACGCTGAATTTCTCCAACCACGACTGGACCTTCGCCACCTGGTTCAAGCGCGACAGCTACGCCGACGAGGACTTCCTCTTCTACATCGGCAACAGCGACGGCAACAGCGGCAACGTCGACGAGCTCCAGCTCACCCTCCCCGCCCAGTCGAAGACGCTCTCGCTCAAACACTGGACCGCCGCCAACGTCCTCGACGTCAATCTCACCACCGCCCCCGTCGTGGAAACCGGCAAGTGGCACCACGTCGCCGTCCAATACGATCGCACGTCCTTCAATACCGGCGTGATGAAGCTTTTCCTCAACGGAAAACTCGTCGCCACCTCCGCGCCCGTCACCTTTGCCCTCGACCAATCGGGCCCCGTCTTCATCGGCGGCCCAGCCGCCAACACCGTCCTCAACCGCAACTTCAACGGCTGGCTCGACGATACCGTCCTCGCCCGCGGCGAACTTTCCACTGACGAGATTGATACCCTCGCCACCTCCACCGCTTCCCACCTCGGCGGCGTGAATCTCGAACAAACCGTCCGCGTCATCGCCAGCCCGCTCCCGCCGACTTCGCTCGCCGCCACCGCTTCTAACAACTCGATCCAACTCACCTGGTCCGCCCCCAGCGGCGCGGCCAGCTACACCGTGAAGCGCGCCACTTCCGCCACCGGCCCCTTCACCACCCTCGCCTCCGGCATCACCGGCACCTCGTTCACCGATGCCACCGCCGCCTTCGGCACCACCTACCACTACGTCGTCACCGCGTCGAACAGCTCCAGCGAAAGCACCGACTCGAACCCCGCCAGCGCCCAACTCCCCGCCACCGATCCCTCGATCTGGAACGGAGGCACCATGGCCGCATGGTCCCGCGGCGCACGCATCGCCTTCCCCGGCTACACGAACTCCGAAACGCTTTCCAACATCCCGCTGCTCGTCCGCCTCGATGCCACGAACGTCCCCGGCTTCAGCCACTCCCAACTCGCCTTCGCCAACGGCGCGGACCTCCGCTTCACCGATGCCTCCGGCACCACCGAACTCGCCTACGAGATCGAAAAATGGGACCCCGCCGGCACCAGCCTCGTCTGGGTGCGAGTCCCGTCGCTCTCCGCCAATACCAGCATCCTCGCCTTCTGGGGAAATCCCGCCGCCACCGCCAGCGCCGCGCCTAACAGCCTCAGCGGCCTCGCCCTCTGGCTCAAGGCCGACGCCATCAACGGCCTCGCCGACGGCTCGACCATCACTACTTGGAACGACTCGTCCACCAACGCCCGCAACGCCACCGTCCTCGCCGGAACGCCCACCTTCGAGACCTCCGAACTCAACGGCCAACCCGTCGTCCGTTTCCCCGCCAACGGCGAAACCTCGCTCCAGTTCCCCTCGCTCAACACCATCCGCACCGTCTTCTGGGTGGTGAAGGAAACCGCGCCCGGCACGCACTTCCTGTTAGGTGACGACAACACCTACCACTTTCACCGCGGCTCCACCGCTGGAAACCTCTGGGACGCCGCCTACACCAGCGCCAACGTCCGCAACGGAACGACCAAGCTCAACGGCACGGCCGTCAACGGCACCACCACCCCGCTCGGCAACGGCTGGAAACTCGTCTCGCTCGTCACCGCCGGAAACTGCGAAGCCAGCCGCATTTCCAAGGACCGCAGCATCGCCGCCCGCTCGTGGGACGGCGACATCGCGGAAGTCATCATCTACGACCGCGCCCTCTCCGCCAACGAAGAGCTGCTCGTCGGCGGCTATCTCTCGCAGAAATACGCCCTGCCCGCCGCTTACTCCGGAGCCGCGCCCGCCTACACCGTCAACGGCTCCGCCTGGACCGGCGGCTACACGGGCGTCTGGCACCTGAACTCCACCACCGTCAACGACTCGACGTCCGTCCAACAAAACACCACCTCCAACGCCACCCTGACAGGTTCCGGCAAGGTCGCCTCCGCCCTCGTCCACAACGGCACCTCCCAGCACGCCATCATCCCCCACGCCACCGAGCTCAATCTTTCGAACAACTACGAGCTCTCCAGCTGGTTCAAGCTCGCCGCTGCCGACAAGCCCGCCTCCGGCGACTACCGCACACTCTTCGCCAAGGAAACCGACTCCAATACCCGCAACTGGTGGCTCTCCATCAACAGCGACGGCAGGCTCTGGTGGAAAAGCAGCGCCGGCATCGATGTCACCAGCCCCAGCGACCTCGCCGACAACCAGTGGCACCACTTCTCCGCCGTCCACGACGGCAGCACCGCCCGGCTCTACCTCGACGGCGTCGAGGTCGCCACCGGCAGCGCCCCATCATCCGAAGCACTCACCACTTGGGCAGTTAGACTCGGCAGTCAAAACGCGACCCGCTGGTTCAAGGGAACGCTCGACGAGTTCCGCATCGCCAACGCGAAACGCAGCGCCGCCTGGGTCCGCGCCGTTTACGACAACATCCACAACCCCGCCTTCATCCGCATCGCCCCCGCCACGCCCTACGCCGCGGCCTTCGCGCCGATGCTCGCCAACCTCCCCGCCACCGCGGTCACCAGCACTGCCGCCACCCTCAACGGCACCCTCGTTTCCACCGGCGGCTCCACCACCACCGTCACGATCTACCACGGCCCCAGCGACGGCGGCACCACACCCGCCAACTGGGCCGGCAGCCTGAACCTCGGCACCCGCCCCCTCGGCAACTTCGGCGGCGCGATCAGCGGCCTGCCCACCGGCAGCGTCCGCTACTTCCGCGCCTTCGCCAGCAACGCCACCGGCGGCGCCTGGGCGTCCGTCACCTCCAGCTTCATCACCCCCACCGCCGCGCCCTCGGGCCTCGCCGCCATCCCCACCAGCGGCCTTGTCAGCTTCTCGTGGAGCGCCACTCCGGGAGCCACCAGCTACCACCTGAAACGCTCCAGCACCCCCGGCGGACCCTACACGCCCGTCATTTCCGGCATCCTCGGCACCACCGCCAGCGATCCCACCGCCGCCGTCGGCACCAGCTACTACTACGCCATCAGTGCTTCCAACCCGGGCGGTGAAAGCGCGAACTCCGCCGAGCTTGCCATCACCACCCTCACCGCACCTTCCACTCTAACAGCCACCGCCGGAAGCAACAGCGTCGCCCTCTCATGGAGCGCGGTCGCCGGAGCAACCAGCTATACCCTGCAACGCGCCACCAGCCCCGGCGGCCCCTTCACCACCATCTCCAGCGGCATCACCGGCACCAGCCACAACGACGCCACCGCGCTCAATGGCAATGCCTATTTCTATCAGCTCACCGCGCTCAATGGCGGCTACGAAAGCGAGCCGTCCTACATCGCCACCGCCACCCCGTCGGCCAGCATAGCCGCGCCCACCGGTATGGCCGGAGCTCCCGTCAGCACCGGCGCGAACCTGACCTGGAACGCCGTCGCCGGAGCCACCCACTACCGCGTCAAACGCTCCACCACCAGCGGCGGCCCCTACACCACCATCGCCAACAACCTGCTAGCCCCCAGCCACGGCGATACCGGCCTCACCAACGGCAGCACCTACTTCTACGTCCTCAGCGCTTTCAACGGCAGCATCGAAAGCGCGAACTCCGCCCAGATCAGCATCGTCCCCGCCGTTCCTCCCACCACCTTCACCACCGCCAGCGCGGGCAATTGGAGCACTGCCACCTGGTCGCCCCAACAGCCGATCTCTGCCTTCGCCACGACTATCGTCTTCAACAACACCGGTTCCATCTCGTCGAGCAACAACCTCGGCCTCCTCCTCGCCAACAAGCTCAACCTCACCAACGGCGCGGTAAATCTAACAGGCGATGCGCTCTTCCTCGCCGGCAGCGCCCCCGCCGTCACCAGCACCTCCGATGTCGCCCACACCCTCGGCGGCATCCTCACGCTCGACGCCGCCACCACCTTCAACATCCCGTCGAACACCACCACCGTCAGCGGCGTGATCAATGGCAACGGCGGCGTCACCAAAACCGGCGCGGGCACCCTCGTTCTATCAGGAGCCAACTCGAACACCGGCCCCACCACCGTCAGCGCCGGCGTCCTGAATCTCCGCCACTCCGACGCCCTCGGCTCGTCCAACATCACCGTCGCCAACGGGGCCTCGCTCGATCTCCAAAACAGCATCACCCTCACCGGACACCGCGCCACGCTCACCGGCCAGGGCAGCGGCACCGGCGGCGTGCTGCGGAACGTTTCCGGCAACAATACCTGGGCGGGCGAAATCACCGCCGTCGCCGTCAGCGGCATCACACGCATCTCCAGCGATGCCGGCACCCTCACGCTCTCGGGCGAGATCAACCAGGACAACGGTAGCAGCGACCAACTCGTCTTCCAAGGCAACGGCAACACCGTGGTCACCGGCGCGATCGACGGAAGCTCGGACGTCACCCGCAGCTCCTCGGGCAGCGGTATCGTCTCGCTGCTCGGCGAAAACACCTACACCGGCCAGACCCTCGTCAACGGCGGCATCCTCGTAATCAACAGCCTCAACAGCCTGATCGGCGAGGAAGGCGACGAGGAAGTCGCCCTCAGCGCCTCCAGCCTAGGCCTCCCCACCAGCGTCGCCAACGCCACCATCAACCTCGGCAACACCTCGACCACCGCCACCCTCCGTTTCATCGGAGCCACCACCAAGACCGACCGCGTCCTCAACCTCGCCGGCACCAGCGGCGGCGCGATCCTCGAACAAAACGGCAGCGGCAAACTCACCTTCCTCAGCGCCCTGACAGCCACCGGCGCGGGCACCAAAACGCTAACCCTCACCGGCACTTCGGAAGGACTGCTCGCCGGAGCCATCGTGGACAACAGCACCACGAACAAAACCAACCTCATCAAATCCGGCAGCGGTCTCTGGACCCTCGGCGGCACGAACACCTACACCGGCACCACCAATGTCAACGCCGGCACCCTGCTCCTCCAAAACGCCACCATCGCCGCGGGCGGAAACGTCACCGTGGCCACCAGCGCGACCTTCGGCGGCTCCGGCACTGTCACGCCGAACTCCACCATTAATGGCTACCTCGCCCTCACCCCGGGCACTCTAACATTCAGCGGCAGCCTCGCCTTCGGAGCCAGCGCCCGCGTGAAGTGGAACCTCGCGGAAAACTCCGCCACCTCCGGCTTCGGGCAGGTCAACGCTCCCGCCGCCAATGTCACCACCGGCGCGGTCGTCGATCTCATCCTCAATCCCGCCGCAGGCACCGGCGACTTCGCCAATCCCTTCTGGTCCGCCCCCCGCAGCTGGCCCGTCCTCACCGCCCTGTCCCGCAGCGGCACCTTCACCCTCGGCACCATCAGCACCGACTCCGCCGGCCACCCGGCCAGCGGCTACGGCAGCTTCGCGATCGAGCAAACCGCCAACGGCGTCAACCTCACCTGGACCCCGCTCTCGCCGATCGAGCAATGGCGCTTCACCCACTTCGGCGTCACCACCGCCACCGGCAACGCCGCCGACAGCGCCGACCCCGACAACGACGGCGTCAACAACCTCACCGAGTTCAACAACAACACGCTCCCCACCGACGCCACCTCGCTCCCTGCCTTCGTCTGGCATCAGCCGCTCTCCGGCAACTGGTCCACCGCCGCCAACTGGAACCTCGGCCTTGCCCCGACCTCGAATCCCGCCACCAAACTCGAATTCCTCAGCGGCCTCACCACCCTGAGCGCCGGAACGATCACGCCCACCAACGACAACGCCGGCACCTTCTCGCTCAACAGCCTGCGCCTCGCCGGCAGCGGCAGTGGATCCATCAACGTCAACCCCGGCGGCGGAGCCCTGCGCTTCCATGCCAACGGCGAACTCCCACCACAGCTCCTCCTCAACGCCTTCTCGACCAACTTCAGCTACAACCTCGCCAACGCCGTCGATCTCACCGCCGACCTCACCATCGACGGCGCGAACACCGGCAACTTCACCCTCAGCGGCCCGATCACCGGCAGCGGCGGCATCACCCGCATCGGCAGCAACAGCCGCCTCATCCTCGGCGGCTCTAACAGCTACACCGGCCCCACCGTCCTCTCCTCCGGCGTCACCGCCATCACCACCGCCAACAACCTCGGCGCGCCCAACGCCCCGCTCACACTCGACGGCGGCACGCTGCAAATCCTCGGCTCGTCCCTGAACACCCTCAGCGCCCTCAACCGCCCGGTCACCTTCACCCCGGACAAGAACGTCACCCTCGACATCTCGACCTCCACCCACAGCGTCACCGCCGATCTCCTCCTCGACCAGGGCAGCGGCGGCCTCACCAAGAACGGCTCCGGCACGCTCATCCTGAACCAGCCGAACAGCTACACCGGCCCGACCACCCTCAACGCCGGCACGCTCGCCATTTCCGCCACCACCCAGCTCGGCGACCCCGCCGCGCCTCTCGTCTTCAACGGCGGCAACCTCCGCGTCACCGGAACCGCGTTGGCCAATCTCTCCGACCTCGCCCGCCCGATCATCTTCACCGCCACCCGGAATGTCGGCATCGATATCGCCGATGCCGCCCACGTCTTCGCCGTGGACCTTCCGCTCGACCAGACCACCGGCAGCTTCACCAAGCTCGGCGCAGGCACCCTCGACCTCGCCGCCGCCAACACCTTCACGGGTAACATCACCGCCAGCGCCGGCGTGCTCCGCATCTTCCAGGCCTCCGCCCTCGGCGGCGCGACCAAGGACATCTTCTGCACCAGCGGCACCGCCCGCATCGAACTCGACGGCACCAGCGGCGACATCACGCTTCCAGCAACCACCCGCTTCCAAACCAGCGGAACCCAGACCAACGGAACCCTCCGCAACGTCGCCGGTAACAACACCATCGCCGGCCAACTCCTCCTCACCACCGGCGCGGGCAGCACCCAGATCCTCAGCGACGGCGGCACGCTCAATCTAACAGGCGCTATCACCACCTCGCCCAGCGCCGGCGCCCGCACCCTTTTCCTCGGCGGCAGCGCCAACGGCATCACCAGCGGCGGCATCGCCGACAATTCCTCGAACGCCGCGAACGTGGTCAGCGTGACCAAGAACGGCACCGGCACCTGGGAAATCCGCGGCACCAACACCCACAGCGGCCTGACCACCCTGTCCTCAGGCACCCTCGCTCTCACAGGCACGCTCGCCGGTCCGCTCACCGCCACCTCCGGCACCTTCGCCCCGCTCGGATCGCCCGCCGTCGGCGGCAATCTCGCCCTCCAATCCGCAGCGAAAATCCGCGCCCGCATCAACGGCGGCACCCCCGGCACCCAATACGACCAACTGACCGCCGCCGCCAACGTCACCCTCGCCGGCACGCTCGAAGTCGTTTCCGCCCCCGGCCTCACTCCCGGCAGCAGCTTCACGCTGATCAGTAAAACCAGCCCCGGCGCGGTCTCCGGCACCTTCAGCGGACTCCCGCAAAACGCGACCTTCGCCCAGGCCCCGAACTACGTCTGGCAGATCAGCTACACCGGCGGCGATGGCAACGACGTCGTGCTCACGCTCGCCGCGATGACTCCGATCGAAGCCTTCCGCTTCCAATACTTCGGCACCATCGCCAACTCCGGCAACGCCGCCGACAGCGCCGACCCCGATGGCGATGGCCGCACCAACCTCGCCGAGTTCAACGCCGGGACGAACCCGCTCGAAGTCACCGCGCCCGACGTGGTCATCACCAGCCCCGCCGCCGAACCGGTCACCGTCGCCGCCCTGGCCGACACCCTCCATCTCAGCGCCACCATCCAGCAAAGCAGCGCCACCGCCCCGCTCTCCTGGGCCTGGACCAAACTCTCCGGCCCCGGCACCGCGACCTTCAGCCCATCTAACAGCGCAACAAGCACCGTCACCTTCGACATCGCCGGCACCTACGTCATCCAAGCCTCCGCCACCCTCGGCACCACCACAGCCTCCGCCACCCGAACCGTTCACGTCGCAAGCCCGGTGGAATTCACCTTCCGCCAGGGAGCCTCCGGCTACGCCCAGGAAACCACCTTCATCCGTGCCGACAACCCCACTTGGAACTCGGGCGCTCGCAACCAGATTATCGTCGGCCGCATCGGCACGAGCAGCACCGCCGCACGAGGATTGCTGTCCTTCGATCTGTCGTCCATCCCGGCCGGAACCATCCTTTCTTCAGCGAGCCTCGAACTCACCACCAGCAACGAGGCAGGCAGCGGCTCCGTTTCCCAGATCGAACTCCGCACGCTGACGGCCAACTTCACCGAAGGCGGCGGCATCAGCACTAGCTCGGGCAACGCCGACACCACCACCGGCGCGAACTGGAACCGCCGCTCGGATTCCACCGCCAACCTGTTGTGGAGCAATACCGGCGGCTCCCTCGGCACCACCGTCCTATCCACCCTCGACGGCTACAACTCGGCCACCGGCATCAGCGCCGCCAAGACCTTTGCCTCCACCTCCGCATTCGTCGCCGCCGCGCAATCCGCCATCACTGCCGGTCGCCTCAACCTCAGCATCGTGTCGCCCCTCACCGAAGCGATCGCCGCCGCCAATTTCACCCGCCTCCATTCGGACGATGCCACCACGGAAGCCACCCGCCCGCGGCTCCGCTTGCTCGCCACCGTCAACCCCGCGCCCGTCATCGCCACCGGCCCCGCGCCCGCGGCCATCGTCGGCCAAGCCGCTTTTCTAACAGGATCCGCCAGCGGAGCCACCGCAAGCACCTGGTCGCTCGTCTCCGGCCCCGGCACCGTCACCTTCGCGGACTCTAACAACCCGACCACCACCGTCACCTTCAGCCAGCCCGGCGAATACACCCTGCGCCTGCTCGCCTCGAACGCCAGCGGCACCGTCTCGCGCACCCTCGCCGTCACCGCCGCCGCGTCCAACAACCCCGCCGTCTTCGCCGATTGGCAGCAGCTCACCTGGCCCGGCCAAAGCAACCCCGCCATCATCGGCCCCGACGCCGATCCCGATGGCGACGGCCTCACGAACCTCACCGAGTGGGCCCTCCACCTCGACGCGACCTCACCCGACGTCCACCGCCCAATCTTTTCGAAAAACGGCAGTGTCCTCGAATATACGTACATACGTCGCAAGACCGCCCCAGGAGAAGCCACGTTCATCGTCGAATGGTCCGACACCCTCGGCAACGATTGGTCGCCGACCGGAGTCCTGTCGGATCCTCCCGTCTCGATCGACGGCACTTCGGAATCGGTGCGCTCCACCGTCCCGGCCGGAGCCAGTATGCGGCGCTTCCTACGCCTGAAAGTCCTCAAGCCCCTTCCCTGAACGACCACCCCATCATGAGAGTGCGCTTCGCCGCGATTCGACTGCTTGCCTGGATCATGCCGACCCTGGCCTTGGCCGACGATCTCGCGTGGCTCGACGGATACAACGTCGTCTGGAACTCCCCCGGCAAGAACTCCGCCGAGTCGATGCCCTGCGGCGGCCGCGATACCGGGATGAACGTCTGGGTCGAGAACGGCGACCTCCTCTGCTACGTCCAGCGCAGCGGCTGCTTCGACGAGAACAACCAGTACCTCAAACTCGGCCGCCTCCGCCTCCGGCTCGATCCGAATCCCTTCGCCGAAGGAAGCTCCTTCCGCCAGGAGCTGAAACTCCGCCACGGCCACGTGGAAATCACCGGCAAGTCCGGCGACCTTGAATCCACCATCCGCGTCTGGGCCGATGTCTTCCGCCCGGTCGTCCACGTCGAAGTCGACGCGAACCAGCCCCTGCACGCCACTGCCTCCTACGAGAACTGGCGGCAGTCCGACCTCGACCTGCCCAACGACGGCCGCCGGCCGCGCTTTGCCTGCCTCGGCTGGGACGGCTATCCCGGCAAGGTCACCCGCTTCCGCGACGAGGTGAAGTTCCTCGGCAACACCGTGTTCTTCCACCACCGCAACCGCGATGGAAACCTGCTCTTCGACTACACCGTGAAGCAGCAGGGGCTCGAAGCGGTGAAAGACCAACTCGCCAACACCCAGAAAGGCCGCACCTTCGGCGGCATCCTGCGCGGCGAAAACTTCATTCCCGACGGCACGGCGGACGGCCGCTACCTGGACACCAGCTTCACCGCCTGGAAACTCCGCTCCAAACAAGCGGCGACCAAGCACCACCTCGAACTCGTCAGCCACATCGCCCAGACCGACACGCTCGACCAGTGGCAGGCCGGCCTGCGCAAGGCGGTCAACGACAAGACCCCGCTCGATGACGCGAGGCAACAATCCCGCCAATGGTGGGAAAGCTTCTGGAAGCGCAGCCACATCGTCATCCAGCCGGACAAGCCCGATCCTAACAGCAAGCCCTGGCGCATCGCGCGGAACTACCAGCTCTTCCGCTACCAACTCGGCTGCAACGCCTTCGGTGACTACCCCACCAAGTTCAACGGCGGGAACTTCACCTTCGATCCCTCGTTGGTGGAAAAGAACCGCACGCTCGACCCCGATTGGCGCGCCTGGGGCGGCGGCAGCTTCACCGCCCAGAACCAGCGCCTCGTCCACTGGCCGATGCTCAAGTCCGGCGATGCGGAACTCGTCCAACCGCAGCTCGACTACTACCGCCGCGCGCTGCCCAGCGCCATCGCCCGCGTGAAGACCTACTACGGCCACGACGGAGCGCTCTTCGCCGAGCAGTTGGAAAACTTCGGCCTGCCCATCTCCGCCGGCTGGGGCTGGTCGGAGCCCGACGCGAAACAACGCCAGCGCGGAAAAGAAGTGCCCTTCGGCGATCCGCGCATCGACGGCACCCACGGCCCTAACAGCATCGTCGAACGCGGCGAGCAGGCGAACGCCTTCGTCTCCTACCACTACGAGTCACAGCTCGAGTTCTCCTACATGGCCCTCGAACACCACCGCTTCTTCGGCGGCGACCTCCGGCCCTACCTGCCGCTGGTGCGGAATGCCGTGCGCTTCTTCGACGAGCACTACCAGCTCCGTCAGAAGATGCGCTCCGGCAAGCCGCTCGATGACCAGGGAAAGCTCGTCATCTTCCCCTCCACCTCCTGCGAATCCTACCGCGGCGCGCGCAACCCGACCGATGTGATCGCCGGCCTGCAAGCCTGCCTCGACGGCCTGCTCGCCCTCGACGACTCGCTGGTCCCAGCGGCCGAAAAAGCCTACTACCGGGCTTTCAAGCAGCGCCTGCCCGACTTCACCTACGGCACGGAGAAAGGCGACCGCATCCTGCTGCCGGCGGAAAGCTACGCTCGCTATCAGAATTTCGAGTGCCCGCAGTTCTACCCGCTCTTCCCCTTCAACCGCTTCGCCCTCGGCACCGACGACATGCAGGTCTTCAAGAACACCTGGAAGCACGGCAAGTTCGCCAAGAACATGGTCGTCAGTTGGCACCAGGACGGCATCTTCTTCGCCCGCATGGGCCTCATCAAGGAGGCCGCGGACTTCAACACCCGCAAGCTCGACAACAGCCCGCGCCGCTTCCCGACCTTCTGGGGCCCCGGCCACGATTGGACGCCCGACCACAACTGGGGCGGCACCGGCATGCTCGGCCTCCAGGAAATGCTGATGCAAACCATCGGCGACCGCATCCTCCTCCCCGCCTGGCCCGCCGATTGGGACTGCGATTTCAAACTCCACGCTCCCCGCCAAACCACCGTCGAAGCCAAGGTCCGCGCCGGCCGGATCACCGACCTCATCGTCACCCCCGAATCCCGCCGCAAGGACGTGGCGATCCACCGGGGCGACCGCTAGCCGCGCAGGGAGGCCACCCCCGCTCCGCCCGGAAGACCGATTGGCGGTCAAGAGGCACAGGAAGGGAAAATCGCACCCATTCACCAGACTCGGACGGATACCGGGCTCTTTTCCTCGAGTCACAAGCCGCCTGATCATGGCTTGAAAAACCCCTCCCGCGAGGGATGGGCAGATTTCCACGGCCGCTCCAGTGTGTCCCGTAAGCGTGCGTTTCTCCCCGGCGATTCACGCGCAAAACCCACCCGGGCTCCCGAAACCGTCCAAAAATCCAATCATGAAATCCAAGCTCGCTTGCCGCCGCCTGATTCCCTCCGCATTTGCAACGATCTGCCTGTCCGTCACGCACACCTCATTTGCCGGAACCATCTGGGATGCCGGTGGAGGAGCGACCACCAACATCAACACCGCTTCCAACTGGGACGGAGATGTGGTCAACGCTCTGAACGGAAGCACCACCGCCACCTTCGGCACCGCGGGATCCACAGCGACGATCAACACCAATGCCAGCTTCACCGGCATCACCTTCAATCGTGATGCGGCCTTCACCATCGCCGATGGAGCGGGATCCCTCACCATCGGAGCCGGAGGCATCACGGTCACCCTGCCAAGCACTACCGCCCGCACCCACATCATCAATGAAAGCAGCCTCGTTCTCGGAGCGAACCAAACCTGGTCGATCACCAACAACACCGGGGCAGCACGACTCGACGTCAACGGCGTCATCAGTGGCACCACCACAGGCATCACCAAAATGGGCAACGGAACCCTGGCACTGGGCGGAAGCAACACATTCGGCGGCGGCCTCACCGTGAATGAAGGTTCACTGATCCCCCAAACCAGTGCCAGCGCGATGGGAGGCAGCGGCACCGGACCAGTGTTTCTGGGCAACACCACCGGCAGCGTCAATGCCGCGCTGCTCATCTCACAAAGCCTTACCTTCCCCAATCCCATCACCGTCCGCGCCGGAAACACCGGCACCATGACCATCAACAACAATGGTTTCTTTTCCCCAACCCTGTCCGGAACCATCACCCTCGACAAGGCGCTCACCATTAACAACAACGACAACAGCGCACCCTACGGAAATTTCACCATCAGCGGCAAGATCACCGGCAGTGGCGGCCTGACTCTTTCAGCCAGCAATGCCGCCGGTCCCATCAACCTCTCCAACACCGCAAACGACTACACCGGAACCACGGCAATCAACTCCGGGACCATCCGTCTCAATGGAAATCTGGGCAACACCGCGGTCACCGTGGCGTCCGGTGCCTCGCTGACCGGCGAGGGATCCATCGGGGCCTCGGGCAGCCTCACCTTCAACGGAGGCTCCTTCCTACGCGTCGATGGCACCACGGCCGGAGCACTGAGCGTCACGGGCAACCTCACCTTGAACGCAACGACCAACGTGATTGTGGATGGGTTTCCCACCACCACCGGTCTTGGCTCCTCGATCCGTCTGCTCAACTACAACGGCACACTGACCGGATCCGATGCCAACCTTTCCCTGCAAAACGCCGCAAACTATCGCAACCCCGTCATCTCCACCGCGACGGCCAACCAGGTCAACCTGAACATCGATACCAAGTCGCTCATCTGGTCCGGCGCATCGGCGAACTGGGACATCAACACGAGCAGCAACTGGAACAGCGGAACCGAAACCTACTTCCAAGGCGACTCCGTCACCTTCACGGACACGGGATCGACCAAAGATGTGATTCTCGATGTCTCCGCATTCACCGCATCGACCACTTTCGACAACTCGACGGGCAACGACTACTCACTCACCGGCACAGGGGCCATCGCCGGTCCCGCCACGCTTACGAAGAGCAACACCGGCACCTTGACGCTCTCCAACACGAACTCCCACACAGGCGGCACCACCATCAGCGGCGGGAAGATCGTCGCTACCGTCGCAGGTGCCCTCGGCAACGCCAGCGTCACCAACAATGCCACACTCGATCTCACCGGCGGAGCGGTGACCTACACCGGACTCTCCACGGGATTGTCCGGAAACGGAACGGTCAATGTCACGCTCTCCACCGGCAGCAGTTCGACCGTCCTCAACGGCAACTACTCCGGCTTCACCGGTATCTGGAACGTCGGCACCGGAGCTCTCGCTGGAGCGGGCAAGGTGCAGATGAACGGCCTGGACAATGCCGCCGCCACAATCAACGTGCTGGCCAACGGCACGATTTTCGCAACTGGCACCATCACGAAAAACGCCGCCATCGTTCTCAATGGTGGCGACACCGGAGAGGCCCAAGGCCAGCTCCGTCTTGAAGCTGGAGCCACCTGGGCCGGACCGGTGACCCTCGCCGGAGACATCACAGGAACGGGCGACGGCAACATTGGAAGCAATGCCGGTGGTGGCACCATCAGCGGCAGCATCGGTGAAACCGGTGGCCCACGCTCCCTCGTCAAGGTCGGCAGCAACACGATCACCCTCTCCGGCGTGAATACCTACACGGGTGCGACCACCGTCAGCGCCGGCACACTCAGACTCGGCGCCTCTGGCGCTCTCGGCAACGGAACACTCAACACCTCCGGCGTCACCGTGGGGGGAGCGGCCATCCTCGACCTCGCAGGCATCACGACCACCGCTACGGTTCCACTCACCTTGAACAGTTCCGCGAGCGCCTTCGATGTGGGTTGTTTCTACAACTCCGGAGCCTCGGTCACCTTCGCCGGCACCGTGACCCTTAATGCCAACACCCGTGTCGGCGCGGGCAGCATCTCCCTCAACAATACCATCACAGGAAACGGCAAGAACCTGACTCGGGACGGACTGGGAACCTTGCAACTCTCTAACAGCGGCACCGTTTCCCTCGGCACCCTCCTCGCCAACCGGGGCACCATCCAGGTGGACACCGGAACCACACTCGAGGTCACCGGCCTCAGCCTCGGCACGGGCAACGGCGTCGGTTCCGGACTCACGCTGAATGGCGGAGCCGTCACCTCCTCGTCAACAAGCGCAGCCACCTTTGCATCATCCACCTCCGCAGGTGCAAGCGGCACCCTTACCTTGAACAGCGGGACCCTCACCGTATTCGGCCTGACCAAGGGTGGAACAGGAGTTGCAACCTTCAACGCCAATCTCAACGGCGGAACCCTCAAGGCCACTGCGGACAATGCGACCTATTTCGCAGGCGCCAACAGTGCGAAAGTGCAAGCCGGAGGCGCATTCATCGATGACGGAGGATTCCTCATCAACGTAGGCCAGCCACTGATTCACGATGCCGCTCTCGGCGCCACTGCGGACGGAGGCCTCACGAAATCCGGACTCGGCACCCTGACCCTGTCAGGCGCCAACACCTACACCGGAAACACCACCGTCAGCGCCGGGTCCCTCGAACTTGCCGCCACCACCGGCAGCCTCAAGTTCGTCCCCACCGCCAACGGAATTTCTAACAAAATCACAGGAACCGGCACGCTCACGCTCAATGGAACCTTCAACATCGACCTCACCGGAGCCGACGCCACCCCAGGGAACTCCTGGACCCTTGTCGATGTCGGAACCCTCACCGAGACCTTCGCCGCCACATTCGCGATCACGAATTTCACCGAAAACGCCGGGGTCTGGACCAAACCGGATGGATTGAACGTCTGGACCTTCAAGGAATCCACCGGTGTGCTCACCTACACGGTCGCCTCGGCATTCACCGCCTGGATCGACGCCACCTGGCCCTCGCTGTCCGACAAGACCGCAACCGGCGATCCGGACAACGACGGAATGGAAAACCTGCTCGAATTCGTGCTCAACGGTAACCCATCCATCGCGGATTCGTCCATCATGCCAGACATTGTCGTCACGCCCACGCACTTTGAGTTCACCTTCCAGCGCCGCGACGATTCCGCCGCTCCGGAAACCACGCAGACCTTCCAGTGGGGCACCACCCTCGCCACCTGGCCCGGGAACATCGTGATCCCATCCACAGCCGGCACCGTCGGTGTGGCGGAAGTGCTCGTGACCGATGCATCACCCGCTGACACGGTCACCATCCGGATTCCGAAAAGCGAGGCGGGTGCCGACGGAAAGCTCTTCGGCCGCATTCAAGTCGTGAAGTGATCCGGCCACAAGATTTGCCTCTGGAGGGGCAATACCGGGCGGGGTTCGATGATGGGTTTCTCGAACCCCGCCCCAACTTCTTGCACCTCCGTTAAAGGGGTGCTTCTTCGCTCCAAAGAAAAACACTTCGCCATCAGGCACAGGTGATTCATGATCCCATGCGAATCGGAGTCCGGGGATCCTTTTGAACTAGGCCATCGCGGGAGTTTTTTTACCAAAGCATCCAATCCTCACCTCCTTCACGGATCGGTCATGCAGATATCCATCAAACGAACCATCCTCAAGGCAACGATCCTCCTGGCGTTGGGACACCTTTCCCTCGCTTGCGGTGCAGAGCCCCACCAACTGAACTTCGAGAAGGTTCGATTGAAACCCGTCATTCAGCGGCCATGCCTGCTGATGGACCCGTCGGGAATTGCGGAAGTAAAGAGACGTTTCGAGGCGCTGCCCGGGCGTCCTCCGGCGGAACCGAAGAAAATGGACGGTGCCCTCTTCGGGCTTTTGTATGGCGACGAGGCTTACAGGAAAAAAGTTTCCGCTGATTTCATGCAGGTGGCGCGCTCCAAGTTTGGCGCAAAGAATCCCGGCACTGACCGCAATACGAGCTACCGCCGCTATAATGAGATGCTCTACCGCTACGACATCATCGCGTCGTTCGGGTTTCTAACCGAGGCCGAGAAGAACGAGTTCCGCGACATGATGGTGGCCGGTGCCTACTATTTCACCGGAGAGGATCCTGCCAGATTCCCGTCGAAAGCCACGCCCCACCTCAACGGAACCGAGAATCCCGAGGGGAACTCGACCAGCAACCGGTGGACGGACCAGTTCATGGTGGCGGCGCTGGTGGGCATGAACTTTCCCGAACTTCCTCAGTCGAATGCGTGGGTGAAGTATGCCGCCGAACAGACCCAATATCAGTTGGAGAACGGCGTGTGGGATGGCGCGTGGAACGAGGTGCCCCGCTACCACAACTGGACGATGATGCTCTACAGCGGGTTTTTCCAGGCGATGCAAAGGCGCGCGGGCATCGATTTCTATCAGCACCCCAACGTCAAGGCGATGCTCGATTGGTATGTCCGCTTCTCGTCGCCGATGGTCCGCTTTCCCGGGACGACCGCGAAGAATCCCACCGGCGAGCCGACCCTGCCGGTTTGGGGCGATTCGAACTACGGCCCGTATTTTCAGGTGCCGGCGATGTTCGCGCCGCATTACGCGACCAGCGATCCCGCGTTTTCCAAGCGGCTCATGTGGATGTGGCGGCGTGCGGGCAGCCCTTTCCAGAACGGTTGGCATTTCGACCTGATCTTCCCCATGCTGGCCGAACCCGCCCTTCCGGACGCCCCGCAGACACTCGGCAGCGAGTTTGGGGAACGCTTCGGCTACGTGCTCATGCGTTCCGGCTTCAACACGCCCGACGAGACGGTGCTTTACATGCGCGGCGGACAGCGCGGCGTCCTGCACCCAAGGTCGGATCTCGGTTCGATCGACCTCTTCAGCCACGGGATTCCTCTCGCGCTTGGATCGCAGTCCGGTCCCTACGGGGAAGGCATCGAGTGGAACCGCTCACAGCAGTCAAACAACGTGGTCGTCTTCGGCGGAAAATCGCGCGACCGTCGCGAAGGCAGCGGAAAGATCGACGCTTGGTTCACCAGCGCCCAGATGGACTACGCCGTGGCCGACTGCTCGCGACCGGAGGGCAGGTTTGTCAAAAAGGAGGATTCCTTCCGCTGGCGCCGCCACCTGCTGCTCGTCAAGAACCCCGATTATCTCGTGGTCTGGGACGAGATTTCGTCACCGATGACGTCCGAGTTCTTCCTCCACACCACCGCCGAAAAACTCCGCTGGAAAAACAACCGGATCACCTCGAGCACCGCCTACAACGCCGACCTCGACATCCATGTCCTGTCTCCGTCCGGGCCGCTTGTGCCGAACGAAATGGAGGGGCGGTTTGGATCCGCGATGGAGGATCCCAAGCAACCTGGGAAGTTCGACGGCAAAAGCGATCCCTATCCATTCAACAAGCTGAAATACTTCAGCCTCCCGGCCAAACCGGAAGAGGATTTCCTGACGGTCCTGCATCCCCGCAAACCGGAAGGCGCGATGCTCATGGCAACCCCTGTCTCGGCCGAGAAGGACAAGGTTACGCTCAAGGTTTCATGCGGCAACAGGAAGGACCTGATCACGCTTGGCGCAACGGGAGCCACCTTCCAGCGCGATGCCGCCTCGGCGGTCTTTATTCCGATGGCCGTCCACGCGGACGGTCTCAACATCGGAAATACCCGCGGCAACCCATGATGAACCGGTCCAGCATGGCGGCATCATTGGCCGGCTAGGTCCCCCTCTTTTGCCTGCGCGTTTCCCGTTTGCCGATGCTCCGCGCCCCAAAAACCCCTCCCGCGGGGGATGGTCAGTTCTCACAGCACCACTAGGTTTGGCGATTCTGAAATCGTGGCTGGCTGTAAGTCAGCCATTCCACGGAACGATCAAACCCAACCCAACTTCATGAAACCCAGACTCAACACACGGGTCACGCTTGTCGTCATCATCGCGTCAGGATTCAGTCCATCGGCCCATGCCGCCAACAAATACTGGGACTTCTCCAACGCGAACAATCTTACCTCCGGCTCCGGAACATGGGGCACGGATAGCCGCTGGGCCACCAACTCCAGCCCTGGCACCGCCGTGCCCGGCGCTTGGGCACCTGGCGACGCGGCCTTCTTCCAAACCGGTGGAACCAACACGGTCTCTATCGCCGCAGGAGGCGTCTCGGCTGTTTCCATCACTCAGACCACAAACAGCACCGCGACCACGATAAACAGCGGTGGCGGCTCGGTCGCGGTCACCACCAGCGCCGGCATCGTGAACTCCGGCAATAACACTCTCACGATCAACGCGCCGCTCGTCTTGGGCAGCGGTGCCACAACGACCTATACTTTTAACGCCGGCAGCACGATCACCGTCGGCGGCGCGATCAGCCAGACCGGCACGGCCACGATCAGCAAGACGGGAACGAGCCTACTGAATCTCAACGCTGCCAACAGCTACAGCGGTGGAACGAACGTGACGGCCGGTCGCCTGAACCTCGGCGCGTCGGGAACACTGGGTTCCAATATCGGCACCAACAACATCACCGTCAGCGCAGGCGCGAACTTGGGTCTGACCGCCGCCACCAACGTCGGAAGCAACCAGACGATCAGCATCGCAAGCTCATCGACAGCGCTCGGCGGCTTCGGCGTGGGCTGGGACAACGCAGTCACCAGCTCCCTGCCCACCCTCAACACGACGGGCACTTCCACTTTCGGCGGCATCTTTGGCATCAACTACACCGGCACTGCCGGCGTGACCAGTTTGTCGACCCTGTCCTCCACTTTGAACTCCGCGAACGGCAGCACCGGCAGTGGCCAGTGGTTCCTCGGATCGCAAGGAACCGGAACCTTCAATGGCACCACTCTGGCACCGTCCAGCGATAGCATCTATCGCCTCGGTGGCGGCGGCGGGTCATTGACCTTCAGTCAAACCAACGTCATCACCGGAGCCAACGACGTGCAGATCGGCTCAACCTCGACCAGCGGCGGTGGAACCGTGATTCTCGGAGCCGCCCAGAACTACACCGGCGCAACGACCGTGAATGGCGGAACCTTGAAACTCGGGCATGCCGGTGCCTTGGGGGATGCGACCACCCACACTACCGGCGTGACGATCAACGGGGCCGCCATCTTCGATCTCGGCGGATTCAGCCCGACGTACAACGCACCCCTTGTTCTCAACAGCACTGCCAATGGATTCGATACCGGCGCGTTTCTGAACAGCAGCGCAACGGCAGTCACCTGTGGCGGAACGGTGACCCTTCAGCAGCAAACAAGATTTGGCGGCGGTGGGGCGATACTTTTGACCGGTGCGATCACCGGAAACGGAGCCAAGGTCATCAAGGACAGCACGGGACTTCTCGAATTGCAAAACAGCGGGACGGTAGCGCTCGGCCAGTTGCAGGGCAACCGCGGCACGGTCCAGGTGGGCTCTGGAACGGCGCTCAACTTGACCAGCATTGAGATTGGAACGGGCAACAGCGTCGGGGCTGGTTTGACCTTGAACGGAGGATCGGCGACCTCGACTGGTCAGGTCCGGTTCGGCCAGGGAAGCGGCACCGCCAGCGGCACACTGACTCTCAACAGCGGCACGCTGACCGTTCCGGCGCTCACCAAGGGTGCGCTGACTTTCAACGTGAATTTCAACGGTGGCACCCTCAAGGCGAACGCCGCGAGCACCACGTTCTTTTCCGCGGCGACCACCGCACTCGTCAAAACCGGCGGGGCATTCATCGACGACGGCGGCAACGCCATCACCATCAGCCGGGCACTCGATCATGATCCGGCTCTCGGAGCCACCCTCGACGGAGGCTTGACGAAGTCCGGCGGAGGAACCCTGACGCTTTCAGGAACGAGCACCTACACCGGGGCCACCACCGTCAGCGCCGGAACCCTGCTGATCACTGGCGCGCTCGGTGCCACGGAGGCGTCCGTCACGTCCGGCGCCATCGGCGGCACGGGAACCATCGGCGGCCCGCTCACACTGGCCAGCGGTTCATCCTTCCATGTGATGGACCTCCTCGATCCACTCGCCGTCACCGGCACGGTAAACCTCTACGCAGGCTTCGGCATCGACGACCTCCTCGGCCTCAACTGGAGCAGCGTCGCCAATGGAACCTACACCCTCATCGACGGACCGCTTGGCTCAGGCGTCTTCACTTCGCTCGCCAACAACAGCCCAGCCAGCGCCTACAACATCGGCGGGGGCCGCAGCGCCTATTTCCAGGAAGGAAGCCTCGAACTCGTCGTGATCCCCGAGCCGAATGCGGCCGCATGGTTCGGTTCATTCGGACTCATCAGCCTTCTTCGCCGTCGAAGAAGGCAGCCGCACGGCGATTGAAAATCCACAATCCAACGGTTGCGGGTGGAATCCCGAGATGGAAACCTGAGATCCACCTATGCTGCAACGACCTTTCAAGTAAGCGCATTCTCCCGTCTTGCCTGACTGGTTGACCGTTACTCGATTGAAGTGCCGTCGCTCAAATCCATGCTCAAAGCGTTTCCCATCCTGCTGTCCCTCCTCACCCCGCTGGAACTTCGAGCGGCGGACGGCACATGGACCGCCCCCGGCGGAGGAAACTGGAGCGATCCAACCAAATGGTCCGCATTCACCACGGCGGATGGTTTGGGATCGACGGCGGATTTCAATACGCTCGACATCACCGCCGATGTCACGGTCCGTCTCGACGGCGATCGCACCCTGACAAACCTGGTTTTCGGCGACACCATCACCACCACCGCCGCAAGTTGGACCCTCGACAACAACGGCACTCCCTCCAACAACCTGATCCTCGCAGGCACCACGCCGACGATCACAGTCAACGCACTCGGAACAGGGAAATCCGCCACCATTTCCGCAGCCATCCAGGGCAACTCCGGCCTGGTGAAAGCAGGGAGCGGCACGCTCGTTCTCGGCGCGGCGAATTCCTATACCGGCCCCACGGAAGTCCGCGCGGGTCGTCTCAGACTCGGAGCCTCTGGCGCTTTGGGCGGTTCCGGCAGCCAGACATCCGGGCTTTCCGTCACCGGAGGCGGCATTCTCGACCTCGCCGGTTTTTCCCCTGCAGCGGTCGTCCCCATCACCCTGAACAGCAATGCCAATGGATTCGATGTGGGCGCGTTCCTCAACAGTGGAACAACGTCCGTGACCTTTGGCGGAAGCATGACCCTGTTGCAGCAAACACGGTTCGGCGGTACCGGCGCGATTACCCTAACAGGACCGATCACGGGAAACGGAGTGCGGTTCATCAAGGACAGCACCGGCCTGCTAGAACTGCAAAACAGTGGCGCAGTCACGCTTGGTGCTTTTCAGGGGAATCGCGGCACACTCCAGGTGAACGCCGGCACCTCTCTGCAATTCACCAGTCTCGACGTCGGCACCGGCAACAGCGTCGCGGCAGGACTCACTTTGAATGGCGGCTCGGTGACATCCACCGGGCAGGCCCGGTTCGGACAGGGAAGCGGCTCCGCCAGCGGCACGCTCACCCTCAACAGCGGAACCCTAACAGTTTCCGCGCTCACCAAAGGATCCCTCACATTCAACGTGAACTTCAACGGTGGCACCCTGAAGGCCGGGGGCAACAGCACCACGTTCCTGGCATCCGCCACCAACGCCAGAGTAAGGGCGGGAGGCGCGCTCATCGATGATGGAGGTTTCGCCATTACGATTTCCCAAGCCCTGACAGAGGATGCAGCCTCGCCCGGCGGAGGTCTCACCAAATCCGGAAATGGCACGCTCACTCTCAATGGCACGAACACCTACCTCGGCCCCACACTCATCAATGCCGGCACGCTGGCCCTGGGGGCATCCGGATCGCTTGCCGCCAGCCAAAACATCACCATTGCATCCGGCGCATGCCTCGATCTAACCGCAAACCCCGTCTGGCCCGGCGGCATTCCGCTGGTGTCAAACGGGGGCGATCTCAAAGCTAGCGCAGCGATCCCTCTCGGAACATCGCCCGTCATCTTGAATTACAATCCCGTTGCCTTCACCGGGGATTCAAACCATCCCGCCCTAACAATTTCCTCCGGCACTCTGTCCCTCGATGGCACGGTCACTATCAACAACAACTCAGCAACTCCGCTTGGTGATGGAATCTATATCATTGTTTCCCAGGCATCCGGCACGATTTCCGGGTCTCCAACATTCAACGGATTCGTCGGTGGGCAGGGCATTCAAGCAGGCAGATTCGCTCAACTCCGGATCAACGGCGGGAACCTCGAACTGTTTGTTGCCAATCCCCAAACGGCCACCACCTTGGCACGGAACGCGAGAACTCCGGCAGGATCGATCTACGGTGATACACTTCAGTTCCTCGTCAGCGTCAGTCCGCCCACCGCCAACGGCACCGTCCAGTTGTTCAACGGCGGCCCGGGAGGGACACTCATCGGCACAGGAGAATTGTCGGGAGGAACTTGTGTGATCACACCGGCAGACACGGCAATTGCTGTAGGATCCCATTCGAACCTCGTGGCGGTCTATGAGGGAGCCTCCCCGTATCTCGAAAGCACGTCCGCGCCGCTGGTCCCCGCCCAGTCGGTCGCGCCCAAACCTCTAACGGTCACCAACGCCGCCGCTGTGGACAAATACTTCGACGGCACCACCGCCGCCTCGATTTCCGGGACGCTGACCGGCGTGGAGAACGGCGACCACGTCACGCTCGTTCCCACCGGGGTATTCGCCAACGCCAATCCCGGCACCAACATCCCCGTCACGTCCACCGCCACGCTCAACGGCGCGTCCGCTGCGAGATACAGCCTCATCCAGCCCACCGGACTGAGCGCAGACATCATCAATTCCAATGTTTGGACCGGCGGTGCGGGAAACACCGGCACCAACGTCGCCACCGGGACGAATTACTCTCCGAACGCGACGACTTCCAACCCCTACGGCGCTTTTTTCAACGGCACCGATCCCGCCACCACCGATCTCACGCTCTCCAGCGCCATCGGCGGCGCGGTCGGCACCAGCGGCATGGTCTTCAGCTTCGCGGCGAACCAAAGCAACCCCGTCACCATCACCGGTTCCACCGGGGCATCCGCCCGGATCGCCTCCATCATGGTCGCGCCCGGTGCCGGAGCCGTCACGTTCCAAGGCGCACTGCCATTCACCCTTGGCGGCCCATCCACCAACACCAGCCACTCCTTCGTCAACGAATCCGCGAATCCGCTCGTTTTCCTGAACACCGGAAACTGGGGCCCCGGCGGCTCCGGGAACATCCAGCGCGCCATGCTCTTCAGCGGCAAGGGAAACATCACCGTCACCTCGAACATCGTGCCTGCAACGACTTCCCGCATGTCGCTGACCAAGTCAGGAACCGGCACCCTCACGCTATCAGGTTCTAACACATTCTCCGGCAGCACCACGATCCACGAGGGGAAGATCACCGCCACCGCCTCCAACGCGCTCGGCGCGGGCACGGTGGTGAACCACGGCACCCTCGACCTCAACGCGGGGGCCGTGAACTATACCGGTCTTTCCTCCTCTCTATCAGGAAGCGGTGTCGTCAACGTCACCCTCGGAACCGGCACCGCCACTACCCTGCTCAACGGCAACTACTCGAACTTCACCGGCAATTGGAATGTCGGCACCGGAGCCGCCCCCGGCGCGGGCAAGGTGCAGATGAACGGGCTCGACCACCCGTCCGCCACGATTCGTGTCCTTGAAAACGCCACGCTCTTCACCAACTCCGGCACACACCAGGCGGCCCTGGTCCTCTATGGAGGGAACACCGGCGAATCCCTCGGCCAGCTCCGCATCGAAGGAAACGCCACCTGGGCCGGCGACATCACTCTGGCCGGTCCCATCACCGGCAGCGGCGACGGACACATCGGCGCGAACAGCGGCACCGGAACCATCAGCAGCAACATCAGCGGCAACATCGGCGAAACCGGCGGAGCCCACGGACTCGTCAAGGACGGCGACGGCACCATCGTCCTAACTGGAACCAACACCTACACCGGCCCCACGAGCGTCAACGACGGCACCCTGCTGGTCAACAGCCCTGGCTCCCTCGCCGCCGCCAGCGCCGTCACCGTCGCCAGTGGAGCCACCCTCGGCGGCACCGGAGTCGTTCATGGACCGGTGACCGTGACCTCGGGTGGCACCCTTGGCGGCTCGCTGACTCTCAATAGCACGGTGACCGTCCAGACCGGCGGCACGCTGGATGCGACCCAAGTCAATCAAGCGTCGATCAACGCGACCGGCACCCTCTCGCTCGGCGGTTTCCTCGACCTCAGCATCGACCGGACACGCTCACCTGCTGCCAGCAACCTGACCATTTCCGGAACGCTTAACCGCGGCGGCACCTTGCGGGTCATCAACGCCGGCCCTGCCTTGCAAGCAGGAGACAGGTTCACCGTCTCGATCAGTGGCGGGCAGGTGACCGGAAGTTTCGCCAGCACGCTGCTGCCCCCCTTGGACTACGGTCTGGCTTGGAACACCAGCCAGTTTGCCTCCAGCGGAATCATCACGGTGGTCGCCAATACCAGCTTCACGCCTTCCACCGTGACGCTCACCCCCGCCACCACCAACCAGCAGATCCACGGCATCGGAGCGAACTTCTGTCTCGGTCCGCAGAACATCGCGTGGAACACATCCAACTTCAATCTGGCCTTCTCCCTGGACGGTCTCAACATCTCGTTCGTGCGCCTGTCCAACTCCTTCGAGTGTGCTTTGGATGAACCGGAAATTTTCTGGTCCGGATGGGATTCGGACAATGTCAGGTTCATTCAAATGTTCCGCGCCATCCAGCCGGACGGCCTGCTCACAATATCCTCCTGGTCGCCGCCCGGACGTTTCAAAAGCACCGGCAGCGCGAACGGCGGAACCCTCGCAAAAACAGGCAACGCCTATCGCTATGCGGATTTCGCGAACTGGTGGCTGCGCTCGCTTCAATATCTGCGGGACAACTCCACGCTGCCGGTGGAAAAGGCCATCCCCGATTTCATCTCGATCCAGAACGAACCGGATTTCACTCCCAGCGGCAATCCGTTCTACGCCGCATGGCAGGCGGGCTGTTATCTGAACAGCGTGGAAACCAGCACCAAGGCTGGCTATCCCCAGGCACTTGCCGCGGTGAAGAGCGCCTTCCAGGCGAATGGATTCGGGTTCGTGAAGTTTGTCGGACCCGATACCACGACGGGCAGCCCTTCCGTCATTTCCAGCTACATCAACAACGTTCCCGCGAACTCCTTCGCCGCCATTGCCCATCACCCCTATCAGGGATCCACCAACAATGTGGGAAACAACACCACGAACCTCTCCGGCCTGCGCGCGGCCTATCCGGCTTCCACCATCTACATGACGGAGTTCTTCGGCGATGACAACTACGGCCCCGGGATTCCCGCCTGGATGCAGCACGCCCTGCCCATGCACAACGTCTTTGCCATCGAAAAGGCCAACACCTACCTGATGTGGGGCCTCAGCCTTTCGCCCGCCTCTGCCACTTTCTGCGCACTCGGACACTACAGCAAATTCATCCGCCCCGGGGACTGGCGCTCTGCCGCGACGAGCTCAGACCCGGACCTGAAAACCACCCTCTACCGCCACTCCACCGGCGCTGGCATTCCCGACCAGTTGATCCTGGTGATGATCAACAACAGCGCGGGCTACAGTTATCCCACCGTGCAGACCTCCGCCCACTGGGCAAGCGATCCGGCGCGACGGCTGTGGAAAGTTTACAAAACCGCGGATGACGGCTCGGCGCAGCAACGCATCACGCTCACCGAAAACCTCAGCGGTGCCGCCCTCACCGGCAATCGCAACCTCGTGCTCGCGCCCTATTCCATCACGACCGTTCTGATCAACTCCGATGCACCGCTGAGCCATCAGGAGGCATGGCGCCAACAGTACTTCGGTGGCGCCGCCAACCTCGGCAACGCCTCAGATTCGTTCGACCCCAACAACGACGGCGAATCAAACCTGTTCGAATTCGCCACCGGCCAGGACCCCTTCGCCGCCACCCGGATGACGCCCACCCTGACCCGAAACGGCGCGAACCTCGAATTCGCCTACACCCGCAGCAAGGCCGCATCGTCCGATGGCGTGACCTTCACGGTGGAATGGTCGGACACCCTCGCCGCACCGTGGACGCCCGCCAGCTCCAACGCCCCGGCATCCATCGACGCCACCCGCGAATCAATCCGCACCCTCATCCCTGCCGGCACCGGGAACCGCCGCTTCGTCCGGCTCAGGCTCACCGCGGCACCTTGACTCCCAAACCACGAGTGGGCTTGCTTTCAGTTGCGCGTTTCTGAAACTGCATCGAACCTGATTCCTGCATGCCTCTCCAGCCTTTCGCCCTCGTCACCACGCTGCTCGCGGCAGCGCTGGGCACAACCGCGCTGATCAGCGCCGCCACGCCCACCGGCGCTGGATGGACACTTGCATGGAACGATGAATTCGAGGGCACCACCATGGACACGACCAAATGGCGCCACTGGCTTGCCGGCCCCCGCCGCGATGCCATCAACTCACCCAGCGCCGTGGCCGTCGCCGATGGTGCGCTCACCATATCCACCTACACCAGCGGAGGCACCCACTACACCGGGATGATCTCCACCCAGGAAACCTACCCTTACACCTACGGCTACATCGAGGCCCGCATCGACTACGACAGCTCGCCCGGCATGTGGTCGGCCTTCTGGATGCAGTCGCCCACCATGGGAAGCCCCATCGGTTCGCCCAACAGCGCAGGGACCGAAATCGACATCTGCGAGCACCGCACGATCGACGGATCCGGAAACAACATCGACGGACTGGTCGTCGGCAACATCCACTGGGACGGCTACGGCGCAGCCCACCGCAGCACCGGATACAGCTCGCCAAATCTAGGCCTCGGCACAGGCTACCACATCTACGGCATGGAGTGGACGCCCACCCAGCAGAAGTTCTATATTGATGGCGTCCTGCGCTGGACCATCAACAACAACGCCACCAACTCGCCGGTCTCCCAGCGCAGTGAATTCATCATCCTCAGCAGCGAGGTGGATCAAACAAGCACCACCTGGGCCGGCTCTGTTCCATCCGCAGGCTACGGGACACTTGCCACCACCACGACCAAAATGCGGGTGGACTACGTCCGCGTCTATCGACGTTCCGAAACGGTCGTCAACGGCGACTTCGAAGGGAAGATCGGCCCCTTCAGCGCGACCGGGCAGGCCACTTGGTCTGCCTCGGGAGGACGAAATGATCCCGCCGCCGCCAGGATCGCGCCGACCTCCGGCGGTTCGTCGGTCGAACAAACCGTGCGTGGCCTGCTGCCCGACACCCCCTACATCCTGAATGCATGGGGCAATGCCGGTGCCACCTCGCCCGGACTCTTCATCGCCGCCAAGAACCACGGAGCCCCCCAAACCGGCCAGACCCTGACGTCCGCCACCTACACCAAGGCCACCGTTCCCTTCACCACCGGCCCTAACAACCGCACCGCCGCGCTCTTCGCCTACTCCGCCAACATCGGGTCCACCGGCTTTGTCGATGATTTCCTCCTGCGCCGCGCCGCCACCGTACCCAACGGCCATCTCGAACACGACGCGTCCATCCCTTGGACCAACGCTTACGGCGGCGCGACGATCTCCGCAGACTCCGCCTACGACGGCGAGTTCGCATGGAAGATCCCCGCCAGCGGCTCCAGCGCCGGCGTCGAGCAGGAGGTCGTCGGCCTCACCCCGTCCACCGCCTATCGCCTCAGCGGATGGACCACCAATGGCAATGCCGGCCTCACCTTTGGTGTGAAAA
This sequence comes from Verrucomicrobiaceae bacterium, assembly GCA_027486655.1. Lineage (GTDB taxonomy): Bacteria > Verrucomicrobiota > Verrucomicrobiia > Verrucomicrobiales > Akkermansiaceae > Luteolibacter. Next base: position 111 of record JAIXOR010000031.1, on the reverse strand, counting down.
ACCACGGCGCATCCCAAGTCACCACCACCCGATCCTCTAACAGCTGGGCCCGTGCCAGCGTCGACTTCACCACGGGTTCCGCCGCCACGGGTGCCACCGTCTTCGCCTTCC
>JAIXOR010000085.1 GCA_027486655.1 Verrucomicrobiaceae bacterium | reverse complement strand
GACCGCGACGGCCTCGCCATCCTCATCACCGATCACTCGGTCCGCGAAACCCTCACCATCACCGACCGCGCCTTCCTCATCCACGACGGCCGCGTCATCCTCGAAGGCGCTTCCGACGAACTCGTGAACGACCCCATCGCCCGCAAGCACTACCTCGGCGATGACTTCCGGATGTGAGGAGATGAGTCGAAAAGGTAGGGATGATGCGTCTCAGTTGACTCTCCGGCTGAAAAGTTCCCGGATTCGATCAGGCTCAAAGCCCAAACCCAGGAAATGCCAGGCTTGTTCCAGTGAATTTGGATCCCGGCTCCAATCTTCGTAGCGCAAACGAATGCAAGATTGTTTCCCTAGGCGCTCAACAAGCACACTTGGAAGATCATCAAACCATCGATTCGCAGTGGTCAAAACCTGCAGGGAACTCCGTGAATTGTCCGCCCGCCAACTGCTTTGAGAGGCCATCGTTACGCTGCCAATATAGTGCCTGTAAAAATCACAAATTGAGATCCTTTAGATTTTTCCATGTGTCAAACACCGGCTGTCCCCGATACATGCGCTCGCCAACAAACCGACAGTTTTTTCGCTTCGAAGGAAACGGCTGTCCTGGGAGACCAGATGGGTGGGAATCATGGATGAGAATCTGATCCGCGTAAGGTTTCCAAACGGCATGTTCGAGAAATTCCTGATCCTGCCCATATTCCCCAGACCAACTGAATTCCCTGAGGGTTGTGGAGACATCAGAGAGTATGTCACCTACACACCCCCACATTCCACAAAGAATGGTGGAAGTATGCGAGGGGTGATCTCGCATCGCGTGGAATGGCATACCCGAATCAATCCAAACTCGCACACATTCTACTTCGCGTTCGTCGGGGAGAGAATCCGTATCCCGGAAGATAACCCGCTCGATGCCTGCGAATCCGGCAGCGAGGAATCTAGCAGCTTCAGGTGCAATACCTTCTTCCGTTTTGATGGTGATTGCCCCACCCAAGCGGGCGAGTTCCAGAATATCCAAAGGCGGAGACCCGTCATGAAAAACAATCACCTGCCATCCCGGATACATCACCCTGCACACGCGGATATTGTCCAGTAGTCCTTCACAATACAGGTCTTCCTGGCCATAAAGGGAGAAGGAAATCAGGCGTTTCCCACTCCAGTCTTCGACCACATGCGGTCGACTCCACAAGGCATTGATACCTTCGGGTGGCAACGCGATCCAATTCTTCGGAGCGATGTTGCAATGTTCGTTCGCTCGCCATTTCGTCGGAGCGATTACCGGGTGCTGGTCCGCCAGCCAGGCCCCCCACCACCCGAATGTGCTGTTGGAAAGAATGAATGCCTTGCATCCAACCATCACCTCCAAGGTTTCACGGACCGGCATGAAGGGAAGCATCCGAGCGTTTTCAAGCACCCCGAAGCGAACTTCACACCAAGCCGGATCGTCTGAAATGACGACAAACCATGGATTTGCCACCATGGCGCCCATCAGGCGCATTGCATCCAAAAAGTAAGGAATGGAACAAAGGTCATGGGTGTCGCTGTTGACAAAGTCACCGCGCCGAACATGGACACACACCGGCGTCCTGCCCTCGACATCGTCAAGCACTTTGGGTTCGATATGGAAGACACGCCTGATCGACTCGCGCACCGGACGAAAGAATTCCTCGTTCTGGAAGTAGCCGGCTACCCTGACATCTGGACAGGTCGCATTGTGAATCGCGCTCAATGTGGGCCAATCCCCGCCCACATGGTCACCAAAATATTCAATGCGTTGGTGGAGGGCTGGAGGCATTGGATCGAGATTCAAGCTGAACATGTCCAGTGCGAATGGCCTCCCATAATCGATGAAACTCAGTTTAAGAGCCGCCCCTGTGGCAGTGGCTAGGGCCAGGCCATGGGCATACTGGAACATCTGATTGCCGAGGCCTCCGGCCAGTTCGAGCGTGATGCTGCGAATCTTCGTGCAACGGAAGAACCGCGCCTCGGAATTCCCTTCGGCCCAGCCAGGGGTCAGGCGCTCTTCACCCCAATCAAACCAGCGAAGGAGGTACCCCTCACCCTCCTTTTCGTAAGTTCCGGCACAGTTGCCTGACTTGCGGGTGAATGTTCCATCGGCATAAAGCTGCAATTCGTCATGCCACTGTGGATGTCTGACTTCAACAATCCCAACGGGATCACCAAATCGGATGCTTTGAATCGCACGCAGGCGCTCGGGACTGCACCAATGGGATGTGACTACCGTATTGTCCTTCCGGGGATATCGGCTGGCATCCTGCCCGAGGCGCGTCGTGGCACAGACAATGGCACCCTTGCGAATGGCTTCTTCACCGATGAGCACATCCTCGTCACCCGTTTCTGGGATTTTGCCCTCGCTGACGAGAAGTTCAACCATTCGTCGGGAAAGGAAATAGCCCGCTCCTCCACTTGGGCTTCCGCGCGTAGCAGTCACCTCACTGCCAATCAAATCAAGCCCAGGCCCTGTCAGATCCGCGAGAAGCGTTAGATCCACGTAGGTGTCATCATCGCATTTGAACAACCAATCAAAATCGAAGTGTTTCAGCGCATGGCTGAAAAATGCCATGACCTTGGACGGAAGATAAGGGTAAGAGTCATTCGCATTGAGGAAAATGGTATCCTGCTCCTCGATGTTCGGGGCCTCCCCTGTAAAGAATCGAATGGTTACATTGGCTTGTTCGAGTGTGGCCCAGGAGGCCCGCACCGCGTCCCGTTTCGCCCTGTTGGCGGAGCAGGAACACACCCCGACCAGGATTTTGGGAGGCGGCCCGGGACGCCAGAATCGTTTTTGAAGATGTGCGGGCGCACATCCATGGATGCGCATGAGTTGAGCGACAAGACTGTCGCGATCCATGTTTTCAATAGTGTCGGGGCTGGTGCGTAGTTTCTCTCCCCAGAGATGCACGGCCCACGAATTCGCAAGTTCCGGCGAGTCGTGACCAATGGAACCGTCATACGATCTCTTCCAGTCCTGATAGGGAATGGGATAGATTGAGGAAGGCGGGGCGGCATCTTCCAATATCCCAAAGTGCCGTGCTGCATGGGTGAAGCCGTCCGGACCGAGCGTGGTCCACTTCGCGTCGATCTTGCGTTGCAACAGATCCGGTGTGCGCCGGAGCCAGTCTTGCTTCCATTGAAGAGCGGCGGCATCGTCCCAAGGCATCGGATTTGCCGGGTCCTGGGCGAGGCGCTCCAGATGAACAGGCACCGGATGCCCGGGCGGAAACCCGAGCGCGCCCACCGCGGCCCACTCTGAATCCTGCATGGCGGACCACGGCCATTGTTCGGGGAAACCCTCCGGATTCAGGCAGGCCACATCCAGATCCGTCCAGAAACCGCCATGTTCCGCGAGGTAGCGGTAGCGGATGCGGTCCGCAGTGGGGGCCAGACTGCCAGTGTGATGCAGGAAGAGTTCCGATTCGTCTAGCAAACCGGCCGCATCTGCAAGTTCCACTCCTTCCGGAACTCCAGCCACCGGACCATAGGTATGTAGCTTGAAGCGGAAGCCATGATGCAGAAATGAAAGAATGCACAGTTCCGCCAATGGCGGCAGCTCTTCGCCAATCCATAGACCCGCGACAAGGGGGCGATCCAGCCAACTTGGCAGTAGCGATCCCAATACCAGGTAGTCTTGCCAATAGATTCTCCGAATGCGCGCCGCTTGGGCTGGTGTAACATCCACCGGAGTGGAGCGCACGTGCTCATAGGGCAGCTCGCCGAAACCTTTTGCCGTAAACCACTCGGCCAGATGCTCAAGCGGCACGATGGAATCCACTTGCTCGGGCTTGTAATAGTCGGATTGACGGCGGATGTGCTCGTCCTGCTCCAGCACGGGTTTAAGAAGCTCATCCTCTACCCAGTCCAGCCAGGCGTCGATTTCCGGTGGAAGTGTCTTGGGCTGCCTACCATGGACGCCGCCCAATGCATAGTGCTTGAACACGCTCTTGAAGCGCTCCACTGGATCCCGCCATACTGCAAAGGTGTATAGATCCTCCGGGATGCCATCGTTCACCTCCCTCAGAAAAGGGGAGGAAGAGTCGTAGCCGATCTGGTCATGAATTGTTGCGAATTCATTACCCATTATCCCGTGATCCAGCAAAATCCGCGCTTTTAGTGAGGTGCAACCGTTTTTAGAAACACAGACCACTGCCCAGCCCGAGGCAGAATTAAGTAAGTAGTGGTTGCCCATCATGATTTCGCTGCCAATCGGTATGAAGGGTTTAAAGTAGCAACTCCTTCAGAGCTGCTCTGCGCGATTTCCCGACTCATAAAGATCTGGGCGTTGACGCGAAATAGTGTAATCATCCAAACCAAAATGGATCATTACTCCCACTCGTTATGTTGTCTTCAGATAAATTTGTTCCAATCTCGAATCCACGCTCACTTAATTAGGTTTTTGAATCTTTTTATATTATCTTCTCCTGCGTAACCAATGTAAAAGCGAACCTTATCACCTTTAAACTTTCTGTTATTATAGTTCTTAAACATCTGCAGCTCCGAATTTGGATCATTACTATGATAGCTATACGCGGAGATTTTCTCATCCGGATTTTCGGGAATACTAATCATAACAATCTTGTGCCCACTGAATCCGAGGCAATCGTAATCAGCGATTACATCATCAATCCATTTGTCGAACTCTTCCTTCTCGGCAAGGTTTCCATCCAAAGATCTTTGCGCGGCTCCAATCGTGGCCCTGATATCCTTTATTTCCTCACTCGAAGGGGGCGCAATCTGTATCATGTAAGTGATATGGCTCTCTTGTTCTTTGTAATGCAGGAGTTGGTAACGGAGAGCTTCGTTTTGTTGGAGTTTGTTAGTGATCTGCGCTTTTAGATCGATGGCGGAAACTTTTTCGTTCTGAGATGGATTCGTTCGTGACCCTGTCTTTGATTTGTTAGTTTCCCAGACGTTGGGAGGTATCTCGGCCACGAGTTGATTTTTGGGCTTTTTGTGAATTAAATCGGTTGCCCCTTGTCGGGAATTATCGCTCAAGACCCACAAAGATAAAATGAATCCAACCAATACAAGAACCCATATCACCCTGATAGGAAAAATCGCAAATCTCCAATAATTCATATTTTTAGCCATAAGGCGAAATAAGACTTTTTTCCAATCAATTCGGCAGATCCATTGCTCTGTGGTTCTATGATCTAGCGAAATGCATTCGGAAAGCTTTCGATCCTAAAGAATGTGAATTATTACAACGTATGTGCTATCTGAATCTCATTGATTCATGAAGACTCACAACAAATCGATCAATCAATCTTATTTCTTCTTAGTCTTTGATCTCTTATAGGTGATTTCAGCATCCTTCAAGAATGTGTAGTAAACTTTTCCTCCTCGTTGTTCGATTACTGCACCACCGCCGCCATCATTGGTTATGTTTCCGGACCAATTCGACAGTTCCTCCGCAGAAGTAAGAGTGGTCGGGTCGCTACCGACGCCATCAGGGTGAGCTTCGGGGTCAATTTCTTGAGGGGCAATCTCCTGATTTGCTTTCACTTTGACTGTTATCGTGAGCCAGTGTTTGCCATCAGCAGCTGGTGGAGTGGCATAGGCATCCACCCTCATTCCATGCCATGTGACCATCGTCGCCACTGTCGCACCTCCCGTCCTCTTAAGAAAGCTTCTTCGGGTGATCCCGTTGTTCCACTCATGACCTGTGGAAGTTGTAAACTTTTCCAGTTGACTATTGCTAGAGGGGGGGGGTACGAGTGGTTCGTTGTTCATGGCAGTTATAAAATTCTCAAAACTCATAGAAAGACAGTCAGAGGTCGTCAACATCAAATTTCCAACATTTTCGAAATCCCGATGCATCCCACCGGTCATTACAAGCCCAATCTGATCTACACCGTGGCCTTCGATCCTCCGGGTTGGCGCGGAGGGCGGACGATGGCGAAATTGTTGTGTAATTCTCTGCTGCGGCAGTTCTGGAGCGGCGAGATTGTGGTGTTCCGTAACTTTCCAGAGCCCTTGTTTCCAGTGGAGCGGAAAGTGCTGGAAGAAGTGTTTGTGGCGACGCCGGAGGTGGGGGAGGGACGCGGTGCCGGCGAGAGGTGTCTGAAAGCGGCGCTGGAATACCGGTTCAGGGCGGCGCAGATGCTGGATGCCTCGCGCTACGAATGGGTGGCTTACCTCGATGCGGACTGTCTCGCGCTTAGGAACTTGGACCATCTTTTTGCAGGGAATGCGGAAATTTTGGTGCAACCGGAGGAAGGAAGAAAAATGGCCGATTCCCATGTGTTCAACGGGTACATCAGCCGGGATGAAGCGTTGAGTCCCTCGCGCAACGCCTGGCTATCGGCGGCGGGATACGGAATCAACGCGGGAACCTTCGCGGTGAGAGCGGAGCGCTATGCGGAGGTAATGGCGCAATGGAAAGAAATCTTCGAGAGTCAACCTGTTCGACATGCAGACATGCGGGACCAGACGGCGTGGAATCGCCTGCTGCTGGATACGGAACTCAAAGCAAGCCCGTTCGAGCGCGGGGAAATCCTGTTTCCCTTCCATCTGGACAAGGGGTTTCTCGATTACAAGCACGCGGCCCTGCTGCATTTCGTAGGTGGTGAGCAGCGTGACAAAATCGACCTCGCCTTTGCCCTTCACCTGATGAAGACCTACGGTGACCCAGGTGGCCTGTTTCTCGATCTTCTTGAGTCCTGACTTTCCTCACCCCCATGAACATCGAAGACGAATTTCCCGCAAGATACTGGATCAATCTCGGAAGACGGCAGGACCGCCGGGCGGAGACTGAGTGGCAACTCATGCAAGCTGGCATCACGGCGGAGCGTTTTCCGGCGGTGGATGCGCGGTTTGTGAAAAACAAACGTGGCTACGAAAGTGCGGGTCGTTACGCACTGGCGCTTTCCCAACGCTTGGCGATCCGCAAGGCGATGCTCGCGGGAGCCAAGGCGGTGCTGATTCTGGAAGATGATGTGATTTTCCACCCGGAACTGGTGGAAAGGCTCAGATGGATCGAAATGCCCGAAGATTGGGGCATCTTTTATCTGGGATGCGCCCATCGTCGGCGACCATGGAAGGCATGGGACGGTCTGGTGAGGACGACTTACGCCCTGGACACCCACGCCTTCGCGGTCCGGGCACCGTATTACAAACGTGTGATAGCGGCGCTGGACGCCTCCTCCGCGGAGAACCGGGCAAAATCCCACGCACGTGCGAGCGACTGGTTTCTCGGCGATCTCCACGAGGAAATCCCGACCTATGCCTGCTACCCGAATCTCGCGTGGCAAGCGGTAGCCACCTCCGATCTCGTTGGGGGAACTTACAGCAATTACACAGCGTTTGGAGAGCAGATTTCCAGTGCTGGCGAAGTGATCGGCCTTGGGGCGGAGATGGCGGGCGGCACCCGTTGGAAGCGGCATCTTGAGGTGGTTGCGGAACCTGGCGAGTCAAAGGGAGGCAAGGATCACAAAGCTCCGAAACTGGCTGTATTGTTTCTGACCAAGGGCGCGCTAAACCAGCCGGACTACTGGCGGAAATGGCTGGATGAGGCAGGCGCTGAGGTGGTGACTCACGCTCACATCAAGGCTCCAGAAGCGGTGGAAGAGGACTGGTTCCTCAAACTTCAGACTCCCGTGTCCATCGAAACGAAATGGGGACATGTTTCGTTGGTTAGGGCGATGCTTGAGTTGCTTAGAGAGGCTCTGCGGAACCCTGCTGTGACGCACTTTGCATTCGCTTCCGAATCCTGCATCCCCATCAAGACTTGGGCTGAAATCCGCAAAATACTTCGGATGGATGGGCGCAGTATGATTTGCAGTGAGGGGCAAGGGGAGATGAAGGAAAAGCACCTCCGGCGTTTTGGAGCCGTGCCATGGGTGGAAGCAAGGTGCCGCAGGGTCCATTCCCAATGGGTGATGCTTAACAGGGAAGCGGCGGAATGTTTGATGGAGGATGACTTCACACCAATGTTTGAGTCCATGGAAGCACCGGACGAGCATTACATCGGTAGCGTGCTGGCGATGAAGGGCTACCCTATGGACCAAAATCATATATACTCTCAGGATGTGACTTGGGTCCGATGGCAGGAAAACACGAATTACGGAAGTGCTCCGGCGGAGATTTTTAAGCTTGAACCCCCACTGCGCAGGGAATGGCGGGACTTCCCCGGTTTTTTTGCCCGAAAGGTTTCCCCGCACGCGGCATTGTCCGGATTTCTTGAGGAAACATGAGATCCAGTTTTCGACTTGGCTTCGTTGTTAACTGGGCACTCAAAACTTCCTCCTCATGCTCGATGAGCCCTTCGCTGGCATCGACCCCATTGCCGTCGAGGACATCCAGCGCATCGTCCGCGAACTCCGCGACCGCGACGGCCTCGCCATCCTCATCACCGATCACTCGGTCCGCGAAACCCT
>JAIXOR010000054.1 GCA_027486655.1 Verrucomicrobiaceae bacterium | reverse complement strand
GCGTTCGAGGTCCTTGAAGACGAAGCGCCGGTCCACCACGCGTGAAATGCAGTGGTAGATCGCCGGTTTGACCCGCGAATCCTTCCAAGGTGCCAACCAGCGCGCCCGCCTCATGCCCCCATCCTGCATGCCCCGCGCCCCGTGACAAGAGGAATCCCTACAAAATGTCTGTCACCATGTATTAGAGAGCGACATGGGCCGGTCGGGGTTGCGGCCTTAGCTGCCCCAGGTCCAGCGTTCGGGGTGCCAGAGGTAGCCTGGAGGTTGGGGTAGGATCCGTCCGAGGCCGGGCCATGGCAGATGGAAGCCGTAGCAGCGGGTATGGTGGGCGGCGGCGCGGGCGAAGACGGCCCTGCGGGTTTGGATGGCCTCTCGGGGATGGTGATCGAAGGAAATGTTCCAATCGGGATTGTGGAACATGAATCCGTGATGGTGGGCAAGGTCCATGAGGTGGAGGAGTTCTTCGCCGCGGGAGCGGATGCGGAAGATGGCGTGTCCGGCGGTATGCCCTGGGGCGGCCTCGACGGTAACGCAGCCGCCCAGAAGGGTGGTTCCGGCGCGGACGGGTTGGAGGAGGGATTTGAGAATCTCGAACTGCGACCGGATGGTCTGGATCATGGACGGGATTTCCTCCTTGTTGCGGCGGGATTGGGAGAAATCCGGGCGTTCGGCGTGCCAGAATCCATATTCTTCGGGGAGATGATGGAGGGCCGCATTGGGAAAGGCGGGTTTTTGCCCCAGGACGAATCCGCCGAGATGATCGGCGTGGGCATGGCTGAGGAATGAGGCGGTGATTTGATCCGGTGAAATGCCGATGTCCTTGAGAGCTCCGGCGACCCAGCCAAGGTCGGGATTGGTTCGGGGGCCGAATCCGGCATCGAAGAGGGCGAATTCGCCACCGGACCGGATCAGCAGGATATTGATGTAGAGCGGGATTCCATCGAGGCGCTCGCCGTGACTTTCCAGCCAGGAGCGCATGGCGGGTCGGTCTTGTTCCGGCCAGAGGAGTTGGAGTGGGTCCCGGAAGAGGAGATGACCGTCGCTGATGGACCAGGCATCGATATCGCCGATCTTGAAGTGGTAGATTCTAGCATTGGATTGGCTGCCGCTGACGATTCCCCCGGCTGTGGCGGGGCTTGCCTGAACGTGCATTCCGGTGCCCAACGAGGCGGCGGCGGCGATGGAGCCGCTCAGAAAGGAGCGACGTTTGAAAGGCTGAGGGGAGGGTTCCATGGGCAGGAGGCGGGTGTGCGTTCACTCAGGGGTTTATCTCCACCCGGATGTCCCGGGCGGCGGCTGCCGGAATGGAGAGGACGAGCACTTTGAAGCCGGTGTTCGGGTTTTCCGCAGGGGTGGGTGGGCTGGCGTTGTGGACGGACCAGGTGCCTTGGGCCGATCGCAGGCGGAGTGTGACGGATTTTTTGTTTTTGGTGAGCAAGATCTCCGGTCCGCGGATTTCCGGAGTGGCATCGGTAATGGCGCGCCAGATGACGTCCCCTGCAGGATTTTCGATTTCATCCGCTATGATCACGGCACCGGAGCGGGTGTCGAATGAGCACTTCCGGATGACTCTTGCCGCGGAATCCAGATAGGCGTCACTGAGATCGAATGCGGCTTCAAGAATCGGTCCGGACCGGGAGGTGGAAAGGAGCGGACAGGGTTTGGATTTCGGATTCTGGAGGCGCCCGGCGATTTCCAGGGTGTTGTGGGATCGGTTTTGGAGGCGGTAGTAGGTCCAGCGCTGTTTTCCGAAGTAGCCTGGAAGGTTGTAGTTCTCGGCGCCAAGGTCGTGGATCCATCGTTCTCCATGGGCGTCGAAGACGAAGCAGCCCACGTCCATATGACCATGGCTGGCTGCGGCGGTTCCGCCCTTGATGGCGAACCAGGCTGCGTCCGGCTTCCACGATGTGCGGAAGAGGGCCATCGCCTGTTCGCCGTGAAACGCGGCCGCGTGGGGAAGATCGCAAGGGCCGGGATCGGCAGGCAGCCAGAGAATCGAAAGAGGTGCGTAGCGGTCGCCTTTGAATTTGCCTTTGGACTCATCCAGAGCCCGGGCGAAGAGGTCGCGGACGTGGCGGGCCTGGGCTTTGTCCGCGTAATGGGAAGCGATCCAGCATTGGGCGGGACTGGGGGTTTCGCGGCCGGGTTTTCCGTCGGCAAAGTTGAAATTGATCCGGGTGGGGCTGGTGAGGTGCATGATCGAGGCACCTGCCTGGCGGAGGATCGGATCGTCCTGAAACGAACGCCCCAGGGGTTTGCATGCGGCCAGCATCATGACATGGAAGTTGGTTCCATAGTGCCAGTATCCGGGGCCCTCCGGATACATGCCGTCCGGTTGGTAAAATTTCGAACAAGACTCGACGAGCTGGAGGCCTTGTTGGAAGAGGGGTTCAGAGAGAGCGGGGTTTTTGTCGGCAATGGCGGCGGCGGCGAGGGCGATGCCTGCGCCGCAGACCTGGGACCAGTTGTTTCCGGGTTTGGCCCAACCGGACTTGCGGTCGAAGATGGATTTGGCGGGGGTGAGGGCTTTTTCGATGAGGGCGCGTTCGCACATCGAGCGTTGGTCCGGGGTGAGTGAGGCATGGAGCCAGTCGTAGCCCATGGCGACGGCGGTGGCCATTTCCGCGGTGTCGAGGAAGTGGGAGGGGTTCCAGTCCTTGAGGGAGCAGGCGGCCTCGAGTTCGGCGATGGCCCGGAGTCGGTGGGATTCGTTGCCGGCGATGCGCCAGGCCCAGGTGCAGTGGCTGATGTTGTGGAGGGCGAGGCGGGATTCGGCGAGCAGGCGTTTGCCATCGGGGATTTCGTAGCGGCAGGTGCGGGCCTTGAGTATGCGGTCGGCCTCGGCGAGGATCGACTGGTGGAGGCGTGCGGCGAGGGGGTCCGATTGGATGGAGCGGCGGACGGCGGCTTCGGCGGCTGCGGGCATCCAGAGTCGCGGATGGGGAGGATCGGCGAGTGCGGCATGGCCGAGGAGGGTGGCTGCGAGCCAGAGGAGGATGGGTTTGTACATGGCCCGGATACGCGGGTGGGGTGGGGGATCCTTCGGTGGGTCGGTTTCCGGTTGGTGCGGATTGCTTGAAATGCATTCGGGAGGCCCTAGATTCCGGGTCCCGGTGCATTGATGTCCGGGAAACATCCGATCCCGATCATGAGTTCCTTTGAATCAAAAGTGCGAGAAGCCCTGGCCAATCCGAAAAATCAGGGAGAGATCCCGGACGCGGATGCGGTGGGAACCGTCGGCTCGCCGGAGTGCGGGGACATGTTGAGGATGTGGCTGAAGTTCACCGAAAAGGACGGTCGGCGGGTGATTGATCGCGCGTCGTTCCAGGCATTCGGCTGTCAGACGGCGATCGCGGTGGCGTCGATGGCCACCGAGTTGCTGCGTGGCAAGACCGCCGAAGAGGCGGGAAAGATGAGTGCGGGCGAACTGGCGGGGGATCTGGGCGCGCTGCCGCCAATGAAGATCCACTGCGGGCAATTGGTCGAGGGGGCGCTGAGGAATGCGCTGGAAAACAGCCCGTCCGACATGACTCCGCAGGGAAACGTGGCCAACACGCTCTCGGCTGACATGGCCCGCAAGCCGGCGGGATCGATCCGGATCGTTCCGCTCGATTGAGCGGGTGCCGCGATATTTCCTGAACGACGATAGAGGATCCGAATCCGGTCCGTTTGTTGCCTAGCCACCACCCTGCCCGTGTTAGAACTCAAGGAAGTCAGTTTCACCATCCAGAAGGACGGAGAGGAAGTCCCGCTGGTGGACCGTGTTTCGATTGCGGTGCCCAAGGGGCATTTCATGGCGATCGTCGGTCCATCCGGCTGCGGAAAAACCACCCTTCTGAAAACCATTGCCGGTCTGAACCCGGAGTCGTCCGGCTCCTTGTTCTGGGAAAACCGGAACCTGTCCGAAGACGGGGATTTCGATCCATCGGAGATCGGTTATGTCCCGCAGTTCTCGATCGCTTATGACCCTCTGACGGTGGATGAATCGGTGGAGGCCGCGACGCGGTTGCGGGTGAGGTCGAGAAGCACGGCCGAGTTGGACGAGCGGATCGACCGTGTGCTTGAGGAGACCGGGCTGAGTCCGATATCCGACCGGCAGGTGAAAGTGCTTTCCGGCGGCCAGAAACGGCGATTGGGGCTGGCCATGGAGTTGGTTTCCGACCCGAAGCTGCTGCTTTGTGATGAAGTGACTTCCGGCCTCGATCCGAGATCCGAGCGGGAAATCGTGCGGCTGCTTCATGATCTCTCGCGGAAGGACGGGCGCATCGTGCTATCGGTGACCCACTCGTTGTCCCATCTGGAGCTGTATGATTCCATCCTGGTGATGCATGAAGGGCGGGTGGCGTATCACGGACCGCCCGAGCAGCTGACTCATTATTTCTCGGTGAACGATACCGAGGAGGTTTACCCGCGCATCGCCACGCAGGCCTCGGAGCGCTGGCACAGTTCTTGGCAAAAGCACCGGGCTTCCTATCAGAAAATGCTCGACCGGAACCGTGCCAAGCTCATCGCAAGCGGCAGCCTGCACGTGCCGCCGGATGAGGTGCCTGCCGACGTGCCTGCACCGGAGCCCGCGGACGATGAGGCGGCGGTGGCTAGCAAGCCTGCGGCAAGCGTGCCAAGGGCGCCGGCGACGGTGCGCACTCCGGGGTTCTTCAGCCAGTTTGCCACCTTGCTTTCGCGGCGCTGGAGGATCTTCTTTCGCGATCGCGGCCAGGTTTTCCTTCAGCTCGCCATTCTGATCTGTTTCCCGATCCTGGTCACCTTGTTCAGCGAAAAGGCATCCGAGCCGATCCGAAGGTTTTCCGACACCCGCCAATCCGATGTGTTTGCCGAAATCCAAGAGCAGCAGAGCGTCCGGTCGGATCAGGCCAAGGTGGGTTCCGCGGTATCGGGCATCATCATGTTCCAAGTGGTGCTGCTCTCACTGATGGGATCGAACAATTCGGCCCGCGAGATCGCCGGGGAGCGGCCGATTTACGAGAAGGAGAAATTCGGTGGCTTGCGGCCATCCGCCTACCTGGCGTCCAAGGTGGCCTTCATGTCGTGCCTGGTCATCACGCAGTCGCTATGGATGGCGTTCTTTGTGAATTTCTTTGGTCCGTTTCGTGGCGACTTCATCCAGCACGCCGGCTTCCTGCTCCTGGTAAACGCGGCCATGACGATGATCTGCCTCGCGATTTCCTCGCTCATGCGGACGGCCGAGCAGGCCTCGCTGATGTCGATCTACCTGGTGGGTTTCCAGCTGCCCTTGTCCGGCGCGGTGCTCGCGCTTCCGGAGCGGATCGAGGCGCTGACCCGCCCGTTCATTTCCGCCTATTGGGCATGGTCCGGGTCGGTCGAGGCCTTGCAGACGCAGGTGCATGACGCGGTGAAGTCCGTTGTGGACACCGGCTTGTCCGCTCAAAGTGCCTGTCTCTACGCGCTGGGTGCCCACATCGCTGTGGCGCTGATCGCGGCCTGGGCGGGAGCCTGCCGTCCGCAATGGGACTGAATCCTGCCGATCGGAAACCGAACGAGCGCCTGGCGACGCTTTACACTCGATTTCCCGCATTCCACTGCCATCTTTTCGCCTGAAACGAATCGTGCTGTTTTCCTGGCAGTCTGATTTGTCCGCATCTCCAAAAACCCCGAGTCCACCCATCCATGGCCCGCCGCGCAAGCTCCAGTCTCAATCCCGGCCTCCTCATCGGCGCCGCCCTCGCGATCGCCGCCGCGGTGTTTGCCGGCAAGTCCTTTTTGGGCAAGAAATCCTCCTCGTTCGGAGACATCTCGCCGCTCAGCATCGAGGATCTTCTTGAGAACGGCAACAGCCTGCGTGGCAACGAATACGTCGTCCAGGGTCAGATCGATGAGAAACTCCAATGGACCACCTCGCGCGGCCAGTTCGTGAGCGTCAAGGTGGACACTCCGGGTGGCGATGAATTCATCGGCATCGAAATCCCGCCCGAGTTCACCAAGCTCAACATCGACACCAAGCAGAAGTATGCTTTCCGCGTGAAATTCCGCCAGGGCGGCATTGCCGTGGCCACCGGTGTGAACCGCCTGTGACGCACCCCACCTTCCGCATCATGAACCCACGGATCCCTCTTCTTTTTCTGTTCGCCGGCCTTGCCCAGGCACAGGTCTACACTCCTCCGCCCGCGGCGGCCCAGCAGCCCGCGCAGACGCCTCCGCCGCAGGACACCGCGGCGGCTCCGCAGAAGAAGGAGGCCGCCAGCCCCCTCGGTCAGGAAATTCCGCTGCTCGATCCCTCCGCGGAGACAATCACCGTCGGCGGGGTGGCCATCCCGCTGGGTGACAACCGGCTTCTGCGCGCGCGGTTTGAAAAGTATCTCAACCAGCCACCGGAAAGCGACGCCGCAGCCGCCACCTATCGTGAGACGATCGCCGAGATTCTCGCCACCATCTCGCCCTTCCGTCAGGGCGGGCCGGATCTTTACTCGGCATTCAAGCTGCTGCCCACCGCCTCCGTCTATCCGGGGGATGCGAACCTGTGCGGCTCGCTGGCCGAGTCGATCTACATGGCCATGCTTGCCAAGCAGGACGTCAACGGCCTCAAGCGTCTCAACGAGACGATGGATTCCGAAAAGCGCGCCATCATCGCGGATGGCGACTGGAAGGCGCGTCACGAGCGCGACAAGACCCTTGGCGATGTCGACCCCAAGGCTCAGAAGAGCAAGAACCAGCCTGCCCAGTCACCTGGTTCCGGCACCAACTCGCTCCAGTATGCCAACATCCTGCGGCGCATCGCCGAGATCGAGGCACTCAAGAAAGCCAACATCGCCCGCACCGAGGCCCAGACGCTCAAGACCAAGGCGCAGTATCAGGTCAGCATGATCCAGTGGTTCGTCCAGCGCCGCTACGAGCACGTGTTGATGGCCGCGCGTTTCTACAACCAGATCTGGAAGGATGGCGACGCCACCCTGCGTGTCGACAAGAACTCGGACGTCGCCAAGCTCTTCTCCGAGTCCGTCGGCGTGAGTCCCACCGTGGCATCCCTGGATTCGCTTTCCAATGAAGCCATCCGCGAGGTCTCGAAGTATGTCGAGGCCTTCGATCTCCTGCTGATGCGGGACGAACTGCACTCCGCTTCCCAGCGCCTCATGGAGGCCTACGCACTCGGAGAATATCTCGCCCCGGTGGCTACGCTTCCCTTGGAGAAGAAACGCCGTGTTCTCGAATACGTCAGGGATCTCCACGAACTCTACGGCACGCTCCAGGCACGCGATTACACCAAGACCCGCGAACTCGCGGATCGCCTGAAGAAAGCCGCGCGCGATTTCCCTTCATCGAAGGTGGACAGCGCCATCGCTGCCTACACGCTGGCCTCGGATCTTGCCATCGAGGAGGCCAAGGCCCACCTGCTTGCCAAGGAAAGCGACAAGGCTGCGGAGAAAATCAAGGCCGCCACCGAGATCTGGCCCACCAATCCCAAACTCACCGAGTTCCGCAACCTGCTCACCAGCGCCAGCGGACTGGTCAGCCTGCGCAATGACTTCGACCGCCTGCTCGCCGAGGGCAACTTCCGCGAGATCGCCAAGCGCCAGTATGAATTCGCGCCATCCATCCAGGGCGATGCTTCCCGCGAGGATGCCTTCAAGCAAATCATGGGCAACCTCATGAAAATCGAGGCCGCGCTCGGCAAGGCCGCCGAGTTCTCGAAGGTGGGACAAAACTATGCCGCCTGGGAGCAGCTCGCCGAGCTCCGCGAACAGTTTCCCGATGACCCGAAACTCGGACGCGAACTCGAACTCCTCGCCCCCAAGGTGGCCGATTTCACCAAGGCCCTCGACAAGGCGAGGCAGTTTGAAGAACGCACGCCCAAACAGACCGGCTCCGCACTCTCGTGGTATCTCAAGGCCCGCTCGATCCATCCGCAGAGCGAACTCGCCGAGGAGGGCGTCAAACGCCTCACCCAGGAAATCCTGCCCGGAGATGACATGAAGCCCGCCGCGGACGCCGCCGGCGAGTGAGTGGCCGGCGAAGTGGAAACGAAGCGCTTTCCATCACGCCGCGGATGCCTCACGAATCGGCGCATGAAGTCCGCCATCACGATCTCCCTCGTTCCTGAGGCCCTCCACGGGCCCTTCGTGTTCCGTTACCCGCTGGAGCAATCCTTCCAGGCCGCCGCCGCCGCCGGGTTTGATGCCGTCGAGCTCTTCCTTCCGGGGCCGGACTCCGCCAGCCCGGAACACATCCTCGCGCTTGCCGCGGAACACCATCTCTCCATCGCCGCCGTGGGCACCGGTGCGGGCATGCTCCGCGAAGGGCTTTCTCTAACAGACGAATCCCCGTCGCGCCGCCGCGATGCCCTCGCCTTCATCGGCGGCATGATCGACTTCGGAGCCCGCCTCGGTGCCCCCGCCATCCTCGGATCGATGCAGGGAAAACCCACCGGACCCGATGCCTTCGATCTTCTCGCCGAGGTCCTGCGCGTCTGCGGGGAACGGGCCGCGGCCGGTGGCGTGCCTTTCATCTACGAACCGCTCAACCGATACGAAACCACGCTTTTCCCCCGATTGGGGGATGCCCGGCGCTTCCTGTTAGATCGATCGCTGGAAAACATCGTCCTTCTGGCGGATCTCTTCCACATGAACATCGAGGAAAGCGATCTTTCCTCCGCCATCCTGGAAGCCGGTGACCGCATCGGGCATGTGCATTATGCGGATTCCAACCGGCGGGCCATGGGTTTCGGCCATACCGATCCGAAACCTATCATCTCCGCCTTGCATGCGGTGGGTTACTCCGGTTATCTCTCGGCCGAGATTCTGCCGCTGCCCGATCCGGAGACGGCGGCGCGCCAGACCATCGCTTCCATCCGCGCCCTCATCTGACATGAAGACCCGCCCGCTCGGCCGCACCGGCATCGACCTTCCCATCCTCTCCTTCGGCGCCTCGTCACTGGGCGCGGAGTTCCGTTCCATCTCGCTCGACGAGGCCATGCTCTCCACGCGCACCGCGCTGGATCTGGGCATGAACTTCATCGACACCTCGCCGTTCTACGGCCGTGGCATGTCCGAGATCATGCTCGGCCTCGGCCTCAAGGGCATCCCGCGTGACAGCTATCTGTTAGGCACCAAGCTCGGGCGTTACTCGGACATTCACTTCGACTTTTCCGCCAAGCGCGTGGCCGAGTCCATCCACGTCTCGCTGCAACGTCTCGGCACCGATCATCTGGACGTGCTGCTGCTCCACGACGTCGAGTTCGTTTCGCTGCCCCAGATCTGGGAGGAGACCCTGCCCGCCGTGCTCAAGCTCAAGGAGCAGGGCAAGGTGCGTGCCATCGGTTTTTCCTGTTATCCACTCAAGACCTTCCACACCGTGCTCGACCATGTGGAGGATCAGATCGACTGCGTGCTCGCCTACAACCGCTACACGCTTCAAAACACCAGCTTCACCGAAGACCTGCTGCCCCGGCTTGAGGCCAAGGGCATCGGCGCGATGAACGCGGGTCCATTTTCCGCCCGACTGCTTACCCAGGCCGAGCTGCCCGTCTGGCTCAAGGAGCCGGAGAACGTCAAGGCCGCCGCCCGCGCCGCCGCCAGCCACTGCGCCGCCCGCGGCACGGACATCGCCAAGCTGGCGCTTCAGTTTTCCTGCGAGCACCCGGGGCTGGCCACCACCGTCGCCGGGTCCGCCAATCCGGCCAATATCCGCAAATGGGCGGAGTGGCTGGAAGAGCCCATCGACCGTGAGCTCCTCGCCGAGGTGCTGGCCATCTTTGATCCTGTGAGAAACATCGGCCACGTCGAGGGCCTTCCCGAAAACAACTGATGCAAGCGATCCAATTCACCGCCCCCAAGGAGATCCGGATGATCGATCTGGACGAACCCGCAGCGCCTGGACCGGGCGAGGCGCTGGTCCGCGCCCACCGCATGGGCATCTGTGGCACCGATCTGGCGTGTTATCTGGGCAAGTTTCCGTTTTTTGCCTATCCGCGCACGCCGGGCCACGAGCTTGGCTTGGAAGTGGTGGCCGTGGCGCCGGACGTCACCCACGTGAAACCCGGAGACAAGTGCTCGTTGGAGCCCTACGTCAATGATGCCGCGTCCCCCACCTCGCAGAAAGGGAAGCCGAACTGCTGCCCCGGAGTGCAGGTCATCGGCGTGCACAACAACGGCGGCCTGCGGCGCGGAGTCTTCGCCGTGCCCGCGCGCAAGCTGCATCCGGGCAATGATCTATCCTACGATCAACTGGCCCTCGTCGAGACGCTGGCCATCGGCTACCACGCCGTGCAACGCGGCAATCCCCAGCCCGGCGAAACCGTGCTCGTCATCGGCGCGGGTCCGATCGGCCTGGCCTGCCTGGAATTCCTCAAGCTCATGGATGTGACCACCATCGTCATGGACATGGTGCAGGGCCGTCTCGATTTCTGCCGGGAAAAACTGGGCATCCACCACACCATCGCCTTCCAGCCGGATGGATCGCACCTCGCCGCGCTCGAAGCGCTGACGGATGGAAAACTGGCGGACGTCGTCATCGACGCGACCGGCAGCCCGAAGTCGATGTCCACCTGTTTCGACTTCGCCGCCTTTGCCGGCCGCGTGGTCTATGTGGGCATCACCACCTCGGATCTCGGATTTCCGCATGCCCCGGTCTTTCACCGCCGCGAGCTCACGCTGCTGGCCTCGCGCAATGCGATGCCGGAGGACTTCGAGCGGATCATCGGACTCATCCGCGCCGGCAAGATTGATACCGACGCTTGGATCACCCACCGGCTCGCCTTTGACGATGTGGCGCGGGATTTCGGGAAATTCACCGATCCCGCGCTGGGGGCCATCAAGGCGATCATCGAGATCCGCTGAAAGGTGATCTCACTTGCCTAACAGATAGGCGAGCAGATCCTTCAGCTCTTCCGGGTTGAGTCGGTTGACCAGCCCGGGAGGCATCGGCGAGACGGGCGAGGCCTTCACCGAGGCGATCTCTCCGCTTTCGATTTCCACCGTCTGGCTGAGGTCGAAGGGATTGGTGGCGACGATGGTCTTGCGGTCTTTCTCACCGGTGATCTTGCCGGTGAGCTGGGTGCCGTCCTTGCGGGTGATCAGATCGAAGGCGTATTGATCGGAGACCACCTTGTTAGGCTCGAGAATGGCCTCCGCAATGTCGCGTGCGCTGAAGCGGCCGCCGAGGCTGGTCAGGTCCGGTCCGGCGGCGCCGCCCTCGTTGCCGAAGCGATGACAGGCCGCGCAGAGGGAGGCGCGGAACATGTCGTGGCCGCGTTCTTTCGAGCGGCCTTCCAGTCCGCCCTGGGCGAGCTTTTCAATCTCATCGATCGTCCACTCGCGGCCCGGTCCCTTGACGGGCGGCAGGTTGGCAAACGGATTGGCTGCGGGTGTGGTGTCGAAGGTTTTGACGAGCTCCACCTCTTCCGGAGTGCAGGTGCTCAGCGTTTCATTCCGCAGATCGCGGATGAATCCATCGTAGCTCATGCCGCCCTGGTTTCCGGTGAGGCGGGTGATCCAGCCGAAGAAGCGCTTGCGTTCATCGGCGCGCCACGGGCCCTTCACCACGCGGAGGCAGTAGACGTAGTGGATCACCTGGGCAGGCGGCAGGTTGGCGATCATGTTTTCCACGGTCTTGCCGTAGAAGGCGTTGCGTTTGGCGAGTTCCATCCAGTCCGGTGCCGGTGAGGGGCCGGCGGAGTCCATCAGTTGCAGCGTGCGGGCCACCACCCCCGGGGCCTGGAGATAAGACAGCATGCGGCAGAGCTCGCGGTTGAGCATGGCATCGGTGGCGGGAAACAAGGCGTCGATCTTGGCGAGCACCTGCTGACGTGCTTCCGGCGTGGGTGCGCCATGTCGTGCGAAGACCAGGCCGGCGGCACGCAGCCAGTTGAGCTGCTGTTGGAGATCGAGCTGTTTCCAATCGAGTTGGCAGAGTGCATCGAGGGCGGCACGCGTATCTTCCGCCGTGCCGACGCGGGCGAGGCCGATGCTGGCACCGATGACTTTCCATGCCTCGCCGCCGGGCGACTTGAGAAGGGGCAGAAGCGCCGCAGGTCCCTGCTGCTCCAAGGCGGTTCGCGCATTGAAGCGAGCCACGCGGTCGTCCCCGCCGATGGCTTTGGCGGCCAGGGCGGGATCCATCAGCCCGAGTTCCTTGGAGCGGTATTCCACCGGGGCGGTGGATTCGTTTCCGGTGTAAGTGACCCGCCAGAGGGCGGAGGCGGTCCTGCGACCTCCTGTTAGAAAATACATCGCGCCATCGGCTCCGATCACCGCATCGGTGAAGGGAAGGCCTTTTCCGGCGACGAATTCCTCGCGCGTGGCGGTGTAGCCCGCGCCACTCGGAGTGAGGTGGACGGCGTAGAGCGTGGCGAAGGTCCAATCGAGCGCGTAGAGGGCCTTTTGATATTTGGCGGGGAAGCGTGCGCCCTTGCCGGACACCATGCCGGTGGGTGAACCCGGGCCGATGTCGAGTTGGGAGGGCATGGAGTCCTCGTAGTAGTCCGGCCATTTGCCGGTGCCGTTGCGCCAGCCGAACTCGGAGCCGGGTGTGGCGTGGCAGATGCGGGTGGGGCGGTACCAGGGCATGCCGAGATCCCATTCCATGTCCGCGTCGTAGCTGAAGAGATCGCCGTATTCATTGAATGCCGCGTCGAACTGATTGCGGTATCCGCCGGAGAAGAAGGTCCAGTGTTTGCCATCGAGGCTGATGCGGGCGATCCAGCCGCCGGGTGCCATGCGGTCGCGGGCGTGGCCGCGGGCGTCCGGGCGGCGCGGCAGCAATTGGTCCTCCTGCCAGCACTTCGTCAACAGCGAGGCATCCATCTGCGGCAGGTCGGTGTGATTTCCCGCGACCACGTAGATCGACTTTCCATCCGGGGCTGCGACCAGCGAATGCGGGCCGTGTTCGCCACCGCCGACGAGGGTCTTGACGAGTTCCGGTTGGTCGGGCTCGCCGTCTCCGTTGGAGTCCGTAATGCGCCAGACACCGCGTTTTCCGCCGTCTTCGTTCACGCAGACCCAGAGCACGCCCTGATGCCAGAGCACGCCGTGGGCACCGGAGAGCGGTAGATCGAGAGCGGCGACCTTGACCGGTGCGTCCGGGCTCGCAGGCAGGGTGACGCGGTGGATTTTGCCGTATTGGTCGGCGCAGACGAGCCTGCCTTTGTCATCCACCGTCATTCCCACCCAGGAACCCTGGCTGGTGGGAATCTGATAGAGACGCTCCAGCTTGAAGCCCTTCGCCACCTGATAGAGAGCGGTCACATCCTCCGGGCCGGCGGAGCGAGGGTCTGTGGCGGGGATCACGTCGCCCCATGGTGCGATGCCTGCCTTGCCAATAACGGTCGCGTTTTTCCAACCCTCCGGCTTGAATCCGGGGGCGGTCCAGTTTTCCGGAGCCTCGCCGGAGACTTGCCATGAGTCATCGCTGACGAGTTGGAAGTCTCCGCCGTTTGCGAGGCCTGCACTCAGGCGCAGCGCAAGACCTGCGGGGCCGCCTTCGTTGCGGCCCTCGATAGCGATGACATTGAGGCCGGGCTTGAGATGGGTCTTCACATCCTCGCTGCGCGGCGACCACCAATCGCCGGATGCGCCGAGGTCCGTGCCATTGATGAACAGGTGGTGGCGGTTGTCGCAGGTGACAACCAACGAGGCGTCCGTGATGCCGGCCGGGACTTGGAATTCCTTGCGGAAAAAGACCTTTTCCTCGGCTCCCGGAGTGGGGCCGCTCCAGATCCAGGAAAAGGGCTGGGCCTGCGCGCCGCGCTTCGCCTGGGCCTTGGCGGCCGCCTTGGCTTTCGGGTCCTGATGGAGGCGCAGATCCTTGAACTCCGCACGCATCGCCGGGCCGGCGTGCAACTGCAGCGCGATCACACCGGAAGCCGATCGCTTCGCGGGGTGCACATCATGGATTTCCGCGGCGAGCTTGCCGTTGACGAAGTGCTTGAGGACGTTGCCCTGGGCGACGATGCGATAGGAGTTCCAGGCTGCGAGGTCCACGGCGGGCAGCTCCAGTTTTCCGGTTTCCTGAGGCTTGTCATTGAGCTCGACGCGCTGTCCGCGCTGGCAGGCGATGCCGCGCCCGCGTTCTTCGTAGAGCATGCCGAGATAGGGTGCATTGGGATGGAGATCCATCTGATAGCCGCCGACGCTCCACTTTGCGGCGTCCACCACCTTGCTGCGGTATTGCACGCCGGAGTTGTTGCCGGTGACGCGGCATTGGTATTCCAGGGTGAAGTCGGCCGGCTCACCGCCCTGCCAGATGAGGAACGAGTTGGCACCGATCTTTTTGTCCGCACCATTGGTCTCGCCGATGATCACTCCGTCCTCGACGCGCCACAATCTGGGGTCTCCCGACCAACCGGTGAGGTCCTTGCCATTGAAAAGGGATTGCCAGCGGTCCTGGGAATGGACTGTGGCACAAAGAGCGAACAAAGGGAGCAGGATGCGGAGCATGGCGATCCGTTACGTTGCGAGTTGGCGGGAAAATTCAATCGGATTTCCCCAAATTACGGGATACGATGGCGGCGGTCCATGAAGCATGCGCTCCGAGTCCTCTTTCTCAGCACCGCGCTGGCCTGCGGGGCGCCGGACGATGGCCCGCGCTGGATGGCCGGGGTTTCCGGCAGGCTTCCGCTTTCCGCGCTGACCCTTCCGGGCACTCACAATTCCGCGGCTTTGCATGAGCCTGTGGCCGGCACGGCGAAATGCCAGGATTTGCCGATATCCTCGCAGCTGGAGGCGGGCGTGCGTTTCCTCGACATCCGCTGCCGCCATGTGCGCGACGGGTTCTCGATCCACCATGGACCGGTCTATCAGCGGCAGGATTTCACCCAGGTGATCGCATCCTGCGCCGCGTTCCTCGCCGCCCATCCTTCGGAAACCGTGATCATGAGCGTGCAGCGCGAGTTTTCGGCGGAGGGGAACCGGTTGAGCTTCGAGCAGGTGTTCGACGCCCACACCGCCCGGGACACGCGCTTGTGGTGGCTCTCCAGCAGGATCCCCACACTTGATGAGGCGCGTGGGAAGATCGTCCTGCTGCGGCGCTTCATGGCGGCCTCGCTGCCGAAAGGGATCGACGCGACCGTTTGGCCGGGAAACTCGGTTTCGCCGCACGGCGCACAGCCCCACATCCAGGATCGCTTTGTCGTGAAGGACTCCGCGGCCAAGTGGCAGGACGTGCTCGCGCAGCTCGAAGCCGCGCGCGGTGGACCGCCGGAGACCCTCTATCTGAACTTCACCAGTGGCTACCGCCCCGGGCTTTTCGGCATTCCGGACATCACCGGCATCTCCTCATTCATCAACCCGAAGCTGCGAGACCACTTGTCCGCCGCGCCAGGCGGCCGTTATGGCGTCATCGTGATGGACTTCGCCACCCGTCCGGTGATTGAGTTGATCTATCAGAAGAATTCTCGCAATGACTGAGAATCTCTACGCTCCCCCACGCTCCGAGCCCGCGCCGCAGGTGCTGGACGGGGATGATGTCCCGCCTTTCTACATCGTCGCCCCGCGCAAGTTCTGGATTCTGCTGCTATCGACTGCCGGGATCTATCAGATCTACTGGTTCTACCGGCACTGGAAAGCGCAGAAGGCGGCCACTGGCGAGCGCATGTGGCCCGTGATGCGCAGTTTGTTCGCGATTTTCTTCACCCACTCACTCTTCCGCCGCATGGCCGCGGCGAACGATTCGGCGGCCCGCCCGCTTTCGATCCATGCGACTTTGTTCGTCGTCCTTACGATCCTGGATACCGTGGTGTCGCGGATGGCGCAGCAGGACATCGGGTCGCCATGGACGGACATCCTGGAGCTCCTGCTGATTCCCGTGCTGGGCATTTTCCTGGCGGCGGCGCAGAACCAGGCCAACCTCGCGTGTGGCGACCCGGAGGGATCGTTCAATGACGACCTGACCGCGGCCAACGCCCTGTGGATCCTCCTGGGCTTCGTGCTGTGGGGTGTGATCGTCTTCGGCCTGCTTGCCTATTACGGCGTGATTCACACCGAGGGCTGAGTCGCGAAAACAAAAAGGCGGCACGCCCCGGATTTCCGGAGGGTGCCGCCGATTGGGAAAAATCAGGCTCGTTTCACATCCACCCAATGCTTGGTGCGGGCGGATTCGAGCACGGCATCGCAAACATACTGGGTGCCGAGCGCGTGGCGGAAGTCCGGGTAGCGCTTTTCCTTGGCCGGGCTGTCGAGGTCCTTGAAGAACTCGGCAAGCTCGTGAATGAACGAGTGCTCGTAGCCCAGGCAGAGGCCGGGAACCCACCAGTTGCCCGCATACGGTTGATCGCCATCCGAACAGTGGATGCTGCTCCAGCCGCGGCGATCGCCGGGGACGCCGTGGTCGAAGTATTCGAGGCGGTTGAGGTCGTGCAGATCCCAGAACAGCGACTTGTTTTCGCCGTTGATCTCAAAAGTGTAGAGCGCCTTGTGGCCGCGGGCGTAGCGGGTGGATTCGAAGATCGCGAGGGATCCGTTTTCGAAGCGGGCGAGGAAGGCGCAGGCGTCGTCGATGGTGACCGGGTGCTTCTCACCGGTGGCGGTGTGCACGCGCTCCTTGATGAAGGTCTCGGTCATGGCGGAGACGGAAACGATGTCGCCATTGATCCAGCGCGCGGTATCGATGCAGTGGGCCAGGAGGTCGCCCGTGACGCCGGAGCCTGCGGCCGCCGCATCGAGACGCCAGAGGCCCGCGCCGCCCTGGGGCAGCTCGGCGGAGATGGTCCAGTCCTGGAGGAAGTTGGCGCGGTAGTGGAAGATGCGGCCCAGTTCGCCGGCGTCGACGATGTTCTTGGCATGCGTCACGGCCGGGAGGAAACGGTAGTTGTACCAGACAAGGTTCGGCAGGCCGGAAGCCTCGACGGCCTTCACCATGGCCTCACCTTGCTCGCCGTTGAGGGCGAGGGGTTTTTCGCAGAGGATCATCTTGCCGTGCTTGATGCACTCGAGGGCGATCTCGGCGTGCGAATCGTTCGGCGTGCAGATGTCAATGGCATCGATGTCCTCGCGTTTCACGAGCTCGCGCCAGTCGGTTTCGTAGGAGGCGTAGCCCCACTTTTCGGCGAAGGCCTTCACCTTTGCCTCATCGCGTCCGCAGACGGCCTGGCGGACCGGGAAGTGTTCGGTATCGAAGAAATGCGAGAGTTGCGAATAAGCATTCGAGTGGGTGCGGCCCATGAAGCCGTAGCCGATGAGTCCGATGCGGATTGGTTTTTTCATGATGGGGAAGGAGTGTGTTTGCCGGGTTGGAGAGCGATTCTAAACGAGTGCCTCAGCGGGGATCTATCTTTTCCGAGGGTGTGGATGCAAGCTTGCTGCGCTGCCGTGCCACCGGGAGTTTGGATTGATATCACTTCGCCTCGGCAAGGCCCGGGGTTTGGGAGTGCGCGTTTTGTGGGAAGTCGAAGGTAAGGACAAGCGGTTCATCACCCGTGTTCTCGATTGCCACGCCGCCGCGGTTCAGCGCGGCCTGGGTGATGAATCCGATCTCAGGATAGATTTCGCCAAGCTTCATGTCCTGGTGATATCGCACGGCGAGCTTTCCGACCCGTCCGCTTCCGCGGTTCGTGTGGAAGAGTGCGGGGCACTCCGGGTTGAAATTCATCGTGGCGCCGGGTGCGAGCGTGAGACGGAGGATGGAGCACTTCTGATCGCCGAGGACATTGCCATACACAATCCACTTGGCGTCCACTCCCTCGCCTGAAAATTCGCGGGCGGTGATGGCCGGTCGTGAGTTCTTCAGCACGAAGTCCGGATCCTGGTTCGCGTTGAAGTCGAACGTGTCCACCAGGTATTCCCAGTCCTCATGCTTGTCTTTCGGATAGTCCTCTTCCCGGCAGGCGTAGAACGCATCGGCCGCTCCGATCCGTCCATCGAGGGTCAGGTCCTCGGCGAGGAAATGCTCGTCCATGGTGACGTGCAACTCGTGCGTGCAAAGGTCCGTCGGTGAGTGCAGCACGCCATTCGGCATCACGAAGCCGTTGTCCAGATGCATCATGGTGTGAGGCGAAAGGTGGCGCACGCCGTTGTATTCGCCCTGTCCCCAGCGCTTCATGCAGGCAAGAAACTGGTCCTTCGTCACGAACGGATACAGGCCCATGGCCGTGGTGTGATAGTGCGATGGACTCACACCGGGATTGTCGTAGGAATTGATGTCGTAAACCTCCCACTTCGCCCAGTGAAGATGGTGGGGGATGGGGTTCAGGTTATCAAACTTCTTGGACACGATCGGCCAGGTGATCTTCCCGAACAGGGATTTCGAAAGAGCGGTGACCTTTCCGCCCATGACCGCTTCCGGATTGGTCACTATCAGATCCTGAAGTGAAATCACCTGTCCGCCCGGCGTGAGGACGTGGGCTTCTCCTTCGCGGAAGGGTGCCTTACCGGTGCGGGTGTCGATGACGCCTGTCACGATCGGCACGGTGCAGCACATCCAGACTTCATCGAGACCGGTCCCGTTCATGTAGTCCGGGTAATAGGACTTCGCATCCAGGCGAAGGCGCTTGCCCGGCGAGCAGAACGTTCTGCCGGCATAGCGGTGCAGGAGCTGCAGCACTCCGTCGTTCTGGTTGAGGCAGTCATCGAGGATCGAATCCGACCCTCCATCGATGACATCGTGATTGGGATATTCGTGAAGTTTTTCAGCGAGGATGGAAGAGGAAGCAGCCATGGCAGATGGATGATGGGAATTGGGTGGTGGAGTGGCGGCGGCCTCACAGCGCCTCGTCAACGGCAACCATGGCCTTGAGCACCTCGTTCCAGGTGTCCGGGCTTTCGAGGGTGTCGTTGGGGAACATGCAGCCATCCCAGCAGATGTGCTGCATGCCACGGGCGGCGGCATCCTTGAGCCAGTAGGTGGAGCACTTCGCAATATCGAGCTTGCCGTTCGGATCGTTCGCCGGGCAATGGCGGCCGGTCTTGTCGTGCGAGCCGGTGCCATGGACGGATCCGTCGTTTTGGGCGACGTGGAAATCGAGCGTCCATGGGCGCAGCGCGTCGGTCATGGTGGTGTAGGCGGCCCAGAACTCGGCATCGCTGTAACCTTCCTTGAGCAGTGCGGCTTCGGGGGCGTTGTAACCCATCAGATAGAGATACGTGTGGGCGAGGTCGGCCTGGAAGCCGACGACTCCGGGAAGGTTGGTTGCTTCAAGCGTGTCGAGCATGGCCTTCCACGAATGCATGCCACCCCAACAGATTTCGCCCTCGGCGGCGAGGCGCTCGCCGTGTTGCTCGGCCACCTTGCCGGCCTCACGCCAGGTCTCGGCGATCTTCCCGGTGTTGCCAGCGGGGTCCTTCGCCCAATCGGCCACGCCGCCGGCGGAGTCGATGCGGATGAGCCCGTATTCACGCACGCCGTGAGCCTTGAGGATGCCGGCGATGCGGCAGGCTTTTTCCACGGCGAGCACGAAGTTCTTGCGATCCTCATCGGAACCGAAGGCGGGTCCGCCCACCGTGCCGGGCCAGACCGGTGCGACAAGCGATCCGACCTTGAGCCCTGCGGCGGCGATTTGGTCGGCCATGGCCTTGATCGTGTCCTCGGACGCGTCTGGATCGGTGTGGGGATGGAAGAGGAACAGATCGACGCCATCGAACTTGCGGCCCTTGACCGAAGCGGCGGTGGTGAGCTCAAGCATGCGCTCAAGCGAGATCGGAGGATGATCGGTGCCGGGTTCTTTTCCAACGAGACCGGGCCACATGGCGTTGTGCAGTTTCATGATCGATGAGGTTTGATGGTTGATAGGGAAATGAGGAACCGGTTTTGAGCTTCCGGGTTTGGTTTCAGAGAACAAATCTCCAATTGATAGGTATGAGGATTTCCTTGCCGGATTCCGAGCGGATGGCAATGGAATTTTCCGTGGCCGGCCTGATGGCGGATACCTTGTCGAAGCCTTCCGGAACCAGTGCGGTGGCCTGGATGACACGGAGCGAGACGGACTCATCAGGCCTGAACTGGCGTGTGGTGGGGATGCCTTCGCCGGCGAGCCGGTCCTGGCGCGAGACATCGACGCCATGGCTGAAATACGAACAGACCTCCTCGATCCCGATTCGCCCGACATGGCGGCTGCTCCAGGGTGAAGCGCTGCGTCCGCCATTGGAGAGCCAGAACAGGGTGGAAGGGAAATCGGCGGGATTTTTCAGGGCGAACCAAAGGTATCCATCCAGCACGGCGGCCGACCATGCGAAGGGCTGTTCGTCCGTCGCGGGTTCGCTTGCCATCATCACCAGATCTTCATTCCCCGCGCGACCGGGATAGCGGGTGAGGTCGGTGGTGCCGCCATTGGCGAGAGGGACGGCACTCAGGTCGGTGAAACGCGCGCCGTTTGAGAGCGCTCCGGTTTCGCCATCGGCGGGATTGGCAAATGAATCCGGGAACACGGAAGCCCAGCGGAAAGGGCTCACCGAAATCCTGCCGGTGCCTTCTGGCAAACCTGATAGATCGAGAATGGGATGGGTGCCGTAGTTGTACTTCCCTTCGAGACCGGAGATGCGATGTTCGACGTAGAGGGCGTGATGGCCTTCCCGGGTGGAGATGATCTTCTCCACATCGGCATTCGTGTCGGTAGTCCGCATCCTGAGATGGAGCGAGCGCGCATCACAGGAAACCAAGTCCCAAAGGGCATTGGCCGGATCGCCGTGAGGCGGGCCGTTTTCCTGGCCGCCGAAGGGCAGGCAGAGGAAGTCGCCACGCAGCACGGAGAGCAGCGGCGGGAGGTCCGGGAACTCCGCGGGTTCCCAGGGAGCCAGCGCATAGGGGGAAACATCGCGCCCGGGATGATGGAAGACCACCGGTGCGAGGTGACCGCCGCGGAGGGTGACCGCGAGGTCCAGCTCGGGATTGGTTAAATGAAGCGATTCCTCTCCGTGGATGATGCTCATGGTGAGATCAGGCTTTGAGGATGCCGCGGGCCTGGAGGTTGTTGAGGCGGCGGGCGACATCGCCCAGGCCATCGGCGATCAACTGGTTGTAGGTGCGGCCGTCGCGGGTATCGATGCCAAAGCCGGGCTCGATGTCACGCAGCGGCTGGAGGGCGGCGTCGGTATGATCGAAGGCCTCGACGAAGACGTGGCGTAGTTCGCCGGTGGAGGCGGCGGTGGCGAGCAGGGCACCGACCCAGCCATCGTCGGTGGAGAGGCAGCCGCGGGTGGTCTTGGGCGATGCGTGGAAGATGCCGAGTTCGCCCCGGGCGGCGATTCGCTGGATGAGCTCCTGGTTCTCGGCGATGGAGAGGCCGGAGTTTCCGCAGTGGGAGGCATCGACGAGCAGCTTGAAGTAGGTTTTCCCCAGTGCTTCGTTGGCGGCCCGGGCGAAGGCCCAGACGCGGTCGAGGCTGGTGAAGGTCTTAAACTCGCCGGGGCGGAGGAATTCCATGTGCCAATTTTCCACGCAGGAGCCCTCGAGGCCGGCTTCCTGATAGACGCGGAGGTGCACCTTCACATTCTGGGCGATGGCCGCCTCGAAGTCCGCGCCTTCGCGGCGGCTTTCGGTGGCGCTCATCCATTCCTCGATGGAGGTGGAGGAAACGTGGCGCACGCCATGGGTGACGGCGGCCTTGAAGCTGGGAACGAGCTGGGCGACGACGGCATCCTCATCGGCCGGGTTCATCGGGTTCACACCGCCGACCATGATGATGAAGTAGATTTCCAGGTCGAGGGCGCGGAGGCCGGCGATCATTTCGGCGACGTCGTCCGCGTTGCCTCCCGGGAAGATCGGGATCTGCACGCAGGTGAGCTTCACCGGAGAGATGGCGCAGGTCTCGCGCATGCCGGCCACGAGCAGGAGCTCGCCGGATTCGTTGCGGGGGAAGCGTCCGTTTTCATCGGGCACGAGGCAGCCGACGAAGCGCAGGTGGGTGGGGACGATGCCGAGTTCGATGCGGGGTTTGAGCTGGATGTGTGAGGCCATGGCCGGGGCGTGGAAGGATGGGATGAGGGGTGAAGGAATGTTGCACGGGATCCTTGGAGTTTCCGGTGGGGATTGTCCAACGGAAGATCCGCGGATCCGTGATCGCGGGCGGCTCAGAACGGGTGCTGCTTGAGGATGTCCTCGACGGTGTAGAAGTCCTTTTTCGCCTCGATCTGCTTGCGGACGGCGGAGACGGCCTCGGGCTTCACGGCCGGGGCGGAGTTTCCGAAGCTGTTGCGCACGTAGGTGAGCACGGCGGCCACCTCGTCGTCCTTGAGCAGGCTTTCAAAGCCCATCATGGGAGGCACGCCGTTCTTGGGATCGTAGAGCTTGCCTTTGACGTGGATGGGGCCCCAGAGGCCTTTGAGGACGATCTTGATGAGGCGGGTCTCATCGCCATTGACCCACTCGCTGCCGGCGAGCGGCGGGTAGATGGCATCGCCCTGGCCATTGGCCTGGTGGCAGGTGGCGCAGTGGACATCGCGGCTGTAAACCTCCTTGCCCTTGCGGAACAGTTCGAGTTCGGCGGGGGCGAGTTTCGGCTCGGCGGGCTCGGCAGCGGCGGCGGAGGCCACCAGCTTGAGTTTTCCGCTGAGAAACTCGGCGAGGCGGGGTTTGGCGGCGGCATCGTAGCCGGGGGTTTTCGCGAGGGCGGCGAGGTCGTCCTTGAGGGTGAGGAGGGCGGATTGATAGGCATCCGTCATCCAGAAATCGAGGGGTTGCTCGAGAGCGATCGAGGCGATGCGGGCACCGTCCTGGTTGTCGAGCCAGGAGGCGGCGACCATGGCGGTGAGGCGGACGCGCGGGTGGGGATCTGCGGCGGCCTTGGCAAGGAGCGAGGCGTGGTCCGGGATCTTGCGCCACGAGAAGCGGATGACATCGGCGGCGGCGGAACGTGCCTGATGGGACTTGGCAGAGAGGGCCTTGCCGAGGATGTCGAGGTCGATGGAACCCATGCCCCAGGTGGTCCAGAGGGCTTCGCAGAGGTGGTGGTCGTAGCGGGCACCGTTTGGATCAAGCGAGGCGAGCCAGGATTTCACGGCGGGGAGCACCTCCGAGGCATTGCGGCCGCGGAGTTCGCGGCGTGCGCGGTAGCGGGTGCGAATTTCCGGTTCCTCGAGCGCCTTGAGCAGGGCGGGGATGGAGGCGCCGGCGATCTGGACCGGCTTGACGAGCGGGCGGGAGGGATAGGTGACGCGGTAGATGCGGCCGTGGTCGTGATCGCGCTTCGGATCGCGGGCGGAGTGCTGCATGTGGCCGATGAGCGCGTTGTGCCAATCGACGATGTAGAGCGAGCCGTCCGGGGCGAATTCCAGATCGCAGGGGCGGAAGTTCGGGTCCGACGAGGTGACGAGGTCGCCGATGTGTTTGCCTTCGAAACCGGAGCCTCCCTCCTTGATGTCGTGGATGCTGGTGCCGAGGAAGCCGATGCAGTTGTTGACCATGTAGCCGCCCTGGAGCTCGTCCGGGAAATGGCGTGAGGAGATGAACTCGGCACCGGAGGTGGGGCGGGCGCGTTTGGGGGCGAACTCGTCGGTTTTTCCGATCTGGTGGCCGAAGGGGACCTTCACGGAGAGCGGGAGTTCCCACCAGTTCTGGCCATTGGAGGCATCGGCGAGGAAGCACTGGCCCCAATCATCGAAAGCGATTCCCCAGGGATTGGCGTAACCGGTCTGGCTGTAGCGTTCGAGGCGCTGGCTGGTGGGTTCGAAGCGCCAGACTCCGGAGTCGATGTCGCGGCGCGGGCCGTAAGCCGTCTCGACCTGGGAGTGGAGGAAGGTTCCCTCTAACAGATAGAACGAGCCGGATGGATCCGCGCAGAACGCGCCGATGGCGTGGTGGGTATCGTGCGGGTCGAAGCCGTGCATTACGATCTCGCGTTTGTCCGCCTTGTCATCGCCGTTGGTGTCGCGCAGGAGGATGAGGTGAGGAGCCTGGGCCACATAGACGCCCTCCGGCTGAAGCTCGAAACCGGTGGGCAGGCTCAGTTTGTCGGCAAACACCGTCTGCTTGTCCGCCTTGCCGTCGTTGTTGGTGTCTTCAAAAATCAGGATGCGGTCGTCGGCCGGAGGATCGCCCGGCTTGTGGTGCGGGTAGCTGGGCATGGTGGAGATCCAGAGGCGTCCGCGGTTGTCGAAGCTCATTTGCACCGGATTGCGGAGATCGGGGAAGGTTTCCTCGGAAGCGAAGAGCTCGATCTTGAATCCGGGCATGAGCTTGAAGGTGTCCATGACCTTGTCCTGTTTCAGGTACTCGATCTCCTTCTTGAAGTTGGATTCGACCGGGTCGAGCTTGCGGGTCTTGGCGTCGAGCGCGGCGAGGTCGATGGATCCGCCCTTGAGCATGGCCCACACGGCTTGGTCGCGGTTGGCGGTCATCTGGCGGATCTTCTCGATCTCCTGGGGGTAGTTGACCACGCCGTAGGGTGCCCGGCGGCGGCCGTAGACGTGCACGCCATTGACGATGCGGTAGTCGCTGCGCCAGTAGTCGGCTTTTTCGACGACGAGCTCGCGGAGTTTTGCGGGAGAGGCCTTGGAGGCGACGGGTGCGGGACCGAAAAGCCCATCGGCGAGGATCGGGGCGAGAAGGCGGTTGCCATCGTCATTCGGGAGGAAACCATTCGAAGTGAGCGGCTTGGCCTCCTTGTCCATCAGTGTGCGGCTTGCTGCAAACAGATCGATGAAGCCCACCTTGCGCTCGGTGGCCACCTTGCGCATGGCATCGGTGTAGAGGGCGAGGTTTTCGTTTTCCTTTTTGCCGTCCGGAAGGTCCATGGCGGCGGAGAGGTTTTCAAACGCGATGGGTGACACCAGGACGATGGCGGGAGCCGAGCGTCCGTTGTATTTCATCGTCTGGGTGTGGGTGATCCAGGCGTCCAGTTCTCCGGTGAACGAAGCGATCCCGGCGGGGCCGGAGAAGGATTCGTTGTAGCCGAAGAATCCGAGGATGACATCCGGCTTGCAGTGGTTGAGCCACTCGTCGGCGGAGGGATCGATGCCGTTGCCGCGGTGTTTGGCGTATTCCGGGCGGAACTTCTCCGCACCGGGGAAGGCCCACTGATTGTCGCGGCCTGCGCGCGGCCGGTAGGCGGCGGTATCTCCGGGGAAACAAAGGTTTCTTACCAAAAGGTCTCGGTCCGGGTAGCGCAGATGGAGCAGGGTTTCGAAGTAGCCATCATACTGCGTGCGATCGCCGAGGCCGGAGCCGACCAAGGCAATGCTGGTGCCTTTGGCGGGAGCTGGCAAAGGAGCGGCAACGCTCAGCGCGGAAGAGCAGATGGAGAACAGGGCGACGGCCGGAACAAGGGCTTTCATCAGGATATGGGGAAGATAGGGAAACTCAGGTGCGATGATCAAAGGCCGTGAGAGGACGGTTTGACGTTTTTCCGGGCGGCGTTGAATCCGTACATCAGCGGCTCATAGGTGCCGATCGTCGTGACGTTGGCCTTGGCCGGGACGTCCTTGCCGAGACCCCAGAAGACGCCATTCACCACCAGGCGGCGCAGTCCCTCGCTGGAAAGGTCGGTGGCGGCACCCATGGTGGTGGTGACGATGCGCTGGGTTTTGCCGGAGTCGGTCTTCAACTCGCGCACCCAGGCGATGGGCATCATCGGATCGTTGATCGGCTGCTCCACGCCATCGGCGCGCTTCTTGGAATACGAGGCGGGGCCGGAGTCCGGCTTCATGCCTGCGAGAACCTGGCCACGCATGAGGATCTTGGCATCCGCCGGTGGGGCCGCTTCGTAAACATCCGAGTCTCCAAATACATCCGAGACACCGCGCAGCACCGGGTGGCTTGCATTCGCCGTCTCCATCACCCCGCGGGTGGCCTCCACCTTGTGCTTGCCCCAGTGGCTCACCCATTTTTCGCCGAGCACTTCTTTTCCGAACTGGTTGTAATCCTTGAAGGCGCTGGTGCCGGGGAGTTGGAAGGCATGGGTGGAGGTGCGCAGTGCGATCACCGGCACGCCCCTTTTCATGGCGGCGTCGAAGCGTTTCATGGTTTCATCCGGCCACTTGCGGAAGCGGATGAGCATCACGATCGCATCGGCCGAATCCAGCGCTTCCGGGTGGGTGAGGCTGGCACCGGCGTTGGGGTCGATGATTCCTTCCGGAGAAACCGAGAACAGCACAGTGCAATTGAATCCATGATGCTTGGAGAGGATCTTGCCCAGCATTGGAAGGGCATCCTCGGAGCGATACTCCTCGTCACCGGCGATGAGGACGACGTTGCCGCCGTTGCCCGGGTAGGTGACGTGGTCCGGTTCGGCCGAGACTGCGGTGAGGTGCGAAATGGCCCACAATGACGCTGCTGTGATTCGGAGTTTCATGTTCGAAGGCCCGCATACCAGAATCGCTTCCGGGTTCTTTCAAACGATGATCCACCTTCCACTTTCGAGGGGGAAAGAGGCGGAAACAATCGATGGATGAATCCAAAAAACGACAGGTTTCCGCTCCCGGCCTCTCTTCAGGGGAGCCGGATTTCCGCCTTGTGGCATGAGCCCTGCGTTGCGAGGCTTCCCACCCGTCATGGCCGCTCCCCAGAATACCATCGCCTTGGTTTACGACTACGATCAGACGCTCAGCCCGCGCTACATGCAGGATGACGTGCTGTTCCCCGAGTTCGGGATCGACCCCGCCCAGTTTTGGAAGAAGTGCAACCACCTCGTTCACGACCAGAAGTGGGATGGCGAACTCGCTTACATGAAATGCCTGCTCGACTACCTCGGCATGGACAATGTGACCAATGCCAAGCTCACCGAGCTGGGTGGCGGCCTGCGTTTCTTCCCGGGGCTGCCCGAGCTTTTCGAGGCGCTGCCCAAAGCCTCGCTGAGCCCCGAGCACGAACTCGCCGGCATCAAGGTGGAGCACTACATCATTTCCTCCGGCCTCAAGGCCCTGCTCGATGGATCCCGGCTCCAGCCCTTCGTCAAGGCCATGTTCGGCTGCGAGTTCGGCGAGGACGCCGAGGGCCGCATCAGCTTTCCCAAGCGAGTCATCTCCCACACCACCAAGACCCAGTTCCTCTTCCGCATCAACAAGGGCATGCTCCGCTACGATCAGGACGTGAACGATCACATGCCCGCCGATCAACGACCCATCCCCTTCGAAAACATGGTCTATGTGGGCGATGGACCCACCGACGTGCCCTGCTTCACCGTCATGAACCGCAATGGCGGACATGGCATCGCAGTCTACAATCCGGAAGATCCGACCGGTCGGTCTTTCCGGAAATGCTTCCAACTTTCCACCCACGCGGGCCGGGTCAAGCACATCGCGCCGGCGGATTACCGGGAGGGCTCGCACCTTTGGCTGCTGCTTGCCGAGATGGTTCGTGAAATCGCGGACCGGATCCTGAGGGTGCGCATCGAGGAACGGGAAAACGCCACTGTGGCCGCGCCCGGATTCTGACGGGATCGGCCGGGCTGGCGGGTGCCGTAGTGTTCGCAGGAGCTTGATGGTCAAGGCCTGGCCGGCCGCGAAGCCCCGTGGACCGGCCGCATCGGAAACCGGGCGGAAGGCGGGCTTGCGGCGTGTGCGGAGAGTCGTTCCGGGGCTTGGCGGAAATGGTGCGATTTAAGGATTGTCATCGTGATGCGGTTGTGGATAGTCAGGATAGCTTGATAAAGTTCCACTGGATTCGAATTTTGGAATTGGCATTGCGCATGCTGGAGGCGGGACAGCATTCGACACCGTTTTTCCCGTCGAACCCCACTGTTCACCCCAACCCCAACCCATGATCCACCGCACCGACGAGGCCCAATGCGCACTTTTTGAAGTCCCCCCCGCAGCAAGCCTCAGCCCCGCCAAGCGGAAGCGGAACGCCTCGGACCCCCGGCCCGTGGACTTCGGCCTCACCGCGCCTTCGCAGCTGGTGAAAAACTACGTGCTGGACACCAATGTCCTGCTGCACGACCCGGCCTCGCTCGAGCGTTTCAAGGAGAACCACCTCTGCATTCCGGTGGATGTGCTGGCGGAGCTCGATCGATTCAAGAGCGAGCAGACCGAGCGCGGTGCCAACGCCCGGCGGGTGCACCGCCGCCTCACCGAGATGTTTTCCTGCACCGACAAGGTGACCCAGGGGGTTTCCAACAGTTTTGGCGGCACGGTGCGGATGGTCATCTACGATCCCGCCACCTGTCCGAAGAACTCGGAGCTGCTCAACCGCTTCCACCGCATTTTCCCGGATCGGGAGCGGGTGGACCACCGGATCCTCGCGGCCTGCCTGCTGCTCATGCAGCACAACACGGCGCCGGTGGTGCTGGTGACCAAGGACATCAACATGCAGCTCAAGGCCCGCGCGGTGGGCATCGAGTGCCAGGACTACCTGAACGACAAGGTGGACGCCCGCGAGGTGTCCAACTACGAGGTGCGGCGCATCGAGGTGGATGGCAATGAACTCCAACGCTTCGCCAGCAGCGGCGATCTCGCCATCGATGAGGATCGCGTCGCGGGCGTGGCTGTGAACGAATACGTGCTTCTCGGAGCCGGCGAGAAACAAACCATCCCCGCCCGCTTCACGGCTGCGGGCAGGTTTGTGAGGCTGAACATCCCCGAGGTGTTGAAGATACCGGACGGTCAGTCTCTCAAGCCCTTGAACCTGGGTCAGCGTTGTTTGATCGATGCGCTCCTGAATCCCGAGATTTCGCTGGTGACCTGCTATGGGCATGCCGGCACGGGCAAGACGTTGGTGGCGGTGGCGGCGGGACTTCACGAGATGTTCAACCGTCGCTACACCGGCATCACGGTGAGTCGTCCGGTGGTGGCCATGGGTGAGCAGCTTGGATTTCTGCCTGGTTCGCTGGATGAGAAGATGCGGCCCTGGTTGCAGCCGATTCACGATGCCCTGGATCTCCTGATGCGTCCGTCCACCCCGCTGGGGCCGCGCCGCAAGCAGCAGAAGGCCAGCGACAATCCGACGGCGGCGGTGAAAAAGCCCTACGAGCTTCTGATGGAGCAGGGGATTCTGGAAATCGAGGCGCTTTGTTACATCCGCGGGCGTTCGATTCCGAATCGTTTCTTCATTCTGGACGAGGCGCAGCAGCTGACGCCGCAGGAGGCGAAGACGATCGTCACCCGCATGTCGCGCGACTCGAAGCTCGTTCTGGTGGGCGATCCGGCGCAGATCGACAATCCGTACGTGGACAGCCGCAGCAACGGCCTGGTTTACACGCGGAACCGCCTGAAAGGGCAATCCTTCGTCGCCCACATCGCCCTCAACCGCGGTGAGCGCTCGGAGCTGGCCGAGGCGGGCGCGCGCTTGATGTGAGATTCGCGGGTTGCCGGTCCGGAAGGGTCACCAGGATACCTTGGTGATCCAATCGGCGGCCTTGGACTCGGCGTCGGCACAGACCTCGATGCGGTAGTGCCCGCGCCGGCCGTCCGGTGCGGTCAAGGGGAAGTCCGTGGTTTTGTAGCACGGGAAATCCGCGCCTCCGCCGGCATCGTTTTGATACCACTTCACCGGGGTGCCGAGCACGGTGGCCTGCCGCCAGGATTGCTTGTGGTGGGTGGAAACGGGCACGCCGTTGTCGGTGAAGGAGTCCTCCTGCATGTCCGGTGCGGTGGCGGGAACCGGGGCGGGCTGGATCACGCCGTGGATGAACACGTAGTTGAGCGAGGTGCCTTGGCGGTAGGTGAGGCGGTATCCGCCGTCGGCGCGGGTGGCGACCTCCGGAGCCCCCCAGCGCGCCTCCAGCCAGGGTGAGCGCAGCACGGGGATTTTCACGGTGGAGAGGTCCGATCCGGTTTCGATCGCGGCGCGCGGATCCGCGGGTGTGGGAACGGTGCAGGAAACGAGGGCGATCGCGGCGATGGGGAGGAGGAGCAGGCGCATGGCCTTGCGATAGGATCTGGCGGTGGCTGAGTCGAGAAGGATTGCCCGTCTTGCCGGCGGCGGGGGGATTTGGCTTGTCGGGACCGGATGGGGAATGGGAGCTTGCCGCGGATTTGTCGGCGAACCGCAATACGCAACTGGATGGCTGGCGCGCCTTCGCCGTGGTGGGGGTGATGTGGCATCATTGGGCACCAGAGGAGTGGCGCGGGCCGTTTCCGTTTGAGATCGGATTGTTTTTCTTTCTGACGCTGACCGGATTCCTGATCACCCGGATCCTGCTGCGCGAGCGTGCGGCGGGCGAGGCGGCCGGCGGGGCGTGGCGGCGGCGTGCCTACCAGGGTTTCCTGCACCGGCGATTCGCGCGGATTCTGGTGCCGTGTTACGCGGCGATGCTTTTCGCGATGGCTTGCGGGGCGAAGGACATCCTGGCGCATCCGCTGGCATACTTCGGGCATGTCTCGAATTTCCACATGGCCTTCATGGACGGCTGGCCCTCGGGCACGGCGCATTACTGGACTCTGGCGATCCAGATGCAGTTCTATCTGATCTGGCCGCTGTTGGTATTCCTGACGCCGCGGCGTTTTCTGGCCGGTGCCTTCGGGGTGTGTGTGGTGCTGGCTCCGTTGGCGCGCTGGGTGATCGGGCAGGGGTTTCCGGAAATCCGTCATGGGGAGGCGATCAGTCTCTGCGCCTTGGATTACTTCGGGATCGGCGCGTGGCTGGCGCTGGCCTTCGAAGGCGGAATGAAGGCGGGAAATCCGCGGCTTGCCCGCCTGGCGTGGGTGGCCTTTGCGGGTTATGTGGCGCTGTATGCCGCCAACGAGGCGGGGAAATCCGTGGCCTGGCTGGGGATCTTCCAGCAGACGCTGCTGGCGCTTGCCTTTGCCGGTTTGATTTCCGCGACGCTGGTGGGCTTGCCTGGTCCGGGCGGGCGGGTGCTGGAGCATGCGGCGGTGCAGCATGTCGGGCGGCTGAGTTACGGGCTTTATCTGTTTCACACTCCGGTGCCCTTGTTTCTCGGCTGGGTGCTGCCGTGGTTGTGGAGTTTTCCGGTGTTTGATGGAGCACTGCTGGGGCTGCGCCTGCTGGTCTTCGCACTTGTCTCATGGATCGTGGCGTGGCTGTGCTGGCGATGGCTGGAGGGGCCGGAGCGCCTTCGTTTTCCGCGGCTTGCGAAAGAGGACCGGACGTGAGAGCCTGCGGCGGATTGGATGATTCCTGGAAAAACGACCTGCCCGAGCGGCTGGATCCGATGACGGCCAAGGAGCTGCGGCAAGGGCTGCGGCGGACCGGATTTGTGCTGCCCTTTCTGGCCATCCAGTTTTTCGCGCTGGCGATGATCGTCATGGAGTTCCGCAGCGGCCACGTGGCCACGGCCACCGAGCATGCCGGTGTCTTGAACGTGATGATGCTGATGGAGTCCGGCCCGTTCTGGGCGCTGGCCGGGTCGGTCTGCATGGTGCTGATGCCCTTGGGCGGGCTGGTGCTGATGGGACAGGAGCTGGACGAGGGAAATCATGAGCTGCTGCTGCTCACCAAGCTCAACCGCTGGCGCATCGTCATCGGCAAGTTCGCGACCCTGTGGGGCCTCTCGCTGGTGACTTTCATTTCCCTGCTGCCCTACATGGTGGTGCGCTATCTGGTCGGCGGCATCGAATGGTGGAACGAGGCCGCTTGTGCGGGCACCGTGCTGGTTGGCTCGGCGATGGTGGGTGCCGGCGCGATCGGTGCGTCGGCTTTCAAGGGTCTCGGTGCCCGGGTGGCGGTGATGGCGTTGTTTTTGGTTTCCATGGCGGGTGGCTGCGCGATCCCGCTGGCGGCCTCCGCGGCGGTTACCAAGGGCTGCGGGATGCTCTACCACCTCACCGCGCTGGCGGCGGTGATCTGTTTTTGCACGGCGGGGCTGGGGCTTGCGCGCTCGCGGCTCCGGCTTGCGGTGATGGCCTACGAGGTGAAACCCGGGGGCATGCTCATCGGCTTGCTGATCTTCGCCCCGTTTGTGATCGGGATGATCACGGCCGTGACGATCGGGTATGGCGGTTTCGCCGGCTTGCTGCTCATCGCCGTGGTGGCGGCGCGCATGGATCTCACGCCAACCGCGGCGGTGCCGGTGTCCCTGGGCGGGACGGCCCCGCCGGTGGTCTCAGGCGCCGCTGCGGGCGGAGGATCGCCGTGAGGCGGGAACCGCGGCGAGGCGGCTCGGGAGAAAGGGTTTCACGAGCGCATCCTCGAAGTCGAACACCTCCGAGAAGTCTTCCCTGCGGTCCGAGTCCTGTTTTCCGAACACCTGTTCCTCGATGAGGTGGAAAACCATGTCGCCCACGTCCTGGCACTTGCGCACTCCCCATTCGCTCATGAGGGTGGAGGCCATGGGGCCGAACTGCTCCAGCGCGCAGTCCCGGAAGCCTTCCAGCAGTTCCGGGCCGGTGACGTGGCGTGCCTGGCCGCCGTTGCCCTCCGCCACGCGCTTGAGCGTGAAGTCCAGCGCGTCCTTCAGGAAGAAGTAGGCATGCGGGTCAAAGCGCTTGTCGCGTTTCAGGATGGAAACGACGGATTGTTCGAACTGCATCGCCTGCATGAGGTTCAGGATGGCGGACCCGGGGCTCCGTGTCAAAGCGGTTCCGCTCCACCACGCGATGGCGGGGATCAATCGTCGTCGTCCTTGGCCCCCTTGACGCGGACCTTGCCCCGGAGCTTGGCTTCGATGAAGGCATCCAGATCCCCGTCCATGGTGGCCTGGATGTTGTTGGTTTCCTCGCCGGTGCGGAGATCGAGCACTTTCTGATAGGGTTGGAAGACGTAGGAGCGGATTTGGTTGCCCCAGGAAACGTCGCCCTTTTCCCCGTAGGCGCGGTCTGCCTCGGATTTCTGTTTGTCCTCCTCGATGGTGTAGAGCTTGGCCTTGAGGATCTCGTAGGCGAGTTCGCGGTTCTGGCCCTGGGTCCGTGCGGCGGTGGAGCGGATGAGGATGCCGGTGGGCAAGTGGCGCAGGAGCACGGCGGTTTCCACCTTGTTCACGTTCTGGCCGCCCTTGCCGCCCGATCGCGTGGTGGTGATCTCGATGTCCTTGTCGTTGATCTCGATGTGGATCTCCTTGGAAATCTCGGGCGTCGCGTCGATGGAGGCGAACGAAGTGTGGCGCTTGGCGTTCGAGTCGAAGGGGGAAATCCGCACAAGGCGGTGGACGCCGCGTTCGTTCTTGAGGAATCCGTAAGCGTAGTCGCCGGTGATCTTCA
Source organism: Verrucomicrobiaceae bacterium (assembly GCA_027486655.1). Lineage (GTDB taxonomy): Bacteria > Verrucomicrobiota > Verrucomicrobiia > Verrucomicrobiales > Akkermansiaceae > Luteolibacter. Next base: position 35,839 of record JAIXOR010000054.1, on the reverse strand, counting down.
GGGTCGCGGTGCGCAGGCCGGCCTCGTCGCCATCCTGCCAGTCGAGCGTCTCGACGGTGTAGCCCTTGCTCTCCGCCCAGCGGGTGTACATGCGGTGAAGCATCTGGGCCCAGTCGCAGGCCTCGGTGCCGCCGGCTCCCGCCGAAATGACCAGGAAGCAGGGGGAAATGTCACTCGGCTGGTTGAGCAGCGTGAGGAGTTCGAAGGAGCGGATGTCCGCCTCAAGCGATTTGGCGTTGTCGATCGCCTCACGGGCGATGTCGCCGTCGTCGAATTCCTTGGCCAGATTGATGCCCTCCTCGACGTCTGCCGATCGGGACTCGAGTTTGAGGAAGGCCTCCAGTTTCTTTTTCAGCCCGGCGGCCTTGGAGGAGATGGTCTTGGCCTTGTCGGCATCATTCCAGAACTCGGGGGCACCCATGGCCTCCTCGAGCGTTTGGATTTCGTTTTCGAGGGCAGGGACGTCAAAGATACCTCCTGAGTTTCGAAAGGCGGCTTTTCAGGCCGTCCAAATCGAGCGCCAGGAGGTCAGCGGTAGGAAGTGAGGACATGCGGGGCGGAGGAAACGCGAGGATGCTCCGCGAGGCAAGAACGGAACCGGGGAACTGCGCGCTGCAGCTGCGGATCAGAGGTCGTCGCTGCGTTCCGGCGCGGCGTCCTCCTTGCTGGAGGCGGCTGCGGGTGTCACGGCATCCGATGCGCGACCCAGATACGCGGGCAGTTCGACACCGGCGTTGCGGGCGAGTTCGTGGATCGGTGGGATGGCCCCCGCGAGGCCGGAGAGGAAACCGGCCGTGCTGGTTTTCCCATCTGCGGAGCCCTTGCCGCTGTCCCACACCGTGACTTTGTCGATCTTGAGGCTGCCGACCGCCTTGACCTGTTCTTCGACAAGTTTCGGAAGCTGCTCGGTGACCATCAGCTGGGCGGCCTGTTCGGCGCCGCCGGCGGCGGCGACGATCGCCTTGAAGCCATCCGCCCGGGCCTGGAGCTGGGCGAGCGTGCCCTGGGCCTGGGCTTCCATCACGGCTTTCAAACCATCGGCCTCGCCCTGCTGGGTGAGGCGCTGGCGTGCGCCCTCGCCCTCCGCGGTGAGCTCGATGCGGCGTTTCTCGGCCTCGGCCTGCAATTCGATCTTGAGGCGCTCCGCTTCCGCAGCGAGGCGCACGCGGATCTTCTCGGCCTCGGCCAGCACCTCGATCTTCTTCTTCTCGATCTCCGCCTGGACGATGATGTTTGCCATCTGGCTGGCTTCGTCGCGCTTCGCGCGCTGGCGCTCGGCGGATTCTTCCGAGGAATACGCTTCTTCCAGCGCCTTTGCCGCGGCGACCTTTTCCGCGGCGGTGGCGAGGCGCTGGGCCTCGGCCTCGCGCTCGCGGCGGGCGGCGTTCGAGTTGGCGATCTGGACGGCCGCCTCGTTCTCACCCTGCACGGCATTGGCCTGGGCGGCGGCCACCATGACGCGCTTCTCGCGCTCGGCCTCGGCCGCGCCGATGTCACCGTCGCGCTCCTGTTGGGACACCTTCACCTTGGCCTCGTTGATGGCGCGGGCGGCGGCCTCGCGGCCCAGGGCGTCGATGTATCCGGACTCGTCGGTGATGTCCTGGATGTTCACGTTGATCAGGCGCAGACCCACTTTGCGGAGCTCGACCTCCACACCGTTGGCGATGTTGGCGATGAGCTTGTCACGGTCCGCATTGATCTCCTCGATCGGCATGGTGGCGATGACCACGCGCATCTGGCCGAAAATGATGTCCTTCGCGAGCTCCTGGATCTGGGTGAGATTGAGTCCTAACAAACGCTCGGCGGCGTTTTCCATCACGCCGGGCTCGGTGCTGATGCCGACGGTGAAGGTGGACGGCGTGTTGACCCGGATGTTCTGCTGGGAAAGGGCGCCGCGCAGCTGGATGTCGATCGGGATCGGCGTGAGGCTGAGATAGGCGTAGTCCTGGATCACCGGCCAGACGAAGGCTGCGCCGCCGTGATAGCAGCGCGCGGACTTCTGCCCGGCCACTTTTCCGTAGACCACCAGAATGCGGTCCGAGGGGCAGCGGCGGTAGCGGCTGGCGATGAAGATGAGCGTTCCAAACGCGATGAGCGTGAGGATGGAAATGAGGATGATATATTCCATGGCGGCCGGGTTTTCAGTGGTTGGGGGTGACGACTAACAGATTTCCATTCTCCACCGCCGTGACGGTGACCGAGGTTTGCGGAGCGAGTGCCCTGTCGGCGGGAGTCACGGCATGCACGGTGGTGAGGCGGCCCTGGAGCAGGATCTCGATCTGGCCCTCGCCCGCCCGCGCGGCGGGGATGGTCACATAGACACGTCCGGTCTGACCGACCGCGTTGCGGTAGTCCAGCGTGCCGTCCGCGCGCAGGGACATGAGCATGCGCATCATGAAGAAGATCACGAGCATGAAGACCACGCCGACCGCGAAGGAGGCGGCGATGGTGGTGAGCATCGGCAGGCCCTTGGCGAGCATGAGGCCGCCGGTCCAGCCGAAGCCGACGAGAAACGCGACGATGGCCCGCACCGAGACGAGTTTCACGCCCTCCACCGAGTCGCCCACCGATCCGTCGGGCGAGTGATCGAAGTCATGCCCTGAGAAGAAGGACATGGCGAACATCAGGACCTGGAAGATGCTGGATGCGATGGCGATGCCCCAGAAGATGCGTGCGGGGTCGTCCAGTGACTGCCACCAATGGCTCATATGCCCGGGTTCCTATCGGAAGCGGCGGCGGGACGCCACTCCAAAAACTCCGGGGTTTTCCATGGGGCGTTCACTCGATCACGGCTTGCAGCTCATGGGTCTGCCTGGCACGCGGGACGAACGGACTGTTATATCCTAACAGTCTCCAGGATTTCACTTTGAGTCCGAGTCTGGAGACTTCGGCATCGAGCGCTTTGCGGGCTTCGGCCGCCTTGCCGCGCGGGCCTTGCCAGGCATAGCTGAGGGCTTCCGCGGCGGGCACGTCCCGCACCTCGACCTGCGGGCCGTCCGGTCCGGTTTGGCCGACGGCGGTGTCCTGATAGAGAAATCCCATGCGTTCCATTTTGGTGGAGGAGGCGTCCGCGCCGTCGATTTTCATTTCGACGGGAGCGGTCATCGGGATCTTGTGGCGCTCGATGTGTTTGAAGAGGGTCCAGAATCCGCCGTTGGGGTTTTCGTCGGTGGTGAAGGCGGCGCGGTAGGCGGGATACTTCTTGCGGGCCACCTCGTTGAAGGGTCCGGGCTGCGGCCAGCCTTTTGGCAGCGGCGATTCCTCCTGATAGCCGGGTTTCGAGGCCTGCGAGGGTGGTTTGAGCCCGGCGTTTTTGGATGCGGGATCCGCCTGGGTGGGAACCAGGGTGGCGAGCAGGTAGGGGAAAACGAGGATGGAAGTTCGCATTTCGGAAGGTCGGCCGGGGTGGGACCCGCGCAAGGGGATTTTCACAGGAGCTCGGCCAGCCAGTCGAGCAGGTCCGGATCCGCCGGGGCTGGGGGTGGATCAGGGGATGGGTGGAAGGGTTCGGGTTTCATGGAAGGAATCAGCGGGACAGATAGGGATTGGTGCCGCCCTGGCTGGGCGGAGCGGCGGCTTCCGGCACCGCTGCGGCGGAGGGTTGGGTGGTTTCGAGCGACTGGCCGATCCACTCCGCCCAGTGTTGGAGGAAGAATTTTTTCTCCTGGGTGAGCAAGTCGTCCGAGCGGCCGAGGATGGGTCGCAGCGAGGTGGTCATCTGCAGCGTGACGAGCAGGAACACCGCGCTCCAGACCGTGATAGGAGCACGCTGGGATGCGCCGGCCGAGGTGGTGGCGGTGCGGAGGAAGCGCAGGGCGAAGATCAGGGCGATGATCCAGGAGCCGACGGCCAGGGTTCCCATGAAGCCGAACGAGTCGGTGGACTCCGCGAAGATCCACACGGCGGGAGCGAAGCCGAGCAGAAGCAGCCCCGCGAGGGCCAGGGCCCCGGCCAGACAGGCGGCGAGCTGGGGTGCGGATACCCTCGCCCCGGCCAGCGTGGAGAAGATGTAGAGGCTGGGAAAACAGATGATCCCTGAAAACAGCAGCCCCGCGCCGATCTTGAGAGGGGCGGCCCAGAGTTGTTCCTGTTTGGCGAAACAACCCAGCACGAAGCCGAAGAGCAGGAAGGAGCCAAGTGCCAGCGCCGCGAAACGTGGGGTGGCGCCTTGATGCCCACCGCCGAGATGCGAGACCAGCGCCGAGGGCCGCCGCAGCAGGGCCTCGAACAGGGTCTTGAGGTCGGGTTTTTCCGGAAGCGGGGCTTCGAGCGGAGGCGGCTGCGGATTCGGGATATCGGATGACGGATTCATGGTTGGCGGGGTGTTTGGGGTCGGTGGTGGGAGCGGATGGCGAGCAGGATGGGAATGGCGAGGCCGATGAGAATGCCCGCGAGGACCGGAGCGGCGAAGCCACCGGCGATGCGGTCGAGGCAGGACCACACGGTCTGATAGAAATTCCCTTCAAGCGGGTGGGGGCGCAGGAAGCGGACCTCCAGCTTTGGAGAACCGAAGAAGGGCCTCAGGATCCACGAGAACTGGGCACCCAGAAATCCGTTCCCGCCCAGCCAGGCGAGCAGGGTGGCGGTGGCGGCTGCGGGCGTGGGTGACTTTGCCGCGAGCAGGCGGTGCAGGTGGATGTTTGCGGCGATCCCGGCACAGCCGATGAGCAGCGTGTGCGAGACCAGGTATGAGGCGTGGGAGCTGCGTGCCATCGGCGAGTCCGGCGGAGGTGCGTTGCAGGCGAGAAGCAGCGTGACGGGAGCCAGCGAACCGAGGATGACGCCGGCGATGGCGAACGAGGACAGGAGGGCGAGGAGCGATTGGCGGAAGCCCAGCCCGGTTCCCAGGAGGATGCCGAGGAGGCCGTTGAGCAGTCCGTTGCAAACCAGGGTGAGAAAGACGAGCAGCGGCATCTTCACCGCGACGAAGGCCCCCATCAGTGGATCCCTCCAAAAGCCGACCGTGAATCCGTAAGCAGACATTCCCAAGGCGGCGGTGAGGCCCACGCGCAGCACCCGTGCCGGGCTCGTCCTGTCGAGCCAGCCTTCGTCCGGTTGGATCAGTTCGCGCAGGGTCATGCGGGCAATCTCCAGCGTCTCCGTGAGGCCCGGATGCGGGCTGTGTGAGATTTCCGTGAATTGCGCCCCGAGACTTGGCGCTTGAGTGTTGCTCCCCGCTGCCCTAGTCCGGGGGCCGCTGATGAACCCGATGCATCCCTACGAACAACTGTCGCTCTTCACCGTGGGCTTGATTCTCGGGGTGTCGCTGATTGGCAGTCACGCGCTGATGCTGGCCAAGCCGGCGATGGTTCAGGGTTTCCTGAAATCCTTTCCGCGCAATCCGCTGCTCGGGCAGATCCTGCTTGGCATCGGGTTGGCCTGGTTCTGGCTGCTCATCGCACCCGAAGGCATGGGAGTGATCAGCTCGCTGGCGATGGACCTTGGTGAGTTCAACGGCGCCAAGCCGATGCTGCGGATTCTGGTACCGGTCACCCTCGTTCTGGTGGTGATGAGCGTGAGGGATTTCCTCGCTGTGAGGGCTCTTGGCGTGGTCGGGCTGATGCTTGCCTCCCCTTTGTTGGAGTCCGCGTTTTTGAAAGACCCGTCCTCGCGGCTTCTGGTTCCGATTTATGCTTACGGGCTGCTGACCGCCTCGATGTTCTGTGTGGGCATGCCCTATCTTTTCCGCGATGCGGTGAACTGGGCCACGGCTGATGCGAAGCGCTGGAATCTGCTCTCCTTCGCCGGTCTGGCCTATGGAGTGGCCACCGTGGCCTGTGCCTTCGCGTTCTGGCGCGGATACTGATACGGAAACAGGCAGGCCCCGCCTGGATGGCGGAGTCCTGCCTGTGGGTGAAGATTCGGGCTGCAGGGCCCCGGTTTTCAGTAGACCGGAGCGCCGCCGGCGTCCGCCGTGCCGCCATCGCCGCCGCCGCTGGCCTTGTTGGCGGTTTTCTCCATGCCCTCGCCGGCGATCCGCATGTCACGGCCCAGACCGATGAAGGTGTTGCAGGAGCTCGTCAGGACGGCCGCAGCCGCGAGGGTGATCAGAAGAATGGATTTCATTTCGAGCCTTGATACCCCAAATTTCGGGGGCTGCAAGCGGTTTATTAGGATATCTTAAAGAGTTTCGAAACATGCGGCACGCCGAAATCAGGGAGCCTCCGGGGCGAGGAAGGACTTGGCGCAGAGTTCGGCGTATTTTCCGCCTTTTGCCAGCAGCGATGGATGGTTGCCCTCCTCGATCACCCGGCCCTTTTCGAGGACATAAATGTGGTCCGCGTTCTGGATGGTGGACAAACGGTGGGCGATGACAAAGGCGGTCCGGTTCTCCATCAGGCGGTCGAGCGCGTCCTGAATCAGGCGCTCCGTCTCGGAATCCACGGATGCAGTCGCTTCATCGAGTAGCAGGATCGGCGCGTTTTTCAACAGGGCGCGGGCGATCGACAGGCGCTGCTTCTCCCCGCCGGACAACTTCACGCCGCGCTCGCCGACGTGGGTGTCCAGCCCCTCCGGGAGCTCGCGGACAAAGCGCTCCGCATGCGCGGCGGAGAGGGCGGACCATAGGTCGGCGTCGCTGGCATCCCGGCGTGCGAGCAGCAGGTTTTCCCGCACGCTGCCGTTGAACAGAAAGGGCTCCTGGGTGACGTAGGCCATGCGGTCGCGCAATGAGGACTTGGCCAGCGTGGCGATCGGCTTGCCATCGATGGTGATGCTTCCGCCCGTGGCTTCGTAAAACCTGGCCAGCAGCGACAACACGGTGGTCTTCCCCGCGCCGGTGGAACCCACCAGGGCAATGGTCCGCCCGGGGGGGGCGTCGATCGATACCTCGTGGAGCGTGGGTTGGTCCTGATAGGAAAAGGAGACCGCATTGAAGCGGACGTGGCCGGCGATTTCCTGTGGCAGCGCCTCGCCCCGGGTGGCGTTCGGCTCGTCCTCGGAGTCCAGGATTTCAAAGACGCGGTCGGCTGCCGCCCGTCCGGACAAGAGCATCTGGTTGAGCGAGTTGAGGCGGTCGATCGGCTCGTAAAACAGCGAGAGAAACAGCAGGAACATCACGAACTCACCCTTGGTCAGCGTGCCCTCCATCACGGCGGTGCCACCGAAGGCGAGCACCAGCACGTAGCCGGTCATGCGCAGGAAGGACATGCCGGGCGAATACAGGGCCCACCATTTCATCATCCGCAGCGTGGTCTTGCGAAGGTGGTCGGAGAAACGGTTGAAGCGTTCGTGCTCGGCGGCCTCCGCGGCATAGGCCTTGATCTGGCGCACCCCGGAGATGTTGTCGTGGAGCAGCGCGTTGAGATCGGAGGCGGCTTCCCGCTGGTTGCGATAACGGTCCCGCCCCTTCGTGGAGTAAATCCACGCACCCACCGCGAGCACCGGAACCGGCAGGGTCGCCCAGGCCGCCACCGTCGGATTCAGGAAAAACAGGAAGATGCCGATCCCCAGAACCTGAAGCGCGGACACCAGGCCCTGTTCCACACCATCGATGAGCACGCGCTCCATGTTGGTCACATCCTCCACCACCCGGGTCATGATGTCGCCCGTCCGGCGGGTGTCGAACCATCGCAACGGCAGCCGCTGGATCTTGCCATACAGGTCCGAGCGGATGTCGAAGATCACCTTCTGCTCAAACGTGTTGTTGATGAAGATCCGCAGCGAATTCAGGCCGTCTTTGAAAAGGAATCCGAGCAGGGCGACAAAAATCCAAAAAGAAAACTCATGATGTCTTGAAGGATTGGGGATGATCTCGTCGATCACGTGACGGGTCGCGTTCGGGAACACGAACACCGCCAGGGTCATCCCGATGGCACACGCAAGCTGGGCGGCGGCAAGGCCCGGATAGTGGCGGAGATACGAGAAAACACGGACAATCGACTTCATGGGGCCCCCGACCGATGGACCCCGGTGGGTGCTTTGTAAAGGCAAGCCCGAAGAAGTTTGAAACTCCCCGAAATTTGGGGTTGCCGAGCCCGATCCGGACTCCCTAGTGTTCGCCCACACGGAAAAAACGCCTCACTTTTTCAAACCCATGGCCAACGTCTTCGGAATCCTCACCGCCATCGTCCTCGCCCTCGCAGGATTCGTCGCATACAAAAACAAGGGCCGCTATGAGGCCGAAATTGCCGAGACCGGCGCCCAGAAAGACAAGCTCCGCGCCAGCGAGGCCCGTCTCAAGAAAGCCCAGGACAATCTGGCGGACACCATCGCCAAGCGCAAGGGGGTCGATGAGGAGAACGAAAAACTCACCGCCAACGAGTCCGCCCAGAAGAAGACCAACGAAGAGACTTCCGCACAGGTGAAGGACAAGACCGCCAAGACAGCGGCCAACAAGCAGAAGCTCGACGACATCCGCGACAAGACCGCCAAGATCGGCGACCTCAAGGAACTGGCTTCCAAGATGCGCGCCACCAATGCCGAGCTTGAAGAGCTTGCCCAGAACATCACCGGCACCGAGGCCAAGCTTGCCAACCTCACCGCCCAGAACAACCAGACGGAAGGCCAGATCAACGGCATGAACACCATGTTCAGCACGATCAGCAGCGGCAGCTCGCTGCCCACCGTCAATACCCGCATCCGTTCGATCTACCCGTCCTGGGGCTTCGTCACCCTCGGCGCCGGCAATGCGGGCGGCGTGGTCACCAACTCCACCCTGGATGTGGTTCGCGAAGGTGAAACGATCGCCAAGCTGCTCGTCACTTCCGTCGAGCGTGGTTCCGCCTCCGCCAGCATCATCCCGGACTCAGTCGCCAAGGATGTCACCCTGATGGTGGGCGACCGCGTGGTTCCTTCCAACAAGAAGGATGCACAGCCCGCCAAGAACTGAGACCTCACGCCCTTCCTTTTTCCCCGAAGATTTTTTCAAACCCTATGAAAGCCATTCTCTACGTTGTTGCGATCCTGGCCATCGGCGGCGCGGCATTCTTCACCCTTGAGCACACCAAGAAGTTCGAGGAGCTGCAGGCCACCCGTCTCCAGACGATCAAGACCAACAAGGACGTCACGGCCAATGCCGATGCGACCGAAAGCGATCTCAAGAAGGAAAGCGCCGTGCTCGCCACTGCGGAGCAACGGCGTGAGGAGCTCAACCAGAGCATCACCATCCTCCGTTCCACCGGTGCCACCCTGCAGAACGAACTCTCGGAACTGGACAACACCCTCAAGGCCCAGGACGACGAATTCGCCGAGCTGGACAAGACCATGAAGGAAGTGGGCGAGATCCTCAAGGGCCTCGGTGCCGACATCACCCTCGAAAACCTTCCCGAGAAGATCCAACAGATCGAGACCGACAAGAAGGACAAGATTGCCAAGCTTGAGGAACTCGAAACCCTCGTCGAGGCCGCCGAGAAACTTCTCGCCAAGAACAAGGACGAACTCGACCGCCTCGTGAAACGCAAAGTCGATCGGGACGCCCGCATCGGTCGCAACTCGATGGAATCGGTGGTTTCCGCCGTCAATCAGGACTGGGGCTTCCTCGTCATCGGCGCCGGCTCGAACTCGGGATTCACCCCGCAGACCAGCCTGATCGTCGAGCGTGATGGCCGCTTCATCGGCCGCGTTCGTCCCTCGGCCATCGAGCCCACCCAGACGATTGCAGAGATCGACTTCAACAGCCTTGCCACCGGAGTCCGTCTCCAGCCCGGCGACCGTGTGATCCTCGCGAAGCCCACGGCCAACTGATCCCGCTTCTTCGGGAGATTGAATTTAGAAAGCTCCGGCGCTTGCAAGCTCCGGAGCTTTTCTTATCTTGGGCCCATGAAAGAACGCCTCGCCCTGTCCGGATCGATCGCTGCCATGGTCCTCTGCGGACTCTGCTCCTGCGCGGAGACTCCGGAGAAGAAACCCGTGGGCCCCACTTCGGAAAACAGCAAGATTTCATGGTCCGGCCAGGTCACCAGCCCGATCCAGGGCCAGCTTGGCATGATGCCGCAGAACCAATACCGCCGCTGAGAGGCAGGGCGCTCACTGATCCGGTGGATAGGCACGCAACCTCGGGCCGCGCGCGGTGCTGAAGTCGATGTGCTTCATTCTCGCCAGCAGCAGGATCTCCCGCTCCAGGCCGGGATGCTCCGCAAGCGATTGCCATCGGTTGATTTGCCGCAGCATGCCGAGGGTGCGCTCCAGCGATTCGTCGAGTGCCCGATCCGGCCGGATCCGGTTCCTGAAATGACCGAAGGCCCGCAGCCACATCAAGGGACCTGCTAGAAACAACTGGCTCAACAAGAAGGCGGGCCCGGTGACCCGGTGGGCATAGATGTCGGCGATGGCCGTGCCGCCGCTCACCAGATCCATCTCGTGATACAAGCCGGAGTCCTGGTAGGACGAGAAACCGCCGCCCCGTTTCCAAAGCCGGAAGCCCGAGATCGAGATCAACCCGAGCGCCACCACCGCGGCGATCCGCAGCGAGGACTCCGGGGCCTCGTAGCCGAAGCGCTCCAACACATGCCCGGTGAAATGGCGGAAAAACCACCAGGCACAGAGATACCCGATCCAGCCCGCGGGAATGCAGGCGATCCCCAGCAGCGTTTGTTTGAGGTTGTATGCGCGGATCATGGCCTCCCCGCAGGATGGGGGAGGGGGCCTCCCGCTTCAATCCCGATGATACGGTGAGCCTGACTTGAGGGAGGCCACCCGATAGAGTTGTTCCAGAAGGACCAGCAGCGCCAGTTCGTGTTGCAGAGTGAAGGGCGAGAGCGCCAGCAAGAGATCGCACGATGAGCGCAGCGCCTCGGTATGCCCGTCCGCCGCGCCGATCAGGAATGCGAGGGACTTCACATCGCCACGCGCTTCGAGCCCGCCGAGCTTCTCGGCGAAGGCCCGCGTGCCGAGGGCGATGCCCCGCTCGTCCAGGGCGATGCGGTGGCAGCCTTGGGAACGTTCCAGGAGTCGGGCGGAAACCTCCTCGCTCGATCCTGCCTTCACCGTCACCAGCTCATGGTTGCCGAAGCGGGACAGGCGTTTGAGATACTCATCCACACCCGTCTTGGCATAGGCGAGCGACGGTTTTCCCGCGACGATGATCCGGACCTGCATGGCGTGGGAACAAGCTTGCCCGGAGCCGCGAGTCCCGCCAATCTCAAACCCGCATGAAGTTCCGTATCCTGGCTCCGTTGGTTCTGAGCGCCGCATCCTGTTCCACCGGTCTCGGGCCGGTGGTGCCGAAGACCCCGATTGAGCGGCAAATGATCGGGCTGTTGGAGAAGTTCGACCGTTGGGATGACGACGGCAGCGGCGATCTCGACCGCGCCGAAATCCAGGCGGGCATCAACAGCCTCAAGGGCAAGCCCCAGCAGGTCAGCTACACCGCGGACGACGTGTTGGGATTCTATGACACCAACCGCGATGGCCGGATCACCCTGGCCGAGGCCCAGGCGGGATACGGTCGTTCGCGCGATGCCGAGCGCCTTGCCAAGCCTTGAGCGCCCCTTCGCCTGATGAACGCCGTTTACGAATCCGACAAGCTGCTCGCCGAATACCTGCTTTTCCACTTTGGATCTGCCGATGAGATCCTTCCTCCGGATGGCGATTGGCCGGATGGCATGCGCGCGGCCCTGGACTTCGCAGTTCGCACACCCTCGCACTTCGCTTCGGCTGAGGTGGATGAGGGCCTCGATCTCGGATGCGCCGTCGGCCGCTCCGCATTTGAAATGGCGCGCAGCTGCCGTCGCGTGACCGGCATCGATTTTTCCCACGCCTTCATCCGTGCTGCGGAGGCACTCAGGCGCGGAGAATCGCTGGAATACGACCGCTTGGAGGAGGCCGCGCTGCGCACCCGCCTCGCCGCCACCGCCCCGTCCGGGGTGGAGGCATCCCGGCTTGCCTTCATCCAGGGCGATGCCATGCGCCTGCCTGCGGATCTGGGGCCCTTCGATCGTGTGCATGCCGCCAATCTCCTCTGCCGCCTCAGCGAGCCTGCCCTGCTGCTGGACCGCCTTCCCTCGCTGGTGAAACCCGGAGGAGAACTCGTGCTCGCCACCCCCTGCACCTGGCTGGCGGAGTTCACCCCGCCGGAGAACTGGCCCGCGGCAAGCACCTTCGACTGGCTGCTTGCCTCGCTTTCCCGGGACTTCGACCTCACGCGCCGGACAGACGAGCCCTTTCTCATCCGGGAGACGGCGCGCAAGTTCCAGTGGACCCGCTCGCTGGTGACGGTTTGGAGAAAAAAGGCATGAATCCGCCCGCCATCCCGTGATCACGGTCGGTGATCGGATTTGAAACACAGCATCCGGAGGCCTCGTATGCGCCGGGTCAGACTTCCTTTTGCTCGAAATCCCTTCTCCGCGCCGCGTCATGAATCCTTCCCTTCTTCCGCTTCCGGGCCTGCGTTTCAACTTGCTGCTGGCTGCCTGGGTTTCCTCCAGCCTCGTGCACGCAGGCGAGTGGCCGGCGGATCTGGATGCCGCACGCCGGAAGGTGGCGGAAGTTCAAGATGCCAAGCAACGGCAGGCGGCGGCGGAGTCCGCCTGGCAGCAACTCGCCCTCGACCACCCGATGAAGGCGGACTGGGTGCTTCAGGACATCGGCAGGGAAGCGGCCGCCCTCGTGGACCCCTCGCTCGCCCCGGCGGCGGAGAAACGCCTGCTGCAAGCCGCAGGCGCAGATCCCCAGGCGGGCATCGCGGACTGGCGTCCCTACTTCGGGCCCCGGGAAGAAAGACGGCGGCAGCGGCTCTCCCGCGTGATTTCCCAGTGGGGAGCCCTCGCCTTCACGGAAGGCCACACCTGCGACACCAGCTTCATCGGATACACCGAGGGACTCTCCGACGCCCGCGCGGAACGGTTCTTCAAACCCGGCTCCCGCCTCAGCGTGCTCGAGTTCCCGGCGGACTCCACCGTCGGCAAGATCCGCCGCCTCATCGAGGATCCCCGCGGAATGCTGCGCGATGCCGAGGTTTCCTTCGACCGCAAGCGGCTGCTTTTCGCGTGGAAAAAATCCGACCGGCTCGACGACTACCACATTTACGAATACGACCTCGCCAAGGGGGTCACCCGGCAGCTCACCTTCGGTCTCGGACGCGCGGACTACGAGCCGATGCAGCTGCCGGATGGTGACATCATCTTCACCTCCACCCGGCCCGAGCAGAGCGTGCCCTGCTGGTGGACCGAGATCAGCAACCTCTACCGCATGGATGCCGACGGCCGTGGCATCCGCAGGCTCGCCATCGATCAGGTGCACGCCTTGTATCCCCAGCTTCTAACAGACGGTCGTCTGACCTACACCCGCTGGGACTACAACGACCGCGGCCAGAATTTCCCCCATCCCTTGTTCGTGATGCGGCCGGACGGCAAGGACCAGCGGGCCTACTACGGAGGCAATTCATGGTTCCCCACCTCCCTGCTCCACTCCCGCGGCATTCCAGGCACCTCCAAGGTGATGAGCATCGCTTCCGGCCATCATACGAGGCAGCACGGGAAACTCGTTGTCATCGATCCGGATGAAGGCCGCGATGAAGGCAAGGGCATGCATTTCATCTCACCCGTCCGCGAGGTTCCCTACGAACGCGTGGACCGCGCGATGCAGGGCGGTGACCAGTTCCGCTACCCCTATCCGATCAGCGAGGACGAACTCTTCGTCAGTTACCGGCCGGACTGGGGCGTTTCGCGCTTCGGCCTTTACTGGATGAACGCCGCGGGCGAGCGCGAGCTGCTCTATCACGGGCCGGATCTCGAGGTGGCGCGCATGGTGCCGCTGGGACACCGCCCGGCCGTCGCCACCTTGGCGGACGAGGTCGATTCATCGAAAAAAACCGGCAACTACTACGTGCACGACGTCTATCAGGGCACCGGCCTCGAAGGCATTCCCCGCGGCGAGGCGAAAACCATCCGTGTGGTGAGATTGAACTACCGCGCCGCCGGTGTGGGCATGACCCACAACGCCGGTGAAGGCGGCGGATCCATCAACAGCTCTCCGGTCGGCCTCAGCAACACCTCCTGGGATGTGAAGGAGATCCTTGGCGACGCGGACATTCATCCGGACGGCTCCGCGCTTTTCGAAGTGCCCGCCATGGAATCGATCTATCTGCAAGTGCTCGACGCCCGCGGCCGCGTCATCCAGACCACCCGCAGCTGGGACACCCTGCGCCCCGGTGAAACGAAGGGCTGTGCCGGATGCCATGACAAGTCCAACGGCAACTTCCACCCCTACCGCCCGGAGCAGACCGATGCCTGGCGCCATGGCGTGCAGAAGCTCAGGCCCTTTCACGGCGGCGTCCGCGGCTTCAGTTTTCCGAAGGAAATCCAGCCCATCCTCGATTCCAAGTGCGTCTCCTGCCACGATGGCGCCACTCCCGGCGCGCCGGACCTGAGGAGCCTGCCGGAACGCGACGGCGGCCTCACCAAGCGCATCTGGACGAAGTCCTACGTGAATCTGTTAGGGGCGAAGCTCGACGTCCACAAGAACCACGTCACCGTGCCTCACGAGGGCGTGGTCCGCTGGATCAGCAAGATGTCCAAGCCCACCGAGATCCCGCCCTATCATGCGGGGGCCGCACGCAGCCCCTTGATCCGCCTTCTCGACGAGGGGCATCATGGCGTGAAGCTCACCGCCGAGGAAAACGACAAGCTCTCCGCCTGGATCGACCTGCTCGTGCCCTTCTGCGGGGACTACCGCGAGGGCAACGCCTGGTCCGGCCGGGAGATGGCCTACTACGGCTACTACGAGACCAAGCGCGCCTGGCAGAAAGAGGAGGAAACGCTTGAAACCGCCGCCCACGAGACCCGCCGCCAGGGCAAGCCGATGCCGCCCGCCCAAGCGCCCCACACGTTCATGCGCGCCGCCTACCGCGATGTTCTCCAGTCCCTGCAACTCGTGCGGCGCGACGATGGCTCGCAGGTGCTGCCCGATCATGAGGCGGCTTTGATCGACCTCATCTCGTTCGAAAGCCCGGAAGGACCGGTCCTGTTAGAGATCCGCGACCTGCGCGACCGGCGCTTGATCGCCGAGATCCGGACATCCGGCACCTCCACCGCCTCCGTGTATCATTTTGCCGAGCCGATGCGTTCGGACCGCATCGCCATCACCACGCCCGGCTCGAACGTGCCGGTGCGTCTGGCGCGCGCCCAGGGAGTCCCAGTCTCCGAAGTTCCCGTGGTCGGGGGCTTTCATCCGTTCCTGGAGAAACACCTGCGCTGAGCCCGCGAGGGGCGGCTCAGGCCGGCATCATGTAGCCCAGCAGGCTGATGAGGCGCTCGCGCATTTTCGAGCGGGTGACGATCGCGTCGATGAGGCCGTGCTCGAGCATGAACTCGGCGGTCTGGAATCCCGGAGGAAGGTTCTGGTGGGTGGTTTCCTTGACCACGCGGGGACCGGCGAATCCGATCATGCACTTCGGCTCGGCGAGGTTGATGTCCCCGATCGTGGCGAAGGAGGCGGTGACGCCGCCGGTGGTCGGGTGGGTCATCAGCGAGATGTAGGGAAGCTTTGCCTCGGACAGGCGTGCCAGCGCGCCGCAGGTCTTGGCCATCTGCATGAGCGAAAGCATGCCTTCCTGCATGCGTGCGCCGGAGGAGGCGGAAACGATGATCATGCCGCGCTTCTCGGCGATGGCCGTCTCAATGGCGCGCGTGATTTTCTCACCAACCACCGATCCCATCGAGCCGGCGAAGAACTTGAAGTCCATGACGGCGATCATCGCCCTGTGCCCGCCGAGGGTGAGGCGGCCGGAGATCACCGCGTCGTCGAGGCCGGTCTTCTCGCGGAGAATCGCGGTTTTTTCCTGATAGCCGCTGAAGCCGAGCGGATTGGCGGAAACGAGGCCCGCGTCGGTTTCCTCGAAGCTGCCGGGGTCCGCGAGCAGTTGGATGCGTTCGCGGGAGTCCATCAGGAAATGATGGCCACAGTGATGACAGACCTGGAGATTCTGTTGGAGCTCCAGATTGTGGATCATCGCATCGCACTCGGGGCACTTGTTCCAAAGTCCCTCCGGCATGTCTTCACGACGGTCGAGGCTGCGGAGGCGGGGTTTGCTGAAAATGCCCATGGGAAAGTGGTGTTAGGGATGGGGTCGCGGGCCGGCGGACCGCGTTCCGTGGCGGCCAATCTAGCCACGCTCGGCAGCGGGGACAACCCCGTTTTGAAGGTGGGCGCTGCGATCTTTGGGATTGCATTTCCGGGCCCTTGCCCTCAAAAACCGCGAGCGGAAATGGTAAACATTTCCGAAACAACCGATGAACCTCCGCCATTTCGTCAGTGCTTCGGCAGTCGTCCTCGTGGGATGGCTTGCGGTGACCTTCGTCTATCACATGCCGTCCCAGCGGTACCCCAGGCAGGACAAGCTGCCGAAGGCCACGGCGGCCGGTGAATCCGCCACTCCGGAAGCGTCCCGGGAAGCGGGTGTTTTTCCGGTTTCCGTCTCGCGTTGAGGCGCGGGATGGGGCAGGCTGCTCCGCATGCCTGAGAAACCGATGGTGTGTGACACGAAACCGCTGGCACTCGAAGTGGAGGCCGGCACGTATTTCTGGTGCTCCTGTGGGCGATCGACCCACCAGCCGTTCTGCGACGGCTCGCACAAGGGCACGGGCCTTCAGCCGGTGAAGATCGAGATCGCCGAGAAGAAGACCGTGTGGTGGTGCCAGTGCAAGCACACGGGCAAGGCCCCGCTGTGCGATGGATCGCACAAGAACCTGCCCGCCACCGAGGCCTGATCCCGCGGGATCAGTAGCCTTTCATCCACTCGACGATATCGGCCACATCCTGCGCGGTGAGGCCGAGTTGATCCGCGCCCAGCATGAGTGAGCGGTCCATGTCCTTGCGGCCGGCAATGAGTTTCCTGGGCACCTTCTGGGTGACTCCACCGGTCGAGCGGATCACGACCGGGTCGCCGTCGGCGATGATGCGGCCGTCGATCCAACGCCCGTCCTTGAGCTGGATGGCGGTGCCTTCGAATCCATGGGAGATGTCAAACGAGGGATCGACAATGGCGCGTGCGACCACATCCGGGGACTGGCGGCTGCCGAAACCCTTGAGCGCGGGGCCGTAGTCCGGCCCGGCTTGATCGATCTGGTGGCACATGATGCAACGGGCACCCATCTGCTTGCCGCGTGCGGCGTCGCCCTTGAGGGCCATGACGTCGGCCACGGTGAACTTCATGGAGGCGGGCTTGCCGGGGACGATCATTTCGACGAGTTCGACGGGTTTCTCGATCAAGCCGCGCTTTTCCATTTCCGGCTTGAGCTTGAAGGAGGCCCATTCGCCTTCCATGCGGTTGGTGAGCCACCAGAGCGCCTTGTCCCTTACAGGCGAGCCCTCGGCGGCGAGGTCCATGAGCGCGGCGGCGGCCGTCGGGGTCTTGATGAAGGCGATGGCGTCCACCGCGAGGTGGCGTGCGTCGTCACTCAATCCGGCGGCGCTGGCACGTTCCTTGAGGGCGGGCAGGGCGGCCTCCGGCATGAGGCGCCAGGTGAGGCGCGCAAAGCTGTCCGGCCAGGCGGCGGGAGGTCCGGGTTTCAAGGTTTCCAGGGCAGCCTGCCAGAGTGCCTCGGTGTTTTTTCCTGCGCCGAGACCCAGGGATTCGAGATAGGCGCGGTCCTTGCCATCGTAACGGGCGGCCACGTTCAAGAGCACTTCTTTGGCCTCGGCAAATCCGCGGTAGCGCATCGCCAGCGCGGCCTCGGCACGAACCTCCGGAGCGGGATCGGTGGAAAGTTTCTTCGCGTGGGGCAGGGGATCGATCTGGCCATCCGTGCGCCGGATGGCACGCAAGGCGGTCAGCCGGGCGGAGGCGCCGCGGTGGGCCAGCATGGCATCGAGTTTCTCGCGCCCCTTCTCACCCAGATGAGGAAGCAGCCAGATACCGCGCGCGGCTACAAAGGGGTTGGAATCCGTCATCACCCTGGCGACCGAGTCGAAGGCGGCGGGCCCCATGGACTTGAGTTTCTGATAGCCGAGCGAACGCACGTTGACCGCAGGTGATTTGAGCGCGAGCACCGCGCCTTCAAGTGTGGCGGGGTCGATCTTCGGCACGACCGATTTGAAACCCTTCGGTGCGATCCGATAGATGATGCCCGAGGCGGCGTCGTCCTGGGTGTCATGCCCTCCGACGCGGGGATCGGTCCAGTCCGCCACATAGATCGCGCCATCCGGGCCGACGCAGACATCGGCGGGACGGAAGTTGAAGCGGGCCTTGTCCTTTGGATCGAGGCCGCCGTGTTTTTTGGCACCGCCGGTGAAATCCGCGCCGTCGAACTGCTTCTCGGGGTTGGTGGTGAGGAAGTCGTGGCGGTCCATCTTGAAGCCCGCGCCGTCGAGGGCGGGTTGGTAGCCGAAGATCACATTGCGGGCGGCCTCGCAGGAGAGCAGGGTGCCGTTGAACTTCGCATCGAGCGCTCCGTTTTCGTAAAACGCGATGCCGGTGGGCGAGCCGCCGCCATACACGTCCCCGGCGGGCATGGTGCCGGGATCCTCCTGGCGCCAGTGGGCCACCGGCGTGTCCTGCCCGGGGCGCTGGTCCGCCTGCCATGTGCGGGTGCCGTCGCGGGAGAAGAAGCCCGCGTTGCCATGTTCGATGACGTGGCTGGTCCGGCAGGCCGGCGGGTCGTCGTTGTCATTCTGATAGACGAAGCCGAGCGAGTTGATCGTTTGTTCGTAGGAGTTCCTGTAGCCGTGGCCGACGATTTCGGCGCGGGTGCCGTCCGGATTCATGCGCACGGTGAAGCCGCCCACATAGACGAACCCATCCGAGCTCGTCTCGCCGGATGCCTTGCGGGTGTCAAAAGGCCACTCGCCTCCGCCGCTGCGGTAGTAGGTGGAGCCGATCGGGAACCTGTTTCCGGAGCGGTCGGAGAAGATGCCGCCGGTGTTGCCCTGGTTGAAGTACCACTTGCCGTCCGGGCCTGCGGTGAGCGAGTGCAGCGAGTGGTCGTGGTTCCTGCCGTTGAAGCCGGTGATCAGCTCCTCGCGCGTGTCCCCGGAGGCCGGGTCGAACTTCGAATCGCGGTTCACATCGGTGAGCTTGAGCAGATGCGGCGGCTGGGAAACGACGACCACGTTGTCAAACACGGCGATGCCGAGCGGAGAAAGCAGCTCCGGATCCTGCCAGAAGACCGAGGAAACGTCCGCTTTTCCATCACCGTCGCTGTCCTCGAGGATGACGATGCGGTCACCGGCGGCCACACGGTCCTTGCGGCCGCGGTAGTTCACGCCTTCGGCCACCCAGATCCGGCCTCGGTGGTCGATGTCGATGTTGGTCGGGTTGAACAACTGCGGAGAAGCGGCCCAAGGGGTGATTTCAAGACCGTCCGGCAGCACGAAGGAGTCCAGAGGCATTGGCGGCGCCTCGTTTCCAGGAGTCCATGCGTGAAGGGCGGGGCTGAGTGCGAGCAGGGTGAGGCCGGAGAGAAGTTTCATCGATCAGTTCAGGAACGTGGAGGCTCCCTATACGGAAATGCCGCGTCCGGCTATCGACAAATCCACCGCCCCCCGCTTTGACAATCCGGCCGCGCGTGGCTAACCACCGCCATGCGCACGCTCATCAAGCATGTCCTTCGCCGCGAGGAAGCTTCCGAGGATCTCCAGGTGGCCGGTTGGGTCCGCACCCGGCGCGACTCCAAGGCGTTTTCCTTCCTGGAGCTCAACGACGGCTCCTGCCTGGCCAACCTCCAGATCGTCGCCGATGCGGGAATCCCCGGATACGCGGAGATCGGCGCGATGAATACCGGGGCTTCTGTCGAAGTGCGTGGCAAACTGCTGCCCTCACCGGCGGCAGGTCAGAAATGGGAAATGCATGCCACCTCCCTCCGCCTCCTCGGCGGGGTGCCGGACGACTATCCGTTGCAGAAGAAAGGCCACAGCACCGAGTTCCTCCGCTCGATCGCCCACCTGCGCCCGCGCACGAACCTCTACGGCGCGGTCTTTCGCACGCGCTCGCGGATGGCCTATGCGATCCACCGGTTTTTCCAGGAGCGGGATTTCATTTACGTCCACACCCCCATCATCACCGCATCCGACTGCGAGGGGGCTGGTGAAATGTTCCGCGTGACCACCCTGCCGGATGACAAGGCGTCCCGGGATGCCGAGGACTTCTTCGGCAAGCGCGCCTTCCTCACCGTGTCCGGTCAGCTTGAGGGAGAGACCTTCGCGTGCGCGTTGTCCAATATCTACACCTTCGGCCCCACCTTCCGGGCGGAAAACTCCAACACATCCCGCCATGCCGCGGAGTTCTGGATGATCGAGCCGGAAGTCGCCTTCTGCGATCTCGCCGGTGACATGGACCTCGCCGAGGCCCTGGTGAAATTCCTCGTCACCGAGATGCTGGAACACCACGAGGGCGATCTGGAAATCTTCACGAAGTTCGTGGACAAGGGCTTGCGTGAAAGGCTCGAGTTCGTGGCGAGCAGGCCCTTCGAGCGCATCTCCTACACCGATGCGGTGGAGCTTTTGAAGCGCTCCGGCGAATCCTTCGAATACCCGGTGGAATACGGACTCAACCTGCAGTCGGAACACGAACGCTGGCTCACCGAAAAACACTTCAAGAGCCCGACCACCGTTTTCAACTACCCGAAGGAAATCAAACCCTTCTACATGCGCCTCAACGACGATGGGCGGACCGTCACCGCCATGGATGTGCTCGTCCCCGGCATCGGCGAAATCATCGGCGGCAGCCAGCGGGAGGAACGGCTCGAGGTGCTGCTGGAAAACTTCGCCAAGCACCATCTGGATCCCGCTGCTTACGGCTGGTATGCGGACCTCCGGAAGTATGGCTCGGTTCCCCACGCCGGCTTCGGCCTCGGATTCGAACGCCTGCTCATGTTCGTCACCGGCATGGCCAACATCCGCGATGTCATTCCCTTCGCGAGGACGCCCGGCCATTGTGAGTTCTGAGTTTCCCTTTGGCGGAATCCTACACACAGGAGGCGCGAAATTCCTAGCGATCCGGGAGGGCCGATCCATGATTCGCGCGCCCCGGACGATTCGAAACCCGCGCTCTGGAAACCCTACCCCGCCTCTGCCATGACACCCGCCCTTGGAGCCAGCACCTGGCTCTGGACCTCGCCTTTCCGCTCGGATCAGACCGAACTCCTTCAAAACATCGCCTCACTCGGATTCCGCGCCGTGGAGCTTCCGATCGAGGATCCTTCGCTCATCGATGCCGCCGCCCTCGCTCCGGTGATCCGTGATCTCGGCCTCATCCCCCACGTCTGCGGGGTCTTCGGCCCGGGGCGGGATCTTACCAGCCCGGATGCCTCGGTGAGGGCCTCCACCCGCGCCTATCTGAACGAGTGTTTCCAGATGGCCGACACGCTCGGAGCCGGCTTTGTCTGCGGTCCCATGTATGCCCAGGTGGGCAAGGCCCGCCAGCTTCCCGAGGACGAGCGCCGCCGCGAGTGGGACCTCGCCGTTTCGGAGCTCCGCCTTGTGTGCAAGGACGCCGCGGACCTCGGAGTTTCCATCGCCATCGAGCCGATCAACCGTTTTGAAACGGACATGGTCAACACCGTCGATGACGCCCTCCGCATGATCCGCGCCGTGGACCACCCGGCGGCGAAGATCATGATCGACAGCTTCCACATGACCATCGAGGAGATGAACCTGGGCAAGGCCGTCCGCGCCGCCGGGGCTGACCTCATCCACGTGCAGGTGAGTGAGAACCACCGCGGTGTCACCGGCACCGGACTCACACCGTGGAACGATTTCCGGGATGCCCTGCGGGATATCGGATATGCCGGTTCAGTCGTCATCGAATCCTTCACTCCGGAAAACCGCGACCTTGCAGGCGCGGTCTGCATCTGGAAACGTTTCACCTCCACCCAGGACGAGTTCGCATCCCGCGGCCTCGCCTTTCTCCAACAGCTCTTCGCACAACCCTGAAAGACCATGTCAGACATCAACATCGCCATCGTCGGCCTCGGCTTCGGAGCCGAGTTCATCCCGATCTATCAGCGCCTCAAGGGCGTCAACATGTATGCCATCTGCCAGCGCACCCAGTCGAAGCTCGACGAAGTGGGCGACAAGTTCGGCATCGCCAAGCGCTACACCTCGTATGACGACTTGCTGGCCGATCCCGAGGTGCATGCCGTGCACATCAACTCACCCATCCCCGATCACGCCGAGCAGTCGATCAAGGCGCTCAAGGCAGGCAAGCACGTCGCCTGCACCGTGCCCATGGCCACCAGCGTCGAGGACTGCAAGAAGATCGTCGATCTCGTGAAGGAGACCGGATTGAAATACATGATGATGGAAACCGTGGTGTATGCCCGCGAGTTCCTGTTCATGAAGGAGCTCTACGACAAGGGCGAGCTCGGCAAGGTCCAGTTCATCAAGGCTTCGCACCAGCAGGACATGGACGGCTGGCCGGGCTACTGGCCGGGTCTTCCGCCGATGTACTACGCCACCCACTGCGTCGGCCCCGCCCTCGGTCTGATGCGTTCGGAAGCGGAGTATGTCTCGTGCTTCGGCTCCGGCACCATCCGCGAGGAGATGCACTCGTGCTATGGCTCGCCCTTCGCGGTGGAGACCACGCACATCAAGTTCAAGGACAGCGATGTCTCCGCGCACATCTATCGCTCGCTCTTCGATGTGGCGCGCCAATACCGCGAATCCATCGAGGTGTATGGTGACAAGAAGTCCGTCGAATGGCCGCTCATCGAGCACAACCCGCTCGTGCTTCACACCGCGAAACTGCCCGAACCCGAGATCCCCTCGGAAGTCGAGAGCCCGGATTTCGCCCACTACCTTCCGGAAGAAATCCAGCTCTTCACCAAGGGCGGCGTCTATGGCGGTGAGACCGGTGAGGAACACCTCTCCTTCACCCAGGGCGCGGGTCATGGCGGCAGCCACCCACACCTGGTCCACCAGTTCGTCAAAATGCTCCAGACCGGCGTCGATTCCTATCCGAACGCCATCGAGAGCGCCAACATCACCTGCACCGGCATTCTGGCCCACGAATCCGCGCTCAAGGGCGGCGAGATCGTCCGCCTGCCGGACTGGACGCATCGTTCCTGATCGATTCCGAATCGCCTGCGAAAGCCGCATCCGTTCACACGGGTGCGGCTTTTTCCTTTCGGCGCATACGGGTCTCACACTCCGGCGTGCCGCACCTCGCACCAGCCGGCGGCCCAGCGCACCTTGAGCGCCACGTCGAAGAGCTCGCTGAGGATCCGGTCGGTGAGGATCTCGCGCTTCGGCCCATCCGCGAAAACCCGCCCGTTTCGCAGCAGCACCACACGGCCGATCTCCGGGGGGATCTCGCCCGGGTGATGGGTCACCCAGACCAGGCTGCGGCCCTGGCGAAGCAGGCCGCGCAGCGTATGCCCCAGATGCAGCGAGGCGGGGAAATCCAGGGCGGTCGAAGGCTCATCGAGCACAAGCACCTCGGGTTGATGAGCCAGCGCGCGCGCGATGAGGAGCCTCCGCCGCTCGCCGGATGACAAGCCGCCGAACGCCCTCTCTTGCAGATCCGCCACGCCCATCGCCTCCATGGCCTCGAGCGCGGCCTGCTTTTCCCTTCGCGAGAACCGCATGTCCCGCGTCCGGCCGTAGGCTCCACGCAGCGAGGACAGCACGGCGTTTCCTGCGGTTTCGAAGTCCTCAAAACGCGACACCTCCTCCGGCATGACGATCCCGATGCGGTGGCGGAGTTCTTCGAGCGACCAAAGGTCCTCGCCAAACAATCGGCAGCTGGATTCCTCGCGGGCTTCGGGGCGGACCTCGCCGGTGAGCAGTTTGAGAAAGGTGCTCTTGCCCGCGCCGTTCGGACCGAGCACGGCGGTGCCGCCTCCCGTCTGCAGCGAGAGGGAAAAATCCTCCAGCGCGAGGGTATCCCCGCGCCATACCCGGGCATGGCGGATCTCGAAAAATGTCATCGCGGTCCCAGACTGAAGCGATCGACCCGCCGGTGAAATGGAAAAATCCGGATCCCGCCGCCTGCCGCTGCCCGCATCTCCTCACATGCTTCGCATGCGTTGCTCGCGCCTTGATGCGCCGGAGCCGCGGGTGGACAAGCA
This sequence comes from Verrucomicrobiaceae bacterium, assembly GCA_027486655.1. Taxonomy (GTDB): domain Bacteria; phylum Verrucomicrobiota; class Verrucomicrobiia; order Verrucomicrobiales; family Akkermansiaceae; genus Luteolibacter. Next base: position 11,897 of record JAIXOR010000054.1, on the reverse strand, counting down.
GGCCGTCTCATGAACGCGCGCCACACCGCCGCCCTGTTCGTTCTGGCGGCCGCACAGGCACTGCCCGTCCGGGCCGGCCCGGATGGAAGCGCCGTCCTCGCCGACAAAAGCGCCGGGTCCACGGCCTGGGATCGCACGCTCGCGGTTCCCACCATTTACCGGAATCCGGAAAACCCACTGCTGCAAGAGCTCGCGTTCACCGGCCAGATTCAGACGCAGTACGCCTATGGCTCCGATGATTCCGGGAAATTCGGCACCGCCGCCACGCCCGAGGACGCCGCCTGGGGCAACATCGAGGTCCGCCGTCTCCGCGCAGGCATCAAGGCGAAGCTGTTCGGCAAGCTCTCGTTTCTCAATCTAACCGAACTCTATCCGGACCTTTCACCCCGTTTCTACAAACGCACGCCGGAGACCTACTTCACCTGGACGGAAAGCCCCGCCTTCAGCCTGTCGCTCGGCAAGTCCGAACTCAAGTTCGACCGCGAGCAGGAATACTCCTCCAAGGAATTCCCGCTCTTCGAACGCACCGCCCTCGGCAACATGTTCTACGGCGGTGAACTCACCGGCATGTGGGCCGGCGGCAAGGGGATCGCCGGAGGCTGGCTCTATCAGCTCGGAATCTTCAGCAACGACCGCCGCGATGAATGGTCCGAATTCGAAGGCGGTGCCATGCTGCTCGCGAAGCTCGGTTGCAATTACAGCCGCCTCGCCGGACTCGATCTCGCGGAGATCAAGCTCCAGTTCCTCCACAACACCGAGCCCGGATTCACCGCCACCTCCGGCTGCGGCTCCTCACCCCTCTACTCGAACTGCATCTCGCTTTCCAACGAACTCAATGACGGCCCCTTCGGCCTCACCACCGAATGGCTGTGGGGCGATGGAGAGGCGGGCCGGCCCGATGTCGTCGGATTCTCCGCCATGCCCTTCTGGAACCTCACAGACAAACTCCAACTCATCGGTGAGTTCGAGATCGCCGCCAGCCACGGCGACAACGGGGTGATACTCCCGTCGCGCTACGAAGCCCTCTCCCCGGGCGCGGGCGACAAAAGCGGCGACCGATACGCCGCCGCCTATGCCGGACTCACCTACCACATCCACGGCCACAACCTGAAGCTCATGTCCGGTGCCAGATACAGCCACCTCGAAGGCGGCCCCGGCGGCGGAGACTTCAACGGCTGGACCTGGCTGGCAGGCCTGCGCGCCGCCTTCTAGCGGGTCTCCCCGTTGCGCAGCACAATTCGGTGCCTCGCCTTGCCCGCACGCAGGTGCTCGAGTGCCTCGTTCACCTCGTCCATCGCAAAGGTCTCGGTCACCGGTGCAATCCCGTGGCGCGCACAGAAATCCAGCATCGTCGCCACCGTCGCAGGTGATCCCAAGGGCGATCCGGATACCGCTTTCCTCCCGCCGATCAACGAGAAGGCCGGGACCGGCACCGGTTCCAACACCGCACCCACGAAGTGTAACCTGCCATCCGGTGCCAGCGCTCCGAGATACGAAGACCAATCCAGCGGCACATTCGCCGTCACCAGGATGAAGTCCAGCGATCCGGCGATCCGCGCAAGGGCGGCCGTGTCCGTGCTGGAAACCACGTGATGCGCCCCCAGCGCCCGCGCCTCGTCGGCCTTCGCCGGATTCGAGGAAAACGCGGTCACCTCGCAGCCCCACTTGTGGAGAAACTGAAGCGCCAGATGCCCCAGCCCGCCGATGCCCACCACGCCCACCCGGTGCACGGGCTTCACCCCGAAATCCAGAATCGGCGCGAACACTGTGATGCCTCCGCAAAACAATGGTCCCGCACTCGCAGGATCCAGCGCCTCGGGAAGCTTCACCGCCCACTCCCAGTTCGCCCGCACCCGGTCCGCAAAGCCGCCATGGCGGCCCACGATGATTTGTTCCGCACTCCCGCACAGCTGGTGTCTGCCAGACAGGCAGGACGGACAGGACAGGCAGCTCCCCGCAAACCAACCCAGGCCCACACGGTCGCCCGCCTTCAGGCCCTTGACCTGCGCTCCCGCCTCCTCGACCACGCCGATCACCTCATGCCCCGCCACCAGCGGAAACACCGAGTTTCCCCACTCATTTCCGATCATCGAGAGATCCGAGTGGCAGATCCCGCAGGACTCCACCCGCACCTGCACCTGCTCCGGCCGCAGCTCTCCCGCATCGTATGCCATCCGCTCCAGCCCCGCTCCCGCGCGCGGCGCGGCCCATCCGTGAAAGGTTGTTGTCATCGCCCCACCATCCCACCTCCGCGCGCGATCGCAAACGGTTTCACTTCCACGCATCTGTTAGATGGATTTTCCACAAGCCATGTTGCCATCCGGAACGATTCCTGCTACCCGTCGCTCAATGGGCCGATGCTTGCCTCAACTTGAATTCCGATGGACCTCGTGGCTCCGGGTTCTGAAGCCTGTGGCCCCCCCGGCGATCAAGCCGGACCGCGACGATGGTGGGCTCACCGCCTGGTGTGCGGAAGCCTCCGCCGCCCTGCTCCTGCCCGAGCTCTCACGCAAAGTCCGCGTCAGTTGGAACCCGCGCATGCAGACCACCGCCGGCCGCGCCTGGTGGCCGGACCGCATGATCGAACTCAATCCGAAACTCCGCGAATGCCCGCCCGAAGAACTCTGGCGCACGCTCAAGCACGAACTCGCCCACCTCGTCGCCTACGAACGCTGCGGCCGCCGCCGCATCGACCCCCACGGCCCGGAATGGCAGGCCGCCTGCGCCGAACTCGGCATCCCCGGCGAGCAGCCCTTCCACACCCTGCCCTTCAAGCGCCGCCGCATGAAGCGCAACCATTCCTACATCTGCCCGAACTGCTTCGCCACCATCCACCGCGTGAAGCCCATCCAGCGAGCCGTCGCCTGCTACGCCTGCTGCCGCAAGTTCAACCACGGCGCTTACCACGACCGCTTCCGGCTCATCAAACACAAGCCCGTCCAGCAGGCCTCCGGAAATTGACGGCCACTCTCACCCCCGCGGCGGATTTTTTGGAATTTCCGCCCAATTTGGCCAAAAAACCGACTTTGGGCTTGCAAGCCCCTGCCCGGACCCTTAGGAACCGCGCCCCGCATTATGGCTAAGAAAAGTTGGATCGCCCGCAACGAGCGCAAAAAACGCACCGTCGAGAAATACGCAGAACTCCGCCTCAAGCTGAAGGCTGAGAAAGACTACGTCGGTCTGACGATGCTGCCCCGCAACGCGAGCCCGACCCGCCTCATCAACCGCTGCGAGATCACCGGCCGCCGTCGCGCTTTCCTGCGCCGCTTCCGCCTCTCCCGGATTACCTTCCGCGAGCTTGCCTCCGCCGGCATGATCCCCGGCGTGACCAAGTCGAGCTGGTAAACTGGCACGGTTTGCGCTCAATTTTCGGCGTGGGACGGAAATCACCCGGCCCGCGCCTTTCTCATGCCGATTTACGAATACGTTTCCGAAGCACCTGAGGACCCCCAGCATTCCTGCCGCGTCTGCGCCCGGGGATTCGAACTCAGACGCCCGGTGGACCGCGATCCACTCCTGGTCTGCCCGCTTTGCAAACATCCGGTCAAAAAGGTGATCTCGCGGGTCAACTCGCCCGTCGTCTCCAAACCGCTTTCCATCTCGGACGCGAAGAAGGCCGGCTTCACGATCCTCGAAAAACGCGATCAGGGCGTCTACGAAAAACTCTGACGCCGTGAGCTCCGCCCTCCCCAGCCTGTTCGCCACCCTGGCCGTGAGCCCCGCCTTCCCCTCCGCCGGCGAGGCCGTGCTCTACATTCTGGGCATCCTCTTCTTTCTCCTGCTCAACGCGTTCTTCGTCGCCTCCGAGTTCGCCATCGTCAAAGTGCGCCCCAGCCAGATCGAGGCCCAGGCCAAGGAAACCGGAGCGGATCCCACCCTCGCCCTGCACGTCGTCAACAACCTCGACGGCTACCTCTCCGCCAACCAGCTCGGCATCACGATCTCGTCGCTCGCGCTCGGCTTCCTGGGCGAGCCCTTCGTATCCGCCCTGGTCTATCCGCTCCTCGCCTTCACCGGCATGCCGGAAAAAGGCATCTACTGGACCTCGCTCATCCTCGCCTACGCCTCGTTCACCTACCTCCATGTGGTTATCGGCGAGCTGGTCCCCAAATCCATCGCGATCCGCCGCTCGCTGGCCGTCACCATGGTGCTCGTCACCCCACTCCACGTCTTCTTCAAAGGCTTCCAATGGGTCATCGCCTTCTTCAACGGCACCGCCAACTGGGTGCTCAAGACCTTCTTCCGCATCGAGCCCGTTTCAGAAGGCGAACACATCCACTCCGCCGAGGAACTCGCCCTGCTCGTCACCCAGAGCGGCCAGTCCCAGGAGGTCACCGAAACCGAACGCGAGATCCTCATCAACGCCCTCGGCCTCAACGAACTCTGGGTCCGCGACGTGATGACCCCGCGTAGCAAAGTCGTCGTCCTCGACGCGGACGAGCCCTTCGAGAAGACCCTGGAAATCGCCATCCGCTCCAAGCACACGCGCTTCCCCCTCGTCAAAGGCCACCTCGACCACTCCATCGGCCTCATCCACATCAAGGATCTCTTCAAGCTCATCAATGATCCGGACCCCGATCTCATGCGCATCAAGCGCGAGCTCAAGATCGTCCCGGATACCATGCCGCTCGATACGCTGCTCAAGTTCTTCCTCCGCGAGCACGCCCACCTCGCCATGGCCGTCGATGAATTCGGAACCCCGGTCGGCATCGTCTTCCTCGACAACATCATGGAGGAACTCGTCGGCGACATTCAGGACGAGTTCGACAACGAACGCTCCGCCTTCACCCGCATCAACGAGAGCGAGTTTGTGGTTGAAGGCGCCATGACCCTCAACGACCTCGGCGGCCACGTCCCCGACCTGGTCCTCGAGAGCGGCGAAGTCACCACCGTCGGCGGCTACCTCACCCAGCAGCTCGGCCGCTTCCCGGAAACCGGGGAAACCCTCGAAATCCTGAGCTACGAGGCCCGCGTCACCAGCACCGATGGCCGCCGCGTCGGCCAGATCCACTTCCGCAAACTCGTTCCCGCCGACCCCGCCACCAGCGAGGAAGAGGACGACTGAGCCCGACGCCCCAATCTTCCTCCGGACCCGGATGGAGGATTTACGAAGGCCGGGGAATCCGCTTGGATCGCTCCATGACCCTCGCAAAAACCCTGCTGGTTTCCATCGCCCTCGGCACCTCCATGCCCGCCGCCACGCCCGTCGATCCCGCCTCCTTCAAGGAACCCGTGCGCGTCGCCTGCGTCGGTGACAGCATCACCCAAGGCTCCGGCGCGGCACAGGGGAAATCCTACCCCTCGCAACTCCAGGAGCTGCTCGGAGAGCGCTGGAAAGTCGGCAACTTCGGCGTCAGCGGCCGCACCCTCCTCCGCAAGGGCGATCACCCCTATTGGAACGAGAAGGCCTATCAGAATGCCCTCTCTTTCAAGCCGGACGTCGTCATCATCATGCTCGGCACCAACGACACCAAGCCGCATAACTGGAAACACGAGGCGGAATACGCCGCCGACTATGCGGATCTCGTGAATTCGTTCCTCACGCTGGAAAGCAAGCCCCGCGTCTTCGTCTGCCGCCCCTGCCCGGTCCCGGAACCCGGCAACTTCGGCATCAACGAAACCAATGTGAAACTCCTCATCCCGCGCATCGACGCGCTCGCCGCACGCCTCAAGCTCGGCATCATTGACATGCACGCCGCCCTCGATGGCAAACCCGGCCTGCTGCCGGACCGCGTCCATCCCAATACCGAGGGAGCCCTCGAAATGGCCCGCGCCGCCTTCACCACACTCACCGGAAAACCCGCCCCCACCCCCGCCGCCCAGTGAGTGGAGAGGGCGGCTGCGCACGGGTTTTCATGTTCCGCGCATTCCCTGTTTTGTCTGGTTTCCACCGGAAGCTTCCGCGCATAGTCCGATACCCAAAGGACTAACCCCAACCCACCAGCGCCATGCTCTCCGAACACCACGACATCGTCCACGAGTTCCCCGAATACCACCGGATGATCGAATCCCTCCGCATCGCCGACAAGGAATTCGACTCGCTCGTCGCCCGCCACGACTTCCTCGACGACGAAATCCGCAACCTTGAGGAACGCCAGCAACCCATCTCCGACGAAGAGATCGAGAAGATGAAATTCGAGCGCGCCGCCCTCAAGGACCACGTCTATCAGGCCATCCGCAGCGCCGCCAAGGCCTGAAAAGACGGACCGTTCCTGATCCACACCCGCCCCCTCGTTCCGGTGGCGGGTGACCTGCCCGTACCCCGCTCACGGGCGACGCCCAATGCCGACTTCACTGTGGCCTCACCGATATCTCCTCCCAATCGTGGGGATTCAAGCGGCGTCTTTACACCGATTCCAGGGGCCATTTGGCTCAATTTCACGAATACATTATTAAAAAAGTAATGTAATATGGGTTGGGATCCATTCAAAAAATGATTGAAAATCAGTGGTTTATGGATCAAATTCAGTGACTGAGTTTGAATTCGGCATTCATCCATACCGTTCAGGTAAAAATTTAGGAAAAAATCTCTTGCCCGAATCTAGGTAGATCGGTAGGTTTTCGCCGTCAGCCCACGAGGGCACCTGCATCCACCCTAGTTCGGGAGATGCCAACCGCGCAGAGAGCGAGCCTGACCAAGGCAGCCGCGCGTTTTCCGTCCGGATGACCTCCACGAGAAGGAGTCCGACGGCACAACGATCGAACCGGGATCCTGACCAAGGACCGGAGATTCATCCACCGATCGGGCGAATCACGCCCTCCCGCGCCGGGATGACCGCGCACCTCGAACTTTCAACCGAACCACCCATGTCCCATTCCCTACTCAGGAAATCCGTGCTGACCCTTGCGGCATCCGCTCTGTTCTCATCGGCCCTGCTCCACGCCGCTCCGGTCCCCGCGCCGGTGAGTGGAGACCTGTACCTCGCCTTCCGCGCCGAAGGGGGGACCGGCGGCTCGCTCTCCTACATCGTCAAGATCGGCCAGGACACGGTCTTCCGCTCCGCGGCTGCTGACTCAAGCTTCAGTGTGACCGGCCTCGGCAACATCGGAGCGGACCTTGCCGCCACCTATGGAAGCAACTGGAACAGCCGCAGTGATCTCTACTGGGGAATCTTCGGTGTCAGACCGTCCGCCAGCTCGATCCTCTACGCCTCCAGAGAGCGGAGCGCCGTGGCCGAACCCGCCGCGGACTGGCCACTCCTCGATCTGACCGGGCGGAATACCACGGCCAGCCAGATCACCAGCGTGCTGGAGAGCATCGGTGGCTACAAGGAACTGGATGCCACCAGCAACAGCAGCGTCGCTGCCCTCCAGCCGAATTCATCGGACGCTTCCAGCTACAACAAACAGGTCGCCACTCCCGGAACCAACGACTTCGGCTCCCTCAGCGAGTGGACCAGCATCGAGGGCAGCTTCGCCGCAGGAGTTTCCGGAACTGCCCTCGACTTGTTCCGCATCGCCGGATCCGGCGTGACCCGCGTGGGCACTTTCTCCCTCAACAGCTCAGGAACACTCAACTTCAAGGCGGCCGGCAGTGGCACGCCTGCCGCTCCCCAGATCACCACGCCTCCCAGCGATACCACCGCATTCTCAGGAGGCATCGCGGGATTCAACGTGGTCGCCACCGGAACCGGCCTGACCTATCAGTGGCGCAAGGGAACCACCCCGCTGAGCGACGGGCCCAACATCAGCGGATCCACAAGCGACACGCTCACCCTGACAAATCTCCAGACCTCGGACTCCGGCTCCTACAACGTGGTCGTCACCAACGCAGGCGGCAACGTCACTTCGTCCAATGCGGTCCTCACGGTCAGCAATCTTCCGCCCCCTCCGCAGATCACGAGCTCGGGCACCGCTCTCGGTGTGGTCGGCACCTTCTTCACCTATCAGATCCTGGCTTCCAATTCGCCGACGTCCTATGACGCGACCGGACTGCCTTCCGGACTTAGCATCAACACCACCACCGGCGTGATCTCCGGCACCCCCAGCGCCGCTGGCAGCAGCAGCATCACGCTGGCCGCCACCAATACGGGCGGAACCGCCAATGCACCACTCACCCTGACGGTCAACACCGTGCCCGCCATCGGGACGCCGCCCGCCGCCCAGAGCGTGAAGCAAGGCCAGACCGCCACCTTCTCCGTCACCGCCACCGGCAGCAACCTCACCTATCAATGGCGCAAGGATGATGTGGACCTCGTGGATGGCGGCAATATCTCCGGAGCCACCACCGCCACGCTTGTCCTCCTCAATGTGACCACGGCGGATATCGGCAGCTACAGCGTGGTCGTCTCCAATGCGGCGGGTCAGAAAACCTCCACCCCGGTCACCCTCAATGTCGAGGTGGTCATCGTCAACTCGGACATCCGCGTCCTGCAGCCGGCGGGAACGGACCTCGTCGACGGCGTTTCGGTTTCCAACTTCGGCAGCGAGCTTGTCGGAAAATCCGGAAAGCCGCTGGTCTTCACCATCCGGAACAACGGAAACGCCAATCTCACCGGCATCCGGGTCTTCCGTGCCGGAGAACATCCCGGTGACTTCAGCGTCGCCCAGCCCTCCGTCTCCACCATCGCCCCGGGCGGTAGCACCACATTCTCGGTGACCTTCAAACCAACACAGAAGGGCACCCGGACCGCGGAGCTCCAGATCGTGAGCAACGACAAGGATGAAAATCCCTTCAACCTCTCCATTCGCGGCAAGGGTGTCATCCCTGAACCCGAGATCGATGTGGAACAACCGGTCGGAAGCCCGCTTGCAGACGAAAAGTCACGCCGCAGCTTCGGAACCGCGGTGGTCAACACCAACGGCCGCTCCCGCACCTTCACCATCACCAACAGCGGCAAGGCGGACCTCACCGACCTCCAGGTCGTCATCTCCGGAACCCACCGCGGTGACTTCACGGCCACCCAACCGGCGAAAACCACCCTCGCCCCGGGTGCATCCACCACCTTCAAGGTCAGGTTCAAACCTGCCGCCAAGGGAGAGCGCACTGCGGAACTCCGCATCCGCAGCAACGACGGAAATGAAAGCCCGTTCCAGGTCGGCCTCCGCGGTCTGGCCAACAACGGCTGATCCCCGCCGGAAAGACCTCTTCATCCCTCAACCACCTTGCTCGTTCAGCCGGCGCGCAAGTCCAATGACCGGATCACCGGAATCGTGACCCAATCGGCAATCACCATCGGTCATTAACTCAAACATCATCTGACAAGTAATGCGTTTATTGATATCATCCTTCCGTCCCTCACCCGGCATCGCCATGCTGGCCCTGTCGCTCGCCACGGCGCGCGCAGCCGTCGTGCCGGATCCGGTCAGCGGGGACGTCTACCTCGCCTTCCGCGCCGCCGGCGGCACGGGCGGCTCCTCGTCCTACATCGTCAAACTCGGCCAGGATACGGTCTTCCGCGGAGCCTCCGCCGGATCTTCGTTCCAGGTCTCCGGCCTCGGAGACATCGGTGCCGACCTCACCGCCCTCTACGGAGCCAATTGGAACACACGCGCCGACCTTTTCCTCGGAGTCTTCGGTGTGCGGCCTTCCACCAGCTCGATCCTCTACGCCTCCCGGGCCCGGGTGCCCTCCAGCGTGGCCTCGCTCTCCTGGCCCGCCCTCGATCTCATCGCGCGCAACACCACCGCCAGCCAGATCACCAGCGTCCTCGAAAGCATCAACGGCTACAAGGGCCGCGAATCCACCGTCAACAGCACCGTCGCGGCCATCCAGCCCAATGCGGACAGCTCGTCAAGTTATCACAAACAGGTCGCCACCGCCGGTACCAACGACTTCGGCTCCCTGAGTGAATGGACCAGCATCGAGGCGGACCTCGGAGCGGGTGCCTCGTCCACCGCACTCGACCTCTACCGCATCGCCGGGTCCGGCGTCACCAGGGTCGGCAGGTTCTCCATCAGCCCCGCCGGCATCGTGACGTTCTCGGCCCCGCCGCCGGTGGATACCGATGGCGACGGCTATCCCGATTCCCAGGAAACCCTCGCCGGAACCAATCCCGCCGATCCTGCCGACTTCTTCAAGGTCCTGACCATCGGGCAGGCGCCGGGCAGCGTTGGCGTCTCGTTCCATGGCATCCCTTCGAGAACCTACCGCATCTTTTACACCGGGAACCTCGTCGCCGAGCCATGGACGGAGATCGGCGTGATCTCCGGGCTCTCCGCCTCCGGCACCCAGCAGTTCCAGGATACCGACCCGGTCCGCACCGCCCGCCCTGCGGGTTTCTACAGGGTCTCCGTCACCCAATGACACGAAACATATCATGTTAGATAACGCCTTTCAGGCATTCCATCCATTCAGAACACCATAACTCCCCATTCTATGAAAACCACCAATCTGTTAGCCATCGCCGCGCTCGGCCTGCTCTCCTCGGGCGGGGCGATCGCCCAGACCGTGATCCGCATCGTCGCCTCCAACGGCGACCGCACCGCCACCCAGACCGCGATCTCGAACCTTCTTGCCCCCGGATGGACATTCCAGGGCATCAACGGCAGCGCCACCTCGTCGAACCTGAACGTGGCCACCGGCGCCAACTTCGGCGCGTGGAGCGGCACCTACTCCGGCAATGCCGTGGTCATCAAGGTCTCATACTCCGGAGCTCTCGCCGGCATTGCGGCGGTGGCCGGCAATACCAACCAACGCTTCGTCGTCTCCAACGGCACCGGATCCGGATCGGTCCCCAATCCACTCACGGGCACCACGCTCGGAGTCGACTATGAGGTCGGCAAAGCCGATTTCGGATTTTCGACGAACTTCCAGGCGACATCCCCGTTCAACGGACTCTACGAGGGAGTGACCTACAGCCCTCTGGTTCAGGAGACGGTCGGCGTATCCCCGCTCGGCTTCTATGCCAGCCCGGGTTTCCCCACCGACGGGGCGAACATCACCACCCAGCTCGCCCAGCTGCTCTACACGAACGGCTCGGTGCCGCTCGCCCTCTTCACGGGTGACTTCGCGAACGATTCGAACAAGATCGTTTACGCCATCGGCCGCAACACGGATGCCGGACAGCGCTTCGGAGCCTACACGGAAGTCGGCCTGGGAACCACCACGGCGGTCCGCGTCTGGCAGCCCACGTTCTCCACCGCACAGACCACCACCAGCGGCATCACCTACGGCGGCGTGGTCGGATCCCATGCCTTGTGGCCGGCCGAAACCGTGAACGGGATCTTCAGCCCCCTCGGTAGCGGTGGTTACAACAGCGGCGCGAACCTCGCATCCGTGCTCACCACCACGCTTGGTGCGGACGCCTACAAGGGGAAATACTATGACGAGGACACCGAGACGTTCCAGTTCGTCTATCCAAATGCCACGGCTGGATATTACATCGGATATCTCACTCCCGGAGATGCGAATCCCCGTGTGCTCGGCACGACTGGAGTGGTGCCTCTGGCCAACCGCGGCGTGGAACTGAAATACAACGGCGTCGCCCTCACCGATGCCAACGTCCGTAACGGCCGCTACACCGCCTGGCTCTACAACCGCATCCTCAAGCCGCAGAGCGGACTCACCGGCGTCAAGCTGGCTTTCGCAAACGCCTTGCGAGACCGGATCAAGAACTTCGACGCGCCATCGGGTGGAGGTTTGTTTGACGATGCCACCTTCAAGGTCCGCCGGACGACCGATGGCGGTCTCGTTGTGCCGAAATGAACGGAATTCACCGTAGATTCGAATCCATACGGCCTGCGGAAGCCTCCGGGTTTCCGCAGGCCCTGCCTGTTTTCATGCGTTCCCTCGCCATAACTCTTGCTCTTGTCTCGGCCCCCCTCCTTCCCGCAGCAGAGCCGCTGAAGTTCTACATCCGGCAGTACAAGGTGGAGGGTTCGAAGTTGTTGAGTGGAGCGGAGGTGGGACGTGTGGTGTATGGGTATCTGGGTCCCGGGCGGACGCCTGAGGATGT
>JAIXOR010000074.1 GCA_027486655.1 Verrucomicrobiaceae bacterium | reverse complement strand
GGTAACGCATGACTTCCTTGAGGGTGCTGTGGCCGAGGTAGGCGGCGACTTGACGGACCGAGGCTCCGCCTTCGAGCATGTGGGTGCCATAACTGTGGCGCAGGGTGTGAGGAGTGAGCTGATTGACAAGATCAAGAGCGCCGATATGAAGAGCTGGTTGCTCTCCGAAGAGAAAGGATCCAAGTGGATGATCCGTCGGGTCACTGTCATCGATACTGATTTGGTCCTGATCAGGCTATCAGATGGCAATGGTGCCGAGGATGTGTTGTTTGATCGAGACCACGAGAAGCATTGGACCATGATCAGAAGAGCGCCCGTCGGCGACTGGAAGCCAAAGGACCAGAGACGTGGAGATCGACTCAGCGTCTTCCGTTTCCCGGAGTCAAAGGCACATCAAGCCGCTCCATCCAATGGCGGGTAACGCTCCTGTTTGAATTCGAGCTTCCCGCCCCTGCGTGGATGAGCTAGACGTTGGGCAAGAAGTTACTGGGGTCAGAGTCGAATGGCACGGGATTAAGCAGCGGAATGGAACGGAGCGCTGGCTTCAGCCGGCAAGCAAGGTCCCGTCCGCCAAAGACTCGCCGATTAAAATCAGCGCTCCACAGAGCACACCGCCTTCGTGAAACGCTGCTTCATCCCATGCCCTTCCGGCCCTCCCCTCCAAGGTGGCACCGTTTCGATGAAACGGCACGCGGATGAAACGAGAACGCCCCGCCCGCCCCACGCCCAAAGGTCCCTCCCCAGTCCACCCGATCTCTAACCATCCGCCATACCCCCGCATTCCAAACCATTCAACATTCTCTCCCCCCGAATCTTCCAATCTTCAAACGGCCCCGCCAATGAGACACCCAGCCTGAGTCAGCCTTCCGGTGCGCTGCGTGAAGCGTCACCGGAAACCGGGAAAATGAAGTCAATGAACTGGAGAAATTACTGTGATGTGCGGACGGACCCGAATCGATCGCTTCCCAGTCAAACCCGTCAAAGAGGCCGTTGTCAGGAAGCTTACAAACTCGGCAAGGTGTTAAAATGTGTAATCTGACCCCGGTGACTTTTCCGCTCGGGAGGCGATCTCTCCGCCCGAAAACCCCCATCACTCGATCCGCAATCTTCAATCGCCCCCCAAAAAAGTCCCAGTCCCACCCGCGATATCCGCTAGAGCACCTCGGCATTCCCTCCCGAGCCCAACGAACCCTGATCTCCGTACTCTCATCCAAATTTTGCCTTGTCTTTCAATCACTTCTGGAGATTCTTCCCTAGTCGTCCCCAACTGGATATCGCCAGTCGAGGTGCTACGAATAAAATCTGTTAGCCAAGAAATGAATCGCTGGTCCACAACCGCTTGGATATTCCTAGCCGTAGAGTATGCCTCTCAGAAGGAACCCGCCAAGCTTGATGCGATTATTGGAACTGCCGACGGAATCAATCATGCGATTCCGACGCAGAAGGAGCTACGAAGGTGTCTTGGGCGACTCCAAGCGAGAGGATTTATCCGCAAAGAGGGTAAGTCCTATTCTGTGACTGAGGCAGGCAGAGAACTCGCTGATCGCAGCCGATTGAACAACAGGACCGTGTTTGAGGTTCTTGCCGCCCTGACGATTGATCTTCCAGATGGAGGCCAAGACCCCAAGGATGAGGACATCACAGAAGAGGCTGTCCGATGCGGATACGAATCTTACCAGAAGACATTCGGCAAGCTGCTCACCCAAATAGAAAATGAAGAAGCCTGACTTCAAGCCCGAAGTGCAACCACTACCAGCCGTTCTGTTTCGATGATTTTTCATGATTCCAACTCCAACCACGTGATCGACGCGCGCCCCCGCTGGCAGAGGTGCACGTGCTCATCGTTCGGCGGAAATTAAAAGATGCGCTATCGCCCTAGATTCTCGATTGGTTGGTGTATTCTTCTCGCTGTCTTGCATGCGGCAGGAACGATTGGATTGTGTCTTCTGAGTTTTTTGTCGGGAATGGCCTCTTTTACTTACGGTGATGGGAATCATGCCAACGTGTTCCTTTGGATATGGACCCCGTTGGCGATGAGCGCATGGAACCCTGAAAGGACTGGCCAAGATGGTATGCTTTTATTCCTCGGCTTATTATGGTCAGTCATCGTTGGAATGATTGGCGGATTGTTGATTCCGTTCTTGCGCCGGAATGCAGTGATCCCAGATGTCGGGACATTCCCACATTCAGACGTGGCAGGAACTCCATGGGCGAATGATCCGAACCATCTCTCAGGTAGATCCAAGCGTCCGTAATGCAAGCCTGACTTCAAGCCCTAAGTTCAACACTTTATGGATCATGGATATTCTGTTTTTTCCGCAAGAAACTGGATTTCCAGTTGCAAGGTGTCCATGCTGTTCACGCAAAGGGCATGCTTGAAAACCCACTTTCCATGCGGCAAGTGGTTACCACCGACCCTTCGATGGGTCGGTCTTGAAGACGCCCATCGTCCGGGTGCCGTGAGCCATGTTCCGACGATTTTCCGAAACCACAAGCCTGCACCCCTGATGTTTGCCAGCGTCTGCTGTCAAAGGGAAATTCTTTCGATTGTCACACCTAGCCCCCCACGATTCCCATGATTGAAGATCTCACGCGGTCCTCTTCCTCCACGCAGCAAGGTGTGGTGCGTCGCTTTTTCCGATCGCCCCTGGTGCGTATCGGGGTGCTTGGATTCGTCCTGTTGATGATGATGGGACTGAACACCGATGTGATGACCAGCTATGCAAGCGATCCGTTCAAGGCGGTGCAGCACATCTTGGCATTGGCCATTGCCGGGTTCGCGGTCTATGGGGCGTATGCGTTTTCTGTCGAGCAGCGCCCTGTTTCTGAACTGGCTTTGCCGGGAATGGGAAGGGAGCTCGGGATCGGCATGCTGATTGGTGCGGGGCTCTATGCGGTATGCGAGTTGATTCTGATGGCACTGGGCATCTACCGCATTGTTGGCGTGAACCCTGTAAGTTTCATGGTTCCAGCGCTTGCCATGGCTCTCAGTTCGGGAGTTTTCGAGGAGTTGTTGTTCCGAGGGGTTCTTTTCCGATCGGTTGAGGCGTGGTTCGGCACCTGGGCGGCGCTTGTGGTGTCTTCGCTGGTGTTCGGCCTGACCCACCTGATCAACCCGGAGGCTACTCTGGCAGGTGCCCTCTTCATCGCTGTCGAAGCAGGGATTCTGCTGGCAGGTGCCTACATGCTGACGCGTCGGCTCTGGTTGAGCATTGGTTTCCACATGGCGTGGAACTACACGCAATCGGCCATCTTTTCGAGCATCGTCTCCGGCAATGAAGCGGCGCAGGGCCTCATCCGGTCCACAGTCAAGGGTCCCGATTTCCTGACGGGAGGCAACTTCGGGGTGGAGTCGTCCGTGGTTTCCCTGCTTCTGTGTACTTCCACCGGAATCGTGATGGTGGTGATGGCCGTCAGGCGGGGCAGGATCGTCCCACCGATCTGGAAGCGCTCCGCTTGATTTTCCATGGCACGGACATTCGGGTAATGCACGATGGAGCGATTGGCACCAGATTGTCTTTTGTCGATCCGGATGGTTCACGCCGCCTCACGGCGAAGCTCACCGGAACCTGGATTGGGCGCTCGACTGGGCCTTCCCTGCCGGGCAGCCGCTTAGGACGCAGAGGGCCACGGATTTCACCGAAGCCTAGCCCCGCTTCCCCGTGTCGGCTGTGGTCTTGGGTGCCTCAGTGGTAGCGGAGCGTCGATTCATCTGGCACCGACTTCGCTACGGAGATGCTTCCCTGCGGTGGTTCATGCGGGTTCCGGTATGGTGCGCGGATCTGGATACCGGGACAAAGCGTTGGTCGGATGCGGAGAATCAAAGATTTCATACGCGATCTCTTGAAAGCCTCGACAGGCCGGGCGCTTACTTGGGGACAATGACATCGTTGCTTCGACTGCTTGTTCCGCTTTCGCTTCTTTCCCTTTTCCATCAGGGATCCGCGGCCCCCGCGCCCGGGTCCCTGCTTCCCGGAGGTGCCTCCAAATGGCGCCTGGCCTGGAGCGAGGAGTTTGATGGACCCGACTCCAAGCTCGACGAGCGCTGGATCTCCCAAAACGGTCCGAGCGGGCACATCCTGTGCAGTCGGTGGCGGGAAAACGCCGTGGTGAAGAATGGCATGCTGCGCCTCGTGAACAAAAAGGAGAAGCGGGGCGGCCAGGACTGGACCTCCGGCAGCATCTTCACGAAGGAAAAGTTCCTCTACGGATACTTCGAGTGCCGCTACCGCTACGCCGCGGCGGAAGGGACCAACAATTCGTTCTGGTTGATGACGCAGAACAAGGAAAAGCCCGCCAAGGGAAAGAACTTCGAGATCGACATCAACGAGGGTCACTTCCCGAACGAGATCAACACCAACATCCACAACTGGTCGGACATCAAGGTGGTTAATGGCAAGAAGACCCATCCCAGTTCCTCCAAGAGCTTTTCATTCGGGGTCCGGCCGGATGTGACCGTCCAGCTTGAGATCCCGGTCAAGACCCGCCGCATCCGTCTTACCAGCACCCATGGCGGCCACTTTCATCTCGGGGAGTTCCGCATCTACAACGCGAATCCGGAAGGGTATCCGGATCCCTTGTCCGGCTCTGCGGACAAGGACAAGCCGGGACTCGTCAACTTTGCGAAGGAAGCCTCCGTCAAGGTCAGCGGCAATCACGACAACGGAAAGGATTCCGCGAAGAACCTTGTGGATGGAGCGGTCGAGACCACGTGGATCTCCCAGGTCGAGGGCGGAAAATCCGTGGAGTTCACCCTCTCCGCGGAACAAACGATCGGCTGCATCCAGTTCGTCCACGGCCGCAAGGAAAAGGGAAATTGGAAGTCGATGATGGACAACTACCGCCTTGATTACTACGACGGTTCCAAGTGGGTGCTCATGTCGAAGTTCGACATCCTCGACGGACAGTACAACTTCGCCCGCGACTTCCACACTTATGGGTTGGAGTGGAACGAGAAAGAGCTCGTGTTCTACTTCAACGGCAAGCCCATCCGGCGTGAGAAGAACACCTTCTGCTTCAGCGAATCGCCGATCTGGCTCAGTCTGGCCATCATCAAGTGGGCCGGCAGGGTCACCGACAGCATCGACGGCACCTTCATGGAAGTGGACTACGTCCGGGTCTATCAGCCGAGGAAATGAAGCGTTTGACCGGGAAATCCCGGCGTCCAATGCGCTGAGGCAAGGCCGCCGGTTTTCAGGGCCCGGCCAACGGATTGCCCATCCGCGCCAGAGCCGCGCCGGTGGGTGATTGCGGGTGCGAGGCGATATGATCCGGTGGCCCTTCGGCGACGAGGTTTCCGCCATGAATCCCTCCACCCGGACCAAGTTCGATCACCCAGTCCGCGGCGGCGATGACATCGAGGTGGTGCTCAACCACCAACAGGCTGTGGCCGGCATCGCGCAGTCGTTTGAATGCTCCGAGCAGACGTTCCACATCGCCGAAGTGAAGTCCGGTGGTGGGTTCGTCGAACAGATAGAGCGTGTGAGGAGCCTGGGGACGGGCGAGCTCGACCGCGAGCTTGAGTCTCTGGGCTTCTCCGCCGGACAGTGTGTTGGCGGCCTGGCCCAGCTTGAGATACCCGAGGCCGAGTTCATCGAGGATGGTGAGGATGGCCCGAAGTTTGGGAACCGGCCGGAAGAAGCCGAGGGCCTCGCTCACTTGCATGTCGAGCACATCTGAGATCGATCTTCCCTTGTAGGTCACTTCCAAGGTCTCACGGTTGAAGCGCTTGCCGTTGCAGGCCGGGCAGGCGACCCATGCATCGGGAAGAAAGTGCATTTCGATCCGCAGGCGGCCGTTTCCCTGGCAGCGCTCGCAGCGTCCGCCGGCGGCATTGAAACTGAACCTTCCCGGCCCATAGCCCCGTTGTTTCGAGAGCGGGAGTTTGGTGAAGAGCTCGCGGATCAGGTCGAAGGCACCGGTGAAGGTCGCCGGATTGGACCGCGGGCTCCGGCCGATGGGCGATTGATCCGCGACCACACACTTGCCGATGTGATCCATGCCTTCGATCGAATCGTGCGCACCGGGTGACTCACCGGAGCCATGGAAATGCCGCATCAGAGCGCGTCTCAGGATATCATCGGCAAGGGTGGATTTCCCACTGCCACTCGGACCGGACAGGCAGACGAGTTTTCCTAACGGAATGGCCACATCGAGATTCCTCAGGTTGTGCTCGCGGGCATTTCGCACCACGAGGCGGTTCGCGGCATGCGGGCCATCCGCCGCGGAGAGTGCGAGCTGCGGAGACGTGTCGGAGACTGATTTCCACGCAGCCCGCGCGTTTCCTGCCTTCAACCAGGCTCCGGTGGGTGAATCGATGTCACCGGGGCATCCCGCTGCGAGAACGTTTCCACCGGCGGTTCCGGCACCCGGGCCCATGTCGATCACGTGGTCCGCAGCGCGGATGATTTCCTCGTCATGCTCCACGACCACCACCGTGTTGCCGAGATCCCTCAGGCGCAGCAGCGCGCCGATCAGGCGGCGGGTATCGGCGGCATGGAGGCCGATGCTGGGTTCGTCGAGCACGTAAACCACACCCGCCAGACCGGCGCCGAGCTGCGTGGCGAGACGGATGCGCTGGGCCTCGCCGCCGGAAAGGGTGGCACTGGCACGGTCCAGGGCAAGGTAGTCCAGCCCGACTTCCTCGAGGAACCCGAGCCGAGCGCGCACGTCATGGATGAGTCGGCGGCACACCTCGGCCTTGGAATCATCGATCTTCGCGCCATCCAGCCAGCGCATCGCCGCAGCCACTCCGAGCGCACAGAAATCCTGGATGCCAAGCCAGTGGCCGGCGGGTCCCTCGATGCGCACTGCGAGCCACTCGGGTTTCAGCCTGCGGCCTTCGCAGACGCCGCAAGGGCGGTGGGCCATCAGGCGCGAGAGTTTTCTTCGAAGCGCATCGGTCCTGGATTCCCGGTAGCGGCGCATCGCCTCGTGAGCCAGCCCTTCGATCTCACGGGTTTCCGGTTTGCGCGCACTGCCGACCTTCCAGCCGGTTTCAAGGGTGCCGCCATGGAAGAGGAGTCCGCGCGCCGGATCCGTTAGATCGGAAAACGAGGCGTCTTCCGGCAGGCCGAACATGCGCAGCAGCGCCGCTGTTTCCCGGATGAACTGTCCGGCCCGCGAGGACTTTGCAGGCCACCAGCCGGTGAGCCCGCCTTTCACGAGGGGCAGCGAGGCGTTCTCGATCAAAAGCAGCGGATCGCAGAACATTTCCGTGCCCAGCCCTTCGCAGGCGGCGCAGGCACCCAGGTGGGAGTTGAACGAAAAATGCTTTGGGGAGAGCTCGCCCACCATGAAGCCGGTGCGCGGATTGCGATAGGACGTCTGAAACACCAGATCACGCCACGACTCGGACTGCGGGTCCTGCACCGCGGCCCGCGCCTCGGCCCCGCAAATCCTCAACGCGGTCTCCACCGAGTCCGCCATTCTCGACTCGACTCCCGCACGGACCACAAAGCGGTCCACCACGACTTCCACCATCGCCCGCGCTTGCGGCCATGCGGCGGCGGCCTCATCGATTTCCATCATCGCGCCATCCAGCCGGATGCGGATGAATCCCTGCCGCCTTAGATCGCCTAACAGACGTTCGGGCTCACGGGATTCCTCTTCGGGCACGGGCGCGAGGAGAACCACCTTGCTGCCCTCTTCCAGCGCAGCGAGAGACCTGACGATGTCCGCCGGGCCCATCTTTTCCAGCCGTTCGCCGCTCTCAGGATCGTGGGGAATGCCCGCCGCGGCCCACAGAACGCGGAGGTAATCGTGAATCTCCGTCGCCGTGGCCACGGTGGAACGTGGATTGAGCCCTCCGCCGCGCTGCTCGATGGCAATGGCGGGCGCGAGGCCTTCGATCGAATCGACGTCCGGTTTCTCCAGCTGATCGAGAAACTGCCGGGCATAGACCGAGAGGGACTCGACGTAGCGCCGCTGCCCTTCGGCATAGAGCGTGTGAAAGGCGAGCGACGATTTCCCGGATCCGCTGGGACCGGTGATCACCACCAGTTTCCCGCGAGGGATGTCCACATCGACGTCCCTCAGATTGTGCTGTCTGGCTCCCCGGATGCGGATCGTTTCCACGCCCCGAGGAAAACCCGGACGCGAGGGTCTTCCAAGCGCCAATGCACAGCACACCGATCCTCAATCGCGGCCAGGCGGCTTGACCGGGGATTCGGCGTGCGCCGGAAGCCAGCCCTGGAGCACCTTTACCGGCACAAGATCGGCGACGTCTCCGGCCGTCGGCTTGCGCAGCCACGAGACGCGCTTGGAAAGCTCCGCGCCCGGCCCGGTGTTGTCCACCTCGGCATAGCGTGTGGTGGTCTCGCGTTCCGGTTTGTTCCAGTTGTGCCAGCCCTCGGGCCGGATGCCCTCGGCCATCGAGGTCCGGAGAAACACCGTGGAGGCATACGGCCGCCAGGGACGCCCGAGGTAGCTGCGGATGCCCGGCCGGTCCATCTGGATCGCACAATCAGCAAACACGAAGCCATGGGCGGCCTCCTGCGGTGTGGAGGCCGCAGTGATGTATCCATCGCCGACGCAGCGGATCGTGCATCGATCGAAAAACGCGGTCGCTCCGCCGAAGATGAAATCGACCGTGCCGCGGATCTCGCAATCCCGGAAATACTGGCGGCCGCGGTTGAGGAGGATTGTGTCCTGGTGACCGGTGAAGCGGCAGTTGCGGAAGGAAACCCGATCACCGTCCACACGGAGTGCGAGCGCCTGGCCGACCGGTCCGGCGCTGTTGTCAAAAGTCAGATTCTCCACCGTGAAATCGTCCGCATCCATCCACACGGTGGGCGTGCGGAAGGTGCCGATCTCCAAACCGTCCGGACCCTTCATCGAGGCGAACAGGTCATAGGTCACGACAGTGGACGCGGGATCGGTGCCCACCAATCGGACAAACCGCTTCTCGCGCTGGATGTGGACGCGCTCCTTGTAGATGCCGGGCTTCACCAAGATGGTCCAAGGCGATGTGGCGGTCGTGGTTTGGGGAACCTGGAAAATGGCTTCCTGAACGGTCTTGAAGGATCCACTGCCGTCAGCGGCCACCACCGCATCCGGCACAGGAGCACCGCCGAGCGGGAGGATGGTGAAGACCGCAGCCAGACACGCCGCGGGAACGCTCGAAGTGAGGGATCGTGGATTCACATGCGGATCCTTGCAGGATCGCCGGGCTCAGGGAAGCCACTTTCAGATCGACGAAAGCGCCTCGTCGAGCACGTCGAGCAGAAACGCGGCGTCGCCCTCATGGATGCACATCGGCGGTTTGATGCGCAGCGTGTTGCCCCAGAGCCCGCCTTTGCCGATCAGGAGACCGAGGTCCTTGCAGCGTTCAAACACCTCCGCGCATTCCTCTTTCGCCGGTTCCTTGGTGCCGCGGTCCTTCACCAATTCCACACCGAGCATGAGTCCCAATCCACGGACGTCTCCGATGAGTTGGTGTTTCTCCGCGAGCTTGTGGAATCCGTTTGTTAGAAAAGCACCGATCTTCAGCGAGTTCGCCTGGAGACCCTCCTGTTCGATCACCTTGAGCACCGCACGGCCCTGCGCCATCGAGACCGGATTTCCGCCGAAGGTATTGAAGTGGATCCGACCGGCCAGCGTGGCGGCAATCTCCGGCGTGGTCACCACGGCCGCCAGCGGGCAGCCATTGCCGATGCCCTTGGCCATGGTGACGATGTCCGGGATCACGCCCTGCGTTTCAAAGCCCCAGAAATGGGTGCCGGTGCGCCCGAAGCCGGCTTGCACTTCGTCCGCGATGCACAATCCACCGGCGGCACGGGCATGTTCATAGGCATGCATCAGATAGCCATCGGGAAACACCACGCTGCCGCCCACTCCCTGGATGGACTCGGCGATGAAGGCCGCAATGCGCCCCGAGGTGCCGAAGCGGATGAGGTCTCCCACATCGTCCGCATACTTTCGCCCCGCTTCCGGATCGTCCTTGCCGAAGGGGCCGCGGTAGAGGTCGGGCATCCGTGCGTGTTGGACGCCGAAGGAATGCGCGACGTTGAACTTCCACGTGTGGTGCGAGGTGAGAGCCATGGTGGACGGACTGCCACCGTGATAGGCGTTGCGCAGCGCGATGGCATCGAAGTTTCCAGTGTAGGCCCGCGCCATCAGCATGGCCAGATCATTGGCCTCCGAGCCTGAGTTGGTGAAATACACCACCTTGAGATCACCCGGCATCTTGTCGGCGAGTTCCTTTGCATAGAGCGCGATGTTCGGATGCAGGTAGATGGTGGTGGTGTGCTGAATGGTTTCATTCTGGAGATTCGCCGCCGCCACCACCTCCGGATGGCAGTGGCCGACGCTCACGGTGACGATTCCGCCGAAGCAATCGAGATAACGCCTGCCTGTCTCATCGAAGAGATACTGGCCCTTGCCCTCCACGATCATGATCGGCCTTTTGTAATAATGGAAGATGCCCGGGCTCACGTGGGCCTTGCGCAAGGCGAGCACTTCCTCGGGTGAGGGACCGTGATAGGGCATCGGCGAGTAGTCAAATGCGGGAAGTGTGGCCATGATCGTTCAGGTTCAGTTGGATGGGGAAATGCGGCGGAAAAGCAGATAGAGAAGGAAGGCGAGTGCGAAGCCGACGAACCAGGCCTGCCGGTAGCTGGCGAGCAGGATGTCCGGCACCGAGGTGCTCGCGATCACCTTCGTTTGCGCGAGAAAACCCGGGAGATTCGGCAGAACCGCGAGCAACACGGCGAGCAGTGCGGCGATTCCGAATCCATTCGTGAAACGATACGGACCATCCGTCTGATAGAGCCCCTCAAGGTCGAGCTTGCGCCGGCGATGCACGTGATAATCGGCGATCATCACGCCGGCGATGGGTCCTAACAGCGCACCATACCCGATGAGCCAGGTGAAGATATAGCCATCCGGAAGCGCGACGAGTTTCCATGGCATGATGACGATACCGATCACCGCTGCGATCATGCCGCCCGCACGAAAGCTCACGCGACGGGGTGAAAGGTTGGAGAAATCATTCGCCGGGGAAACGATGTTCGCGGCGATGTTGGTGGAGAGTGTGGCCACCGCGAAAATCACCAGCGCCAGCGCCGAGAGCCACTTGCTGCCGATCTTTCCGACCACCGCCACCGGATCCCAGATCGCCTCGCCGAAGATCACGACGGTCGCGCCGGTAACCACCACCCCGACGAAGGAATAGAAGGTCATCGTCGCGGGGAGCGCTGCGGTTTGTCCGATGATCTGCGCGCGCTGGGATTTCGCAAAACGGGAAAAATCCGGAATGTTCAGCGAGAGCGTCGCCCAGAATCCGACCATCGCGGTGAGTGCCGCACCGAAGCCGGCCCATGAGGAGTTCCCCGTCGAGACCGCGGCCAGGGCCGGGCCGATGCCACCCGCCTTGCTTATGCCCCAGATCATCATCAGCAGGCCGGTTCCTAACAAAAACGGAGCACTGAGTTTCTCCAGCCATTTGATCGATTCGATGCCCTTCCAGATGAACCAGACATTCATCAGCCAGAAGAGCAGGAAGAATCCCAATTGCACCGCACTGATGCCCAGCACCGGCAGTGGCGAGCCGACCGAGGCGTCAAATCCGAAAAGAATCGCCGCCGTCGAATGCAGTGCCGCGCCACCGAACCAGGTCTGGATGCCGAACCACCCGCATGCGACGATCCCGCGCAGAAGCGCCGCGACGTTCGCACCGCGGGTTCCGAAGCTTGCGCGCAGCAACACGGGAAATGGAATGCCGTAGGCCGTGCCCGGATGCGCGTTGAGCGTCATCGGGATCAGCACGATCAGATTGCCGAGAAAAATCGCCAGCATCGCCTGCCACCACGACATGCCACCGCCGATGAGGCTGCTGGCCATCGTGTAGGTCGGGATGCAGACCGCCATGCCGATCCACAAGGCACCGATGTCCCAAGCGCTCCAGGTCCGCTTTTCAGGCGAAACGGGCGCGAGGTCCTCGTTGACGAGCGGGCCGTTCATGCACCGGGTTTCCTCGCAAGAAACTCACCCCATCCGGTGCTCCCGCACCACTCTCCCCCGTGAACCATCACCTTACCGCGCACGGTGACGGTTTCCGGCCGGCCTGTGACCTCCCATCCCTCGAACGCGGAGTAATCGGTCGCCATCGAATGCGTCTTCGCGGCAATCACGCCCTTCCACTCCGGATCCCAGATAACAAGATCCGCGTCGCTGCCCACCGCAATCACGCCCTTTTTCGGATAGAGACCGAAGATCTCCGCGGCGCGGGTGCTCGCCGTCCTCACAAAGGTGCCTAGATCGATGCGGCCGGTCGCCACTCCGTGGCTGAAAAGCAGCTTCACGCGCTCCTCCACACTCGGGATTCCGTTGGGGATCAAGGTGAAGTTTCCAGCCTTGCCGGTGGGTTGGAAGCCGGCATCCACGCACTTCGCCGGATCCGGATGACCCATGTGCTTCTGCGTTTGGAAATCAAATGGAGCGTGGTCGGTGGCCACCGTGTCGATGATGCCTTCCGCCAAGGCATCCCACAGATAGTTCTGATGTTCCTTCGCCCGGATCGGCGGGCTCATGACATACTTCGCACCTTCGAAGTCCGGCTTTTCCGCGTAGGTATTGTCGAACACGAGATACGGCGCGACGGTCTCGATGGAAACCTTGATGCCCTTGCCGCGGGCGGAGTTGAGGATTTGAACGGCGTCCCTGTTGCTGGTGTGGACGACATAGACCTCGGCACCTGTCAGACCGGCGAAGGTGACCAAATGATGGCATCCCTCCGCCTCGACGGACACCGGACGCGACGGTTCATGCCATTCCGGACCGGTTTTGCCTTCGGCGATGAGCTTCTTCTGCGTCTCCGCCACCAGTTCGGCATTCTCGCAATGCGCGGTGACCACCACGCCCAGTTCGGCAGAGAGCGAGAGGGTGCGATAGAGCTCGGTGTCATCGATTCCGAAGGCCCCCTTGTAGGCGAGGAACACCTTGAACGAGCCGATACCCTCGTGCTCGACGATGGCGCGCAGGGCATCGCGGCTTTCGTCGTCGAATCGGGTGACGCCCATGTGAAACGAATAGTCGCAGGAGGAAATCCCGGCCGCCTTGGATTTCCAAAGGTGGATCGCCTCCAGCGGATCGTCGGCGCGTCCCGGGCAGCACATTTCGATCAAGGTCGTGGTCCCGCCCATCAGCGCGGCCTTGCTGCCGGATGCCCAATCGTCCTTCGAAAAGGTGCCCATGAACGGCAGGTAGATGTGGACGTGAGGATCGATGAATCCGGGAAAAACGAGCCTGCCCGCCGCATCGATCACGGTGGCACCCTCGGGTGATGTTAGATCGGGGGCGATCTTCCGAATGACGCCGTCTTCACAAAGGATGTCGGCCTTGATGCGTTCGTCGGCGTTGACGATGTCGGCATTTCGAATGAGCAGGATGGAGGACATGGCGGCTTGGGTTCGGGAATTCATTTCGCCCAGACTTCGCCGTCTCCGAACGAGAACCAGCGGGTCGTGGTGGTCTTGCGTTTGGTGTAGAACTCGACGCCCTCCTTGCCCTGGATATGGAGGTCGCCGAAAAACGAATCGTTCCAGCCGGTGAAGGGAAAATACGCGAGCGGCGCGGGGACAGCGACGTTGATGCCGACCATGCCCGCGCTGACCTGGCGTCTGAACTCGCGGGCGGCCTTGCCCGAGTTGGTGAAGATGGCGGCTCCGTTTCCAAATGCCTGCTTGTTTGCCTCGACGATCGCCTCATCCAGCGATGTGGCGCGCATCACGGCGAGAACCGGGCCGAAGACCTCGGTCTCCATCAGCGGGTTGTCGGGCGCGACGTGGTCGATCAAAGTGGGGCCGAGATAGTAGCCGTCCGGCGCATCGTCCACACGCACGGCACGTCCGTCGGTTAGAACGTGGGCACCGGCCGCCTCGCCGGCGTCAATGAGCGAGGAAACGCGGGATTTGTGCTCGGAGGAAATCACCGCGCCCATGTCCGGCTGGGACGACTTCACATCGGTGGGACCCACTTTCATCGAGGAAACCAGATCGGCGAGAGCCGGCAACAAGCGATCGGCCGCCTCGCCGACCGCCACTGCGGTGGAGCCGGCCATGCAGCGTTCTCCCGCGCAGCCGAAGGCACCGTCCTTCACGGCCTCGACGGTGCGGTCCACATCGGCATCCGGCATGAGGATGATGAAGTTCTTGGCCCCGCCCGCGGCCTGCACGCGCTTGCCGTGGGAGGTCCCCTTGCGGTGGATTTCCCGCGCCACGGGAGTGGATCCGACGAAGGAAACCGCCTGCACGTCCGGATGTTCGAGGATCGCATCCACGCACTCGCGGCCGCCATGGACGATGTTCATCACTCCGGGGGGGAGCCCGGCTTTTTCTAACAAACCGATCACGCGCTGCATGGTCAGCGGGACCTTCTCGCTGGGTTTGAGGATGAACGTGTTTCCGCAGGCGATGGCCACCGGCCACATCCACATCGGCACGAGCGCCGGGAAATTGAAGGGACAGATGCCTGCGACCACGCCGAGCGGGTGGCGGTCCGTGTGGCAATCGATGCCCCGCGCGATGTTTTCGAGGCTCTCGCCCATCAGCAGTGTCGGAATCCCGCAGGCGAACTCGACCACCTCGATGCCGCGCCGGAGGTCCCCGCGCGATTCGGAGAGCGTTTTTCCATGTTCGATCGAGATGCCGAGGCAGAGTTCTTCGAAGGCCTCTTCCAACAAGATCTTGAGACGGAAGAAGACCTGCGCCCGTTCGTTCGGCGGAGTGTCCCGCCACGCGGGAAAGGCGGCCCTGGCGGCAGCCACCGCCTCCTCCACCTCCGCCGCACCGCACATCGGCACGCCGCCGATGACGCTGCCGCGCGAAGGATTGTGCACCGGCAGGACCGGATGCTTGGGAGCGGTGCGCCAGGTGCCGGCGATGTAGAGGGGACAGGTTTCAGAAGAGTTGGTTTCCATGATTCGACAGGGGTGCGTGGGTACGGCGGAAGCGGCATGCCTCCGATTCTGATAGAACGGCGCGGCGCGTTCAGCCGGCGGCCTTGCGGGCGAGCGCGTCGGACTGCTTGACGAAGTCATCGCCATCCCACTCCGCGTCGTTGCGCACCATGGCGGACTCCTTGGCCGCGGCTTCGGCCGCCTTGCGCGCGGTTTGCATGCGCACCAGTTCCGCGTGGGTGGTGAAATACTGAAGGCTGTGGCCCTTGAAATCGTCCAGCGTCTCGAAGCCCTTCGCTTCCATGAAGGCGAGCAGTTCGTCGCAGAGCTGTTTCACCATGCCGTATCCGAACTTCATCACACCCGTGCAGACCTGCACCGTGTCCGATCCTAACAGAATGAACTGAGCCGCATCCGCCCCGGTTTCCACGCCACCGAGGCCGGACAGCGTGCGACCCGGGAAATCCCTGCGGATGAGTTGGGCGATCTCCATGACCATGCGCAGCGCGATCGGCTTGACCGCCTTGGACGAATAACCGCCCGGGGTGGTGTATCCCTCCACGGTGGGTTCCGGACGCAGTGTTTCAAGATTCACCCCCATGACCGAACGAATCGTGTTGATGGCCGAGACCCCGTGGCAGCCTGCGCGCAGCGATGCAGCGGTGGGTTCCTCGATGTGGGTGACGTTGGGCGTCATCTTCGCCCAGACCGGGATTTTTGAAACCGACCTCACCCACTGGCAGACCTCTTCGAGGATGGCCGGATCCTGGCCCATTGCGGCGCCCATCTTGCGCTCGGGCAAGCCGTGGGGACACGAGAAATTCAGCTCGAAGGCATCCACTCCCGCGTTCTGGCAGCGTTCGACAATCTCGCACCAGGCGTCTTTGTTGAACTCCTCCATGATCGAGGCGATCAGGATGCCGGAAGGATGCGCGTCCTTGATCTCCTTGAATTCATCCAACCAGGTTTCGAACTTGCGGTCGCTGATCAGCTCGATGTTTTCCCAACCGATGACCTCCTTGCCATCGCCGGCCATGAGTTTGGCATAGCGCGGCCCGACGTTCACCACCTTCGAGGCGTCCAGGCTGATGGTCTTGGCGATCACGCCGCCCCAGCCTTCCTTGAAGGCGCGGTTGATGACCTTGGCATTGGTGCCCGGAGGCCCGGAGCCGATGACGAATGGATTGGCAAACTTCAGGCCGTCGACAGTAGTGGCAAGTGTGGACATGAGGGGGATGGGATTGGTGCAATCCTGTCTCCAAGCTAAATCCATGCCTAAAGCGCGATATTTTCCCGTGGTCGCGGTCAAACGGGCGACGGCAGTTTTGGCACGGCGATTGCTTTGTATCGTTTGTCGCGACTCCACTGGCGGTCCGACTGAGATGCCTCAAGGGTTAATGGGTTTTCCTGCGAGGATGATCAGTCGGGCCGCCGTTTTCGTGGACAGCCCGCAGCGGGTTGGCCGGGCTTGACCGCTTCCGGACCATGTCCGACGTTTCGGCATGACGCGTGAAACGATGGCGGCGGTGCTGGAGGAGATCGCCCTGCTTCTGGAGTTGCGGGATGAGAATCCGTTCAAGGTGAGGGCCTACCGCCAGGGTGCGGAAACGGTTAGAAACTTCGAAGGAGACATTGTCCGGCTTGCCGCGGAGGACGGGCTGAAGGGCGTCAAGGGGATCGGCGAGGCGCTGCGGGACAAGCTTCGCGAGTTGGCGGCGACGGGCCGACTGGAGTTTCATGAGAATCTGCGTGCGGAGTTTCCGGAGGGTTTGTTCGCGTTGTTCGATCTGCAGGGGCTGGGGCCCAAGAAGGTGAAGCTGCTTCACGACACGCTGGGCGTCGGCTCGGTGGCGGATTTGAAAGCGGCCTGCGAGTCCGGCAAGGTGGCGGAGCTCCCCGGCTTCGGCGCGAAGACGCAGGCGAAGATCCTTGAATCGATCGCCCTGCACGACCGCTCTGCCGGGCTATTTCTGTTAGGAGACGTGACTCCGCTGGTGGCCTCCATCCTCGACACGCTCCGCCTGCACCCGGAGATCGGCCTGGTGGCCGTGGCGGGCTCCTTCCGGCGGGCGAAGGAAACGGTGCACGACCTGGACTTCCTTGTTTCCACTCGCGAGCCGCGGCTGGTGTGTGAGGATTTCACGACGCTGCCGGAGGTGGAGAGCATCATTGCCTGCGGTGAGACCAAGGCCTCGGTGCGGCTGAAGAACGGCATCCAGTGCGATCTCCGCGCGGTGTCCAACGCGCAGTTTCCGTTTGCTCTCCAGTATTTCACCGGCTCCAAGGAGCACAACGTGGCGATCCGCTCGCTTGCGCTCAAGAAGGGGTTCTCGCTCAACGAATACGGATTCACCGCCACCTCGCCGGATGCGGTGGTGCCGGATGACATCCATGAGGAGCGGGACATCTATCGGTTTCTCGGCTTGCAGTTCATCGAACCCGAACTGAGGGAGAACCGCGGAGAGATCGAGGCGGCGGCGGATCACGCGCTGCCGCGACTGGTGGCGGTGGAGAACCTGCGCGGGACCTTCCACAACCACACCACCGCCTCGGACGGACGCCACACGCTTGAGGAAATGGCGGAGGAAGCGATGGAACTCGGCATGCAGTATCTCGGCATCGCCGACCACTCGAAGTCCACCACCATCGCCAACGGCCTCGATGAGGAGCGCCTGCTCGCCCAGGTGGCAGCCATCCGCGACCTCAATGCGGGCTTCGGCGGCTTCCGGCTTTTCGCGGGTTCGGAAGTGGACATCCTGCGTGACGGCTCGCTGGATTTCGAGGACGGGATTCTTTCCCAGCTCGATTACTGCGTGGCCTCGGTGCACAACCTTTTCCATCTGACGGAGGATGAAATGACGCGCCGCATCTGTCGGGCGATGGAGAACGAACATGTGACCATGCTGGGCCACCTCACGGGACGCCTGCTGCTGAAGCGGGATGGCTATGCCGTGGACCACCAGCGGGTGATCGACTGCGCGGCGGAGACCCGCACCATCATCGAGCTGAACTGCAACCCGTGGCGGCTCGACATGGACTGGCGCTGGTGGAAGCGTGCCCGGGACAAAGGCGTGCTGTGCTCGATCAACCCGGACGCCCACTCCACGGACGGGCTGCACTTTCTCGGAATCGGCGCGAGGCTGGCGCGCAAGGGATGGCTGGCGCGCGGCGATGTGTTCAACGCACGGCCGGTGGACGATGTCGCCGCGTTTTTCGCCACCCCAAAATCGAAGCGATGACGGCGTTCACTCGGCCCTGAGCGCCTTGCCATTCACCTTCACCTCACGGATGACGAGGTTTTTCACCTCGCCCGGCTTGAAGACATCGTTTGCGAGTTGGAGGTCGATGTTTTCCAGGGTGAAGTCCTCGATGAGGTCGCCCGGGTTTCCGCGCAGCGAGCCGAAGGATCCGAAAGATCCGCGGATGCCGCGCAGCGTGATGCCGCTCACCCGGCGGGAGGGTGGCGCGTGGCCCTTGAGGTCGAAGAACTGCATCCAAGGCGCCACGTTGAGAAGACGGCCGGTTCCCGCGAGGGTGATGTCCTCCATGAGGATATTCTGATAGGTCTGCGGCGTGTCGGGGCGCAGCTTCAGCGTGAGCAGCGTGGCGTTGCCCGTGATGCGGCAGCGGCGTGCGGTGACGTTGCGGATGAGGGTGGCCTCGCTGCCGCAGGTGATCAGTCCGTTGCCATCGCCGATCTCGCAGTCCTCGACGAGGATGTTTTCCACCGGCGGGCTGTCCGCGTCCTTGTCGGCGAGCGGGCCCTTGGTGCCCTTGAGCGCGATGTTGTCATCGTTCACCGAGATGCGGCACTTGCGGATGACCACGTCGCGCGAGCTGTCCACATCGATCCCGTCGGTGCTGGGCCCCAGGATGTGCCCGCTGGTGGGAGCCTTGATATCGAGCCCCTCGACGAGCACGTCCGAGCACTTGTAGAGGTGAAGGTTCCAGAATCCGGAATCGCGGAACTCCAGCCCGCTGATCCGGACGTCGCGGCAGCGGTCGATGAACATGAGCCGCGGCCGCTCGACCTCCAGGTTGGTGCACTTCGGGTTCTCCTTGCGGCGCTGCCAGAACTGCGCCCAGAACAGGATGCCATTGCCATCGATGCGGCCCTCGCCGCCGATGCGCACACCGTCCATTTCCGCCGCGTTGACCAGGGCCATGCGCCACTCGGGAAAATGCCCCTCGATGCGGGTGCGGCGCTTGGGGTAGTCCTCGATGCGGTTGGAGCCTAACAGAACCGCGTCCTTCTCCAGATGGAGCGAGACGCGGTGTTTCAGAAAGATCGATCCGCTGAGGAACACGCCGCGAGGAATCACCACGGTGCCGCCGTTTTCCGCGGCGGCATCGACGGCTTTCTGAATCGCGGCGGTGTTGAGAGTCCTGCCATCGGCCACCGCGCCGAAGGAAGTGATCGGGAAACGTTCCCCGGCGGCGTGGCAGGAAACGGCTGTCAGAAGGATGGAAAAAAAGCGGGCGTGGATCATGGAGGAGTGTGGCCTTTGGCGTATTCGCGAACCATGGCCGAGAGTCGTGCGACGACTTCGGCCTTGTCCGGATCATGAACGAGGTTCTTGAGTTCGTGCGGATCGGCCGCGGGATCGATGAGCATGGATCCTGCGCCCTTGCCGAAGTATTCGGCGTAGCGCCAGCGTTCGGTGCGGACCATCACGCCGGTGAAGTGCTTGCCATCCTCGCTCCAGATCGTGTGCGCCGGGTGATCCCAGGGCCGCGAGACATCCTCGAGGAGCGGCGCGAGGCTGCGGCCTTCCAGACCGGCCGGCGAGTCCAGGCCGCAGAGGGCGACCAGGGTGGGGTAAAGATCGACCATTTCCACGATGCGCTCGCAGACACGGCCGTTCTGTTTCACACGCGGGTCTCGGATGATGAACGGAGTGCGGGTGCCCTGCTCCCAAAGCGATCCAGCCTTGGACCACTTGCCCTTCTCGCCGAGTTGATAGCCATGATCGCCCCAGAAGACGACGATGGTCTTCTCGGCGAGTCCGGATTTCTCCAGTGCATCGAGCACGCGGCCGACGTTCCAATCCATGAAGGCGGCCGAGGCAAGGTAGGCGCGGATGGTTTCGCGGGCCTCTTCCGGCGAGGCGTCCCGGCCGATGAAGAGGTCCGCATTGTTCGCACGGATGCAGCCTGCGGGAAATCCCTCCGGAACGGTGGGCTTGGAGGCGAAGTCCACCGGCAGCGGAATGGCCGCGGCATCCCACAGATCGTAGAACCGCTTCGGTGCTTCCAACGGGGTGTGCGGCTTGAGAAATCCGCAGCCGATGAAAAACGGTTGGTCCTTCATCTTCTCCAGCATCTCGATGGTGCGGCTCGTGGTGCGGTGATCCGCGTGATCCTCCCCTTCCCCGTCGAGGACGATGCGGCGGTCCGAACGCTGGTCCTTGGTGAGCGGCGGACCACTCTCCTTGCGGTGCCCCCCTTTGCGCCTTGGAGCGTCCTCGTTGTCCGGCACTCCCACCAGGAAACGCTCACGTCCGCCGATGGTCCAGGCATCGGTATCATCGATGCCGCCATGAAAAATCTTGCCGATGCCAATGGAGGTGTAGCCGGACTGTTTGAAGTGCTTCGGCAGGCTCACCGCATCCGGATGGCGCTCGCCGAACCAGGTGCGGTTGCCAATCACCCCGATGCTGCCCGGGTGGCGGCCGGCGAGCATCGAGGCGCGTGAGGGATTGCAGAGCGGATACTGGCAGTAGGCGCGGTTGAAGCGCACTCCGGTGGCGGCGAGGCGGTCGATGTTCGGAGTCCTGGCGAGACTGCTGGCATAACATCCGAGCTCGGTGCGCATGTCATCGGAGATGATGAGCAACACGTTCATCTTCTCCCCGGCGCGGGCCAGAACGCCTGACAGAAACAGACAGGCAAGGATTCTCATCGATCTCATTCCGCGTGAAACACCTCGGTGAGCGGTTTGCAGACGGGCGAGTTGTCCGGATGGGTGTCCATGATGTCCGCCATGTATGCCCACCAGCGCTTCACCACCGGCAGATCCGGCAGAGCCGCGGCGCCATGCCCGTCGGCCAGTTTCTGGACGGCGAAAAGCGTGAGCGTCTCCGGATCAAGGAAGATCGAGTAGTCGGAGACTCCGGCATCGCTCAGGGCGCGGGAAAGCTCGGGCCAGATCTCGTCGTG
Organism: Verrucomicrobiaceae bacterium; assembly: GCA_027486655.1. GTDB lineage: Bacteria > Verrucomicrobiota > Verrucomicrobiia > Verrucomicrobiales > Akkermansiaceae > Luteolibacter. The sequence goes on along the minus strand of JAIXOR010000074.1, from coordinate 6,177 downwards.
GCGTTTCCGGTATTCAGCCTCGAATCCGGGCTTGAGCTGCATTTTGAAGGCGTTTCGTGTCATGGGAAATCAGGGATTGGATAGCGGAGCAGGCACCGAGTTGCGGCCTTTCGAGGATACCGCGGGATGGATGGCCGACCTTTCGAACGAGATGGCACCCGCATGTTCGACGACGTCCGAGGACTCGACGCCGTTGAAGACGCAGTCCGACACCCGGATGCCGTCGATCACGGATCCCGGGAAGCCCTTGATCCAAAGCACGCGCGGGCTGGACTTGCTGACAACCCGCTCGATGCGGACGTTGCGGACCACGGGGCGGTGCGGCCCGTCCGCACCCTCCTCGTAGACCAGATCGATGGTGAGAACCGCCTCGGCGACACGGCCGACGCGCACGTTCCGCATGAAAACATTCTCCAGCACCCCTCCGCGGCGGGCGTTGGATTTGAATCGCAGCGCGCGGTCGAGATTCGGGCTGTCCATTTCGCAATCCTCCACGAAGACATTGCGGACGTTTCCGGAGATCTCGCTGCCGAGGACGACCCCGCCATGGCCGTCCTTCATGACGCAGCGTCGGATCACGATGTTTTCCGATGCGACACCGACCCGGCGGCCGTCGTTGTTGCGGCCGGACTTGATGGCGATGCAGTCATCCCCGGTATCGAAGACGCAATCCTCGATCCTCACTCCGCGGCAGGATTCCGGATCGCAGCCATCGTTGTTAGGTCCATGGCTGGAAACAGTCACCTTGCGGACCGTGATGTTTTCCGAGAGCACCGGATGGATCACCCACATGGGCGAGCGGAGGATGGTGACGCCTTCGATGAGAATGTCGCGACTGCGCTGGATCTGGATGAAGTTCGGCCGCAGGAACGAGCCCATGCCGAAAACGCGGTCGGCGACGGGCACGCCGGATTCCCCCATCGCGATGAGGCGGTCGCGGGCGGCCTGCTGGCGGGCGGGTTTCGGATTCTTGAGGTTCCAACTCCACCAGTTCGAGGCATCCGCCTGGCCGTCCAGCGTGCCTTCTCCGGTGATCGCGATCCGGGTTTCGCCATCGGCATGGATGAGCGCGCAATGGTTCACGCACTCGATGCCCTCCCAGCGGGTGGGCACCGCGGGGTAGTCGGACGGCAGCGTGGAAAAACGCAGCGTGGCCCCCTTGGAAACGTGGAGGTTCACGCCGCTTCGCAAGCGGATGGGTCCCGTCATCCAATCGCCGGGTGGGATCACCACGCGACCTCCTCCGTTCTTTTGGCAATCGTCGATGGCCGCCCGGATCGGCTCGCGGACATCCTCCCCGGGACGGGCGCCGTAGCGGGTGATCGGAAAATCCCTGGCTGGAAAATCCGGCTCGCGGATGCCACCGAGGATGCGGTCGAGATCGTCCCACCCGCGGACCGGAGGAGGTGAGTCCTTGGTCATCCGCAGGCGCTGCATTTCAATGCCGGCCAGGATGAACGGGCCGATTCCCTTGAGGTCGTTCTCGATGACCGGCTCGCTGATGTAATACTCGAAGGAGCCGTCCCGCGGCCGGCCTTTGGAAGAGGTGTATCCGAGCCCGGCCACTTCACAGACATGGGTGAGATGGGTGCCGCCGGCCTCGTCCACCCGCAGGCGCTGCCGCACCAGCCCTTCGTAACCGCGAACGGCCACGGGAAGAAACTTCGCGCGATCCAGATAGCCGCGGTGAATGCCCTTCGCGATGGCATACACGAACATCGATGACGCGGAGGACTCCAGGTAGTTTCCCTCCCGTTCCGGTTGATCGAGCACCTGCCACCACAATCCGCTGCCGGGATCCTGGTGGCGGGCCACCCCATCGGCCAAGCGCCGCAAAACCTCGTTCACCGGGTCCACCCCCGGATGCGTTGGCGGCAGATGGTCGAGCACATCGACGATGGACATTGCATACCATCCGACCGAGCGGCCCCAGAAACACGGCGAGCATCCGGTGCGGGAGTCCGCCCATGACTGGGCGCGCTTCTCGTCCCATGCGTGATGGAACAAGCCGGACTCCGCATCATACGAATGCCGGTCCATCAGCAGGATCTGGCGCACCGCCTCGTCGAACGCCTCCGGCTCGCGAAAGACCGATCCATAGTGGGCGAGAAACGGCGAGCCCATGTAGAGCCCGTCCAGCCACATCTGCCACGGGTAGCGCTGCTTGTGCCAGAAGCCCCCGTCGCTCGTTCGCGGCTGCGCGGCAAGCTGGGCGCGGAGGATGCCCGCCGCCTTGCCCATCGCCTCATCGGGCTTCTCTTCGAGCAACGAGAGAAGCACCCGCCCCGGGAGAATCATGTCGATGTTGAAATCGTCCTTCCTGTAGGTCTCGATCGAGCCGTCCGCATGGACGAACGAAACCGGAATGGAAGCCGCTTTTTGGGATAGATCCGCATCATTCAGTTCCCTTCCGAGCATCAGCAGGGAGTGGGCGAAAAGCCCGCTGGTGTATTCCCAACGCGCCTTTTCCGAAGCTCCACGCACGAGGCTGGCACCCCGCCGCTGCCACTCGGATTCGGCGACCCGGCGAGACCACGTGATCGGCTCGACTCCCTGATAGGTCGCCGGCGCCACCTCTTGGGCATGGGAGGTGGCCCACAGCGCCGCCAGCAGGATCATCGGTTTTTGAAACGGGATTCTCATGGGAAACAGGGCGGATCACTCCTCGGTCGCGGACTCTGGAAAACACCGCATCCGGCGTCAATGTCCCATCCCCGGAGCCTTTGCGGCGATAACCCATTCGGGGTTGTGAAAACCCGGGATCCTCCCCGTAATGTCGCTCCATCGCACCATGACACGCCTTGCCATCCTCGGACTCGCCAGTGCGGCCGCCCTCGCGGCGGCCACCCATCCCGCTGCCTCCGCCGGTGAGGAAGACCGGGCGGCTTCCCCCTGGCCCGCGCCTGCTGCGGAAAACAAACCCTGGACCCGCTGGTGGTGGCTCGGATCCGCTGTGGATGAGAAGAACCTGACCCGCGAACTCGAGGCCTTTGCCCGGGCCGGCATCGGAGGAGTGGAAATCTGCCCGATCTACGGAGCCATGGGTGCGGAAGATCGCTTCATCGATTTCCTCTCGCCGGAATGGATGAAAATGCTCGCCCACACCACCCGCGAAGCCAAGCGACTCGGCATGCGCGTGGATCTCACCACCGGCACCGGTTGGCCCTTCGGCGGCCCCATGGTGGGGCCCGCCCATTCTTCCAAAGGCCTCGAGCGCATCCAGACGAACGCGGAAGGCGGCAAACCCATTTCGCTCGATCTGCCCAAGGGAGAGCTCCAGTGCCTGATCGCCTACCCCGAATCCGGAGACCCCATCGACCTCACCGGCTTCGTCAAGGACGGCAGCATCGAATGGACGCCCCCACCGGGCAAGTGGACCCTCTCCGGCATCAGCGCGAAGGCCGGCATCCAAAAGGTGAAACGCGCAGCCCCGGGCGGCGAGGGTTTTGTGCTCGATCCCTTTTCACCGGCTTCCATCGAGGCCTACACCGCCGCGTTCGACAAGGCCTTCCGCAACTTCAAGGCCCCGATGCCGCGCGCCCAGTTCCACGATTCCTTCGAATACTACGGCGCGGACTGGTCACCGGGCCTGCTCGACCGCTTCGTCAAGGACCGTGGATACGATCTCCGCAGCCAACTCCCCGCCTTCAATGGGAAAGGGGATCCGGACACCGTCGCCCGCGTCCGCGCCGACTACCGGCAGACTCTAGGCGACATGCACCGGGACTACCTCAAGGCCTGGCACGACTGGTCCGCCAAACACGGTGGCATCACCCGCAACCAGGCCCACGGTTCACCCGGAAACCTGCTGGACCACTATGCCGTCTCCGAAATCCCGGAAACCGAAATCTTCCGCCACGTCGGCGAGGACCAGATCCCGATGCTGCGATTCGCAGCGTCCGCCGCCCACGCCAGCGGCGGCAGGCTCGTCAGCTCCGAGACCTTCACCTGGCTGGGCGAGCACTTCCAGGTCACCCCCGAGTCCCTCAAGGAAGCTGCTGACTTCGTGTTCCTCGGTGGTGTGAACCACCTGTTCTTCCACGGCATCCCCTACTCGCCCGATGACGCGAAATGGCCCGGATGGTTGTTCTACGCCTCCACCCACATGGGGCCGAACGGCGGCCTCTGGCAGGACCTGCCCGCCTTCAACGGCTATCTCCAGCGCTGCATGTCCGTGCTCCAGGATGGCTCGCCGGATTCGGAAGCCCTGATCTATTTCCCCTTCGCCGACACCATCGCCTCCAGCCCGGAGAAACTCCCGCTCTTCACCATCCACAATCAGAACGAATGGCTCCACGGCACTCCGTTCTATCAGTCCGCCATGGATTGCTGGAACTCCGGCATCACCTTTGACTTCGCCTCCGATCTCATGCTCGCCCGTGCCACCGTGGTCGACGGGCAGATCGCCCTGGGCACCAACACCTTCAAGGCCCTCGTCATTCCCGCCGTGAAACGCATGCCGGTGGAGACCATGGAGCAAATCGACCGCCTCGCCCGCCTCGGAGCCCGCGTGATCTTCCATGAAAAGGAAACCCCGCGCTCGCTCGATGTGCCGGGTTTCCATGATCGTGAGAAACGCAAGGCCGCCCTCAACGTGCTCCGCGTCCACCACCTCGACAAGGTCACCGCCGACCTCACCGGCACCCTCACGCAGAACGCCAAAGCCGCCTCCGAATCCATGACCCGCCAGGGTCTGCGCTTCGTCCGCCGCAAACACGCAGGTGGCTACTCGTACTTCATCGTCAACCGCGCGGCCACCGCATTCGACGGCACCCTCACGCTCGCCCGCCCCTTCCAAAGCGCCGCCCTCCTCGATCCGTGGAACCCCTCGAAGATCCGCATCCTCACCACCCGTGAAATCCCGCTGAAACTCGCCCCACTCGAATCCATCCTCATCCGAACCAGCTCGGACCGGGTGCTTCCCGGGCCGGCCGCTTCCGCCCCATCCGCCGCCACCGAAACGCTCCCCATCCAAGGCCACTGGACGGTCGAATTCATCCAAGGCGGCCCCTCGCTCCCGGCCAAGGCCAGCCTTCCCACCACCGCCGCCTGGACCACCCTGGCCGACCCCGCGGCCGCCAACTTCTCCGGGACCGCACGGTATTCCACCTCCTTCCCACTCGACCGCATCCCCGCCTCCGGACTGAGGCTGGATCTCGGCAAGGTCGCCCACACCGCACGCGTCATCCTCAACGGCAAACCCGCCGGAACCTCATGGTGCCCGCCCCGGGTCATCGACCTCGGCGCCCTCGCCAAAACCGGCCGCAACGAGCTCTCGATCGAGGTCACCAACCTCGCCGCCAACCGCATCGCCGATCTCGACCGCCGCAAGGTCGATTGGAAACGCTTCCACGAAATCAACTTCGTCAACATCGACTACAAACCCTTCGACGCCGCCACCTGGCCCGTCATGGAATCCGGCCTCATCGGCCCCGTCCAACTCATCACCGGCCCCTGAGCGGTGCCACGCCATGACCGCCGAGAGAAGCCACTCCGGATGCAAACAAGTGTGTGAGCGAGGAGGGCGGGATGAGTGCTCAGTTGGATTCAACGCGGAGAGGAAAAGAGCCGCTTTCATGGGGAGATGTCGTCCGCGAGGGGATGACTCGATTCGCGGGTCTTTCCCCGTGTTCCCTCGCTTCTTGTTAGAACCTCACGATTCCACCACGCCCCAGCACCTGAAGACCATGCGGTGACCCGCTGGGTCGAAGTTGCGAAGAGGCTGCGGGTACAGGGTGCCCCATGAGAAAAACGTTCAAAAACACTACAAAACTCGGCAACTGTCTAAAATGTGCAATCAGACCCGAATGGCTTGCTGGAAAAAACAGAAAACAGAAAGCAGAAAGCAGAAAGCAGAAAGCTGAAAGCAGAAAGCTGAAAGCAGAAAGCTGAAAGCTGAAAGCTGAAAGCAGAAAACTGAAAACTGAAAACTGAAAACTGAAAACCAGCAAACTTATTCCACTCCTCACTTCTTTCGCCTTCTCTTCCTGAAAACTGAACACTGAAAACTAGCAAACTCCTCCCCCCTCAACCACATCCAGCGGACTGATCACTCCCATCGCCCCGACTCCGACGGCTACGTGGGTGTAGATCTCGGTCGTCTTCACATCGGCGTGGCCTAACAGCGTTTGAAGCTTTCGCAGGTCCGTCCCGCCTTCCAACAGGTGGGTCGCGAAG
>JAIXOR010000072.1 GCA_027486655.1 Verrucomicrobiaceae bacterium | reverse complement strand
CGAAGCCGGTTGGCACGACGACCACACCGTCCGGGCTCAACGCGACCATCACTTACGATGGATCGCCCACTGCGCCTACCAACGCCGGATCGTATGCAGTCGCAGCCACGATTTCATCGGCGAACTATCAAGGCACTGCAATCAACACCCTCGTGATCGAAAAGGCCAGCGCGGCCATCACGTTCGCGGGGCTCACGCAGACCTACGATGGCTCGCCGAAGCCGGTTGGCACAACGACCACACCGTCCGGGCTGAACGTGGCCATCACCTACGATGGATCGCCCACCGCGCCGACGAATGCCGGATCGTATGCAGTCGCAGCCACGATCACGGATCCCAACTATCAGGGAAGCTCTGCGGGCATCTTGGTCATTGCCCCGGCCAATGACTGGAGCACATGGACCTTGGAGCAATTCACCCCATCCGAAGTGGAAGCCGGTGATTCGGGAGAAAACGCTGACCCGGATCACGACGGACTTGCCAACCTCGCCGAATACGCGCTCGGCGCGAACCCGAAGGTCTTCACCCCTCCGCTGGCCGCAGTTCGGGATGCCGACGGCTTATCGCTCACCTTCACCCGCCCGCAGGGTTTGCCGGATGTGACTTACAGCGCCGAGTCCTCGGACGGTCTCGGGGTTTGGAATCCGGTCCCCATCGAGGTGATCTCCACCGGGGCCACCGAAACCGTCCGCGCACGTGACCCGCTCACCTCGGGAGACCCAGCGAAACGGTTCATCCGCCTGCGATTCACACGACCATGAGCCCGCGGCGGCTCTCCCGGATTGACGCGCGCCTGCCCGGCATTGTTCATTTGCGCAGAGCATGCCAGCCCCTGAAACCAAGCCACTGATCCTGACGCCGCATGCGGCCTTGCAGCGGTATTTCGGGTTCTCCGGGTTTCTGGACGGGCAGGAAGAGGTGATTTCCGAAATTGTTTCCGGCAGGGACGGACTGGTCGTGATGCCGACCGGCGGCGGGAAATCGCTGTGTTTTCAAGTGCCCGCCCTTTGCTTTGGAGGCGTGACGCTGGTCATTTCCCCGCTCATCGCGCTGATGAAGGATCAGGTGGACGCCCTCACCGGGCGGGACATCGAGGCGACCGTCATCAATTCCACCCTCTCCTGGCCGGAGCAGAAGGAACGGCTCGATGGCATGCGCCAGGGACGCTACAAGCTCGTTTACGTGGCTCCAGAGCGATTTCGCGCGGAGAGCTTTCTCAACGCGCTGAAGGGCATCGAGATCTCGCTGTTCGCCGTGGACGAGGCCCACTGCCTCAGCCAGTGGGGGCACGATTTCCGGCCGGACTACCTGCGCCTCGGCCGGGCCTTGGAGAAAATCGGGCGGCCGCAGTGCGTGGCCCTCACCGCCACGGCCACGCCGATGGTGCGAGCGGACATCATGAAGGTGCTCGGCCTGCGCGACCCCTTCGAGCGGGTTTCCGGATTTTCGCGGCCCAATCTCTCTCTCGCCATCACCGCGGTGGACAAGGCCGCGCAAAAGGACGAGCGCATGCGCGCCGTCATCGCCACCCACAAGACCGGCATCATCTACTGCGCCACCCGCAAGAAGGTGGACGCCGTTTCCGAAACCCTCGCCAGCTGGGGACTCAAGTGCGTGGCCTACCACGGCGGCATGTCCGATCAGGAACGGGAACGCGCCCAGGAGGTCTTCATCAGCCGCAAGGCCGATGTCGCCGTGGCCACCAACGCGTTCGGCATGGGCATCGACCGGCCGGATGTCCGCTTCGTCGTCCACTACGAGGTCCCCGGCAGTGTGGAGGCCTACTATCAGGAGGCCGGACGCGCCGGGCGCGATGGTGAGGCCGCTTTCTGCGAGTTGCTTTTCAACTACGCGGACACCCGCACCCAGGAGTTCTTCATCGAGGGTGCGAACCCCACCGCGGGAGTCATCCGCGCGATCTATCAGTATCTTCAGAACGAATCGGACAAGGACTACGAGATCCACCGCACGCTCGACGAGATCGCCGAGGGTGCGGATGTGAAGAACGCGATGTGCGTCGGCAGCGCCCTCACCGTTCTGGCCCGGGCCGGATACATCGAGCGCTTCGATGTTCCCGGCCGCCGGATGCGCGGCACCCGCCTGCTCAAGCCGGACGTGCTCGCGCGTGCGATCGAGCTCGACGAAGAGGCCATCGAGGAAAAAGACCGCCGGGACCGCGAGAAACTCAAGGCCATGGTCGAGATGTCCTACTCGCGCGTCTGCCGCCAGAAATGGATTCTCGAATACTTCGGCGAGCACGATGCCGGCGTGTGTGGAAACTGCGACGTCTGCCGCGAAGATGGAGCCGGCGACCTCCGAGCCCCCACACCTGAAGAGGAACTCACGGTGAAAAAAGCACTCAGCGGCGTGGCCCGAATGTCCCGCCGCAGCGCGGAGGGATGGGAAGCCCGCTTCGGCCGCGGCCGCATCGTGCAGATGCTTGCGGGCAGCAAGTCCCAGGAAATCGTCTCCGCCGGTCTCGACCGCCTCAGCACCTACGGCATCCTCAAGGACAAGGGGGCCGGTTATCTCAACGGCCTCATGCGTTCGCTGGCGGATGCCGGCCTCGTCCACACCCAGACGTCGGGCGAGTATCCGCTCATGACCCTCACCCCGTTCGGTGAGAAGGTGATGCGGGGTGAGGCGCCGTTCAAAATCGTCTGGCCGGATCCGGAATCCGGGAAAAAGGAGGTGGGCCTCAAGGACCATGGCCACGACAGCCAGCTCTACTCGATCCTGCGCGACCTCCGCGCCAAGATCGCGAAACGCGAGGACGTTCCGCCCTACGTCGTTTTCCCTAACAAAACCCTGGAGGCGCTTTCCCGCTATCAGCCCGTCAGCACCGAGGAAGCCCTGAACCTGCCCGGCATCGGCGATGCGAAGATCCAGCGCTATGCCAGGCCGTTTCTGGAGGCCATCCAGGTGTGGAAGAAATCCCGGCGGTCCTGAGGAAGGAGCCCGGCATGCAGGCCTTCACCAGGCATGAGCCGATCGTTCCCGTTCTGCACATTTCCGGCTCCCGCTGATTTCCCGCCCGAGTTCCCTTTGCAGAATCGCCCGGGAGCGCTACATCCGTGGCGTGCTGCGCTCGTTGCGACTGATGGACTTCCGCTGTTTTCCGAGCCTCGACATCGAGGCCCCGGAGGCCGGTGCCATCCTGCTGGGCGAGAACGCCCAGGGGAAAACCTCGATCCTCGAGGCCATCTGCGTGCTCGTCCGCCTGCAATCGCCCCGGACCCACCGAATGGGGGCGCTCACCCGCTTTGGCAGTCCGGGATTCGGCATCGCCGGTGAACTCTGGGACTCCGAACGCCAGGTCAGGCAGTCGCGGGAAGGCCTGCAACTCAAGGTGGACGACGAGGCCCGCGCCGGCAAACACGCCTACCTTGAAGACGGCGGACTGGTCGTCTGGATGGGCAACGAAGACCTCGATCTCATCCGCGGACCCGGCGAGGGACGGCGGCGCTATCTGGACTTCATCGGTGCGCAGATCGATCCCCGCTACCGGCGCGCGTGGTCGCGATACAAACGTGCCCTGCAATCCAAGAACCTGCTGCTCAAGGAAGGCCGGCCACGCGATGCGGAGATCCTTTCGTATGAGGAAATCATGGTCGAGAACGGCACCGTGCTGATGGAGACCCGCGCGAGATTGTTAGAAGAACTCGGCCCGCTCGCCGCCGAAGCCCAGCGGGTGGTCAGCGGCAAGGACGAGCCCCTTACACTCCAGTATCTGCCGGGCAGCGGACCGGACCTCCGCGAGTCGATGCTCCAGGCCCGCGAACGGGAGACGCGGATGCGCCAATCGGTCGTCGGCCCGCACCGCGACGATGTCTCGCTGCGTCTCCATGGCATGCCCGCATCCGAGTTTGCCAGCGAGGGGCAGCAGCGCACGCTGGCACTGGCCTTGAAGCTCGCGCAGGGACGCCTCTTGGAAAACCGGGGCGGACGCACGCCGATCTATCTGATGGATGACATCTTCGGCGAGCTCGACCCGCTTCGTCGCAACGCGCTGATGGGCCACCTGCCCGGTGGCGCGCAGAAATGGATCACCACCACCCATCTCGATTGGCTGGAGGAAACCCCCGAGCTGGGGCAGATCCGGCGTTTCACCATCCGCGGCGGCCGTTGTGGCGGATGATGGTTCTCAGGGCATCTCCAGCGCGAGATAGTCATACATCACATGACTGAAGGCCCCCGCGACACGGGATTCCGTGAGGGTGATCACATTGCCGCCCTCCTTCAACAGGGAGACCGGGACATCCAGATTCGTGAGTCCGTACTTCGCATGAATCCCCTGGCGGATCAGGGCGTTGCCCCCTCCCGAGGGCGGCAGGAAACTGGAAATCCTCTGCCCGTTCACCGCCACCTCCACACGGGCACGGTCCGAGCTAGCGAAAGCGAGGATGAGCCTCGCGTTCCCCGAGGCCGGCACGCGGGCCAGTGGAAAGCGGATCTCCCAGGGCCATTGGACGGCCTTGTCATTCTTTTGCCATCCCCCCTGGACGTAGTTCCAGTCCTTGGCCGGATCCGATCGGCCGATCTGATAGATCAACGGATTCGGCAGCTCACTGGAGAATCGCGTCCAGGCATAACTCTGGAAATAGGTCCCGCCGCCACGGAACTCCGCGGCGCGGCGGTCCGGCACGCCGATCTCCCAGGCCAGCGACCTGCCGGCGCGCGGGACATTCCAAACGAGCTCACCGGCGGGATTGACGCCGGGTTTCACCACGGCCCCCGCCTGTTCGAACTCCCCGACCACACCATTGCAGAAAGCGGTGAGCGTGTAGGTGCCGGGTCTCACATGGGGAATCTCGAACTGGCCCTTCGCATCCGCCTTGGTCCAGTATTGATAGGCGTTGGATTCGTTCTGGAAATTTCCACCGGGTCTGGGCTGGGCGAGCCCCACCCATGCGCCGGCCGATGACAACGCGGGCTTGAGAGGATCCTTGATCACCAAACGGCCACGCACCGATCCACGGGCGGCCGCGGGAGGATAAAGCGCGGCATCCCCGACCCAGGCGTGGGGCCACAAGCGGCGCTCGGAAGCAGCCTTGGCACGGGCGTCCTTCCAGAGTGCGTCGGCATTCCCGCCCTCGTTGCCGTAGAGGAGGAAGGGGCCGTAGATCTTGCTCCAGGCCTCGCCGGCCTTGAGCCGGGTGGAGGATCCGCCGAAATGATTCATCCCGAAGTGGATGTGGATGAGGCTCGATGCAGACGAGAGATCCTGTTTCATCGGGCCGTCGTTGAAGAACTCGTGGCTGCCCAGCACGATCCACGCACCCACCTGGTTGCGGTCGCTGGCATGGCCCCAGCAGCCGACCGAGTAGTATTCGAGATTGAAATCATACTTGCAATCGAACCTGCCGGCGCGGGTGCCGCTGGTGATTTGCACGATCTCCTTGATGCCGGTGGGCTTTGCCTTCGCGAGATCGGCGGGCGATGGCATCTCCCAATCGCGGAGCGAGTCCACGCGGATTTTTTCCATCAACCACTCGCGGTCATTCTTCGCGGGCATGCCCCAGACCATGCGCCACTCGCCCACCGAGGAGTCCGGGTAGTCCGCCGGGTGGGAGAGGATGGCATAGGTGTGAACGCCGCTTTCGCCGCGCTTGAGCGCGTAATGGACCTCGATGTCCACCGCCTGGGCGAGACCGGGTTTCCATTTCTGGAGGAACGCGACATCAACCAGCTCCGGTGTTTGCTTGACGATCCGGAAAGCCGCTCCGGTGGGTTGGCGATAGGATTTCCCGCCGCCCATGCTGTAGTAAACCGGCTTGCGGGGTGAAACCAGTTCGTGTTCCCCCATCTTCATCGAGGTGATGGTGGAGGCGGACTTGGAGATCACCGCGGTGATCCGGCCGTTTGAGAGAGTGACGTTGCGGGCATCCTCCCTGATGGCCACGGGCGGAGCCTCCGCCGCCGGTGCGGTGGCGGAGCAGCACAAGACACCTGCGAGCAGCGCGGTGACGACAAGGGAGAAGGAATTCATCGGGAGAAGATACGGCGGCGGATCCGGCGGACTGCCTAACCCGGACGTGTTAGCGCGTCGTCAGGCGCACGGCCTTGAGGGCGATGAACAAAGGGAACTCGCCGGCAGCCTTGTGCTCCGCCCGGCTGAAGGGACCGTTGCCCTGGGAGCGGCGGTGGCTGAAGAGTTCCCGGCAGGCGGTCACGCCCAGACCGGCCTCACCCACGGCTGTTAGAACATCGGCCAGCGGGCGATGGTAAAACGTGGTCGCCCCGCTGTCGGCACGTCCGGGATGGGTGGTCACCGGGATCGCTTCCGGGGAGCCATAGGCATCCACGCGGCGGAACTGGATCTTCTGATCGTTGTCGAAGCCCCAATGGGTGCGCTTGGGAATCCGGAAACAGGGGTGCATGAAGACCATCACCACTCGACCACCCGGCTTGAGGGCGGAGCGGATGTTGGAAAACAAGCCGGCGATGTCCGGCACGTCATGCACCGCCATCAGGCAGGTGGCGGCGTCCGCGGATCCATCGGCCCATGGCCCGGGGCGGCAGGCGTCGGCCACCTGCAGGGAGACCCGGGAATCCGCGCCATGGCGGGCGCGGGCCGCCTCGATCAAACGCGGGCTGGCATCCACTCCGGTCACCCTGCCCACGCCGGCTTCCAGCAAGGGTTTCACGAGCACGCCCTGGCCGCAGCAAACATCGATGACCGTCTCGCCGGGGCGGGGAGCCAGCAACTCGAGCGTGCCGGGAAGGATGACATGACGGTGGTAGTCCGAGCCGGCATCGCCGACGAGCTTGTCATACCAGGCGGCGACCGGATCCCAGCCACGGTCGGCGGTGGATTCCGCGCGGGCCTTGGGAGCCGCGGATTTGCGCCCGTGGTCAGGCTGGAACGGGCGGCGGGGTGGCTTGGGCATGGGTCTCACTTTTTCCGGATGCGCCAAACCTCGACGATCTGGTTGCGTTCCGGGATGCGGCTGCTGAAACGGTCGGTCTGTCCCAGGTAAACGGCCTGCACGAACTGGGTGGGCCGCTTGACCGTTGAGAACAACTGGGCGACGGCGGTGGCGCGATCCGACGAGAGCGTGCGGTTGTTGTCCACGTTTCCGGTTTCCGAGGCGTATCCGACCACGAAGAGGAGGTCGCCATCGGGAATCTCCGCAACCAACGAGCGGATGCGCTCCTCATCGGCCGGGGTGAGTCCGGCGGATCCGGTGGCGAAATTGAGCGTGTGAAGCACGTTCGCGCCGAGCGAGACGCCGAGGCTGGAGTAGGCGGTGGAGATCTCCGAGTCGGCCTTGCCTTCGAGTTTCCTGAGACTGCGGAAGAGTTCCACAGCCGCGGGCAGCAGTTCGTTCTCCGAGCTGGCGAACAGATTGGCCTTGGCGAGCTGGGCCTCCAGTTCCTTGACGCGGGCCTCGAAGAAATCCTTGGCACGCAGGGCTTCCTCGATGCGGCGCTGGAGTTCGTCGTACTCCTCCTTGGCGACGCCCTCACCCTTGGCGGCGAGTTCCGCCCGGAGCTTGGCGATCTCCGAGGACAGGGCATCGCGCTGGGCCTTGAGAGTGTCGTTTTCCGAGCGGAGCAGATCGAGTTGCGAGGAAGTGATCAGGGCATTGCCGAGTTGCTGGCGGAGTTTCTCCAACTCGGCGACGAGCGCCTGCCGGTTTTGCTCGGACTGGAGAAGCTCTGCGGTTTTCGCGGAGATCTGGGCTTCCTTTTCGGTGATGGTGGACTGGAGTGTCGTGGCAAGGGCCACCATGGTATCGGCATCCTTCTTCATGCGTGCAGCCACCTCCTCGACAGGCTCGGCGGTGCCTTCGATCGGGCGAAGGCCCATCGAGACCCGGCGGGCGTTGAGATCGGCCTGGGCGGCGCTGACCTCCGCCTTGAGCGCGCGGATCTCCTCCGAGTCGGCCGGCGGGCCGAAGCGGCTGCGGAGGTTCATGACGATGATCACGCCGAGCAGGGCGATGATCACGAATCCCAGCGCCACAGCGGGGGGCATGCTGGATTTGGAGGACGGCGCGCTTTCGGGAGCGGGCTCGTGGTTTCCGTTGCTGGGGGTCTCATCCGACATGGGGGGAGCTTGCCCGCCGGATCCGCCGGGTGTCAACCCGCCGCAAGCGCCGGGCGGGTATTTCCACTCCGGCCGCTCAGAGAAGCGTGAGGAAATCCGCCGGGCGGGTGAAAAGATGGTCCGGATTCTCGGCGGCGAGGGATTCCCGGGAGTTGAAGCCCCAGGTGACGGCGGCGATCGGGATGTCCGCCTTTTGCGCGGCCTTCACATCGCGGATCTCGTCGCCGATGTAGAGCATCTGTTCCGGACGAAGCGAGAAGGTCTTGCGGATCGCCTTGAGGTGCTTGGCCTTGCCGGTGAGTTTGGACGTGGAGGAGATGAAATCGAACTGCTCCCGCATGCCGTGGGTCCGGAGGAAGAGATCGACGTTGGACGAGGCATTCGAGGTGAGGATGCCGAAGCTGTGGACGTGCCGCCTCATTTCCATGAGCACTTCGGACATGCCCTCGATCATCCTGAGCCGTGTGATGTTGCCGCGCATCAGACCGGTGCCGCGCGAGATGAGCGCGGGAACCCGGCGCTTCGGGATGTCCAGATGATCGAGCAGCTGCTTGAGGGAAAGGTGCCGCAGGCCGTCGAGTTCGTGTTCCTCGATCTGGCGGATGCCATAGTCCGGCGCGATCTGGTTGAAGATGCGGCGTGTTTCTCCGAGCGTGTCGGCGATGGTGCCGTCGAAGTCGAATACCAACGTGCGGTAGGTCATCGGGGTTTGCGGATTGAAAACAGAATCGGAAGCTTCATGCCAGCGGCAAGTTGGGATGGATGTCCCCATCCAGCGGCGAAGACTCACCGGCAAGATGCCTCAGCAGGGCGGCGAAGGCGATCATGGCGGCGTTGTCCGTGCACCACGCGGGCGGAGCGGTGACGATTTCGTAACCAGCCTCCGAGCCAGCGGTTAGAAATGCGGCGCGCAATGCCTTGTTGAGGCTCACCCCCCCGGACAAGGCGACGGTCCGGCGGCCACTCGTGCGTGCGGCACGCAGGGTTTTCCCGACGAGAATCTCGATGACCGACTGCTGGAAGGACGCGGCGACATCCGCCACCGAGACCCCCGTGCCCTCGCGCTGCAAGGTGTAGAGCACCGCGGTTTTCAATCCGGAAAACGAAAAGTCCAGATGTGGATCCGCAAGCATCGATCGCGGAAAGTCAAAAGCCCTGCAATCGCCGTTTCGGGCCACCTTCTCGATTTCAGGTCCGCCGGGATAGGGCAGGCCGAGCATCTTGCCCACCTTGTCGTAGGCCTCGCCGGCGGCATCGTCGCGGGTTCCTCCGAGTTTCTGATAGATCCCGGGGCCCTTCACATCGAGGAGCAGCGTGTGACCGCCGGAAACGATGAGCGCGAGATGCGGCGGCACCTCCGTCCGGTCGATGAAAGGCGAAAGCAGGTGGCCTTCCAGGTGGTTGATCGCAAGGAAGGGCCGGTCGAGCGCGCAGGCCATGCCCTTGGCGGCGGTGCTGCCGATCAGCAGGGACGAGGCCAGGCCGGGACCGCTGGTGGCGGCGAAGGCATCGATGTCCCGCATCGAGACCGAGGCGGCGGCAAGGGCCTTCTCCACCAGCCCGCGCAGGCACAGCGAGTGGTTCCGCGATGCAAGCTCGGGCACCACTCCGCCGTGTTCGCGGTGCAGCTCGATCTGCGACGCCACCTCGGATGCGAGCACCGTGGCGGCACAACCCGGCTCTCCGCGGACGATGGCCACCGCGGTTTCGTCGCAGGAGGATTCGATCGCAAGGATGACTGCCACGCCCGATGTCATAGCGGCGGCAAGGGTCCGGGCCGAAGCAAAAAATCCGGGAAATCAGGAGTCCTGCTCCATCGTGTCCCGCACCACCTTCTCGGGATCGATGTCGGTCCGATCGTAGGATGAAAGCGCGGCACGCACCATGGCCACGGCGCTTTCCCGCTCGTCGTGGATCACCCTCACTCCGAGATCCCGGAGCCTCGCCACCTCACCCGGGTATTTGGCGCGGCCGAAGATGACCACCTCCGGATTTCTCTCACGGACCAGCGGCACGGCGGCGGCCGTCATCTCCACCGCAGGGAACGTGAAGGCCACCAACCTCGCCCGGGCGATGCCCGCAAGGTCGAGCGCCTCCGGATGGGTGGCATCCGCAAAGAGGACCGGCTGCCCCTCTTTCTTGAGAAGGCGGACGGTGTCCGAGTTGAGTTCCATCACCAGCGTATCCACGCCGCAGCGCTTGAGCGCCTCGTTGAGGGAACCGCCGACCGGACCATAGCCGCAGATGATGGCGTGATCGCTGATTTCCTTGATCCGCTTGCCGGGTGCGAGGGACGGCACGGGCGACTTGGGCTTGCGCAAGAGGCCCTTCGCTTCGAGCAACCGGGCAAAGGGCGCCGCACCGCGCATCAGCGAGGGCACCGCGGCCATCGTCACCGCGGTGCATACCAAAAGCATCTGCTCGGTGGCCGGGTCAAAGGGACGGTAGCCACCCGCCTTGCCGATGAGCACCAGTGAGAACTCACCGGTGCTCGCAAGACTGCCGGCCGCCAGCATCGACGGCCTGCCGGAAAGGCCGATCCATCGCAAGACCCCGAAGACCACCAGACCTTTCACCAGAAGGATCACCGCGCTGCCTGCGAGCACCATGCCCCAGTTTCCCATGACCACGGTGAGATCGATGAGAAGGCCCACCGATACGAAAAAGATCGCGAGGAACAGATCCTTGAACGGAAGAATGTCTGATAGAATCCGGTGGCTGTAAATCGACTCACTGACCACCAACCCCGCAGCGAAGGCGCCGAGGGCGAGCGAGAGGTCCAGCGCCCCACCCGCGAAGGCGATGCCCGCACAGAGGCCGATCACCGTGAGGGTGAACAATTCGCGACTGCGGGTGCGAGCCACCGCGTGGAGCAGCGGTGTGAGCCCGAAGCGGCCGATCAGCCAGGCGGCGACAAGAAACAGCACCCCCTTGAGCACGGCCATGCCGATGCTCGCGCCGAGGCTGCCGCTGGAGTTCTGATAGAAAAACGGCAGGATGAGGAAGAGCAGGATCACCAGGATGTCCTGGAACAGGGCGATGCCGAGACTGGCGCGTGCGCCGGGGTTGGTTTGCTGACCGAGATCCTGGAATGACTTCATGGCCACCGCCGTGGAGCTCAGGGATACCGCGATGCCCAGCACGGCCGCATCCACGGGCGGGAAGCCGCAGGCCAGAGCCACCCCTCCGGCGAGCAGCGTGGTGGCCCCCACCTGGGCACCGCCGCCGAGCAGCGCCGTGCGCCACATGTGCCGGAGCTCGGCGATCGAAAACTCGATGCCCAGCGTGAACATGAGCAGCACCACACCGATCTCCGCGAGATTGGGAATCACCGTATCCCCCCGGCTGGTCCCGGTGAGCCACAGCAGTCCCGCGTTTCCAATCAGGACGCCACTCAGCAGATAACCCACCAGCAGGCTCTGCCGGAACTTTACGAGCATCAGCGAGACCAGCACGGCGGTCACCAGCACCAGCGTCAGCAGCGCGAAGAGGGGCGAGATGTTCGCCACTCCGGCCGCCAGATGGATCGCGAGGTCCTGCATCCCGGCGATTGTCCCGGCACGCGTTGCAAATCGCAAGAATCAATCCGTCTCAGGCAGGACTCGTTTCATGAAGAACCCCGTCCGCTGAGCGAAGCCGGATGGAGGAAGCCCCCAGCTTCACATATCCCAGCAGAGGCCGTATCGCCCCCTCGGGGAGCGGGGAAACGCTCGTCAGCACGCCCGCGGAAGCGCCGGATGGATCCACGAGTTCCAGCCCCTGCACCGCAACCGAGGCATCGATGCCGAGGCGGACCAGACTGCGGTTCACCTTGCCCGCGGATCGGATGCGGGAGATGACTTCCTGGCCGATGTAGCAACCTTTCTGATAGGAGATATCCGTCGCATCGAGCCCTGCCTCGGGCGGCAGCATGCCCTCCGCAAGTTCCGCCCCCCAGGCCGGGATGCCGCGGGCGATGCGGAAGGCCTCAAGGCTCTCCCCCTCCAGCGCTGCAATCCCGCCGGGAAACCCGACTTCCAGTCCCGCGGGGATCCACCAATCGACTCCTGTGGATCCGAAACGAGCACTCCCGCGTGCGATCACGCCGGGCGGCGCATCCTCCAACGGGCCGGTGAAATGGACGATCCGCCATTTGCCTGTTAGATCGGAGCATTCCACATCATCGGCGATGAGATAACGGGTGAGCCGGGCTTCCAGCGGATCCCGGCCTTCCGCAGGGCCCTCGACCACAAATGCGGCATCCGACGCAGAGATCCACACCCGGAACTGCAAGCGGCCCTTTGCATCGGTGACGCAGGAAGGAAGCGTGCGTTTGCCATCGGCGACGAGGCGAACGTCCTGAGTGATCTGTCCGTTGAGGTAGCGGGCGGCATCCGGTCCACGGAACTCAAGCAACGCGGGGAAGCCGATTTCAATGCGATGGATGAGGCTCACGATCCTTGCAGATAGGGTTGCGCGAGAGCGGAGTAATCAAGATCGCCCAGGCCGGAGGCGGCGAGTTCCGAAAGGCGTGCCGAAACCGCGGCAATGGCCGGCGTTTCCAGGCCCGCGGACTTGGCGAGATCGATCATGTAGCGGCTGTCCTTTTCCATGTTGGAGAGCGAAAAATGCGTTTCATAATCCCCGGCGACCATGGTGGGGAACTTCATCGCGGCGAGAGGCGAGCCGCTGGCATTCTGCGCCACGGCGCGGATGAGCCCGTCCGGAGCCACACCGTGACGGGTGGCAATCGCCATCGCCTCCGCCATCGCCTGCACCGTGCATGCGGAGATCAGGTTGGTGGTCAGCTTGACGACCGTCGCGGAGCCAACCGGTCCGCAGAACATCCGCATGCGGCTGGTGAGGCCCAGCAGCGGATCCAGACGGTCGGCCGCATCCGGATCCCCGCCGATGTAGTAAACGAGTTGGCCATCGCGCGCGGCAAGCTTGCTGCCGGTGAAAGGGGCATCGAGGAACGTACAACCGAGCGAGGCACAACGCCCGGCGAGCCAGAGCGTGGTCTCGAGATCGAGTGTCGCATGATTGAGGACGATGGTTCCCTTCGCCATCACGGCAGCCACCCGCGCGAAGACCTCCCGCGTGGCCGGGGCGTCCTTGAGGTAGAGGGAGATCACGCGGGCACCCTCCGCTGCGGCTTCCGGGGACGCCGCCTCTCCTGTTAGACCCTTTGGCGTGCGGTTCCAGCAGACCACGTCCAGCCCGGCTTCCGCAAGGCGGGCAAAGGCCCTGGATCCGATGATGCCGAGCCCCAGCACCGCCACCTTTTCCGAAAACGGTGGATTCATGTCGTGGGTCCCCATCATTTTTTGCGTTCCAGTGCCAGAGCGGCGAGTTCGGCTGCCTTTCCGCGGATTTCCTTCATCATGGCGGCATCCGGATCCTGGCCTTCCTTGAGCACCATCTCGGTGCGGAGCCCGGCGAGCAGGTCACGCATTTTCAGATAGGAAGGCCGTTCGGCAATCGCCGGTTCCAGACCCGCGACGGACTCGGTGTAGTAATCGGCGATGTCTTCACGCATCACCTTGCGGGCACGCTCCACCGTGAACTGCTTGTCCACCGCCACCGTGGAAACGGCGAGCGCGCGGATCCATCCGCCCAGTGAGATCAAGTGCGCGAGATCCGCGTCGCGAAGCGTCACGAGCTCCGCCTCCACATCGCGCTGGGTGGCGGCGAGTTCTTTCTTGAGACCGGCCACATCCTTCTTCTTCGCGCTGTCGAGCAGGCCGGCGGCATGGCGGTTCACCCGATCCCCCGCCCCCAGCGCCTTGCCATAGCGGGTGAGCTTGGTGGCGAGCTCCTCGACCTTGTCGAGCTGCTCGGCCTGGACCACCAGGAATCCCTCGGCTATCAGAAAACCCAGCTCCATCGCCAGGTCCGCGCGGTCGAGAGGCATCCGGTCGGGCAGCACCAGCTCGTTTTCCAACAAGGGCAGCGGCATGAGAAACTGGAGCGTGTCGAAAAGCTTCGCGATCGATGGCGCGGTGAACTCGTTGACGGCAAGCTCCTCGCGCACATGCGGATCCAACAGGTCGGCGGGAATGCCATTGGCGGCCTCGACCACGGGCGCATCGGGAGCCTTCGCCTCCTCGGCGCGCGCGGGGAGGATCAGGAGGGTGCAGATTCCTAACATGCATGCCGGACGGAGGCTCATGGACGGAGCTTGGCACCGGCCACGGATTTCGGCAACCGGCAAAAACAAGCCGGGCGCACCCGGTTTTCCGGCCTCAAATTTTGGGTTGCCAAGGTCTGGCAGGTGCCGCATCCTCCGCCTCGTTGGAACCAAGGAGCGGTGCCTCGCGTTGATTTCCCGAAGCCTCCGCCCTTGCTGATGTCTCCCTGCCCTACCGGGTTTTGCATGCCTCCATGGCAAACCGGGCCGGTTCACGCGCAGGACCAGATGCTCCCACCCCTCACTGCAGCCACTCGGCGGCCACCCAGCCGCTCGGGCCGCACCCTAGCTTCACCCCTATCCCATCGATTCCCAAACCATGGCCGGTCACAACAAGTGGTCCAAGGTCAAACACATCAAGGCACGAGTGGACGCCATCAAGGGCCGCGTGTTCAGCAAGTGCGCTCATGAGATCGCCCTCGCCGCACGCGCCGGCGGTGGCGACCCCTCGGCCAACGCCCGCCTCCGCACCGCCATCGACAACGCCAAGGCCGTCTCCATGCCCAAGGACAACATCGAGCGCGCCATCCGCAAAGGCACCGGCGAACTCGGCGGCGACGCCATCCAGGAAGTCGCCTACGAGGGATACGGCCCGGCCGGCATCGCCTTCATCGTCGAGATGGCCACCGACAACCTCAACCGCTCCGCCGCGGACATCCGCTCGATCTTCACCAAGAACGGCGGCAGCGTCGCCACGCCGGGCAGCGTTTCCTATCAGTTCGACCGCCGGGGCGAGATCCGCATCCCCGCGGCCGCCCTTGGCGAGGATGCGATGATGGAAGCCGCCATCGAGGCCGGGGCCGACGACGTGCACAGCGATGACGACGAGCACGTGATCCTCACCGCCCCCAACGAACTGGGCAGCGTGGCCAAGGTCCTGCGAGCCTCCGGTTTGCCCGTCTCCTCGGAGAAACACGTATCCATCGCCCAAAACCCTTCCGTCGTCACCGATCCCGCCATCGCCCGCCAGGTTCTCAAACTTCACGACCTGTTGGACGACTATCAGGACACCGTCAACGTCTTCACCAACTTCGAGGTCGCCGACGAGATTCTCGACCTACTCGCGTCCTGACGCGCACCCACCTCTTTCCAATCCAACGGATGAGCACCCCAACCCAAGAAGAAAGCCCCGCTCCGCGCAAACGCGCCGCGAAGAAAGCCGCCGCCAAGACCGCGACCAAAAAGAGCGCCGCGAAAAAGGCAGCCACCAAGACCGTGGCGAAGAAAAAGCCGGCCAAATCCGCCGCGGCGGAAGCCGTCCAGATCGAGCTCATCCCCGCCGTCAGCGAGGCACCTGCGAAGAAGACCATCCGCGCGAAAAAAACCGCCAAACCCGCCGCCGAAGCTCCCTCGGAGATTTCCGCTCCCAAAGCCGCACCGGCAGCGGCCGCCGAGCGTGAGCCCGCGCCTCGCGATCGCCAGGAAACGCGGGAGGATTCCGAACCGAAACGCTTCGGCCGCGTCCCCGGCGGCGGACCGCGGGTGCCGCGTGAAAACCCGGCGCCCCCTGCCCCGGCACAGGCGGTCCAGCCCCCACCACCGCAGCCGCCCGCTGAGCGTCCCAGTCAGCCGCAGCCCCAGCATCCGCAGGGCTCTCCCCAGGGCGGGCAGGGCCAGCCCCACGGCCAGGGAGGAAATCCCCAGCAGCGCGAAAGCCGCAGCAAGCGCCGCCGCGAGAAACGCAAGCGCCGCAACGAACGCAATTCGCAGAACCAGGGTGGAAACCGCCACGAACACGGCGGCGAGCCACAGGGGCAGGACCCCAACGACCGCCGGCCCGCGCAACTCAACGGCCCGCGGATCGATGCCGACGGCATGCTGGAACTCGCTCCCAAAGGCTTCGGTTTCCTGCGCATCCCGGCCAAGAACTTCGAACAGGCACGCGACGACGTCTTCGTCACTCCGGAGACCATCCGCAGGTTCAACCTGCGCGTCGGCCAATGGATCCACGGCGTCTATCAGGAAGGCCCGCGCGGCCCGCAGCTCGTCGAGGTGACCGCGGTCAACGGCATGCCGCCCCTTGAAGCCTCCAAGCTCCCGCACTTCGACGAACTCAAGGCCATCAACCCATCCAAGCGCATCAGCTTCGAGACCACTCCCGATCGCTTCACCACCCGCGTGGTGGACATCATGGCTCCGGTCGGCCGCGGCCAGCGTGGATTGGTCGTTTCACCTCCCCGCTCCGGGAAAACCACGCTGCTGCTCCACATGGCGGAAGCCATCCGCGAGAAGTATGACGAAGCCATCCACCTCATGGTCCTGCTGGTGGACGAGCGGCCGGAGGAAGTCACCGAGTTCCGCCGCGCGCTGCCCGGCGCGGAGATTTACGCCAGCTCCAATGACGAGCAGCCGCGCAACCACTGCCGCATCGCCGAGCTCGCCATCGAGCGCGCCAAGCGCCTCGTCGAGGCCGGCAAGGATGTGTTCCTGCTCATGGACTCGATCACCCGTCTGGCGAGGGCCTACAACAACACGATGAACAACCGCGGCCGAGGCACCGGCTCCGGCGGCATCACCATCGGCGCGCTCGAGGTGCCGCGCAGGCTCTTCGCCGCCGCGCGCAACACCCGTGGCGGCGGCTCGCTCACCATCCTCGCCACCGCCCTCATCCAGACGAACTCGCGCGCCGACGAGGCCATCTTCATGGAGTTCAAGGGCACCGGCAACATGGAGCTCGTGCTCGACCGCAAGATCGCGGAAAACTACATCTATCCGGCCGTGGATATCTTCAAATCCGGCACCCGCCGCGAGGAGCTGCTCATACCGGACCACATGCTCCACAAGATCCACCTCATCCGCCGCGGGCTTTCCGGGCACCGTCCGGTGGAGGCGATGGAGCGCCTGCTGTTCTTCCTCAAGAAGTTTCCTAACAACCCGCAGATGCTGCTGGAGATCAAGGGCTGAGCCGGACGACCATGCCGGCCATCCTCCTCGTCCTCGCCTGCGCGCTCTGGGGGCTGAGTTTTCCCGTGGTCAAGGCGCTGCATCTCGAACAATCGGCCCGGCTGCCGTCCGCGGACAGCGCCTTCCTCGCCGCATGGATGCAGGTCGCCCGCTTCGGGATGGGCGCGCTCATCCTGCTGCCCTTCGCTGCTCGCGCGGGCGTGCCGGACCGCCGTGAGATCCGCCAGGGCCTCCTGCTCGCCCTCTGGGGTGGTGCGGGCATGGCGCTGCAGGCCGAGGGGCTCGCGCACACCGCCGCCTCCACATCCGCCTTCCTCACCCAGGCCTACTGCGTCCTGCTGCCGCTCATCGCGTGCCTCCGTCTGCGCCGTCCGCCGGACTTCCGCACGGCTGCGGCCACCGTCTTGGTGATCACCGGCTGCGCGGTGCTTTCCGGCATGCGGCCCGGCGACCTTTCAATCGGCCGCGGCGAGGCGGTCACCCTGATCGCCGCCCTGCTATTCACCTTCCAGATCCTGACTTTGGAAAACCCGGACTACGCCGGCAACCGCGGCCTCCAGGTCACTTTCGTGATGTGCCTTGGCATCGCCGTTTTGTTCTTCCCGGTGGCACTCTTCACCGCGCCGGATGCGCGTGATGTGCTGCGAGCCGGGGCCTCCTGGCCTGCACTGCTTCTCGTCGCCATCCTCGCCGTGTTCTGCTCGGTGGCGGCCTTCCTGCTGATGAACCGCTGGCAGCGCGAAATCAGCGCCACCGAGGCCGGGCTCATCTACACCAGCGAACCGGTTTTCACAGCCGTCTATGCGATGTTCCTCCCGCAATGGATCGGATCCTGGACAGGCGGCGGATACCTCAATGAGTCGCCCGGAACCGCCATGATCGCCGGCGGCGGGCTCATCCTCGCCGCCAACCTTCTCATGCAGTTGAAACGCCAGCCCCATCCGCCCGCCATCGCTCCGGCGCCGTGACGGGATTCAGCGCGTCCACGCCCGGTCGATGCGGTCGAAGACCTCACCGCCGATGTCCATGGCTTCCGCGCTGAAGCCGCCCGGCCGCGTTTCTATCAGATAGAAATGATTGCGGGCCTCCGCCCTGGCCACCCAGAGACGGCGGGCGACCTCGCGGGCATCCAGCTTCCTCACATCGACACTCCAGGCACCGGCGCCGAGGTAGGGCACGCCATTCACGGGATCGACCGCACCGTTCCGGATGGGGTGGGACCGGCAGAAGACATGGTGGTCGTATTCGAAGACGGCGCTGACCCGGTGTTGTTCGAAGAGCGGCGACCACTCGCGGCGGATTTCCACCGAGTCGTCCTTGGTGCCGCAGCCCCAGGCCGGGCGATGATAGGCCGCGAACAGACAGGGAGTTTTGCGCCGCGCCTCGAGCACGCCGCGCAGCCAGGCGGTCTGGGCGGAAATGTTCCTAGTATGCCCGGAATCGAGCATCACCAGTGAGAGCGAGTTGCCGAAGTCCACCACGTGGGTGGCATCGTCCTTCACCGGAAACTCGAAGAGGCTGTAAAACAACGAGGCGGCCTCGGGGCCAGGCGCGTCGTTCGGGTGATATCCGGCACCAAGGGTCTCGTGGTTTCCAATCGCCACCACCTTGGGGATCAGGCGTCCATCCGGAGCCCGTGCGTTTGCAGCCCATGAGTCGACATAGTCCAACCAGCGATCGGGCTTGATGTTGTTGGCGTAGGCGAGGTCACCGCCCATGAGCACGAAGAGCGGGTCCTGCCGGCCCGCCAGGCGGTTCATGCGGTCCATGGCCTCGCGTTGGTGATAGACGTCGCCGCCGGTGATGAAACGGATGCGGGAGGGATCCGCCGGCGGCATGCGGAAGCGGTAGGGCTCCGATCCGCCCCCCGGAGATTTCGAGATTCGGAATTCAACCTCCGCCGCAGCAGGCAGTCCGCGGAGCTCCGAGCGAAAGACCCGCTGCATCCCGAATCCGAAAGGCCGCGAGGATATCGCCGCCTTGGACCATGGCGCGGAAGGGCCCGTGCGATACTCCAACTCGAACGAGCGCTCGCCGGGGGCAAGGCCAAGCGTGCGCCGGTTCCAATCCGTTTCCGGAGGGCTGCCCGCGAGGTATTCCCAGGAATGCCCGTGAGGAATCAGCGGAATCTCACGTGCCCCGGATCGGAGGATCAGCACCGGATGCAGCGTGAGATCCGAGCTCTCGACATTGCGGTTGAACCCCTGGAACGCGAGCACCGAACCTTCACCGCCCGCCAGCAGCTCCGCGGGGCCGATCGGTATCTCCTCCCACTTCCCGGCATCATGGGAACCGGCGGCACGTGCCACTCCGCCGGACTCCACCACATTGCGGCGCGCGATTTCCCGGCCATCCAGCCAGGCGATGAATCCGTCATCGTAGTTCACCCGAAGCACCAATCGCGCGCCGGGATCCGGCTTCCGCGGCGCGATGCGGCAACGGATGGCGAGGCTCGTGTAACGGTTCCGCATGCCCTCGAACACCGTGGCATCATCCCCATCCGCATAGCCGAATCCCGCGGGACCTATCGACCACTTGCCTTCCCTACCCGGATCTCCCGCCGCATCGATCCAGACGATGCCACAGGCCTTCGTCGGGTCCTGATTCCAATGCACCAGCGGCCCATGCTTCACCGGGCCGGCCTGCACCAGACATCCGAGACTCAATCCCATTCCCAACAACCTTTTCACCCGCGAGTGATGCCCCATCTGCATGCCCGGATCAAGCGGCCAATGCCAGGATACGAACCGGAGAAAAATCCTCTGATTCCTGGCAATCAAGATCGGGAGACGTCTCACAAAGACGAAACACTTCTGTCTTGCCGCGCTTCTTCCGACCGATATTCTATCAGGCGGATCGTCCCCCACCCCCAACGCGGTCCGCCCCATCCCCCCACATCCATGAAACACCGAAAGTCCCCCCGCTTCGGGTCCGCCTTGCTGTTTGCGGCCCTGTCCCTTCCGCTCCATGCCCAGTCCATCGACTGGGGCACTTGGAATTCCAGCGGCACCGGCATTTATGCCAATGGCGATTCCATCGCCATCACCAACTCCACGAACGCCTCGATCACCGCCGAGTTCGGAGAAACCACCTCCACGCACTCGATCACCGATCCGGCCTTCCCGCTGGCCAACGCACCCGGTGATGACGACTACGGCTTCTTCCACAATGCCGATGCCTCCACCGCCGCATGGTCGGTGGTGATCGATCTTACCAACTTCACCCTCAACTCGGGCACCGTGATCGGCTTTTCCAACCTGGATGGCATCAATCCCAACGATGCCACCCCCGGCTATGCGGTGATTCAGTTTCTGGATTCCACGGGCACGCCGATGTCGATCTCCTCGGCGAGCTTCCTCGGAAACTATGACACCAACTGGCAGGGAGTGACCTGGGATGCGGATTCGATCTTCGACACCGCCACCGGTCGCTGGGACGTGGCCGCCAACTCGAGCACCCAGCACTTTCCCGGCACCTACTTCGCCAACGTGGGCGATGCCTTCTTCCTCACCAACCTGCCCGCCGGGGTCGAAAAGATCGCCTTCTTCAAGACCGGCACCACCTACCGCTACGACAGCATCGCTTTCTACGCGGGCAATGCCGTGCCCGAGCCCTCCGGCTTCCTGCTCACCGGTCTCGCTGGCGTCTGCCTCGGCTTGCGGCGCAGGCGTTCGGCCGCTTGAGGACGGACCGCGCGGGACTTTCCCCCGCTGACAAGGGAAACGACACCCTCCTGGGGATGGGAGGGTGCCTTTGCCGTCGCGCCGGACCCCGGGAAGGAACCCCGGGCTTGTGAGAATGGGTTAGAAGCTGTTAGCCCGTAGCGATGCGGGAAATCCGGCATCTGCTTAAGGTTTCCGTAATTTATGGAATCATGTAACATTCTAAAAAAGAAGCACTTGCAGATCAGATAATCGCAAATTTTTTGAACGAATCATCGGTGACGGGGTCCGAAAGTAAGGAACCCCATGAAATTTTTAACCACTGATTATTCATCGACGGTGAGCGTAGGTCGCTACCGGATTGATACCGATCGCCGGATGCGGATCGAAGAGTATCAGGGCAAGGTTGGCCTGGCGGATCTGCGATCGATCGTTTCGGCGATGGCGTCGGATCCCTGCTGGTCGCCGGATTATCACGGGCTGGTGGATTTCACCAAGGCGGAGCTGGAGCTGAGTGCGAACGACGTGCTGCGGCTGGCCTTGATGCTGAGGCAGGAGGAAAACCGTTCGCGGGGCTGGCTGGTGTTTGCGGTGAGCAACTCGGTGGCTTACGGGGTGGTGCGGATGCTGGGCTACTGGTCGCGCAATACGGATCGTTTCCGGATCTTCCAGAGCCGTGAGGAGGCGGAGGACTGGCTGGAGCGGCATGCCAGCAATCACCCGCCGGGCTTCCGCGAGCTGCCGGAGGTGGTGCAGCCTGCGCCGTTGCGCAGCGTGGTGTGATTCGCGGCAGACCGGGGTTGCGGGGAGCGGCGGGATCGATTACTGCGGCGGCCGCTCTTGATCGCCATGGAACAAACGCCACGCCTGCAAACCACCTGGTTGGTCCGGATTTCATCGGTTTTCCACGATTTGGAGGATCGGATTCTGGCCACCCTGGGTGCGGTGCTCGTGAAACGTCTGGGCCGTGATTTTTTGTTGATCCGCCTTGAGGAACCCGGGCGGCTGGGATCGACCGGAGCTGCCAAATACCTGCGCTGGATCCTGCCGGTGGAGCATGCCTGGCCGTGCAACCCGCGTGAGACCGATGGCTTCATCGAAAAAGCGGCGCAGGCGATGTTTCGGAAGTTTTCGGCGGCCGGACCGCAGACCTTGATGGCCGGACCGCTGGATCCGGCGGAACCCGGACGCTATCACAAAAGCCTCGCCTCGAATCTGAGAGGCCGCGCACTCCAGCTTTTCCCACCCGGGATGGCCGCGCTGAAGGATGCGGAGGAGCAAGATCCGCAGCAGCCCACGTTGTTTGCGCTGCTTGGCAAGGAAGGTTTGTTCTGCGGCGTCCACCGCCCGCGGGAAAGCAAGGGCTTCCACGCCGGGGGCACCCGTTTCATCCGCCAGAACCGGCCGGAAACCATCAGCCGTGCCGGGGCCAAGATCGCCGAGGCGCTCCATCACCTGGCCCTGCACCGGCCAAGGCCGGCCCGGGGTTCCCACTGGCTGGAACTCGGAGCAAGTCCGGGCGGAATGACCTCCGAACTTCTCGATCAGGGGTATCAAGTCACCGCCGTGGACAAGGCTCCGCTCGATCCACGGCTCGACGGGCGTGAGGGCCTGCGCTTCGTTCGCTCGGATGCCTCGGATTTCCATCCCCCGCGTGGAGCCCGCTACGACGCCATTCTATCCGACATGAATGGCGATCCACGGGAATCGATGGCAAGGGTCGCCGCGCTGTCCGCCAACCTCGCACCCGGGGGCATCGTCGTGTTCACCCTCAAACTGGCCGGAGCGGAAGACTTCGAGGGAATCGAGCGCGTCACCTCGGAGGCGCTCGCGGCAGCCAGGGGGCTCAAGGCACTCGCTCTGGTCCACCTGACATACAATCGTCACGAGTTCACGGTGTTTCTGGAGAAGGCCTCCGACTCCTGAGTTCTGGTGTAAGGGAATTTCACCATCAGGCGTATCTTCCCGGCATGAAAAGCAGGCTTTTGTCAGGGTCGCTCGCGGCGCTTGTGTGGATGATCCTGCCTGCCCTCGCACTGGAGGGCGATCCGTATGCCTCTGAAACCAAGGAGCAGAAGGACGCGCGGATGGCCTGGTGGCGCGAGGCCAAGTTCGGCATGTTCATCCACTGGGGCGTTTACGCCGTCCCGGCCGGCACCTATGACAACCGGCACATCGACGGCATCGGTGAATGGATCATGCTGCGAGGGAAAATCCCCGTGGCCGCCTACCGGGACTATGCAAAGGATTTCAACCCGGTGAAATACCAACCCGAAGCCTGGGCGGATCTCGCAAAGGAGGCCGGCATGCGCTACATGGTGATCACCTCGAAGCACCATGACGGCTTCGCCCTCTTTCCCAGCGAGGCCAGCCAATGGACGATCGCCGGTGCCACACCGTGGAAAAAAGACCTGATCGCACCACTTGCGGAAGCCGCCCGCGCGCGGGGGATCAAGTTCGGGCTGTATTACTCACAAGCCCAGGACTGGACCCATCCGGGCGGAGCGAAATCCGGATATGCCGAGGGCGATGGCTGGGACGATGCCCACAAAGGCCCCTTCGATCCCTATCTGGACCAGGTCTGCGTGCCTCAGGTCCGGGAAATCCTCACCCGCTACCAACCGGATGTCCTTTGGTGGGACACCCCGCATCTGATGACCCGCGAGCGCGCCGCCAAGCTCGCCTCCCTGCTCTCGATCCGACCGGGCATCATCCACAACAACCGCCTCGGCGGTGGTTATCAGGGCGATACCGAGACACCGGAGCAATACATCCCGGCCCGTGGATTTCCGGGACGCGATTGGGAAACCTGCATGACCCTCAACGACACCTGGGGATACAAGAGCTACGACCACAACTGGAAGCCCCTCTCGACCCTGATCCGCAACCTGGTGGACATCGCCAGCAAGGGCGGCAACTACCTGCTCAACGTGGGCCCCACCGCCGAAGGCGAAATCCCCGCGGAATCCATCAAGCTCCTCAAGGAGGTGGGAGCGTGGATGAAGGTCAACGGCGAGTCCATCTATGGCACCCACGCCGGCCCCTTCGCCCGGTTGCCGTGGGGACGCTGCACCGCCAAGGCGGATGGCACGGATACCCGGTTGTATCTTCACGTGCTCGATTGGCCGACCGACGGCTTGCTCAAAGTGCCGGGGCTTGCCAACAAAATCCGCTCGGTGGAAGCCCTCGCAGGCGGCGTGAAACTCGAAGTCGGTTCCACACCCGCAGGCCCCGTGATCCACCTGCCGTCCAGCCCGCTGGATCCCGTCTGCTCGACACTCCGCGTGCTCATCGAGGGCAGCCCGGTGGTCGTCGAGACTCCGGTGACTCCGGACAAGGATGGAGTGATCCAGCTCCTGCCGCTCGACGCCCGCTACGAGGGCGAAGTGAAGTCCGAGGAGCATCACGGACAGGCGAACATCGGCTACTGGACGAACGCCAAGGACTCCGTTTCCTGGAAGGTGAAGGCCGATCATGAAGGCAGGTATCTCGTCCGCATCGAGGCCTCGGCCCCGGCGGAGGGTTCGGTCCTCCAGATCCAGGGGGTTGGCAAGCTCGCCTACTCGGTGCCCTGCACCGGCAGCTACGAATCCTTCAAAACCACCAAGGTGGGAGAAGTCACACTCCAGAAGGACGCCGAATTCGAACTCTCGCTGCGCCCGGTCGTGGACGGATGGAAGGCCGTCAATGTGAGGAAGGTCGAGCTCGTCCCGCAGCCGTGAGTGCCGTGGGCCGGGCTTGACTCGCCTTCGGCCGTGGT
This sequence comes from Verrucomicrobiaceae bacterium, assembly GCA_027486655.1. GTDB lineage: Bacteria > Verrucomicrobiota > Verrucomicrobiia > Verrucomicrobiales > Akkermansiaceae > Luteolibacter. The sequence continues at coordinate 126,200 of JAIXOR010000072.1, read as the reverse complement.
CATTCTCGGACATCATGAAACGGATCATTCAGTGGCTCGCCTTGGGAGCACTCGTCCTCAGCCTCACCTCATGCGGACTTCCCGGTGCCGCCCTTCGGTCGGTCGGCCGCGCCGCCTCCGCCGTCGGCGGCCTGGTCCCCGCAGCAGCCGCGGCTGCCGCGCTTTGATGCCGTGATTCCGTGAACCCGATGCCTCCCCGCGGAGCCTCTGCCGATGTCCCTGGTGAGCCAGTGCCGATTCACCGCGATTGATTTCGAATCCGCGGGAGCCGCCCGCGGAGGGACCGACACCCCGGTGCAGGTGGGGCTTTGCTCGTGGTCGTCCGCCACGGGCCATCACGCACCGTTTGTGTCCTACCTATTCACCGACAAGCCGGTCCAGTGGTCGGCCCGCAAGGTGCACGGAATCGGACCCGAACAACTCCGGGACGCCCCCACCCTGCTCTCGTTGTGGCCCGAACTGAAAACCCGGCTGGCGGGAGCCATTGTCGTCGCCCACGGCAAGGGCACGGAAAAACGATTCCTGCGTGCCTTTCCCGGCCATGGATTCGGCCCGTGGATTGACACCCTGCTGCTTTCGCGCGCGGCGTGGCCGGATCTGGCCGATCATTCGCTTGGCGCGCTCTGCGAAGCGCACGGGCTCACTGCCTCGGTGAGGGCGCTTGTGCCGGAGCGCTCCTGGCACGATGCTCTCTTCGACGCCGCCGCCTCACTCGTCCTGCTCGAACACCTCGTGAACTCGCTCGATCTCAACGCAAGCCCTCACGAGATCCTGCTGCAACCCGACACCTCCGCATGGCACCGCTCCAAACGCGCCTGATCCCTGTCCTCCTCTGGATGATTTCACCGGCCGCACTTGCCGCGGATCCCGCCAGGCAGGACGCGGCCGACGACGTCGCGCTGGTCCGCTCCCTCCTCGGCGAGAATCTATCAGACCGCACCTTCGCCTTCCCCACCATCGCGGAGGCCTGCTCCGGCCGGAAAGTGCTGCCCTTGACCGGGGATCCCGCCCACCAGCGGGTCACATCGGCGATTCACAAGGTGCTCCGCGAGACTCTCGACGAGCTCAACCTCGCCGATTCGCCGGTGAGGAAACTTCGCCGCATCAACGAGGCCTCCCGTTTCTTCGAGGATGGCATCCTTGCCCGGTTGAACCGGACTCCGGGCCTGCGCTGTGAAGTCCCGCCGACCCGCTCCGGCGAACACCAACGCTCGGGTTATCCGGATCTGCGCATCACCGACACGGCCTCCGGACTGATCTTCTATCTGGACCCCAAACTCGTCGAACAGGGATCCGCTGACAGCACCTTCCGCACCTTCTACTTCGAGCCGAAGAACGAAACCCTGAAGATCACCGATGATGCCGTGCACCTGCTGGTCGGCATCGAACACGATGGCAAGGACCAGCAATGGACCTTCACGGGCTGGCGGCTGGTGGATCTCTCGACGCTGCGCGTGCGGCTCAAGGCCGAGTTCCAGGCATCCAACGCCGACCTTTATGGCAAAAGCGTGCTTTCCTCCGGCGAGATGCCCCGTTAGACTCAGCCTCCGATGACCGCCCCACCCCGGCGCACCAGCGGCTCGACCGCGATGGACGATTACCTCGAACAGATCCTGCATCTGATCGAGTCCAAAGGCTACGCGCGGGCCGTGGACATCTCGCGCAACCTCTCCATCTCCCAGGCAAGTGTCACCAACATGCTCCGCCGTCTCGATGCGGAAGGGCTCGTCAAACACGAGAAATACCGCGGCACCGTGCTCACCGAGGACGGTCACCGGATCGCCCGCGCCATCATCGACCGGCATGAAACGCTCACCCGGTTTCTGCGCTTGTTCGGCATCGACGAGGAAACCATCTACCGGGACGTCGAGGGCATGGAGCACCATGTTTCGAGACCGACGCTCGATGTGATCCGCGCGGTGGCGGACGAACTCGAGGCGAACCCGGCCTTGTTGGAAAAGATCCGGAACAAGCCCTGAGGCGGGCGGGGCCGCAAGGAACTCACCAGGCCTTGCCGCCCTGGGAATCGTAAGGCAGCCAGAGCAAGGCCACCTGATCGACCTTCACATTGGTCTTGGTGGCCTTGATGGACTCGGTTTCGAGAACGAGCGCACCACTGTCGTAGGACTCGGTGATCCGGACGGCCTCGTCCTCGAGTTCCTTGCGGAGCGCTTCGATCTCGGTCTGGAGACCCTCGATCTTCGCCCCGGCATTGGCCACATCCTGGTGCTGCTTGTAGGCGCTGGTGGCCTTGCCGATCGCAGAAGACCCGCGGGTCAGCGTTCCGAGTCCCACCTTGCGTCCGAAAAGCCCGCCCAGAATTCCACCGAGCACCGAGACGCCGGCCTGCATGTTGGCGGCGTTTGCCTCCGCCTTCTCCTTGGCAAGCTGGCCCTCGGCGGTGCGGAGTTTCGCCTCAAGCGACTCGATCTTCTTCGCCGCGGCGGCCCGCAGTTTGGAAATCGCCGCATCCCTGGCCTCGCGCGCCGCATGATCCAGCCTTGCGCGGAAGTCCGCCTCGCTCTCGCCAAGCCCGGACCAGGCCTTGAGAGCCGGACAGGAAAACACGTCGGCGCGTTCGTTCCGGTACATCCATTCCGCGAAGTCTTTCTCCACCTGTTTGTAGTTGGCGGCATTCATCGCATAACCCGGGAGCTCGCCGAATCCGGCTCCCGGCGCAGGCTGGCAGGAATCGTCGATTCGGACCGGCGGAGGAACCATCGTGTCCCAGTCGATCCCCTTGCCGAGGATCGGATTGACCAGGCGCACCTGCCGGCTGCCATCCACGCCCGCCTTGGAGGATGAGAAGTGCACGGTGCCTGCCCGCAGCAGGTGGGGCTGATAGATGATATCATTTCCATCGCCCGCAGCCGCGGCGAAGAGCTCCCTGACACCCGCGCCGACCGCCGGACGCGCCGCGGGCGGGGCGGAAGGAGCCATGCCCGGCATCGCCATCGGATTGGCTTCCGGCGACTGCACCGGAGCGGCCGCGGCCTGGAATGCGGATCGTTTCGGATCCATCAGCGTTTTGATCTGCCCGCGGGTGAGCGGCCCGGTGAGATAACTCATCACCCAGCGCACGTGGAAAAGCACCGGAGCATCCTCGTGCACGTTGTTCATCAGGAAGACCCGGTTGCCCAAGCCGGAGATGAGCCGCTCCATCGACGCGCGGTCGAATTTCGCATTCTGCGATCCGGCGGCTCCTTCGAGACCATCGAGCACCCTGAGCTTGTCGCGCTCGGTCTGCAAGCGGCCGAGGAACCAGGTGCCGATGTTCGAAAGCGCCTTGTAGTCCAGATCCACCGGGTTCTGGGTGGCGAGCAGGCAGCCGAGACCGAAGGCCCTGGCCTGCTTGAGCAGGGTCATCATCGGTTTCTTGGACGGCGGGTTGGCGGACGGCGGCAGGTAGCCGTAGATTTCATCCATGTAGAGCAGGGCGCGCAGCGAGGTGGTGCCGTTCTGGGCGCGCATCCACCCGAGCATCTGGTTGAGCAGCAGGCTCACGAAAAACATGCGCTCCGAATCGCCGAGGTGGGCGATGGAAAAGATGGAAATGCGGGGCTTGGTGCCGGAATGCAGCATGGCGGCGATATCAAGCGGCGGCCCTTCCAGCCAGGTGGCGAAACCGGGTGACGCGAGAAGATTGTTGAAACGAAGGGCAAGGGCCTGCCGGGACTTCTCGGGCAGGAACGAATCCAGATCGATGATTCCCACCTTGTCGAAAGACGGTTTCTGGACATGCCGGACGAGGGTTTCCAGCGTGATGTCCAACCCATCCGCCCAGGCCTTTTGAAAGATGGTGGAAAGCAGCACCGCCTCGGGGCTCTGGATCGGATCCGCATCCACGCCGACCAGCGAAAGCAGGGACGAGACCGTGCTTTCCACCCGCTCTCCTAACAACTCCCCGTCATCCATGATCTCGAAGGGAGGCACCTTCAGCGAGCTGAGGATGGAAACCGGGATGCCGGCGCGGCTGCCGGGAGTGAAGATGTTGATATCCACCTTCTCGGTGAACTGTCTCACCCGCTCCCCGCCCTGGCCCCACTGTTCGAGTCCCTTGCTCCAGGTGGCCGCGGTGTTGGCGGCATGTTCGTCCGGAGTGATGCCTTTCTTGGCGGCGTCGTCCTCGTTGATCCACGGCCGGAAGCTGCGCGCGTCCAGATCCGGGAAGGCGAGCAGGAGGTTGGAGATATCACCCTTCGGATCGATGATGATGGCGGGGATGTTGTCCATGGCCGCCTCTTCGAGGAGGGCGAGGCAGAGACCGGTCTTGCCGGATCCCGTCATGCCGAGCACCACGCCGTGCGTGACGAGATCCTTGGAGTCGTAAAGAACGAGATCCCCATCGGCCTGCTTCGACTGCATGTCGTAACCCCGGCCCAGATAGAACTGCCCCAGCTTCTCATAGTCGCCCGTGGAAATGCTCATGATGGCGGCATGCTGCTACAGCGCGGGAAAAACTCCAGCCGGAAGATTGAGCGGTGACTTCACGGAATTTTCGTTTCTTCTTCATTCCCAAAGCCGGTTGATCTGCTAGCTTCCGCGTATTCAAGCCATGGATCACGCCACCGAAACGGAAGTCGCCGATGCCGCCAAACACCTCCGCTCGCTTTCGAGCGGATTGAACGAAGTGCTCTTCGGCCAACAGGAGCTCATCGAGATGGTCATCACCGGAGTGCTCGCCCGGGGCCACATTCTCCTCGAAGGCCTTCCGGGGCTGGGCAAGACGGAGCTGGTGAAGGGGCTTTCGAAACTCCTGCAACTGGGCACCAAGCGCGTCCAGTTCACCCCGGACCTGCTGCCAGGGGACATCACGGGCAACCCGGTGCTCCAGGAGGTGGACGGGCGCAGGGAGTTCGTCTTCCAACCCGGCCCGCTCTTCGCCAACATCGTGCTTGCCGACGAAATCAACCGGGCCTCGCCCAAGACCCAGTCCGCCCTGCTTGAAGCCATGCAGGAACGAAGGGTCACCGTGCTCGGCAAAACCCACGAACTGCCCAAGCCGTTTTTCGTCCTGGCCACCCAGAACCCGATCGAACTTGAAGGGACCTATCCGCTGCCGGAAGCGCAGTTGGACCGCTTCCTCTTCAAGCTGGAGGTGACGCGCAACGACGTCGCCACCCTGCAGCGCATCGTCACCGGGCGGGAACTCGGGACCGAGCCGCGCGTGGATCCGGTGATGAGCGCGGATACCTTCAACTCGTTGTTAGAACTGACCCGCAGGATTCATCTTCCCGAGGTGGTCGCCAACTACATCGCGAGGCTTGTGGACGCCACCCACCCGGGCCGTTCGTCCGCTTCCCGCGGAATCCGCTATGGATCCAGCCCGCGGGCGGCGCTCGCCCTGGCATCGGGAGCGAAGGCCCGCGCCCTCACCCAGGGCAGGACCCACGCGAGCTTCGAGGATGTGAAGAGCATCGCAGCCGCCGTGCTGAGACATCGCGTTGTCCTCGACTACAACGCCCGCGTGGAAGGCCGCACCACGGCGGACATTCTGCGGGAGCTACTGGACGAGGTTCCTTTCCAGGCCGCCGCCACGCCGAAGGTGCTCGCCGCCGGTGCATGACCGCTCATCCCCACCTCCATCCCTCCCTGCTCCGATGCGCATCCCCACCCTGTTTCTGGCCGCCTGCCTCGCTGTTTCCGCACAGGAAACCATGATCCGCGAGGTGGCCGATCCGAAGACGGACACCCACGTCGAGGTTCTCGCCCTGTTTTCCGAGCCTTCCCGCGGCGGGTATTTCCCGGTGCGCGTCAAGATCGCCAACAACCTGAACGCGGACCGCTCGATCCGCCTGGATTTCAACAGCTCCTCGGGCTTCGGCTCCGGTGTGGGAACGAAGTCGTCGTTTGCATTCAGCGCCCCGGCAGGCAAGGCGGTGACCACCGACATCATGGTCCCGCTCTGTCCGAGCCCGAGCACGTATGCCGAGGAACAGGTCGTCTCGGTGGAAATGAGCGGCTCGCTCGGCAGGGCCTCGAACTCGATCCGCTGTTCGACGAACCATGCGGAGCCCGCCGTGCTTTTGAGTGAGGCACTCTTCACTCCCAACGCCTCCCTGCTCGATGCGGAGGTGACCAAGAAAAGCGGATCCCGATACGGAAACAGCACCTTCGCCTCCAAGTTCGATCCTCGGCAACTGCCATCGGACTGGCTGGCCTTTTCCGGCTTTGACAGCATCCTGATGACCGATACCGACTGGACGAAGACCCCGGCCGGTGCGCGCAACGCCATCCTATCCTGGGTCCGGCTGGGCGGCCAGTTGGTGGTGTATGCCACCAGTGCGGCGAGCCCGTCCTCCCTCGGCCTGCCGGCGGATGCGGGCTATGGCAGCTGCCTGCTGAAGAATGTGGGCTCGGACCTGAAGCTTTCCACCGACGAAGTGCTGGCAACGGTGGACTCCGGCAATCCCGTCTCCAAACGCCTTGCCTCGACCCGTGGCGATCACGACGGAGTCTGGCCGCTGCAAAGCCTCTTCGGCGGGCAGGCATTCAACTACGGCCTCTTCATCGCGGTGTTGATCGTGTTCGGCATCCTGGTGGGTCCGGTGAATCTTTTCGTACTGGCCAAGTCCGGACAAAGGCACCGCCTGTTCATCACCACCCCGCTGATCTCGCTGGCGGCCAGCCTGCTGCTCGTCGCCCTGATCATTTTCCAGGACGGCTTCGGCGGTCGGGGCGTCCGTCTCGTCCTGATGGAAGCACGGCCGGATTCGGGACAAAACGCGGCGTTCATCCATCAGGAACAAATCAGCCGGACCGGCATCCTCACCGCCTCCCGATTCACCGTGGATCCCGCGTGCCTGATGCAGCCGGTGCCCATCGCCAAGAGCCGCTGGTCCCGCTACACCTCGGACTATGGCACCTCGGGCTCCTTCAACCTGCAGCCTGCCGGCGCCGGCATGGAGGCCTCCGGCGACTGGTGGCAGAGCCGGTCCGAACACGGCCATGCGCTCAGCGCGGTGCTGCCATCGCGCGGCCGCATCGAGAAAGGTCCGGGGAACGGACAGTTCGTCTCGACCTTTGATTTCCCGCTTGAGGTTCTCTACTTCCGGGACGCCTCCAATCAATGGCACCGGGCGGAATCCATTCGCACCGGTCAACCGTTCACCGCCGAGCCCGTCGCCAGCACCGCGGCGGAGGAAGCGCTTGCCAACGAGGCCAACCGCTTCGCCTCACGCAATCGCAACCTGCTCAACCGTGCCAAGAACCGCACCGGTCACTTTGTCGCCATCGCCACGGCCGCGCCCGGCATCGACACCCACCCGGGGATCCGATGGCAGGAAACCCGCACCTTGATCACCGGCCCTATTCCGCTCGCCGAATGACCCACGCCGCAGCCTCTTGTTTCACCGCCTCCTCCCCTCCCCAGCGCTCCTCCATTCCAAGACCATGTCCGCCCTGAAAGTCGACAACCTCTACCGTTATTTCGGCAGCCTCCAGGCCGTCAACGGCGTCACCTTCGAGATCCCACACGGATCGGTCTGCGGCTTTGTGGGCGCGAACGGCGCCGGCAAGACCACCACCATGAGGATCCTCGCCACTCTGGACTACCCCACCCTCGGCGCGGCGGAAGTCTGCGGTATCAACGTGGTCCACCGCCCCGCCGAAGTCCGCCGGCTCATCGGGTGGATGCCCGATCATTTCGGAAACTACGAGCACATGACCGTGCTTGAGTATCTCGACTTCTATGCGCGCGCCCTCGGTTACAAAGGCGCGGAACGCCGGAAGCGCATCCAGGAGGTGATGGACTTCACCGACCTCGTTCCGCTTGCCGACCGATTCTCCAACAAGCTCTCCAAGGGCATGACCCAGCGGCTCGGGCTCGGGCGCGCTTTGCTTCACGACCCCCAGGTGCTGATCATGGACGAACCCGCCGCAGGCCTCGATCCCAAGGCGCGCGTCGAGCTCAAGCACCTGATCCGCGTCCTCGCCCAGGAAGGAAAAACGATTTTCATCTCCTCTCACATCCTCTCCGAGCTCGGCGAGATGTGCGACTCGCTGCTTTTCATCAACAACGGCCGCATCGTCCATCATGGCGATGCCGAGACGCTCAAACGTGGATCGGATTCCGTGGGCGGCGTGCTTTACGACGTGCAGGTGGACGGCGACCCGCAAGCAGTCTCGGACTGGTGCATCCTGCAGCCCGATGTGAAGTTCCTCGAAGCGAGAAAACACGGCGGCCGCATCCGCATCGATGTGGACGATCCCGCCAAGGCGGCCGACGTGCTCGCGCGCATGATCAAGGAACGGCTGCGCATCACCGAGTTCCACCGCGAGCAGCGGAATCTGGAGGACGCCTTCATCGACATCCTCGGCCGCCTCGATCAGGGACAGGAGGCACTCACCCCGCCGCCGCTGCCGCCCGCGAACTGAACCTGCGAAACCCTCACGACATGTCATCCCCCATCAGTCATCCCACCGACTTTCCGGACCGCTTCTCGCCGATGCTGGTGAAGGAGCTGCGCCAGGGCATGCGGGCCAAGACCTTCATCGCGGTCTTCCTCAGCCTCCAGATCTTCCTCGCGGTGATGCTGTTTTCCGCGGGCGCGGCCTCGACCTCCGAACACGTGGGCTCCGTGGTATCCAGCATCATCTTCACCCTGTTCTCCATCGCGGTGCTGGTGGTGCAACCCTTGCGCGGCACCGGCGCGCTTTCCTCCGAGGTCAAGGGAAACACCATCGACATGATGGTTCTCACCCGGCTCAGCGCCTGGCGCATCGTGATGGGCAAGTGGGTGGCCTTGGTCAGCCAGTCCGCCCTGCTGTTCTCGACGATCATCCCCTACCTGATCCTGCGCTACTTCTTCGGCGGCATGAATCTGGTGGCGGAGATGGTGTTCCTGGTGGTGGTTTTCCTCACCTCGATGGCGCTCACCGCGGTGACGGTTGGTTTGTCCGGTTGCCATTCGGTGATCATCCGTTCGCTGATTCCGATCTTCGGCCTGCCGATCGGGATGTGGATGCTGCTGATGGTGAGCCTCTCCTCACGCCTGATGGGCTCCTCGGATTTCATGGAGGCGTTCAATCTGGACAGCACCGAATCCCGTGTCGGCGTGTCGGTCTATCTGGCGTCCATCATCTATGTGGGAGGAAACTTCCTCTCGCTGGGTGCCTCGTTGATCGCCCCGGCCGCGGAGAATCACTCGTGGCTGCGCCGCCTGATCGCGATGGTGCTGCTCGCGCTGGTATTCCTCGTGGGCTTCCATCCGGATGTCGAGGACGAGGTCGTCGTCCTGATCGTGGCGGTGGTCAGCCTGCCTGCGGTGATCATCGCGTTCACGGATTCATCGCTGCTGGTTTCCACCGTCTGTGCTCCCTTCACCCGGCGCGGGCTGTTAGGGCGCGGGTTGGGGTGGTTGATGTATCCCAGCTGGGCGTCCGGCATCCTCGCAGGTCTCGCGATCAGCCTGCTGGCCCTGGTTTCGATGGTGGTCCACATGCAGTTCCGCGGCAACAACTTCGACGAGGAGGAATTGGTGGCGCTCTTCGCCATTTTCGGAGGATTCCTCTTCCCCGCGGTGTGGCAGGTCTTCCTGTTCAAGGGCGAGGGCCAGCGCATCGCCCACTACCTGATGCTGCTGGTCGGCTCGTTCATTCTCGCGGCCGTGCTCACCGGCCTGTCGGACTCGATGGACAGCGGAGCCTTCCTGTGGGTCTTCGCCTGGCACCCGCTCGCTTTCCTCGCCATGCTGGAGGAGAAGTCGATGCCGGACTCGTTCATGCTCGCCGCGGTGTTTGTTTTGGACCTGGTCCTGATCCTCATTCTCCTGATCAAGGTCTTCAAGGAAATGGCCGCCGCCAAACCCGTGATCGAGGAAAGCCTTTCCAACCCGCCCGAAGGCGCATGACCGGCCCCGAGGACATGCAGGCGGCGCGCAACGCCGCCGTCGCAGCGGCGGCCCGGCTGAGGCTGCCTCTCCGCTCGCGTTCGTGGCGCGGCCAGGCTGGCGAGTTTGCCGGCAGCGGCACCGGATCCTCACTCGACTTCCAGGACCACCGGGCATACGCCCCGGGCGATGACCCGCGCCACATCAACTGGCAGGCCTATGCCCGCACCGGGAGCTACACGATGAAGCTTTTCCGCGAGGAAGTCCGGCCGGTGGTGGATCTGGTGATGGACGCGTCCGAGTCCATGTTCTTCGATCCGGCCAAGGCGAAGCGCAGTCTGGAGTTGTTCCACTTCATCCGCGAAAGTTGTGCCGCTTCAGGTGCCTCGCTTTCCACCCACTGCATCCGCGGCGACGCGGCGCGGATGTTGGATCCGGCGGAGGTGCATTCCCACCGCTGGCTGGATGCGGTGAGAAACCAGTCCGCCAGCGATCCGGCGGCGGCTCCCAACGTGGCCAAGGCGCCGGTCCGCGCGAACTCCATCCGGGTCTTCATTTCCGACCTGCTCTTTCCCGGGGATCCGGAGCCCATGCTGCGGCACCTCGGCCAAAAGCACGGCAGCGTGATCCTCCTCTGCCCGTGGCTGGAGTCCGAGGCGCGTCCGGACTGGAGCGGGAACCATGAGTTCATCGATCCGGAAAGAAACACCCGACATGCCCACCGCATCGAGCCGGCGACCCTGCGTCGTTACCTCGACGCCTATGCCAATCATTTCGCGCTTTGGAAGAATGCCGCCCAGCGCCATCAGGCGGCCTTCGCCCGTGTGCCCGCCGCTGAGGATCTCGCCGGTGCCTTGTTCCGTGAAGCCGTTCCCTCGGGCGCGCTTGAGAGCTGTTAGAAAACGTTCATGCCCGCATTTGGAAATCCGTTAGGACTGCTTGCCCTGCTGGGAATACCGGCGGTGCTGGCGATCCATTTCCTCCAGCGCAAGGCGAAGGAGCTGCCGGTCTCCACCCTGTTCCTGTTGGAACACACCCGGCGCGAGGCGGTGGGCGGGCGGCGGATCGAGCGGTTGGTTCCCTCGATTCCACTGTGGATGCAGCTGCTGGCGGTTTTGATCCTCACCTGGTTTCTATCAGAACCACGATACCCGCGGGAAGGCAGTGTCCAGCGCATCGCGGTGGTGGTGGATTCCTCCGCGTCGATGGCGGTCTTCAAGCAGGCGGCGGCGGACAAGGTCCTGCAAGCGGTGCCGCTGTTGAAAGGCTCGGCCTCGGAGGTGAGCCTCACTGTATTGGAATCCGTGCCGGAACGCCCCCGCCTTCACGCCGGAACCTCCACCGAGGGACTGGCGGAGGCGCTGGAGGCGTGGCAGCCGCGCGACGGCCCGGTGGATCCCACCCAGGCGCTGCGCCTGGCGAGATCGCTGGTATCGCCCGAGGGCAGCGTGGTTTATGTCACGGACACCCCGTCCGCCACACCGCTTCCCTTCGACGCCGTGGAAATCGCGGTCGGCGAGGCGATCGACAACGTGGGTTTCACCGGAGTTTCCTTCACCCGGGAGGAGGGTGCCTTGATCTGGAAGGCGATGGTGAGAAACCATGGCAAGAGCATGGCGGAGCGAACCTGGTCGGTGATCTCGCGTGAAGGAGCCTCGGAGGCCCGGGTGCTTCGAATGGAACCCGGCTCGATCACCACCCTGCAGGCGGCCTTTCCCGAAGGAGCGACTCAGTTGCGCGTTGTGCTGTCGGCGGACCGCTTCACGCTGGATGACGTGCTGCCACTGGTCGCACCGCGGCCGAAGCCACTGGTGGTTTTCAACGCCTCTCCGGCGTCGATTCAGGATCTGAGCGGCAGGCTCATCCGCGCCTTGGAATCCGCGCAGCCCGGCAATGACGCGGCTTCGGCGGACCTCTCGATCACCGCTTACAATCCACTCGACCCCTCACCGCCATCGGGCAACTGCGTGGTCTTCGTCGAGGACGAGACGCGGACGGGAGCCTGGTTGAAGGGCGGCATCATTGCCGAAGCCCACCCGCTGATGGACGGGCTCAACTGGCAGTCGCTGCTGGTGCGGGAGACCATTCCGTTGGAACAGAAGCCCGGTGATCTTGTGCTGCTGCGGCAGGAGCAGCGCCCGCTCATCCTGCTGCGGGAGGCGGGACAGGCGAAACAACTGCTATTCAACTTCGACCCCGCGCTTTCCAACCTTGAGAAGCAGCCTGCATTCATCGTGCTGCTGCACCGCTTCGCCGAACGCATCCGCTCGGCGAAAATCGCGCCGGTGTCCGCCAACCTTGAAACCGGGCAAGCCCTCACCATCGCCGCCGCTCCGGGGCTGCCATTGTCATTGCGCGCCACCGACATCGAAGGCCGCGAACTGCCGGCACCGAAGGGAGGTGTCCGCCGGGCGATCTCCAGCCCCGGATTCATGAGCGTGAACCAGGGGGACACCCGGCTGCTGGATGCCGCAGTGCACTTCGGCGATCCGCGAGAGGCGGACTTCCGGCTTTGCGCCGCGTCCGACATGACTCCGGGCGGCGGTGCAGGAGCCATCGAACGCCACACCAAAAAAGACCCGCTCTGGCGCGCATGGATCCTCGCACTCATCGCCTGCCTGCTGGTTTCCTGGCGATTCATCCGCGGCGGACGCAAGGAGCCCCAACCCGTCACGACCTGAAAACACCCTGCCGATGACCTTCGAAGCTCCCGAGTTCTTCCTGCTGCTGCCCGCCCTGGCGCTGGTCGGCTGGTTCTGGCGCGGCCTCGGCCTTCACTCGCCCCTCCGCGCGATCATCCTGGTGCTGGCCGTGGCCGCCCTCGCCAACCCGCGGATCCGCAAACAGAAGAACGCCCTGGACCTCCATGTTTTGTTAGACCGATCCGACTCCACCGAGGACCTCATCGACAAGGGACTCCCCGAGTGGCGCCGTCTGCTGGAAAAATCCAGGCCCGGCCGTGAAGACACCCTGCGATTCGTCAACTACGGTGCCGAGGTGGCGGAACTCGGCGCGGACGGTTCCTCCTTCACCGGATCCCGCAGGCTCACCCGCACCGGCCTTGCGCTCTCGACCCTCGCCGCGCAGGTGGATGCGGAGAAACCATCGCGCGTTCTCATCTTTACCGACGGCTACTCGACCGAACCGCTGCAGGAAGCCGCCGACCAACTCCGCGACCGGGGCGTGCCGGTGGACTTCCGCTTGATCCGCGAGGAAGACAACAACGACTTCCGTGTGGCCAGGCTGCACTTTCCCGAACGCGTCCAGACCGGCGAGCCCTTCCTCATTTCCGTGACCCTGCGCGGCGCGGTGGATGCCGAGATTCCGCTCGTGATCCGGCGCAATGGCACCGTTCTCACCGAGTCGAAGGCCAGGCTCACCAACGGACTGGCCACCGTCGAGTTCACCGACCGCATCACCCGGCCCGGCGGCTACGAATACGAGGCGGAGATCCGCCCGGATAAGGACGCCCACCCGGGCAACAACACGGCCTCCCGGTGGATCGAAATCAGCGGTGGTCCGCGACTGATCCTTGCCACCCGCTATCAGGACGACCCCCTCGCCAAGGCGCTCGCCGCGATGGACTTCAGCGTCCAGACCGTGACCGAGCCCGGCACGCTGCGGCCCGGCATGCTCAGCGGCGCACGTGCCGTGGTGATCAACAACGTGCCCGCTCACGAAGTGCCGGTGGATTTCCTCAAGGCACTCGACTTCTTCGTCCGCGAACAAGGCGGAGGCCTGATGATGGCCGGCGGGGCCCACTCGTTCGGCTCCGGCGGTTATTTCCAATCGCCCCTGGACGCCCTGCTGCCGGTGTCCATGGAACTCAAATCCGAGCACCGCAAGCTCGCCGTGGCCCTCGCGTTGGTCATGGACCGCTCCGGATCGATGGCCGTGGGAGTGGGTGCCGGAAAAACCAAGATGGACCTGGCGAATTCCGGCGCGGCCGATGCGATCCAGCTGTTAGGCCCGATGGACCAGGTGAGCGTGCACGCGGTGGACAGCGAGCCCGTAGAGGTCATCCCGCTCACGCAGGTGGGCAACCGCAAGCCGGAGCTCGCCGCGCGGGTCCGCAAGGTGAAGTCCTCGGGAGGCGGCATCTTCGTGTATGAGGGGCTCAAGGCAGGATGGGAGCAGCTCCGCAAGTCCAAGGCCGGCACCCGGCACATGATCCTGTTTTCCGATGCCCAGGATTCCGAGGAACCCGGAGACTACAAGAACCTGATCAAGACCATGACCGACCAGGGATGCACCATCTCGGTGATCGGCCTCGGCACCAGCAAGGATGTGGACTCCGCGCTGTTAGAAGACATCGCGAAGCTCGGCAAGGGCCGGGTTTTCTTCTCGGACAAGCCGATGGACATCCCGAAGATCTTCGCCCAGGAAACCGTGACCATCGCGCGCTCCGCGTTCATCAAGGACCCGGTGGCCGTGCAGGCCACCGGGCGCTGGGCGGAAATCTCGCCCAAGCCGATCGACTGGATGAAGCAGGCGGATGGCTACAATCTGTCCTACGCCCGCGAGGACGCCACCGTCTCGCTGATTTCCTCGGACGAGTATCTCGCCCCGCTGGTGGCGCACGCCCGGCGGGGTCTCGGACGCAGCGCGGCGGTCTCGTTTCCTCTCGGCGGCGAGCATTCGGAAAGCGTGCGCCAGTGGGCAGGCTACGGGGATTTCCTCCAAACGCTGGGCCGCTTCCTGATGGGCAGCGAGACTCCGCCGGGCATCGCCCTGCGCCAGCGGCTCGATGGCACGCGTCTCACGCTCGATCTCCTTTACGATACGGACTCGTGGTCCCGAAAGCTGGAGGCGCTGCCACCACAGGTCCGCTTGATGAACGACACGGGAGGAGCCGCGGTGGACGTGCCATGGCGACGCATCGCACCGGGAAAATTCTCACTCACCCGCGAGCTGGATGAAGGAAGCATCGTGCGCGGAGCCGTCCGGGTCGGCGAGCATGCCCTGGCCTTCGGCCCCTTGAGCGTGGGCAGCTCGGTCGAGTGGGAGTTCGCACCGGAGCGGCTCGCCGAGTTGCGTGCTATATCCGCGCAGACCGGAGGACGCGAGCTTCTGGATCTTTCCAAGGCATGGCTGCGTCCGCCTTTCATCGCGGAAACCTCACTGCACCTGCCGATCGGCATCGCGCTGGTGGTCCTGGTGCTGGCCGAAGCGCTGCTCACCCGCACCGGCTGGAAGTTGCCGGAGATGCGACTGCCGGAGCGCAAGGCCGCGACCGCGGTTCCCCTTCCCAAGGCGGCGGTCAAAGCCGCGCCGAAGCCGGTTGCGGCACCTCTGGAGGAACGCGAGTCTCCGATCCAGCCGACCGCCACCGCAAACGACAGCCCGACCGAGCAGGGTTCACGTTTCCAACGGGCGAAGAACCGCCGCTGAAGTCATTCGGCCGCGGTGACCGTCACTGCGATCGGACGGGTGGTCGAATTGCCATCGAGGTCGGTGGCCTTCACCTGGATGTTGGTGGTCCCGGCAGCGACGGCGGTGACGACCACCTCGTTGTTGCTGATGGTCGCGGTGGCGACGGCGCTGTTGTCGCTGGTCACCGAGTGGCGGATGATGTCGACCGGGCGGATCGAGTTCAGTTTCACGAGAAGATCCGGATCGAGGGTGGCAGGGGCGCTGGTCGAATTGACCGGGAAGTCACCGAGGGTTTTCGATGCTCCATCGATGGACAGCGTGTAGGAGGCGCGGGGCAGGTCGTTGATGGCGTTGACGACATCCATGCCATCGCCGGCAACGCGTCCGAACACGGTGAATCCGCTGTTCTGGAAATCGAGATTGGAGGCGTTGCCATCGACCATGTTGACAAAGAACTCGGAGGTGGCGCTGTCCGGGTCTCCCTCGACCTTGGCCATGGCGACGGTGCCCTTGACGTTGGAGATGCCCGCTTCATTCGCGATGGCGGGAAACTGCTCGACCTTCCGGTATCCGGTGGATGGGCCGTATCGATAGCCTCCGGTCTGGACCACGAAGTCGGGCATCGAGCGGTGGAAGAAGACTTTTTCGTAACGTTCCTGGTCCACGTAATCGAGGAAGTTGCCCACGGTGATCGGGGTGGCGAGCGGATAGAGGATGATGTCGAAATCGCCCTTGGACGTCGAGACGCGGCGGGCATCCTGCGTATCCGGATCGCTGAAGCGGCCGGCAAGGGCGACGCGAGACGTGCCGCCCGGGGCGAGATCGAGTGCGTTGAAGGACCCGTTGGCCACCGGCGGCCCCGGGGCGCGGATGATGCGCAGGGCAATCATGCGGCTGAGCACATAGCCATTCTGATAGGTGGCGGTGACACTCACTTTGCGAACGCCTTCGGCCTGGGTGGTGCCGGAGATGGTGCGCGTCTCCGGATCGTAGGAAAGCCCCTGCGGCAGATCGCCCACGACCAGCGAAGCCAGCGTGGATGGCCGTGAAACCTTGATCTCATGGCTGAACGAGGTGTTCCAGAAGATCGGCGGATGGAGATCGCTCAAAAAGCCATCACGGGTGGTGAGTTCGACGAGCGGCGTGTAGTCCGAGGAGGAAAAGAAATCGAAGGCACGGACGCGGAACTCGTGTTTTCGTCCCGGTTTGAGTCCGCTGATGGTGAACTGTCGGGCATTGGCTCCGGTGTTTCCATAGGTGGTGAAGTCGGTTTCGCCGGCTTCCCGCCCCTGGATGAGGAAACCGAATTCGAGGTTCGAGCGATCGGTCCAATCGAGACGCACGGAGGTGTCACTCAGCACGGTGCCCGCAAGTCCGGTGGGCCGGGCGAGAGGCGTGGTGGTGACGGTGACCACGTTTGAGAAACGCGTGTAGACTTTGGACGTGCCGACGATCCGGTAGGCGCGGATGCGGAACTTGTATTCGGTGTTCAGCGAGAATCCGGTGACCTTGCCGGTGGCCGAGCTGTTGCGCCCCGCTTCGCCGAGGGAGGTCCATGCGCCGGTTCCGGCTTTCCACTGGATCTCGTAGTTGTTCTCGATGGAGGAGCGGTCCTTCCAGGTCATGGAAACGGCACCCTCGCCCTCGGTCTTGGCGGCCAGATCGATCGGCTTGAGGAAGGAACGTGTGGTCGCGGTGGCGGTGTTGCTGTAGCCGGTGACCAACTGGAAGCCCGCCTTGAAGGCGCGGGTGCGGAAGGAATATCGGGTGTTTGGCTCCAAGCCGCCTGCTGGGAGGTTGAAGGTGGTGCCGGGCTCGGTGTTTCCGAACACCTTCCACTCGCCATCACCGGCCTTGAACTCGACCTGATAGCCGGCTTCCGAGTTCGAGTTGTCCTTCCATTTGATGCGGATCCTGCCGTCGTCGATGGTTTCCGCGGTGAAGTTCGAGGGCGCGCCGAAGGTGCTCTTGGCCGGGGTTTCCACCTGCACGACCGAGGTGGGCTTGGAGACCCTGCGGGCGGTGCCATCCCCGCTGTAGGCGGCGAGCTGGAACGAGAGAACGGTCCCCGGGAACTCGCGGTCGAGGCTGACCACATGGGTGGTGATGTTGGGCGAGGCGAGATACTGGAACTGGGCGGGGCTGTCGGTTTTACCGGCGGAAATGCGGATGTCCCAGCCGCTTTCGTTCTTCGAGTTGTCGCTCCAGTCGAGTTGGAACGAGTTCACGCCGAGCGCCTTGACCCGGAAGTTCGACGGAGCGGCAGGCGTGGTGGGGGCCTGGGCCTGGGCGAAGGCGGCGGAAATGAGGAGCAGACAGAGGGTTTTCAAGCGGCTCATGACAGAATGGTAGTTTGGCAGAAATCAGGAATCGGGCAATCCCGAAGAAAATGCCTCACTCCTCGCGGAGCCAGGCGGCGGCCTGTGCGGCGAAGTAGGTGAGAATCATCGAGGCACCGGCGCGTTTGATGGCGGTGAGCGACTCAAGCACCACGGAGCGGTGGTCGAGCCACCCGGCTGCGCAGGCGCTCTGGATCATCAGATACTCGCCGCTGACCTGATAGGCCGCAACCGGAAGCGTGGTCGTTTCCCGCACGCGGGCGATCACATCCAGGTAGAGGCCCGCCGGTTTGACCATCAGGATATCCGCTCCCTCGGCTTCATCGAGCAGCGTTTCACGCACCGCCTCACGGGCGTTGGCGGGATCCATCTGATAGGTTTTCTTGTCCCCTTCCTTGGGCGCGGAATCGAGTGCACCGCGGAACGGGCCATAGAGGGCGGAAGCATACTTCGCGGTGTAGCTCATGATGCCCACCTCGCTGAAGTCCTCGTCGTCGAGAGCCTCACGGATGGAGGAGACCCGGCCATCCATCATGTCCGAGGGAGCCACCAGGTCGGCACCGGCCCGGGCGTGGCAGACAGCCTGCTGGCGGAGCACGTCGATGGTCTCGTCATTGAGGATCACAAGCTCCCCGCGGGCATCGCGGCGGACCAGGCCATCGTGACCATCCGAGTTGTAGGGATCCAGCGCCACGTCGGTAATCACGCAGAGCGAGGGATGCGCCGCCTTGAGGGCACGGATGGCACGCGGCACGAGTCCCTCGTCGTTCGCACACTCGTCGGCTTCGGGAGATTTGAGGGCTTCATCGATCTTCGGAAAGAGAACGACGGCCGGGATGCCGAGCGCATGGGCCTTGCCCGCCTCGCGCACAAGGCTGGGGATCGACCAACGCGTCACCCCGGGCATCGAGGCGATGGGGGTGTCCTCATCATCCTCGTGGAAAAACATCGGCAGAATGAAATCCGAGGGCGAGAGCTGGGTTTCCCGGACCAGCGAACGGATGGCGGGACTGCGGCGGTTGCGGCGTGGGCGGATCATGGAGGCAATGGGGTTGGGCTCAGCCGGCGATGGCAATCGCGTTGGCCGCCGCGTAGTGATCGGTGTGACTGAGGCTGATCTGAATCTCGGTGATTCCTTGGTCGTTGGCAAAGGCTTGCGCTGCGCCCGAAAGCCGGATGGCGGGCGCACCGGAGGCCTGGCGGATCACTTCCATTTCCAGTAATCCGGCATTTCCCCCGATTCCGGTTCCCAGGGCTTTGGAAACCGCCTCCTTGGCGGCAAAGCGGGCCGCGTAGTGGGGTGCCGGCTTGCGGTGGGCCTCACAATAGGCGCGTTCGTCTGGAGTGAAGAGCCTGGCGAGGAACGGTTCGCCATGCCGCTCGATGGCGGATGCGATGCGCTCCACCTCGACGACGTCAATCCCGATCCCGAACACCCTCATGAGCCGGACGGGTACTTGGCCATAAGCTCCTTCATTTCGCGCACCGCGGTGGTGAGACCGACACGCATGGCACGGGAAACAATCGAGTGGCCGATGTTGAGTTCCGCAAGGTGCGGCAGTTCGAGCACCCGCCCGATGTTCGTGTAGTTGATGCCATGTCCGGCATTGACTTGGAGGGCGCTGGAATGCCCTGCACGGGCGGCGATGGCGAGGCGTTCGATTTCCGGATCCACCGCATCGCCCACGGCATTGGCGAAACAGCCGGTGTGCAGTTCGATCATTTCCGCGCAGGTTTCCGCGGCAGCCTCCACCTGCTTGGTGTCCGGGTCGATGAAGAGGCTCACCTTGATGCCCGCGTCCTGGAGCCGGGCGACCACCATGCGGATGCGGTCGAAGCCGGCCAGCACGTCGAGCCCGCCCTCGGTGGTGATTTCAAGTCGGGATTCCGGGACGAGGCAGGCGAAGTCCGGTTTCAACTTCAAGGCCAGTCCCACCATTTCCTCGGTGACGCCCATCTCCAGGTTGATCGGCAGTCCGACCTCCTCACGCAGTCGGAAAGCATCTGCATCCTGCATGTGGCGGCGGTCTCCGCGCACGTGGATGGTCAGCGAGTCCGCACCGCCAGCCAGGGCGTCGTGTCCGGCGACCACCGGGCACGGTTCCGCATTCGGGGAGTCCGGAGTCCGCGCATAGCGGGCCTGGCGAAGGGTGGCGACGTGATCCAGATTGACTCCCAAAAGCAAAGACATGCGAGCGGCATAGCCCCTCCCCCTTGCCTTCGCAAGGCCCGGATTCGCGGATTAAGGGGGAGAAAGCAGCGGAAATGGCCAGAATGGAAGGTTGCGAACGAACCAGAAAACCAGAATCAGCCCCAGCCCCCAGCGCACCATGCGGGACAGCACCGGACCGGACGGGCGGATCGGCCTGCCGCGCAGCCAAGCGGGCAGCATCGCGGCCAGCCAGGCGAGCAGCACCGGCAGAAGGATCATGCCCAGCGGATTGAATCGGAAGGCCTCCATCAAGCGGCCGTGAAGAGCCGCGTGCGTGGCACGGGTCATGCCGCAGCCCGGACAATCCAGCCCGGTGAGGCGGTGGAACAGGCAACCGGGAAACCATGGCATGCCAGCCGGCCCGCGCTGATGCAGGAAAACCATCCCCAGCACCCCGATCAAAGCGATCAAGGCAACAGCCAATGCGCGGTCACGGTGCATGGGGGATGCTTTGCCCGACAAGAACCACCATCAACATTCCGATCACGACGAAGGCAATGACGATCAGGCACATGTATCCGGAGATCAAGCCAACCACCGCCAGCGTCCTGCCACCGAGGGCCCCGGATGAGGACTGGATCCTTGAAAGGGCAAGATGTCCGCAGATCACCGCGGGAATTCCGGTCAGAAAACTGCAGCTGATCAGCCCCACGAGACCGCAGACCAGACTGGCGATGGCCAGCCCCGAAGTGGGCGGCGAGACGGTCGGGCCCGGAGTCGATGCCTGGGTGGGCGGTGAGTAAGGCGACGCCGGTCCGGCCGGAACCCTCAATGGAAGACCGGCACTGAGCGCATCGACCTCCGACACGACCTTCCAATCCGCCATGCCCTCCGTCCAAACCTTGTCGGTCGGCAGGACCTCACCCGCGGCGATTTTCGAGCGCAGTTCCGATTCGTCCACCGGCCCCATCTGGGTGAGGTTTTTGGAGAAATACCACTCGTTTGGCACTCCCGAGTTTTCACCCCTGCCCGTGCTGCTGTAAATCCGAATCTCGCCCCCTCCCTGTGTGTCAAAACAGGATTGCCACGACGTCCCCGCCCATTACCCTCCGCGCATCATGATCGTTGCTCCCAAGATTCGCGGATTCATTTGCACCACCGCCCACCCAGACGGCTGCGCCAAGCACGTCTCGGAGCAGGTCTCCATCGTCCGCAGCCGCGGCCCCATCGCGGACGGGCCGAGGAAGGTGCTGGTGATCGGCTCCTCGACCGGCTACGGCCTGGCCTCGCGCATCGCCGCCGCCTTCGGATCCGGTGCCGCCACCATCGGGGTATTCTTTGAGAAACCCGGCGAGCCCGACAAGTGCGGCACCGCAGGGTGGTACAACTCCGCAGCTTTCGAAAAAGAAGCCCTCGCCGCCGGGCTCTACGCCAAATCCTTCAATGGCGACGCCTTCTCGGATGAAATGAAGGCGGAGGTCGTCGCCGCCATCAAGGCGGATCTCGGCCAGGTCGACTGCGTGATCTACTCACTCGCCTCCCCGCGCCGCACCCATCCGAAAACCGGCGAGGTTTTCAAGTCCGTGCTCAAGCCGATCGGCGAGAGCTACACCAACAAGAACCTCAACACCACCACCGGCGTCGTCGATGACGTCACCATCCAGCCCGCCGAGGGCGACGACGTGGCCAACACCGTGGCCGTGATGGGTGGCGAGGATTGGGAAATGTGGATCGACGCCCTGCTCTCGGAAAACCTCATCGCCCCCGGCACCCAGACGCTGGCCTATTCCTACATCGGACCGGACATCACCTGGCCGATTTACAAAAACGGCACCATCGGCAAGGCCAAGGAGGATCTGGAGCGGGTTCAGCGCGCCCTCGATGCAAAGCTCGCCCCGCTCGGCGGCAAGGCCTGGGTTTCCGTCAACAAGGCGCTCGTCACCCAGGCCAGCTCCGCCATCCCCGTCGTGCCGCTCTACATCTCGCTGCTCTACAAGGTCATGAAAGCCCAGGGCACCCACGAGGATTGCATCGAACAAATGGACCGGCTCTTCCGCGAGCGCCTCACTTCACCGCAACCGGATGAAGTCGGCCGCATCCGCCTCGATGACTGGGAAATGGACGCAAAGGTCCAGCAACCGGTGATCGAAAACTGGGCGAAGGTGGATACCGAAAACCTCAAGGAACTCGCCGACTTCGACGGCTATCAGAAAAGCTTCCTCAAGCTCTTCGGCTTCGGCCTGGAGGGCGTGGACTATGATGCCGACACCGACACCGGCGTGAAGGTGCCCTCGATCGCCTGATCCGCGTCCGGCGCACGCCGCGCCTTCCTCCGCCATGGACTCCGGGGAACTGCCACTCGACCGCCGCCTGCGCCAGGAGATCCTGTTTGCCCGCGAGCGGGTCTATCGCTTCGGCAGACCCACCCCGCTTGAGAAGCTCGACCTTCCGGGCCCCGGCCCGGAAATCTGGGTGAAGCGCGAGGATCTCTCCGCCGTGAAGTCCTACAAATGGCGGGGTGCCTGCAACCGCATGGCCGTGCTCAGTCCCGGTGAGGCGAAACGCGGCGTCGTCACCGCCTCCGCAGGCAACCATGCCCAAGGGGTGGCCCTCGCTGCGAAAACCCTCGGGATCCACGCCCGCATCCACATGCCCCGCTCCACTCCCCGGGTGAAGCAAAATGCGGTGCTCCGCCACGGCGGTGACTTCGTGACCATCCATCTGTCCGGTGATGCTTACGACGATGCCGTCCAGGCGGCCAGACGTGAGGAAGAGCAGACCGGTGCGGTTTACATCCACGCCTACGACGACCTGCTCGTCATGGCCGGCCAGGGAACCCTTGCCGATGAAGTCGTTCTTTCGGGGCAGGGTCCCTTCGACGCCGCCTATCTCCAGATCGGCGGAGGCGGCATGGCCGCGGGCGTTTCCGGCTGGCTCAAGACCTACTGGCCGGATATCCGCATCACCGGCGTGGAAGGCATCGGCCAGGCATCGATGAAGGCCGCCATCGAGAGCGGTTCCCCCGTGGATCTCGGACAGGTCGATCTGTTCTGCGACGGCACCGCGGTGAGAAAAGCGGGCACCCTCCCCTATCAGATCTGCCGCGACACGCTGGACGGCATCGAGACCGTGACCAACGACGAGGTCCGCCATGCCATGCGTGTGCTCTGGGACGGACTGCGATGCATCTCGGAACCCGCCGGTGCCATGGGCCTCGCCGCCGTGCTCAAGAACCGTGCCCGGCTTGCCGGCAGGAAAGTCCTCGTCATCCTGTGTGGAGCCAACATCGACTTCCTGCAGATCGGCATCATCGCCCAATCGATCGGCGCGGCCGACCAGGCGAGCCGCACACTGCGGATCCGCATCCCCGAGAAACCGGGCACCATGCTCGGCCTGCTGGACTCCTGTTTCGCAGGGGTGAACATCGCCGACTTCCAATACGGAAAATCCCACGATCTGGAGGCGTGGCCTGTCTTCACCATCAGTGCGGAAAGCATGGACATCCTCGACGAGGTGGTCGCCCGTCTGGATGGGGGCGGATTCGTGTGGCAGGATCTAACAGGTGCGGTGGATGCCAACTTCAGGGCCATCCCCCTGCGTGGCGATCTGTTGCAGAATCCGGCATTCCTGAGGCTCGACTTCTACGAACGTCCGGGCGCGCTCCACGATTTCCTCGGCCGCCGGATCCAGGGAAACGCCAATCTTTGTTACTTCAACTACCGTCAGTCCGGCGAACGCGTCGGCCGCGCCCTCATCGGGCTGGATTTCCCTTCTTCTTTCGAACGCGACGCCCTGCTCATGACCATCCCGGCGCAAGGCGAAGGCTACCGCTCCTGCGAGGTCGTGGATGCGGAAACCACCGCGCGGATTCTCGGCCGCTGAAACGCTCAGCGCACCACCCACGAGTGGCGCTCCCAGAAATCCTCGAGGTCGCCCTCGTCGCCGTTGAATGCATTGTGCTCCAGCGGCCGGTCCATCGAACCGAAATAGGCGGGGGCTTTCCACGGTCCGAAATGATAGTGCTTCGGCACCGAGCGGCCGGACCACTCGACGCCCGCATACTGCCACATCGCCCAGTCGTTCCAGATGCCATAGGATTTCATCAACTTCTCCGGATTCTCAAAGCCAGGAAGAGGGGCATAGAGCGCGATCCAATACGGGCACTCACAAAGCCGTTTCTTCTGCGCCGGAGTGGCACGGCTGAGCGACTCGCGCAGCCGGTCGCTGTTCTCCAGATAGATGGCTGGCAGCACGCCCGTGCGTTCCTCGATGCGATCCACAAAAGCCACCAAATCCTCGGGGCTGGACTTGGTATCAAAATCCCCCACCAGCAGGATGCGTCTGCCGGACAAACCCCTCGCAGCGGCGATTCCCCGCAGGAGACTGATATAATGATCCGCCTGTGCCACCGGATCCTGTGACTTGAGAACGAAGTAGTAGGTTCCAAGCTTCATCCCCTGCCGGTCCGACGAACTGAGGAAATCCGCGCATTTCTCATCCGCCACCAGCCCCTTGCCACAGCGGGCAATCAAGCCGTGGGCACCATTTCTCTTGAGCGCGGAGACATCCGTGGGCGAGAACGACTCCCCTTCCCGCTGGCGCTCCTTCGGATCGTAGGAAGAGACGTTGACGATCTTCGGCGCCTCATGCAGCCCCACCCGGCCGTAACCGCCACCACAGGAATTGAGCATCCACAGCAAGAGCAGGCAGACGGCGGCATGACCATGAAACATGCTGCAGCAGATCATATCCCAAGCCGGTCTGGCAAGCACCCGGAAGGATCCCTCGGCAGCCAGCTTACGGCTTTACAACATCCGGCCCTCGTGCGATGCGTTCTGACGATGATACAAAAACTTCTACCCCTTGCCATCGTCTCCGTGCTGTTCACCTCCTGCGCGCAGGATTCCCTCACCGGCGACACCTATTCCCGCAGTGAAGCCGGGCAGGCGCAGGCCGTTCGCACCGGTCGCGTCACCTCCATCCGCTACGTGAAAATCGAAGGTGGCAACACCGCGGGCAGCGTGCTCGGCGGAGTCGCCGGTGGTGTCCTCGGCAACCAAATCGGCGGAGGCTCGGGACGCACCGCCGCCACCGTGGGTGGTGCCGCACTCGGCATGGTCGCAGGTTCCCACATCGAGAAAGGCGTGAACTCCCGCCAGGGCATCGAAATCCAGGTGAAACTCGATCAAGGAGGCACCATCTCCGTGGTCCAGGAAGTCAATCCCCGCGAGTCGTTCTCCGTGGGTGACCGCGTCCGCGTGCTGATCAGCGGTGGCCGCGACCGCGTGACCCATTGATCGGGAAAACTCCCGCTCCGATTCAACCCCCACCCCCGGAGGCAGCCTCCGCGGGTGGTTTTTTTAGAGCCAGACTCAGGCGGGGATCACCCCGAAAAGCTGGTGGGGGTCCACTCCCTTGCCGGTCTCGACCACCTGCCACTGCCTGTCCACGTTGAGGCGGACCGTGGCAAGATGCCGGTGGGGCCATTGGTCCGGACCGATCATCGAGAGCGCCCGGCCCTGGCGCATCTCGTAAAGGTGATACACCCCGCCAACGATGGGCTCGAAGCGGATCTCCGCTTCATAAACGAGTTTGTTCCAATTGAAGTGATCGATGGCCCGCAGATACTCGTCACGGATTTCCGCGAGTTTCTGCTGGAGATCGCGCTGCACTTCGGAAATGCCTCGCGACTTGAACGAGGTGAGGTCGTTCGGGATGATGGGCGGACTCAGGGTGGAGACCGGATACGGGAGGAAGGCTTGGGAGGCCTGATACTCCAATTCCGGGACAATTTCGGCGGTCACGCTGGTTTCGCTCATGCAGGATGGCCGATCCGTCGTCCACGAATCACCACCGCGCAATAAAAAAAACCGGGAGACCCGATGGGCCTCCCGGTTGGGGATTGAGATTCCGTCAGATGACGATCAGCTCTTCGGGTCGGGGTTGACCATGGTGGGGGTCACGCCGGTTCCCCAGACGGTGTCGTCGCCGGTCTGAAGGAGGTTCTTGCCGCCGCCGAGCTGGGCGAGCTTGGTGGACTTGAGCACCGAGAGCGACTGCACGGAGTTGTCGATGCGGAGAACGACGGCCTTGAAGTCATAGACGTCGGTGTCGAACTGGCCCGAGGAGAACGGGAACGCAAGCGGAGCGGCGACGATCGGACGGGCAGGGTTTCCAGCGGTGCTGAAAGCCTTGTTGGTGTCCATGATGTAGCCGAAGCCGACTTCACCCTTTTCGAGCGCCTTGTTGCTGGTGCTGAACACGTTGTCCGGCTTCTTGGTGAAGGCGGTCTTGGCGTAGAACATGGCCTCGGATTGGCAGACCTCCGCAGCGATGAGCTGGCGGAAGTAATCGTTCGAGTTGGCGGTGCCAAGGCTGAGCTGGGTCTCGGTGTTGGTCCGGACGGTCTCGGCGGTGGTTTGGTCCGGGAAGCTGCCGTAGGAGTTCTCGAATTCAAACAGCGCGATGCCGATCTGGCGGGCGTTGTTGGTGGCTTCGGTCTGGTCGGCCTTCTTGCGCTGGCGGATCACCATGGGAGCGGTGAGACCGGCGAGGGCCGCGATGATGACGATGACGACGAGCAGCTCGACAAGCGTGAAGCCGCGACGTTGTTTTGGGTTCATTTTCATAGGTTTGGTATGTATCGGTTTATGGATGGGGCAAGCGCCCCGGTTTGTATGGATCACCTCGGAAATTCCGCGACGATCAAGCTCAAGCTACGACGCCAGCCGTAGGACGCAAGAGGGAAGTTGGCTTCTCACTGCTTCAAAAGGGGTATTCACGAAAAATTCACGGAACCCGCGGCGGATTGCTACGGATTCCGTGAATTTCAACACGAGCGGAAGACCTTCGGAAGGAGTTACCAGGACACTTTGGCTCCGAGGATACCGGTGAGGCCGGCTTCGTTCTGGCCGGAGCCGTGGTTGCGGTAATCCTGGTCGGTGAGGTTCTCGATTCCGCAATTGAGGGCCAGGTGGTCGTTGACCTTCCATCCGGCGTGCAGCGAGGCCACGATGTAGCCCGGAGTGCCGTCCGTGGGGATGCGCTGGTTGTCGAGCGCCTGATCGGTGGCGGTCACGCGATCCTCCTTGTTGGCGGCGAGGACACGGCCCTCGACCCAGAATTTTTCGGATGCATCATTCCACCGCAGGGCGACCGATCCGGTGAGGGGCAGCTGTTGCTTCATGGGTTTGCTGCCATCGACCGGACCGCCGAGGAAGTCCGGAGTTTCGGTGCGGCCATCCTGCCAGGCGGTGAACCCGGAAAGGGTCCACTGCGGATGGAAGCGCCAGGCACCCTCAAGTTCGACGCCGTAAACATAGGCGTCCGAGGCGTTGGTGGTCACGAAGGTGGCGCTGCCCGGGGCATCGGCGACGGCGGTGATCACGTCCTTGCCGTCGGTGTAGAACACAGCGGCCTGGAGTGAGGTGGTTTCCGTCTGATGGCGGGTGCCGACTTCGTAGGTGATGAACTTCTCCGGATCGACGTCCGTGGAACCCACCGAGTTGATGGAGGCGGATGAGGTCTTGTTGCCGGTGAGGTCGTCCAGGTTGGGGGCGCGGAAGGCCTGGGAAACCCCGCCGAAGAGACTCCAGCAGGTATTGAGGCGGTAGAGGCCACGGACGGATCCTACGAGAGAGTCCCACTCGTTGGTCTCACCGCCTTGCGCCACGCCCGCGGCGTCATTGTAACGGCCGAGGGTGGCCTCGGCATAGGTGTAGCGGGCGCCGGAAGTGATCTCGACTTTTTCCGAGGGCTTCCAGACATACTGGGCGAAGGCTCCGAAGAGGTCGTAATCCGAGTCATCCGCGACGGGCAGGCTTTCACTGAGGAAGGATCCAACGCTGTCGGTTTTGTAGCCGGAGGATTCCACATCGTCGTGGTAGTAATCGAATCCGTAAACCAGCGAGCCCGGGCCCATCGGGGATTCAAGGGTGAGGTCGAAGCCGAGGGTGTTCACGTCGATATCGGCCCCGCGGATGTCGTCCTTGCTGGGATTGCGATCCTGGAACTCGGAATCATTCACGGCCTGATAGGAAAGTGTGGCGCTCCAGCGCGAAATGGCGGCACCGGCATCGGGATTCTCGCCCGCATAACGGAGGTAAGTGAGCGAGCGTTCCTGATCGTAGGTGTTGGTGGTGAAGGTTCCCGGAGCGGCGACGTGCCCGTCGTGCGTCCAGCCCGGGTTCTCCAAGGTGCGGTGCCAGCGGGAAACCTTGTCCTGGTTCACATAATAGGTGGCCAGGGTAAGTGTGGAATCCGGGGTCACGGCCCAGTCCATCCGCAGGTCGAGGTCCTGCTCGGGGTAGCCCGTGCCGTCCATCCGGCCGACGGCGGAGTCCTCGATGTCGCCGAAGTCCTTGCCGGAGAGTCCGAGCATGATGCCGAACTTGCCACCGATGCCAGCTTCTGCCTCCAGGCGGCCAATGTGGCTGCCCTGGCCATTGGCGCGGAACTCGTAATAGGCGGAGCCTGCCTGATAGATCTCGCCATCCTTCCGTGCGCGGAAATCGGAGGATTTGGTGAACGTGTTGAGCGTGCCACCGACGGCGTCCGATCCGTAGAGGACGGAGCCCTGGCTTTTCACCAGTTCGATGCGGTCGAGCGAGTAGGGATCCACGGTGTTCCAATACTGCACCGGGCCGCCGCGGAAGGTGGAGTTGTTGATGCGCACGCCGTCGACGAGAAGCAGGTTCTGCCTGCCGGTGAATCCACGGATGAACGGAGAGCCGTGCCCGTGCGCGGTTTTCTGAACAAGCACGCCGGGGGTGTATTGCAGCACATCGGGCAAAGTGCGGCGGGTGTTGTCGCGGATGTATTCCGCATCGAGGACCTCCGTCGAGTAAGGGGAATCACTTTCCTTCTGTTCGGTGCGGGAGGCGGTCACCACCAGGGGATCGAGGAAATTCTGTGCGTAAACGGGAGCGGATGCCAGCAAGAGGAGTAGCGTTGTTCTGGATTTCATGGATTCCTACGCACAACGATCCCCGCCTGAGGATCTTAGGGCAATCTTGAAAAAAATCGTCAGCGGGGACGGGCGGCGCGCAAGTCTTCAAGAGTCCGCACTTCGCGCGGAGTGATCGGATAGGGACCGGCGAATTCCAGAGATTTCCGCTGGCCGGGGCGATTCCGGCAGGCGAAGGCTTCGCGATCCGCGAGGTAGTAAAGGATGTAGTAACTGCTGCCCCGGTTGGTCGTTTCCGCCAGGAAATCCGGCAGGCCGCGGGTGCGGACGAAGGCGTCGAGATCCGGATAGATCCTGCCGAGCGAGGTGAGCCGGTAGTATCCAAACGAAGCGGGCTCGCGGCTGACCTGCATCATCTGGTTGCGCGCCATGGATGAGGCGCTTCCAGGCAGGCCGGATTCCTCAAAGGTGGCACAACCCCCTAACAGACCTACGGCCGCCGTCAGGATCAGGCGACGGATGAGAATCACCGGGAACTTGCGCGCTGCGTCCATCTCCTCAGTTTACGGCGGTGACGGGCTTCGTGTTTCTCGCACGGTCGTGGGCGATCAGCGCCTCCAGGCTGCGCACGTGAGGACGGTTGCCCTCCGAGTCGACAAAGAACGCGGTTTCCATCGGCACGAGAAACTCGACCGCGGAATTGATGCCGATGAGCGAACCGTAGGCATCCACCACCGCTCCGCCGCTGTCGCCGGGCTGGAGCGGGATGTCGATCTTGAATCGCCGGAACCCGAGAAGGCCGCCCTCGGGAGGAATGGCGGTGCCGAGACGGCCCCATCCGGACTTGAGGCCCGTGGCGATGCCGCCGTGAACCAGCGGCGTGCCAACCGGCAGCCAGCGGTCCGGCGCGGTCCAACGGTAGTGGTTTGGCGTGGCGGCAGGAATGTGGAGCAAGGCCAGGTCCGCCCGTTCCGAGCGCCAGACAATGCGGGCCTTCACCGGGACGAAGCGCCCGGCATCGCCGTAGAGCACGAACACATTGCGCCCGGCCTCGCGGGCGAGCACGTGGTCGGCAGTGAGAAAATAGCCATCCGCAGCGACCGGCGTGGCCGATCCCCCATCCGCATCGCCCGGGGCCTGCGATACGGCGAAGCCCCGATTCATCCACTGCCCGAGGTCGTTCCGGCTGGTCACGATCACGGCGGCCGATCGTTTCGCGACCAACCTGCGGACGACGGGGTCCGGCACCTTGGTATCGGCCAAGGGCGGCACGGAGCACGACGGCAGCAGCCAGAGAAGCTGCATGAGGAGAATCGCGCGTGAAATCAGGTGCATCCGGGCGGAGGAAAGCACACAAGCCGTGCCTCGTCACATCCGATTTCAGATTTCGTGCAGCAAACGCTCCACCGCTTTGCGAAAAGGAGCGGCCAGCGCCAACGCGGCGATCTCTTCCGGCGTCTTCCATGAGTCGCCATCGACGGGCTGGAATCCGGGCGCGGCGACACCCCCGTCATGAACACGCATGGTCACGCGAAAACGGGTGATGCCATAGCGCTGCTTGAGGATCTCCGCAAAGCCGGCAAGCTCCGACTCCTTGCGGACGGGAAGTTTCCACAGGCCGGTCCGGCGGGCACCGGCTTCCTGATGCAGCAGGACCCGCCCTTTGCGGTCACGCAGCCAGAGCACGTGTTCGTCGACCTCCGTGATGGCGGTTTTGCGGCCTTTCAGCGGAAGATTCTCCGGAGCCGAACACCGGCAGAATCGGGAAACCGGGCAGCCGAGGCAATCCGGCACACCAGGGCGGCAGATCCTTTGACCGAGCTCCATCAGCGCGGCGTGATAGGGTCGCGGTTTGCGGGGATCCGCAAGTTCACCCGCCCAGGACCAGATCTGCCGCAGGCCGGAGGTGGCATCGATCGGTTCGTTGAAATCCATGAGCCGGGCGATCACCCGGGCCACATTTCCATCCACAAGCACCGAGGGTTTTCCAAACGCGAAAGCCCTCAGGGCACCCGCCGTGTAGGGTCCGATGCCGGGAAGCTTGCCCAGGTCCTCGATCTCCTCGGGAAAACGGCCGCCATGGAGATGAACCACGGCTCGCGCGGTCTCGCGGAGCATCCTCGCCCGGCGGTAGTATCCGAGCCCCTCCCAGGCCTTGAGCAAGGGAGCATCCTCGGCCGCGGCAAGTGCCGCAACATCCGGAAAGGCCTCAATGAAGCGGGTGAAGTATCCTTTCCCCAGCACCGTCGCGATCTGCGTCTGCTGGAGCATCACCTCGGAAACCAGAATCTGATAGGGATCGGTGGTCCGTCTCCAGGGATAGTCCCGCCCGTGTTTCGAAAACCATCCGTGAAGCGCCGAGTGGAACCCGGCCCTTCCCTCGATGGCATCCTTCTCGCAACGGGGCTTCAACACGACGCGAATGCTCCGCGATTTGCGCGGGAGGTAAAGCGGACATTGGAGGAAATCCACGCCCGAACCATCACTGCGCCGGCAGGATGGTCGTCGAGGAATCGGAGTCCACTTCCACTCCGCCCATCATCGCACCGCCGAGAAAACCGGTTCCCTTGCTCTTGAGCTCGTTGCGATACTGCTCGAGCTGCTTCTCATCGAGCACCGGGCGCAGCAGTTCCACTTTCGCGTTGATCCGGTCGTCCACCATCTTGCGGAGATTTTCCATCACGGATTTCTCATCGCCCGCCGTCAGCTCGGACATGCCGGAAGTCATCGCCTCATGCAGCCCGAGATCGTAGGGATCCAGATCGATGCCCATGCCCTCGGTGAAAAGGCTCGCGGGATTCGTCGTTTCCGCCTCCTGGGTCACCTTGCGCTCCGCCTCCGCGGCAAGGATCTTGTAAACCTCATCCCTCTGCCCCTCGTTGAAATCCACCACTCCCTGGAGTTGGGAGAGGCTCTTGAGTGCCATCGAATCGACCTTCGACCGGGTCTCCTTCTCTTTGAAGGCCACCAGCGCGGCCTTCTGTTCGGCGGTCAACCCCTTCTCAAGCTCCTTTTCCAGCGCCTCGGTCGTCAGCGCGGAAAGCGGACCGTTTTTGTCCATCAAAACGGAAGGATCGGACCAATCCAATTCAGCAAGCCCGAGGATTTTCCCATCGAGCCACTTCATGGCATCCGCCTTCTGAGAATCGCTCAGCGAAAGCGACTCGGTGAGCTTGCCAAGATGCCGCTCGAAATCCTTGCGGCGGCGGTCGGCCATGGCCTTGGTCATCTGGCTCTGCGCCTTCTTCATTTCCTCGGAATCAACGGCGGGCGCGGGCTTGGCGGCTTTGGGTGGCGTCTCCCGGATCGCCCGTTTCCCGGCGACCGGCGGAGGCGGGGCATCAGCGGACTCGGACTTCGACACGGAGTTTGCCGGGGCGGAACCGCGGTCCGCACGGACATCGCTTCGGTGCCCGGTGGCGGCGCTTTCTTTGGCGAACCAACCGACTCCGATTCCGATCACAAAGAAAACGAGGCCCGAATAAAGCGAATGACGGTTCAGCATGCGGTCGAAGCGCCGTCGCGCGCATCATTTGTTTCGAAATCGCAGGAACCGATGGATCCGTACAAGGGGAACCGCTGTGCCGTTTTAGGCGCTGTGAGCCACGTTCCGTGAACTCTATAGGTGGGAGGTTCCGGTGGTGTTTTGTCTTCCTCTGTAAGGCATGACATGATGGACCGGAGGTGATTCCCTGTTCGTTTATATCGGTTCGGGCCAGCAACCAGGATACTCGAACACAGCAGTCGTGAGGATGCTAACCCGAGCCTCCTCCGCCGCAACCGAAAAGAAAAAAAAGAATCGGCCTTGCATGCCGATGATGACCGCTTCGAAGGGCGGATTTTTACCGTGCCCGCGAGCATCGGGAATGCTAGGAACGGCGCATGTTTCGAACGATGTGTTGGTTGCTCGCCGGTTCCACGGTCATGGCCGCAGCCCCCAAGCCTCCGGACGCGGAGGACGCGGCCTATCCCGCGATCCGCCGATTCATCGAAGTGATGGAAACCGTAAAGGCCCGGCATCCGGATGTGGACCGACTGGCCTACGAACGCCTGGTGAACCATGCACTGGATGGCATGCTGTCGTCGCTCGATCCACACTCGTCCTTCATCCATCCGGAGATGGCGGAGATGATGAAGGAAACACCGGATCTTTCGCCCGAGATCCCCTCCCTCGGACTCTCGTTCGGGCTCAGGGCGGATGGTGCCTGCGTTTCAACCGTGGCACCACTCGGCCCGGCCTCATCCGCCGGCATTCTCGCCGGGTCGGCCCTGCTGGAGATCGATGGACGCAAGGCCACCTCCGAGGACTTCGCCGAGTGGACCGCCGCCCAGAGGAAGCCCGCAGGAGCGGTCACCACACTGTTGGTGAAGTCGCCCGCATCACCGAAGCCGGTGGAGATCCGCCTCATCCACCGCGTGGTGGAAACCCGCTCGGTGGCGGAGTCCTTCATGCAGGACAAGGGTCGTGGCATCGGCTACGTCCGACTGGCCACCTTCGGATCATCCTGTGCCGCGGAGATGGAGGCAGCCCTCGACGAACTCGAAGACGCGGGGATGAAGTCACTCGTATTCGACCTGCGCGGCAACGGCGGCGGCGACCTCCATGAAACGGTCCGCATTCTCGGCCTCTGGCTGCCCCCCGGCACGGCGGTGGTGACCACCCGCGGCCGCAACGAGGCCGACATCGAGACCCTCAAGACTCCGGACAAGCAACGGCGCAAGCGCGACTACCCGATCGCGGTTCTCATCGACCGCATGTCCGCATCCGCCTCGGAACTCACGGCGGGTGCCCTGCAAGACCTCAAGCGCGCCCGGGTTTTCGGCGAGACCAGCTACGGAAAAGGCTCGGTGCAGAACATCATCCCAATGGGCGGAGGCACCGCCCTCCGCCTGACCATCGCCACCTATCACACGCCCTCCGGAGCCACCCCGCATCGCAAGGGAATCACACCGGATGTGAGTGTGCCGGTTTCCGAGGAGGATCGCTCGATGATCGAGAAACGGCGGCGGCTCGACTCGCTCACGCCCGAGGAAAGGAAAGCGTTGGACGCGTGGAGCGATCCGGTGCTCAAGGCGGCCACGAATTGAACGGCCAAGGTCCGATCTAACGGACGACCGGCCAGCCATCAATCCACTCGATGCGCACCGAGTGGAGATCGGAGCGACCGCCGCGCGAGGCATCGTAAAAGTGATGGAACATGCTCCACTGGCCGCCCTTTTCCAGAAACGAGGGATGCCCGGGGCCGATGCGGTTTTCCCGGGTGGCCAGAAGCAGCGAGCCACCTCCAGCCGCCATGTCGCGACCGTCCTTGTCCAGATAGGGCCCGGTGATCGAGCGGCTGCGTCCGGTGCGGATCTCGTAGGTGCTTTTCACTCCGCGGCAGCAAAAACCCCAGTTGACGAAAAGATGATAGAATCCTCCATGCCGGAGAATGGCGGGTGCTTCGATCGATTCATTCCAAGCGATCCTCCGCGGCCGTCCACGTTCCGGATGGGCAAGGCCGGTCTCCGGAGAGAGCTCCAGCAACTGGATGCCGCCCCAAAAGGATCCGAAGCTCATCCAATGACGGCCGCCATCCATCACGACGTGGGGATCGATCGCGTTGAAATCCGATTGCGGGCCGGAGCGGATCACGATCCCCATATCCCGCCAATGGCAGCGCGGATCCGCAGGGTCCAGTACCGGACTGGTCACCAACCCGATGGCGGAGGTGTTTTTTCCAAACGAAGAGACCGAGTAATACAAACGCCAAAGCCCGTCATGAAACACCAGATCGGGAGCCCACAGGTGACCGCGCTGGGAGGGCACCACTTCCCGATGCCATGGGGGAAACTCCTTGAACACCGGCGGACCTTCGCGCCAGGTCGTCAGATCGTTCGAACGGCGTGACAAGAGCCCGTTGCCGGTGGAAAACACCCACCATTCCCCGCGCTCCCGGACCGGGGTGGATGGATCATGAAAGCGTGGAGGCCCGGACCTCGCCTGAGGCAGGGCATGAGGCCCCTGGGCGGAAACGTCGGCAAGCGGCAGAAGCAGAAGCAAGGCCCCCAGACCGATGCTGAATCCGGGGGCGGCCATGGCGCGGTCGATCAGCCTGGGGACGCGGAACCGTTCAAGCCGTCGCACCCACGGCACCGGGGATCGGTCCGTCGTCTTCGCGGCTGTCCTCACCGGAAGCCTTGGCCACGGTCTTTTTCTTGAACTCGTCAGGAACGGGCGGCGGCTTGGGAGCCGAAGGAGGATCCTTCATCACTCCGTGATCGATGAGGTCGCGAAGGTGGTTTGCATCGAGCGTCTCATACTCCAGCAACGCGTTGGCGATGAGCTCCACCTTGTCACGCCCCTCGGTGAGGATGCGCTCGGCCGTCTGATAGGCCTCATCGATGAAGCGCTTGATCTCGGAATCGATCACCCGCGCGGTTTCCTCGGAATAGTTGCGGGACTTCGCCATGTCGCGGGCCAGGAAAACCGGAGAATCCCCCTCACCGTATTCGACCATGCCGAGTTGCTCGCTCATGCCCCACTCGCAGACCATGTGGCGCGCCAGTGAGGTGGCCTGGCGGATGTCGCCGGAGGCTCCGTTGGAAACATCATCACTGTGGAAGGACTCCGCGATGCGGCCGCCCATGGTGACCACGAGGTTGGCGAGCGCCTCCTTCTTCTGCGTCGAATACTTGTCGCCCTCCGGCAGATACATCGTCGCGCCAAGGTAAGGCCCGCGCGGGATGATGGTCACCTTGTGGAGTGGATTGGTGTGAGGGAGCACCATGTTCAGATAGGCATGGCCGGCCTCGTGCCAGGCGGTGCCGATCTTTTCCTTGTCGGACATGGCGAGGCTGCGGCGCTCGCGGCCCCAGCGCACCTTGTCGCGGGCTTCCTCCATCTCGTCGAGCGTCACCGCACTCAGCCCGCGGCGTGCGGCGAGGAGCGCGGATTCGTTGACGAGGTTGGCCAGTTCCGCACCGGAAAATCCCGGGGTGCCCTTGGCCACACGCGAGAGATCGACATTGGCGGCCAGCTTGATTTTCTTCACGTGGACACGAAGGATTTCCTCACGGCCGTTCACATCGGGCAGGTTGATGGTGACCTGGCGGTCGAAACGTCCCGGGCGCAGCAGCGCAGGGTCGAGCACATCGGGGCGGTTGGTCGCGGCGATGATGATGACACCTTCCTGGGTATCGAAGCCGTCCATTTCGACAAGGAGTTGGTTGAGCGTTTGCTCGCGCTCGTCATGCCCGCCACCCATGCCGTGGCCGCGGTGGCGACCCACGGCGTCGATCTCATCGATGAAGATGAGGCAGGGTGCATGTTTCTTGCCCTGCTCGAACATGTCGCGCACCCGGGAGGCGCCGACGCCCACGAACATTTCGACAAAGTCCGAGCCGGAGATTGAGAAGAACGGCACATCCGCTTCACCGGCAATGGCACGGGCGAGCAGGGTCTTGCCGGTTCCCGGAGGACCCACCATCAGGACGCCCTTGGGGATGGAGCCGCCGAGCTTCTGGAACTTGCGGGGATCCCGGAGGAAATCGACGATTTCAAAAAGCTCCTCCTTGGCCTCCTGGATGCCGGCCACATCCTTGAAGGTGACCTTGTTTCGGTCCATGGTGAGCAGGCGGGCCTTGGACTTGCCGAAGGACATCGCGCCGCGCCCGGCGGACTTCATCTGCTGGCGGAAGAGGAAGAACAGGATGCCGATGACGAGAAGGAAGGGCAAGAACGTGAAGAGGATGTTCTTCAGGTAATCCGTGGTGCGCTCGTAGACCGCCTTGTCCTGGACGAGCTTGCGAAGTTCCTCGCCCTGAATGGCTGCGGAAACCTCCACACGGAATGGCGAGGGCTCCACCGCCTTGCCGTTGGGATCCTTGGGGGCCTCCATGTTGGTGACCACCTCGCGGGTACCCACAATCACCGCCTCCTTGGACCCGGTGTTGGTGAGGATGCGCAGCGGATTCACCGCATCGTCCCGGCGCACTTCGTCGAGCGCCAGAGACCTCCGGAAATCCGCAAGCGAAAGGGACTCAAGGTCACCCTCCACGGGCATCTCCGCCACTTGTTTGATCTGAACTTTCTCGCCGAGCAGCTCCTTGATCTCGGCACCCTGGAGTTCCAGATTCACCAGCACCCTGAAATCCGAGCGTTTGCGATCCGGATTCTTGGGCATCACCGGGTTGGGTTTTTCCCAACCGACGATCACCGCGTCGTAGGCGGTATCGCTGGTCATCACCTTGAGCGGCCTCTTGGTGTCATCCACCACGATGCGACCCTGGTCCCAGGCCTGTTTGAACTGGGAATAAGTCAGGGTCCGCGAGGATTTCCCCATCGGGCTGCCGAAAAACGCGAGCCCGATGAACACCGAGGCCAGCCCCAGAAGGATCAACATGCGCCAGTTGAAACCATTGGATTCTCCGTTGGGCCGGTTGGAGGAGTGGTTTGGAGGAGTGGAGTTCGGGGAATCGGACATGGCGGCGTGAAAAAACCCGGGCGGCAGCGAAAGGTCGGCGCGGAGGCCGCTCCCGTGGAATCGCCCGGGGGCACGGCAGGATAACTCATGGGGTTGAAAAGCAAACCCCTTTTTTGCGTAGCGATTCTTGCGGGCGGCCGTTCCGTCTGCCTAGAAACCGGGCGTGGAATCCCCTCCGGCACCTCAAGACTCCCAGCCTGCCTCCGGTTGGCGATCCCTTGGCCGGGAGCGCGTCTTCGGCTGGCTGCGCGCCATCCCCGGAGTGGGACGCCTGCGCGCGCTCCGCCCCGGTGCGGATGCCCAGGTGGGGGTTCTGGTGGATGCATTCACTTCGTTTGCCACGCTGGATGGCGAACTCAGCGCCCTCGAGGGGGACCTGATCCTCGACATGCTGCGCAGTGCGTTTCCTGAAGTGGACCATGGCTGGCTGGCCCGCCGCCTCCAGCGTGCCGTGCGAAATCCCCAGCCCGTGCAGAGCCTCGCGGTGGAGCTCAAGGACATCTACGACGATGCGGGCAAGCTCGCCCTCGGCCTCCAGCTCTTCACGCTGGTGGATGCCGCCGGGCGTTCCGAGCGAAACCGGGCGAGCTTCGAGATCTTCATGCGCCGGCTCGGCAAGCCCGAACTCGGCGGGGCCATCCTCCGGGAAATGCGCGGCGACCTCGAAGTGGCGGATGGTGCCGAACTCCCCTTCGAGCGCCTCATTTTCGGCCGGGACGGGGCCGACGTGATCCTGCCCCCTGCCGCTGTGGATCACGAGTTCCGCGTTTACCGGGCGGCGGATCTCATCCTCGTCCGCAACACCGGCTCCGCACCGTTGTGGATCCGCGGCCGCTCGGTGGAGACCGGCTCGTTCCTGCGGATGCGCGAGCGCCAGCCACTCGTGGTCCCCGGTTGGACCCTGAGTTTCGAGGACCTGTTGTTCTTCCTCGATGTCAAACGCACGGGCAACGCCCCGGCGATCTATCTGGAGGCCGGTGAATCCGGACTCACCGCGGAACGCACGATCGGGCGCCACAGCGCGCTGCGCGTCCGCTTCGGCCTTGAAGCCTACGTCGAGGCCCTGCGCGATACCGGACTCCACGCCGGCAGCAAGGGCCCCTTGAAACGCGGCGACGTCGTCACCTGCCGCAACCACGAGCGGCTCGGCGACGAATCCGGCTTCAGCCTCTCCATCAACGAGCTCCGCCGCAAGGCCACCCAGTCCGGCCGCCGCTTCCGCCTCGCCGGGGACAGGCAGGAATACCTGGTCTCCAACGACGCCGCCTCGCTCACGCGTGGCGACCTCCTGTTAGGCCCCAAGCTTTCACCCAAGACCGTGCTTTTCATCCGCTACGACGCCCAGCGCGCCGAGGGCGAGTTGCAAGTGCGGGAAAGCAACGGCCCCATCCTTGTCGACGGCGCTCCGGTCCGCCTGTCCGCCACGCTGAGGGATGGCTCGCTCATCCGCCTGTCCGGGAGCCAGGCGGTGCGCTGCCGCTTCAGCGAGGGCTTCCTCGATGAGGAACGCACGCTCATCGAGTCCCTGCGCGTCGAGGACCTGATCCACGACTTCGGCCCCGGGGCGCGCGCCCTGGACCACATCAACTTCGAGGTCAAACGCGGCGAGATGCTCTGCATCATCGGCCCGAGCGGCAGTGGAAAAAGCACCCTGCTTTCCGTGCTCTCCGGTCAGAAGGAACCCACCCGCGGCAAGGTGAAACTCAACGGCATCCCGCTCTACGAGCGCCGCGAGCAGTTGGTCCCTTTCATTGCGCACATGCCACAGGAGGAAGCACTCAATCCGCAGCTCACCGTGCGGGAGCACCTCCGCCACGCCGTCACCATCCGCAGGCCCGCGCTGTCCCTCGCAGAGCACGAACGCCGCGTGGACAGCATGCTTGCCGAACTCGGCCTGCAATCGATCGCCCGCCGGCGGGTGGGCAGTCCCGGCGAGAAAACCATCTCCGGAGGTGAACGCAGCCGCCTGAATCTCGGAGTGGACCTCGGCAGCCGCGCCGAGGTCTTCCTCTTCGACGAACCCATCTCCGGGCTGTCTTCCAAGGACTCGGAGCACGTCGCCGAAACCCTGCGCTCGCTGGCCCGCGACAAGATCGTGATCGCCTCGCTCCACCGCCCCGGAGCTCCCGTCCTCCGGCTGTTCGACAAGGTCATTCTGTTAGACAGCGGCGGACGTCTCGCCTACTTCGGCACCCCCGCCGGGATGGTGGGTTATTTCCGCGACGCCTGCGACGAGCTCGGCATCAGCCATCCCTCGGTCACCGCCAAGTCCCCGCTTGGCGCGGACTTTGTGTTCGATGTGCTGGAAACCCCGCTCAGCGCCATCGGCGGCGGCTCCAACACCGGCGCGGCCCGCCGGTTCCCGCCCTCGTTCTGGCAGGAGCGTTTTGAAAGCGCGGACCTGATGCAGGCCATCCGCACCGGCGGCGGGCCGATTTCCCGGCTCGGCGATCCGAAGGCCGAAGAGCATTTGCCGCTGCCTCCGAAGCCGACGCGCAGGCTTCGGGCGGTCATCGCCATTTTCGCCACGCACTTCCTGCGTTCGCTGCTTTCCAAGGTCCGCAACCGCGGCACGCTTTACAGCACCTTTCTGGAAGCACCGCTGCTGGCCGCGCTGGTCTCCATCACGCTGCGGTCGTCGCCGGACGGGCCTTACGAGTTCTCGACCGCGCTGCACATTCCCGCCTACCTGTTCCTGAGTGCCACGGTGGCCATGTTCCTGGGTCTGACAAACTCCGCCACCGAAGTGCTGCGGGACCGGCCGATCCTGCGGCGCGAGAGAAACTGCCAGCCCGGCGCATCGTCCTACGTCACCGCCAAGTTCTGCGCGCTGGGGTTGGTCGCGGCGATCCAGTGCCTCACCTATCTGATTGTGGGCAACCACTTTCTGGAGATCGAGGGCATGCTTTTCTATCACTGGCTGTGGATGACCATCACCGCACTCACCGGCACCGCGATGGCCCTGGTGGTTTCTTCGATCGTGAGCAGCGAGCGGGCGGCGCTCACCTCGGTGCCGCTGCTGCTCGTTCCGCAGATGCTTCTCGCCGGAGCGCTGGTGCCCTACAAGGAGATGAACCACGGGCTGTTCCAAAACACCAAGGAAGTCCGGGAAAGGGGCGGCGTACCGGTGCCGGCCTCCGTCATGCCGCTGCGCTACGCCTACGAGGCGATGATCGTCTCTCAGGCGGTTAGAAATCCGTTTGAAGTCGAGCGTGTCCGGCTCCAACGCCGGATCGACCGCGTGCGGCAGTTGGAGGCACCGATGGATGCGGAGGAGGCCATGCGCTTCGAGCTCGCCAAGGAAGGCCTGCGCCGCCTGCTGGCCGCCGGAGCGGAAACCAAGGCGGAAGCCGCCGCCCTGGTGAAGCGGATCCGCCGCATCTCCACCTCCGGCACCCGGATCGAAGTGGAAACCATGAAGGTCTGGCCCGAGGAAAACCCGAAGGCGAGGCCGGCATCCGAGTTCTTTGTCAACGAACGCGTGGATCTCATCGTCCGCGAGGCGGAGACCTTCCGCAACGACTACCGAAACAAGTTCTCCCGCGTGGTGTTCTACGCCCTGCGCAAGCCGCTGCCCTGGCACCGGACGCAAGCCACACCCGGCACCTCCACTTACGCCGAACCCGAGGGCGAGGTGGACACCCAGAAGTTCTGCGGTGCGGTCCTCCTCATCTTCATCCTCGGCTGCGGCACGATCGCCACCCTGGTCATCTCCCGCCAGAACCGCCAAACCCGTTAGACAAACAGGCAGGAAGGATTCATGCGCCGATCCGCGTAGGCAGAAGACACCACTCATGCCCCTGCCCAGATCCGCCACGGCGATGCTCGCCCTCTTGTTCGGTCTTACCATCCGCGGATTTTCCGGGGAAACGATCGTGCTTCACATGTCCCCGCAGGGTTCCGATTCCGCGGATGGATCCATCGGACAACCGGTTTCCACCCTCGACGGGGCCCGGCTTGCCGTTCGCAAGGCAAGGGCCGCCCATCCTTCCGCAGCCATCACCGTGCGCGTTGCCCAAGGCACTTACCCGCTTGGTCAAGCCGTCGTATTCGGCCCGGAAGATGGCGGAGGAGCGGAATCACCCGTGGTTTACGAAGCGGCCCCGGGAGCCAGACCCGTTTTCGATGGAGGCCGCCCCATTCAAGGATGGCAACCCGGCCCCTCCCCCGTCTGGACCACGCGGATCCCGACGGTCGACGACGCACCGTGGAGGTTCGAACAACTTTGGGTCAACGGCCGCCGCGCGACACGGGCACGGACGCCGGACAAGTTCCACCACTTCATGGCCCATCGCCTCGATCGCGGACCGGATCCTTCCGGCACGGGTGAGACCGACCTCTCCGCCCGTGCCATCGTCGGCCGGGGAACGGACCTTGCAGGTGCCTTCGGACTGAGCCCCGAGGAAACCCGCGACATCACCGCAGTGGTCTATCATTCATGGGAGACCTCGCGGCACCGAATCGCGCTGGCGGACCGCACCCACAACCGGCTCATCACCACCGCACCGGCACCCTGGCCGTTTTTCAAATGGAGCAAGGACCAGCGCTATCATCTCGAAAACCTCCGCAGCGCGCTCGACTCGCCCGGCGAATGGTTTCTCGCCCGCGACGGCACGCTGTCCTACATCCCGCTGCCCGGCGAGGACATGGCCGGAGCCCGCGTCACCGCTCCCGTCACCCCGCAGTTTCTCATCCTCCGGGGTGAAGCGGGGCGTCCGGTTTCCCACCTCACCTTTCGCGGTCTTGTTTTCCACCACAGCGGCCATGTGCTTCCGGACGAAGGTCACGGCGACCACCAGGCCGCCTTCGGAATCCCGTCCAGCATCACGGCCGACGATGCGGAAAACGTCTCGTTCGAAGACTGCGAAATCGCCCACACCGCGAACCACGGCATCTGGCTTCGCCGTGGCTGCCGCGGCTGCCGCATCGTCAAAACCCGCCTCCATGATCTCGGCGCGGGCGGAATCCGCATCGGCCAAGGGTGGGATCGGGATCAACCGACCGAAGCGGAGCGCACCGGCGCATGCATCGTGGATAACAACATCATCCAGTCCGGAGGCCACCTCTTCGCCGGTGCCGTGGGCGTCTGGATTGGACACTCCGCGGACAACCGGATCTCCCACAACGAAATCGCGGACTTCCGCTACACCGGCATCTCCGTCGGCTGGCGCTGGGGGTATGGACCCAGCCAGGCCAAGCGCAACCGGATCGAGTACAACCACATCCACCACCTCGGATTCGGTACTCTCAGCGACATGGGCGCCGTTTACACCCTTGGCCCTTCGGAGGGCACGGTGATCGCCCACAACCACTGCCATGACATCCATTCCTACCTCTACGGCGGCTGGGGACTCTACACCGATGAAGGAAGCACCGGCATCACCCTGGAAAACAACCTCGTCCACCACACCAAGACCGGCGGCTTCCACCAGCACTACGGAAAGGACAACCTGATCCGAAACAACATCTTCGCCTTCGCCAGGGAACACCAACTGCAACGGACCCGCCGCGAAGAGCACCTGTCCTTCACCTTCACCCGCAACATCGTCCTCTGGGACTCCGGTGCCCTGCTCAACGGACCGTGGACCGATCCCGGCGTAAAACTCGACCACAACCTCTACTGGCGGACCGATGGCGGCAGCTTCGATTTTTCAGGGAAAACCTTCGCCCAATGGC
This sequence comes from Verrucomicrobiaceae bacterium, assembly GCA_027486655.1. Lineage (GTDB taxonomy): Bacteria > Verrucomicrobiota > Verrucomicrobiia > Verrucomicrobiales > Akkermansiaceae > Luteolibacter. The sequence continues at coordinate 83,460 of JAIXOR010000072.1, read as the reverse complement.
AGGAAAGCGGGCAGGACCCGAACTCCCTCATCGCCGACCCGAAGTTCAGGGATGCCTCCCAACGCGACTTCCGGCTCGATCCCACTCATCCGGCACTGGCAGCGATCCAGTTCCAAGTCTTCGACCCTTCGCTCGCCGGCGTTTACGGAGACGATGCATGGAAGAAGCTCGCGGCCTCCCATCCCTGTCCGCCGATGGAGCCCCCCCCTGCCCCGCCGCAGTGAGTCCGGGTGGATTTCACTGGGCGAAATGCCGGAGCAACCAGGCGTCCACCGCATCGAGCACGACCGGATAGGTGGTCTCGTCAAACGAATGACCGGCCCCCGGGATCTCGAGCCACTGCTTCACCCCGGGAGCGGATTCGTAGGCATCACGGCCGTCCTGCACCGGGACCAGATCGTCTTCCGAACCGTGGATCAACAACCACGGCTGGGTCACGCGCGCCGCATCCGGAAGAATCGTGCCGATCTCCCGCAGGTTGTCCGCAAAAGCCTGGGAAAGCGGAAATTCGTCCTCCTCCCACATCACATCGCGGCCGGGTGTTAGATTTCCGAACTCGCGCTCGAAGAACGCCGCGGTGTGGGTCATCCCCGCGAGCGAAACCAACAGGCGGATGCGCAGATCCCTCGCGGCGGTCATCACCCCGACGGCCGATCCCATGCTGTGGCCGATGTAGGCCACCCGCACCCAATCCGGCACCGATTCGAGCACCGCCCTCAGATCCCCCACCTCTTTCGAGGGAGTGGCGTCTTCAAAGCGCCCGCCTGAATCTCCATGGCCGGGGTAACTGATGCGCATGCACGGCCAACCGCGTTCCGAAAGCCCTTCGGCCAGCGCCACCAGCAAGGGACGATCCTTGTTGCCCGTGAGCCCATGGCCGAGGACCACCAGCGACTCCCGGCGAGGGCCGGGGTGGAAGGACAAATCGATCCGCTCACCGGCGGCATTCTGGATCACGCTCGAAGTCATGGTTCAGTCGGGTTGAGTATCCAGGGTGCGGCCGGGGAAGGTCAGTTCGGCCACCCCCGATTTATCGAGACCGCCCAGGCCCAGCTCGACCATGCGGCGGTATTGGTTCTCGGCAGCATGGGAAAGCGGGACGCGCACCCCCGCGGAGGCGGCAAGCGCATTGGCGATGCCGCTGTCCTTGGCGGCGTGGGCGGATGAGAAATAACAATCATGTTCACGGCCGATCATATCATCTCCATCGGTCTCCAGCACCCGCGAGTTCGCACCGGTCTGCGAGAAGATCTCCTTGAGCACCTGCAGGTCGATGCCCATCGCCGCGCCAAGCCCGAGACCTTCGGCAAGACCCGCGGTGTTGATATTCATCACCATGTTGACCAGTGCCTTGATCTTCGCCGCATGTCCGACGGGACCGACATGCTTCAGAGAAACCGAAAGATCCGCGAGCACCGCGGCGACCTTGGCAAAGACCGCCTCATCGCCACCCACCATCAGATAGAGGGTGCCCTGGCGTGCCTGGGTGATGCTCGATGCCATGCTCGCCGCCAGCACCGAGGCACCGGCAGCCTTGGCGCGTCGCTCCGCTTCCTCATGGGCGGCGGGACTGACGGTGGCACAATTCACAAACACCCGGCCAGCCGCATCCTCCAGCAGCGAGCCCTCACCGGCGAAGATCTCGGCCATGGCCTCGTCGTCCGGAACCACCGTGAAGATGACATCACAGGAAGCCGTCACTTCACCCAGTGTTTCCGCCGCCCGGCTGTTGAGTTCGATGGCAAGCGAGGCAGCCACCGCCTGATTCGGATCATGAACCGCTCCGATGCGGTATCCCAGATCCGCCAGACGCCTCGCCATGTTCGCCCCCATCCTCCCGACGCCGACAAATCCGATGACTTCGTTCTTCATTTGGCCCTGAGTTTAAACCGCCGGATCGGAGATAAGCAAACGGAAGTTGGGCCTGTTCCGTTTTTTCCGGATCCAGCCAGGATAAAAAAAGACCCCGGATGGAAGGATCCGGGGTCTTGAGAAATCATCGGCTATCCGGCCTATCACTTCGCCTGCGCGGCGGACTCCAGCAGATCGGCAGCCGGAAGCACCACGGACGACGGCATGGATGCCTGCGCGTCGGACTCTCCTTTGGGGGAGAAACGATTCACACCGATGCCGACGAACTTGCCATCGCGGTTGAACACCGGCATGCCGAGAGCCTGGGTCCCCACCTTGGCGAAGACGCGGGGCTTCGTGACCATCGAGATCACCTCGCTGGTAAGCACCACCGGCTCGCGGTTCAGGTCCTTGCCGAGGCGGCCGAGGATGATGACATCATCGAGCAGCGAGATGGGCGCGTTTCCCCCGGTCTTGATCGGGACCAGGCCGCTCACGTCCTTCTTTTCCGGGCGGATGAAGGCGAGATCGAGATCCGGATCCTTGAAGGCCACCTTGGCCGGAACCTCAGATCCATCCGGCATCAGGATCTTCACTTCCTTGGTTGTGCCCTTGGCGGAAAGCTTCAGCGGCCCCTGCGGGCCGTTGACCGTCCTGCCATCGATGTTGGAGGCGACATCAAGCGTCGAAAGCGGAGCCACGATCAAGCCGTCCGCGGCGATGACGGTGCCGAGCATTTCGAGTTTGCGCTCCTCCTTCTTGGTCTGCCCCTCGCCTGCGGAGATCTCGATCTCCACCACAGCGCTGAGGAAGAGCACCGAGTCCTTGTGGGCGGAGGAAACCGCGAGCGCCTTCTCCTTGAGCGGGCCATCGGCGGCGTGGACGAACGAAGCGGCTAACAGAACCGCGGTGGACAACAGTTTGTATTTCATATCTGGATCGGATTGAGCCGGATCACCAAGCGGGCTCGAGTTCAATGAAGCGGGTGGTGATGCCGCGGCGCACGAAGAGAACAAGCGGACTGCGATGGTTTTCGGACAAACCGGCAAGCACGGATTTGAGGGATTCGATGGAGTCGACGGGTTTGCCGTCGATGGTGACCAGAATGTCCCCGACCGAGAGCCCGCCGAGCGCGGCCCAGCCGGCGGGGGCCACCGCGGTGACGAGGACACCTTTGAAATCCTCCGGAAGTTTCTCCGCCACCCGGTCCTCCTGGCCGAGATCGCGTGCGTTGAACTCCAGTTCCTCGCTTTCATGGGAGGCGAGTTCGGCGCTGCCCTCGTGCCCCAACTGCACGGGGGCCTTGATTTCCAATTCGGAGCCATCGCGCCTCACGGAAAGCAGCACTTCGGAGCCCACGCGATACTGGCGGATCAGGGTTGCGAACAGATCGGCATCCTCGGGACGCGAGGCAGGAATCACCTTGCCGTCCAGTTTGAGAAGCAGATCCCCGGTTTTCAGCCCGCTTTTTTCCGCGGTGGTGCCGGGGTGCACCCGGGTGACGCGGACCCCCTTGGCTCCGGGAATGCCCAGCTTTTCCGCGAGATCGGAGGAGATCACCTGGGTATCCACGCCGAGCCAGCCCTTCTTGACGATGCCGGGACGATCGGGATCCGGCTCGGGGCCGATCTTGACGACGGTTAGATAACTCAGCCCGTCGTTTTCATAGGCCACCAACACGGGAACCGGCTCGCTCTTGCCCTCGGTGAGGCTGCGGCTCACTTCGATGAGCGCCGCGAGGTCAGGGGTCGCCCGGCCATCCACCGAAACGATCAAGTCGCCCTCGCGGATCGCGGGCTTGGCCGCTGCGGCGGCACCGCCGGGCCGGATGCTCTGGACAAACACAGCCTTGCTGTCCTCACGCAGCATCTCGCGGGCGGCGAGGTCGGTGAGATCGCGTGCCGTGATGCCCCATGACAAGAGCTCCTTCTCGCGGGGCTCGGCCGGTTCACGTTCCTCGGCGGACACTTTCCATGTGCGGGTCTCGCCATTTCGCGAACCTTCCAGAACAATCTCCGATCCCACCGGAGCCTCCAGGATCATGCGGTTGAAAAGCGGCACATCCTCCGGAGCCCTCGAGGCGGTGATTTCGGAACCATTGCAACGCGTCAGCACATCGCCCGCCCGGATCCCGGCGCGATCCGCCGGTCCGCCGCCGATCACGCCACCCACGAGGATGCCGTCACGAGCCCCACCGCTTTTCAGAAGGGGCTGTGCGTGGAGACCGATCCAACTGCGTCTCACATGCCCCTTGGCGATGAGATCCGCGGAAATCTTTCTGGCGAGGTTCGAGGGAATCGCACCGCCGAGGCTGCCGATGCCCACTTCGTTGACGCCGATGATTTCGCCCGCGAGGTTTACCAGGGGACCGCCCGAATTGCCCGGGAAAATGACCGCATCATGGCCGATCCAACGCACCAATTCGCCCACCGACTCGCCATCAAGGCGCATGGCACCGCCCGGTGCGATCATCTCGGTGTTGGCTACGATGCCCTTGGTCACCGACTGCGACACGCCGGCGGGACTGCCCATGGCCAGAACCACATCGCCCACCTTCAGCGTCGAGCTGTCGCCAAAGCCCGCCACCGGCAGAGGAGCCGATGGATCGCGCAGGTCCTTGCGGTCGATCTTCAGCACGGCGAGGTCCGAGAGCGCATCGGTTCCCACCAGGGTGGCACGCACCTCCTGCCGGTCGGCAAGGCGCACCGTGATGCGGGTGGCGCGGCCCGCGACGTGGTGGTTGGTGAGGATGTGGCCATCCGGGGAAATGATCGCGCCGGAGCCGCTGGATCTTCCCTTCTGCATGCGGCCACCGCCCCCTTCCTCGGAAACGACATGGATGCGCACCAGGGCCGGATAGACGGCTTTCACCGCGGCCTCGACCTTCGGGTCCTCGGCGGCACGTGCGGATGGGAGACAGGTCAGGACGCAGGCCAGGGCCGCGGATGGGAGAAGACGGAATGAACGGATCATGAGCAGGAGGCAGCCTCCTGGCCGCGCTGGCCAAGCGACGCCCGGAAAGGATCTTGTCTGGCGAATTTCGGCAATCCGAGCGAAGGCTTTACTCCCCGGCCGCGGCGGGCATTCTCACTGGGGAATCCATGGAGGCGGAAATCGATTCATTCATCCGGCACATCGCCACCGAGCGCGGGCTTTCCGAGGCCTATCAGCTGTCGGTGCGCCGTTCGCTCGAGGCCTTGCAGCGGTGGATCGGCGTGAAGCGCCTGGCCCTGCGGGACCTCGGCACCTCCGAGCTCGCGGGATTCCTAACAGACCGCAAGGGATCCGGCCTCAACGCCGCCTCGCTGCGCATCGCCACGGTGCACCTCAAGATCTTCTTCCGCTGGCTGGCCACTCGGGGCAATCTGCCGATGGATCCCGCAGAGCCGCTGCTCTCGCCACGACCGGACCAAACGCTGCCGGAAACGCTGCATGCCTCCGAGGTCCGCCGGCTTCTCGAATCGATCGCGCCGGAGGATCCGCTCGGCAGGCGGGACCGGGCCATCCTTGAATTGTTCTACGCGTCCGGCTTGAGACTCTCCGAGCTCTGCGGGTTGAGGCTCGAAATGATGGACCTGGAGGCCGGTTTCCTGCGCGTCACCGGCAAAGGCAACAAGACCCGGGTCGTGAGAGTGGGCAGCAAGGCCCTCGAGGCCATCGCGGACTACCTCGCCAACGGACGCCCCCACTTCATCGGCAGGAAGAGCACGTCCCACTTGTTCCTCAGCGTGCGCGGCACCTTGCTCTCTCCGGACCGTGTCCGCCAGATCGTCAAGGAGAGGGCCCGCTTCGCAGGCATCGAGGAGAACCTCTACCCGCACCTGCTCCGCCATTCCTTTGCCACCCACCTGCTGGAGGGAGGTGCCGATCTGCGGGTGATCCAGGAGTTGTTAGGCCATGCGGACATCGCCACCACACAGATCTACACCCACGTGGACCGGGAGAGGCTGAAGTCGGTGCACCGCCGCTTCCACCCGCGGGGATGAACCGTCCGCGCCGTGCTTCAGGGCGTGGAGGAGAACCCGAGTTCCTGTTTCATCACACGCAGGAAATCCTCCCGGGTCGAGGGCAGGCCGTGGACGATGCGACTGCCTCCGATCAACAGCTTGGGCAGTTTGTCGTTGGTCTTCGACAGATGCTTCCACAGGGCGATATGTTTCTGGATGGCGAGGTCGGTTTCCGGATCTTCCATCGCGGTTTTCAATGTCTGCTCGTCCATCAGGCGGAGCGCCAGGCGGCGTGCCGTGACTTGGTCCGGAGATTGGAGAAGCTCCCGATGGAATGCCTCGAAACGCTCCGGCAGGCGTTTCCAGACCGCGAGGGAAATCCGGCTGATTTCACAGGCCCCGGGATGCGGATTGGTTGCGGATAGTTCACGATTGCAGGAAGCATCGAGCGGCACGGGCAGCACCAGGATGGCGACCTTCCCCGGATGGGCGGCGACCAGCGCCTCCAGATGCCCGGACATGGTGCGGCAGGCCGCGCACGGGTAGTCGAAGAACTCCACCAGCACCCGCTCCGCATCGGCAGGCCCGATCCGGGGCAGGGCGTCCCGGTCGAACACGAGTTTCCCCCCGTCGAACACCACCTGTCTGCCAGCGGAGGCCGGTTCGCGCGCTGGGTTGGCTGAGCCTTCGATCCAATGGCCCGGGCGTGCCGGGCCATAAACCTGAACCAGCCCCAAGGCCAGGAAGGATGCCACCGTCCACGCCACGGTGCGGAAGCGCATGCCCGGCCCCTCCTCGACCCGCAGTGCCGCCAGCCCGCCCAGAAACGCCAGGCAGCCAATGCTGTGGACCGCCATGCAAAGCGGGCAAAAGCGCCGGAGGATGACCCATTGGACAAACACCAGCCAGAGCGCTGCACCGGCGATGACACCTAACAGAACCAGCCGGATGCCGCGCTGGCCCGTGGCGATCGCGGCGAGAAGCCCGGCATAGGCAAGCGCACCGAGCCCCGCCACCGGGATGCCGAGGGCCCGCGACCATCGCGAGGCCAGCACTTCGTCGCAGGCCGATCCACCACAGCCGACCGTTGCCGCCGCGCCGTGGGCCTGCGCGAGGAGCAGCAGGCACAGCGCGAGGCCGGCCAGTGCCAGCAGGGCCAGCAGCACACCGAGGATTCGGGATGCTTCGGGTTTCATGGAACGGGCAGACTCGCCTTGAGCCGGATGAATCGGCGCGGATGGGCCGGCCCAAGAACCGTTAGATCGCGGGCGACAAGTTCCGTCGGGGTTTCAGAAAGCACCTGCACATGAGCCGGACCCGAGACCCAGTTGGACAGGTCGCCCGATACCTCGACCACAAGCGTGGCCGGATGATCGCCCCGGCGGGGAATCTGCATTCTCACGCGGTTGCCATCCAGAGTCACCGGCATCGCCGCGGGCGCATTCGCCGCCTTGGGGTTGGACCCGAAGACAAACTCCATCAAATTCGCGATCCCGTCCTGATCCGGATCGTCTCCGGGCTCATCGAGCGGTTCACTGGTGAGCCAATCCGCCTGCCACTGCGTCCACGATGTCGATGGTGGAGAGGCGTTGGCGACCGCAGCGGACTTCATCAGGAACGGGCTGCCCGATGCGTGGATCTGGCCAAGCACCGCGGTGGCATCCTTGGCAAACCATTCGTAAAACATGAACCCGTTCGCATCCGGCCAGGTCCATGCCGGCGCGCGGAAAAGGATCCATTCCCCGGCCGCCGGGCTGCCGCGGAAGCCCCAGATGTAGGCGGTCTTTCCCAGCGTGAACGGCGAGGCGTTGGAGGAAACGAGGGTTAGATCGGAAAAACGCTTCGTCGCCGCGACATAAGGCGCACGGGCCGCGCCCGCCCAGTTCGCCGCCCAGGAGGCGGTGTTGCCCGCGTTCGGTGTGAAGCTTCCCTTGAAGACCCCGATTTCAAAACGGAATCCGGCATCCATGAGCGCGCCGGTGCTGGTGTGGTTCACCGCGTTGGCCTCGCTGCTCCAGAGGATCGATTCCTGGGCTTTCATCATCCCGCCGAGGGCGATCAGCGGAAGCAGGACCCGGCTGACTCCGAGAGCGGGCATGGCAAGGGATCAGGCACGCACCCTGCGTCGGCGGGCTGCCAGCAGGCCGCCGGCCGCCATGAGGATCATCGGGGTCCCCGGTTCCGGCACGAAGGTGTAGGTTTGCAGTGTGTAGCTTCCGGTGGAAGTGAATACCCCGGGACCACTGACGCCGCCCTGGTTGCCCCACTTCGGAACATCGTCGCCATTCAGATCGCTGACGGACCACTGAAGATTCCCCTGATTGTCGCAGCAGCCCGGAACGGCGCTTGGAAACACCCAGTTTTTCGCCGGATCGGAAGACTGCGAGCGGGTGAGCAGCCACTCGTTGCCCTCGATCGGATCGTTGCCCTTGCGAATCCAGAGGAAGGCATCCAGCCCTTGGAAATCGAAGGTGCTGTTAGTCGGCGGCGCCCCGGTCGATGTGCCATCGTCGTTCATCGAGGCGACCGAGGTGAAGTACATCAGACCGCTGTTGTAAGTGGCCGTGTCGAAAACCCGCCAGTTGGTGAACCAGTCCTGGACGTTGGATTCGGTGGGCGTGAAGCCATCAACGAAGGCTCCCATCTCGATCACGAAGAGGCTGTCAATCGGGTTTCCGTGGCTGTCCACAATGTCGGTGGCCACCGGGCTGCCCCAATCCAAAGTCTGCGAGAACGCAGGCACACCCGCCGATAGCACGGCGAGAACGGCGGTCATGGAGCAGATGCGTTTCATGCGGGAGGGAAGAACAAGGCGGGGAGTCGGGGGATTTTCTAAGGTCAGGAATCCCGGAAATAAAGTTTTTTTTGATTTTTAATCAAACTTAATTACTTCGCCCCCTCAAGGTGCCCACGGCTGGGGACTGGTGTAGCCGGCATTTCCATCCTTCGAGCGAAGGAAGGTGGCCCGATTTCCGAGGAAGCGGAGCTCGGCATCCCTCGCCAGTGCCGCGGGATCCCCCACCTTGGCCCAGCGGAGCAGCGACGGGAAGGTCGGCGCGCCGTTGAGCAGGTAGTAGGAGCTGTAGCCCGCAGCTCCGATGGTGGCATCGGCATTCCAGACAAAGGCGGTATCCGCCGTCTTGAAGTCGCGGCTGCCGAAGAATCCGGTGGCCGGGCTCATCGCGCGGCTGCCAGTGCCGGTGAAGGCCTGGTCCACGGGGAATCCACCGCCGACCAGGTTGTTGCCGACGCCGAGCGGGCGGATGAAGTCGTTGTCCCGCACTTCGCCATAGGCGAGGATGGAGGTCACCGATGTGCGGTTGTTGAAGAACATCCCCTGCCCCGGCGGGATGAGGGTCGCGCCTTGATCGGCCATGCCAGGATCAGCCGCGGACACCCAACGCGCGGTCTGCGGGTCGGCGTCGTTTTCATCATAGAGCCAGTAGATGATCCAGGCTCCGCCGTTGAAGATCTGAACCTGGTCCGCAGTGGACTGGCTCCCGGTCGCCCCAAACGAGGCGGGTGGGAAGAGTTCATCGAGGCTCCAGTGACGACGGAGCTCCACGGCATCCCCGACCAGGGAGGAAACCGGTGCACCGGTGATCGTGTTGAACGGAGCCGCGGCGGAATTGAGGTTCGTGTCCTGAGCCACGGTCAGCGTGTTGCCGCTGCCGGAGACCACATCGAAACGATGGCCTTCGTTTTCACCGGAGGTCACCTCCAGGAAGAAAGTCCCGCTGCCCAGCAAGGACGCAAGATCCACCGACCCACCGCTGACGGCGAAGGTGAGCACCTGGCCATTCACTGCGCTGACGGTCCCGGTGAAGGCGGTCTCGCGCAGGTAAGGATTGTTGTAGGTGCGGCAGCACAGCTCGAGCGGAGTCTCGGTCCAGCCTTCGGGCTCGGTGTAGCTCGTGTGATCGACTTCATCGTTGCCGCCATCGTCATCCAGATCCGCCTGAATGCGGACCACGCCCTTGCCGCCGGTGAGGCCGGTCAGGGTTTCGAGGTCGTGGATGGTGACGGTTTCCGTGCAGTCTCCGTTGTCCACCGTGCTGAACATCGCCGGAGTGAGGATGATGGACTGCCAGACCGTCGGGCTTCCGGGTGTGGCGGCGTATTGCAGGGTGTAGGTGACATTGGTCGGCGCGCCCTTGTGGCGGACGAAGACGCCCTCGAGGGTGCCCGGTGCCACGGTGGACGGGCGGATGATCCACGCGGTGTTGCCCAGCCAGGTGCTGCCGCTGCCATTGTCGTAAGGCATGGCGAAGGCAAACTCGGCGAAGTTGTCATAGGCGTCCTGATCCGGATTGCCGGCAGGCGTCTCGGAAGGATGCAGGAACTTCCAGTGCGCCCAATCGTCCGGGCAGGTATCGAGCGTCTCGACGAAGTTGTTGTCCTCGCTGGCCTCGCCGGGCGAGAGTTCGATGGGCGTGACGTCGCCGATGATGTTGATGTCCCCGCCATCGATGTCGCCGAAGCTGTCGTATCCGAAAGGCTGGGTCTGACCGACCTGATAGACGCCGGGCCTCACACCGGTGAACTGATAGAATCCGGTGCCGCTGGTGACCGTGGTGATCGGCTGCACGCCCGGGCTGTTCGGGTTTCCATCCACCGGATCGCCGTTTTCATCCAGAAGCGTGAGCGTCACCCCACCGAGCGGGGTGGAACCGACGAAGACATAGCCGCTGATGGAACCAAGCTCGATCTCGACGAAATCACGCTCGATGATTTCATCCCCGGGATTCAGGGTGATGGGCGTGGGAGAGCCGATCAGATCCGGATCCCCGCCATCCACGTCGGACACGCTGCCATAGCCCGAGGGCTGGGTTTCGGAAACCCGATAGGTGCCGGGGAGGAGATCATCGAAGAAATAGGAGCCATCCACCCCGGTGATGCGGGTCACGGGTTGGGTGCCCGCGGTATTCGGATCGCCGTCGATGGGATTGCCGGAACCGTCCAACAATGTGACGGTGACGCCCGGGAATACGGTATCGCCCGTGCCATCGTCATTGGTATCCTTGAAGACCCGACCGCTGATCGATCCATACTGGACTTCGACAAAATCGCGGTTGGTCACGTCAAGCCCTGGAGTGATGACGATGGGCGTCTCATCACCGATGAGATTGTTGTTCGCTCCATCGACGTCAGAGACGCTCGCATAACCGGAAGGTTGGGTCTGGGAGACACGGTAGGAACCGGGAGGCACGAGTGTGAACTGATAGAATCCGGATCCGTTTGTGGAGACCTGGATGGGCGCGCCGAGGCCGTCGAGCACCGGGTTTCCGGAGCCATCGAGCAGGCTCAGCAAGACACCGCCGAGTCCGGTGTCGCCGTCCCCATCGTTATCGTCGTCGGTGCGGACGTAACCACTGATGGAGCCAAGCTCGACCTCGATGAAGTCATTGCCGCCGTTGTTGGAACCCGCGGAGACGCTGATCGGAGTGACGTTTCCAATCACATTGTCGTTCGGCCCGTCCGTATCGGAGACGCTGTTGTAACCCGAGGGCTGATCCTGGGCGACGCAGTAGTCCGCTGGCGGCAGATTCGGGAAAAGGTAGGAACCGTCGGCGAGGGTGAGCGTGGTGACCGGCTGGCCGAGTGTGTTCAGCACCGGGCTTCCGGCGCTGTCCAACAGGCGTAGCAAAACAGACTGAAGCGGGGCGTCACCATCGCCATCTCCGTCCGTGTCCGCAAAAACCGAACCGCTGATGGATCCAGGCAGGAAATAGCCGTCATTCCCCGCACTTACGGTGCTGCCCGAAACCGCGGTGACGACCGTCGGATCGTCACCCTCCGTCTGGGTGTAGCCCGTGGGATACTGCGGATCAGAGCCATCGACATCGGCCGAGGTGGCCCCCGGAGGCACCGTGGCGGTCCAGTTTCCAGACGAATTGGTTGGGACGGTCTGCGTGGCTCCGTTGACGTCGGTAATGATCACATCCACGTTGGCAAGATCCGGCTCACCGGGATCCTGGTTGCCGTCTCCGTTGGTATCGATGTAAAGATGTCCGGTCACGATGCCAGGCTGATAGAAACCGGCATCAACCGATGTGTCCGATTGCCCCGCAGCAAGTGCGAAGGTGGAGGTCAAGCCGGTGACAGGATCCGCATCCGAGTCCAAGGAGTCCGTCCCCTGATTGACCAGAGTCCGGGTATAGCCCGAATAGGTTCCGAAAGCGACCTGATAGGTGCCGGGACGCAGGTTCGAGAATGAATAAGCCCCTCCCCCTGCCGTGGTGGTCGACGCAACAGGCAAGGCATCGTCGGAGTTTCCGGAAATACCATCCGCGCCGAAGCCAGGGCGGTAAAGAGCCACGCTCACCCCGTCGATACCGGGCTCGCCAACGTTTTGCTGGCCGTTTGCATTGAGGTCATTCCAGACGAAATCCCCCAGAGAGGCGGGCTGATAGTAGCCGGCGTCCGCGGTGGTGTTGGAGGCACCGGCAGCGAGGACGATGTTGGCGGTTTGACCCGTTCCTGCATTCGCATCGGAGTCGGACGCATCCGCACCTTGATCGGCGAGGGTGCGAGCATATCCGGCGAGCGTTCCGAAGTTCACCTGATAGGTGCCGGGACGAAGGTTACCGAAACTGTAGGCTCCGCCGCCTGCTGTGCTGGTGGTCGCCACGGCGAGTGCATCATCCGAGTTGCCCGCAATGCCGTCCGCTCCAAAGCCTGGGCGGAACAGGGTGACGGTCACTCCATCGAGTCCAGTCTCGCCGCCATCCTGCTGGCCATTCGCGTTGGTATCGTTCCAGACGAAATCGCCAAGAGAAGCTGGCTGATAGTAACCCGCGTCCGCAGTGATATCGGAGGCTCCTGCCGCAAGGACGATGTTGGCGGTTTGACCCGTTCCTGCATTCGCATCGGAGTCGGATGCTTCCGCACCTTGATCGGCAAGGGTGCGGGCATATCCAGCGAGCGTGCCGAAGTTCACCTGATAGGTTCCAGGGCGGAGATTGGTGAAGCTGTAAGCTCCGCCACCCGCGGTCGGGGTGGTCGCCACGGCGAGGGCGTCATCGGCATTACCCGCGATGCCATCGGCACCGAAACCCGGCCGGAACAAAGTGACGGTTACTCCATCCAGACCGGTCTCGCCTCCATCCTGCTGACCATTGGCATTGGCATCGTTCCAGACGAAGTCACCCAGCGAGGCTGGCAGATGGTAGCCGGCGTCGGTGCTGGTGTTGGAGGCACCGGCGGCAAGGACGATGTTCCCGGTTTGACCGGTTCCCGCATTCGCATCGGAGTCGGACGCATCCGCACCTTGATCGGCGAGAGTGCGGGCATATCCGGCGAGCGTTCCGAAGTTCACCTGATAGGTGCCGGGACGAAGGTTGGTGAAACTGTAAGCTCCGCCACCGGCGGTCGTGGTGCTGGTCACGGCGAGTGCGTCGTCCGCATTTCCCGCGATACCATCCGCGCCGAAGCCCGGGCGGAACAAGGTGACGGTCACGCCATTCAGGCCGGTTTCACCACCGTCCTGCTGGCCGTTGGCGTTGGCATCGTTCCAGACAAAATCTCCAAGCGATGCGGGCAAGTAGTAACCGGCGTCGGTGCTGGTGTTGGCGGTTCCTGGAGAAAGAACGATGTTCGCGGTTTGACCGGTTCCCGCATTCGCATCGGAGTCGGACGCATCCGCACCTTGATCGGCGAGGGTGCGGGCATATCCGGCGAGCGTTCCGAAGTTCACCTGATAGGTGCCGGGACGGAGGTTGGTGAAGCTGTAGGCTCCCCCACCCGAAGTCGTGGTGCTGGTCACGGCGAGTGCATCATCGGCATTTCCTGCGATGCCATCCGCGCCGAAGCCCGGTCGGAACAAGGTGACAGTCACGCCATTGAGGCCGGTTTCACCACCGTCCTGCTGGCCGTTGGCGTTGGCATCGTTCCAGACGAAATCCCCAAGCGATGCTGGCAAATAGTAGCCGGCGTCGGTCGTGGTGTTGGCGGTTCCTGGAGAAAGAACGATGTTCGCGGTTTGACCGGTTCCCGCATTGGCATCGGAGTCGGAGGCATCCGCACCTTGATCGGCGAGAGTGCGGGCATATCCGGCGAGCGTTCCGAAGTTCACCTGATAGGTTCCAGGGCGGAGATTGGTGAAGCTGTAGGCTCCGCCACCGGCTGTCGTGGTGCTGGTCACGGCGAGGGCATCATCGGCATTTCCCGCGATGCCATCCGCGCCGAAGCCCGGGCGGAACAAGGTGACGGTCACGCCATTGAGGCCGGTTTCACCACCGTCCTGCTGGCCGTTGGCGTTGGCATCGTTCCAAACGAAATCGCTGATCGAAGCCGGCTGGAAATATCCCGCATCGACCGTGGTCGTGGAAGCCCCTGGAGAAAGAACGATGTTGGCGGTTTGACCCGTTCCTGCATTGGCATCGGAGTCGGACGCATCCGCGCCTTGATCGGCAAGGGTGCGGGAGTATCCGGAAAGCGTCCCGAAGTTCACCTGATAGGTGCCGGGACGAAGGTTGGTAAAGCTGTAAGCTCCCCCACCGGCGGTTGTGGTGCTGGTCACGGCGAGTGCGTCGTCCGCATTGCCCGCGATGCCGTCCGCGCCGAAGCCGGGACGGAAAAGCGTGACGGTCACGCCATTGAGACCGGTTTCACCCACATCCTGCTGACCATCGGCATCCACATCATTCCAGACGAAATCACCCAGCGAAGCCGGTTGATAGAAACCGGCGTCGATCGTGTTGTTGGTCTGGCCGCCGGTCATTGTGAAGACCGGGCTGCGTCCAGTGGTGACCGAGACATCGCTGTCCAAACCATCCGCGCCTTGATCCGCAAGGGTCCTTGCATAACCGGCCGGAGTATCAAAAAGCACATAATACGAACCCGGCATGACGTCGGTGAACGAGTAAGCACCTGCCGGTCCCGTGGTGGTGGTCGCCACCACCGTGTCGTTGGTCGAGTTGAAAAGCGTGACCGTGACTCCCTGAATGCCAGACTCGCCCACATCCTGAACGCCATCGGCATCGACGTCGTTCCACACAAAGTCACCGATCGTGACACGCGAGGTGTAGCCGAAGTCCACATCGGTTCTCGTTTGCGCGGCGCTGACGAAGAATGTCGCCGAATGATCCAGTGCGTCCACCAGATCATAGGTTTGCACAAATCCCGCTGGCAAGGTGGAGGTGTCCACCCGCGCCGTGAAGTTGCCGGGCATGAGGTTGGTGATGGAGTAAGCACCGGAGGTATTGGTCACGGCGGAAGGCTCGGTCGCACTGTCGAACACACCGTTGCCATTGATGTCCGCATAAACCCGAACGCCGTTGATTCCGGCCTCACCCACGTCCTGGACTCCATCCGCATCCGCATCGTTCCACACGAAGTCGCCGAATGACGCTGTGGACCGGTAACCGAAGTCGACGTTGGTGGCCGTCTCACTGGTGGCGAGGGTTCGTGACGCGACGTTCGCGGTCGTGATTCCATCGAGGTCAAAGGTCTGGGTGGCTCCCTGGGGAAGGGTGCTGATCTCGACACGGACATTGTAGGTGCCGCCGGCAAGGTTTTCGATGAGGTAGGCTCCGTTCACATCCGTGATGTCGTAACGCTCCGTCGCCTGGTCGAAGATCCCGTCCGCATCGGCATCGATGAACACAAGAACTCCTTCAATGCCAGGCTCGCCCGCATCTCGGACACCGTCGCCATCCCGGTCGTTCCAGACCAGATCGCCGAGGGTCGCATCATTCCTGTATCCGAAGTCCACATCGGTGCGCGATGCCGAGAGCACCACCGTGGCGGAATGGTCCGTGAACGGCGAGGTCAGATCGTAGGTCTGCACATAACTGGCAGGCAGCGTCGTGGTATCGACTCTCACCGTCCAGGTTCCGGCATATAGATTGGTGATGGAATAGAATCCAAAGGCATTGGTGGTCGCCGACGGCTCAATGGCGTCGAAGCTGCCGTTGCCGTTCCAGTCGATGTATACCCGCACGTTGGCAAGCGGTCCTTCATTGGCCACACCGGCCGTGAGATCGTCCGAACCGTCGATGACGCCGGAAACGACCACATCCAGTCCGCCATCGATGACGGTAAATCCTTGAAACGTGCCATCGTCCGTTGTGCCAATGGAACCGTTGCCGTTGATGTCGATGTATCCGTTGATGATATTAAAGCCAGCAAGGGTCCCATCGTCGTTGTTGTCCGTCGCTGCCGAGTTATTGATGTCGATGCGGCCGTTAATGACGTTGTAGGTGACCCTGGCTCCATTGGCATCCAGATCCTCCCAGACCAGATCGCCAAGAGAGAGCGAACCCCGGTAACCAAAGTCCTGATCGCCTCGGTGCTCGGCGGCGAGCAACGTGACGGATGACTCGTGATCAAACGCGCCTGTGGCATCGAAGGTCGGGGCGACTCCGGCTGGCAAAGTGGTGGTATCGACGCGGACCGCCCAGGTTCCCGGGTTGAGGTTGCCGATGTAATAGACTCCATCGCCCGAAGTGATCGTGTTCGGCTCACCTGCGTCGTAGAGATTGTCGTTGTCCACATCGATGTAAACCCGGACGCCGTTGATCCCGGGCTCGCCATTTTCCTGCACCCCATCCGCATCCCGATCCAGCCAGACGCGATCGCCGACGCTGGCGCCGATCCGATATCCGAAGTCCGCATCCACGCGATCCTGGGCGGAAGCGAGAACGACGCTGGCGACGTTGGTCGTGGTCAATCCATCAAGGTCATAGGTCGGCCCGTAGCCGACATTCGCCGCCGCGATGTCCGTGGGATCGACGCGAACGGTGTAGGTTCCCGCGAGCAAGCCGGCGAGAAGATAGTCTCCGTTGGAATCGGTGGTATCTTTGATTTCGCCGCTGTCCCAGATGCCGTTGTTGTTCGCATCGATGAACACATCAATGTTGGGGAGGCCTGCCTCACCGACGTCCTGGACGCCGTCGCCATCGGTATCGATCCAGATCCTGTTGCCGATGCTGCCGTAGATCGGATCCGTCCACTCGACTGGCAACAGAAGACCGTAAGGTGAGATTTCGACCGATCCCGTATTCCGGATCGAGGAGGTGGAGAGGTCCGCGTAGTTATCGATGACCGCGTTGAAGGTCACCTGAAGTTGCTGCCCCATCCCGAGGCTGCCCGGCACGGAGAAACCGGTGCCATCCAGAGGAAACGGCGTGCCAGTACCGTTGTCGGGGATCGTGGTCCATGCCTGCCAGGAACCGTTCACACTGAAACGGTAACGCGTGGAGCCCGGAACATAGGTGACGTCCGTCGGCAAAGTATCCGTCACGGCGAAGGGCCCCGGAATGGAGGCCCGGGCGCTGTTCACGCCGCGGATGTCGTATTCCAGGGTGTCGCCGGCGCTCACAAATCCGTCGGCATCCGTATCCGCGAGCAGGTTCGACCGCTTGCCCCCCTCCCCTTCTCGGAGTGGCGGCACCAGAGACGCAACGTCGAGGCCGGGCTGGGCGACACTCGCAATCGTAGGATCCTGGGCCCAGGCGGCGGCAATCTTCACACTCGAATTGAGCGAATAAACCAGCATGCCGCTTTGGTCGCCGTCGGGGTCGAAGAGTTTGCGTTGTTCCAGCTCAAGAAGCGACAGGGCCTCGTCGTAGCGGTTGCCATTGGGATCGGTGAAGGCACCCGCGTTGTCACCATTGTAGTCCACGTAAACCGTGGCCGCCGTGTTGCCGTTGCCGACCGTGCAGATCCACAGCGGGTTGCCGTTTTGCCCGGGGCTCACGGAGGAATACGGATCGCGGCCAATACCGAGACTGAGGAGGACCTGGGTGGTGAGAGAAGGCCTGCCGACGAGGGTGAAGCCACCATCCCAGTTCTGGTTGTTGCCTGCAGTAGTCTCGTCGGAGTCCACCGTGCTGATGGCATAGAACGTCGGTGGTGTGCCCCCTGTGGTGTAGAATCGATAGGCACCATAGTGCGAACCGGAGACCGCCGGAGTGTGGGTAAACTTCGCGTTTCCGCCTGCCGGGACGGTGACCGTCGACGTGGAGTAGGTGGTGGCGCTGTTCCGGTATGCGCAGTTGACCGTGATGGCCGAAGTGCCCGGGTTGTAGAGGAAAGTCACCGTGCCGTTTCCTGTCGGCGTGCTGACCGGAGAGAAGTAATCCGAACTCCAGCGATTGACTGGAAGCAGGTTGGTGTCGCGGCTCGCATAGCTCGACCCGACCGTGCCGGTGAAAAGCACGACCTGCACCGGGCGGTTGGAAAGCACCCTTCCACCGGTATTCACCGCATCCCTCAAGATGCTCTCGCCTTCGGCCAAGACCACGGTTTCCTCGAAGGAACCGTTGTTGTCCTTGTCGATCTGCACGCTCGCTCCACCCGTGCCCGCCGAGATGGAAAGCGCGACGTAGCTGAAGAGGTTCTCATCATTGGTCAGCGGGCTTGCCGGGGTGGAGGTGGGCATATCCACGCCGACCGGCGAACGGTATTCTGTTCCCCACAATCCGCGCTCGAAGACTTCCACGCAGCCTGCGAGCAAGGTGTCCGTGCCGTCCGGGAAACTGGTTTTGGTCAGCGAGATCGGCTTGTAAGAGGCGATCTTGTCCCTGGCATCGTAATCGATGACGGATTGGAGCGTCGTGGTGTTGACGAAGTTCCGCAGGCTGAAAACCGTGCCCGCAGGAATATTGTCCGCGGCATTTCCAGGCGGATAGCCGTTTGCAGGATTTCCGTCTCCGAAAATCAGAGTCGTGGATTGAGTGGGGTTGGTGATGTCCCGTTCATAGCCATCCTCCCAGTGGTCGTAATAAATCACCGTCCCGTCCGTAGCCGCCGAGAAGGTGACAAACACCGTGATCGGATCGTTCGCCGTGGTGTTGATGGCATCAAAGGCCTGGAGTTGCTGATCCTCCGGAAACGGCACGTAGAAGAGCTGCGTCGGCGGCGGGTTGGCCGCGCGGGCAGCCAACGACATCACCAGACCGCACAACACGGTCAGGAACCAACGGGACATTGGAACATTCATGATCTTCGGGGGTGGGATGACGCGAAGCCCTTGGCAAAAATCGACCAAACAGGAACTTCGCGGGCGGTTTATAATTAAGAATTCTTAACCGCTTCAAGATTTTTTGGAATATTTTCAACATTTTTTGAATTTCGCGGTCGTGGGGCCCCCATTGCGACCGGCGGCTTCGAATGCTCCCGCACGCGGCGATCGATTTCCCCGTCGGCGGGGGCGGAAATTTTTCGGAAAGCACGCTTGCCGGGTACGAATCGTGCCGACATAGTCCCGCGCGACCCGGCCGGACGTCGTTGCACACCCCGTCCGGCTTTCCATTTCAGCCATGAGCGACACAACTTCGGCGACTGCGGAACTGACACTGCCTAAAGACCTTGCGGCCGCAAAAGGCATGGTGAACGTGCAAATCGACGGCGTTTGGCACCAGTTCCCAAGGGGCACCCGGATGATCGAGGCCTGTCGGCAGACGGGCACGATCGTCCCCCACTACTGCTACCACCCGAAGCTCAGCGCGCCGGGAAACTGCCGGATGTGCCTGGTCCAGATGGGCATGCCACCGCGCCCCGCGCCGGGACAGGAGCCGCAGCGCGACGAGCAGGGATACGAGCCGATCGGCTGGATGCCGCGTCCGGTGATCGCCTGTGCGAACACGGTTTCCGAAAACATGGGCATCCGCACCCAGGGCGAACTCGTCGAGAAATGCCGAGAGGGGGTGATGGAGTTCCTTTTGATCAACCACCCGCTGGACTGCCCGATCTGCGATCAGGCCGGCGAGTGCAGGCTCCAGGAGCAATCGGTCGAACACGGCCGCGGTGTGTCCCGCTTTGTGGACATGAAGGTGAAAAAGCCGAAGAACGTGGACATCGGTCCGCGCATCCGCCTGGACGACGAGCGCTGTATCATGTGCAGCCGCTGCATCCGCTTCATGGACGAGGTGGCGGGAGATCCGGTGCTTGGTTTCACCCAGCGGGGCACACACACCACCCTGACGGTTCACCCGGGCCGGCTTCTCGATTCCAACTACTCGCTCAACACCGCGGACATTTGCCCGGTGGGTGCGTTGACATCCAATGACTTCCGCTTCCAGATGCGCGTCTGGTTCCTGAAGGAAACCCCGACCATCGACGTCAACTGCGGCACGGGCACCAACATCACCGTTTGGACCCGTGGGAACCGGATTCACCGGATCACTCCGCGCCAGAACGACGAGGTGAACTCCTGCTGGATGCCGGATTCGCATCGTTTGAATTTCCACTACATCGACGGGGAGAGCCGGATCACCGAGCCGATGAAGAAAGAGGGCGGCCAGCACGTGGTGATCTCCTGGAAGGAAGCCTTCGAGTCCGCCGCGGCAGCAATCAAAGCCCACCCGGCGGATCAAATCGCCATCATCGCCTCCGGGCGGATGACCAACGAAGAGCTATTCCTCACCCGTACGCTGGCAGCTGAAATCGGCACCCAGCGCTTGTCACTGGTTCCGCGGTTTGCCGAGCCGGACGCGCTGCTCATCGCCGCGGACCGCAACCCGAACAGCACCGGAGCCAAGCTGGTGCTGGGGCTCGACGATCCCTTCGCCGCTCTGGACGGCATCCGCGAGGACGTGCGCTCGGGACGGATCAAGGTGCTCATCGCCCTGGGCGAGGACCTTTTGAGCGATGCCGGATTCGAATCCTCGGACCTCGCCGGTCTCGATTGCCTCATCCAAAGCCACCTGCTGGCCAACCCGACCGCCCAAGCCGCCCATCTGGTGCTGCCCACCGCCGCCTTCGCCGAAAAGCGGGGGTCGATGGTCAACCTGTCGGGTCGCCTCCAGCGGCTCAACCGCGCGGTCGAGCCGCCCGGCCAGGTCCGCGACGATTGGGAAGTGCTCCGCGACCTGATCCTCGCCCTGAGCGGCGAGCGCAACGAGGCCCATCTGATCGAAGACATTTTCAAGGCGATGGCCTCCGCGATTGCCCCCTTGGCGGACCTCAGCCTGTCGAAGATCGGCCATCAGGGAGTCCCGCTGCTCGAAACCGGCCACCAGATTCCCCTGCTTGCCAATGAAAGAGCCGCCAAAGCCGCCGGACGCATCAATGGCTGACCGCTGATTCCATTTCTCACCACCGACTCTCCATGCCGGAACTCCTCATCCAGCTCGCCATCATCCTCGTCAAGGTCGTCGCGCTGACATTCGTCGTCGTGCTGCCGCTCGTTCCCGTTTCGGTTTACTTCGAGCGCCGCTTTTCCGCCGTCATCCAGGACCGCGTGGGTCCGAACCGCGTGGGCATTCCGCTCTCGCTGCTCGGCTTCAAGAAGGACTTTCATTTCTTCGGACTCGTGCAGCCGGTGGCGGACGGCCTGAAGCTCTTTCTCAAGGAGGACTTCACCCCGGCCCATGTGCGCACGGCGTTTTACTGGATGGCTCCCGCGCTGACCGTGATCCCGGCGCTGATCACCGTGTGTGTGGTGCCCTTCGGTTCGCCGATCACGATTTTCGGGCACACGGAAAAACTGGTCATTGCGGATCTCGATGTCGGTCCGCTGTTTGTTTTCGCCGTCTCTTCGCTCTCGGTCTACGGCATCACGCTGGCGGGCTGGTCGTCGAACTCGAAGTTTCCCTTCATCGGCGGTGTGCGCTCCACCGCACAGATGATCTCCTACGAGATCTCGCTGGGACTCTCGATCATTCCGGTGCTTCTTTACTTCGGCGAGCTGAACCTCGGCCGGATCGTCCAGCACCAGGCCGAGAACGGCTGGCTGCTCCTTCCTTTCTGGAAAAACGGCCAGATTTCCCTGCCGGACATGCAGACCGCCCTGTTCTGGATCCCCGCCTTCATCTCGTTCATCATCTTCACCATCTCGATCTTCGCGGAAACCAACCGGATGCCCTTCGACCTGCCGGAGTGCGAGACCGAGCTCGTCGGTGGTTACCACACCGAATACTCCTCGATGAAGTTCGCGCTGTTCTTCATGGGTGAATACGCGGCCATGGTCATTGGCTCGGCGCTCATCATCACGCTCTTCCTCGGCGGCTGGTCGGTGGGCTTCGGTGCCGACAAATTCATCAACGACCTGAAAATCGGCGAGTTCCAGATCGGCGGGCTCATCCACCTCGGTGTCTTCGTGGCGAAACTGGTGGCCTTCATCCTGTTCTTCATCCTCGTCCGCTGGACGGTGCCGCGCTTCCGCTACGACCAGTTGATGAAGCTCGGCTGGGTCATCTTCTTCGAGGCCGCCCTCATCAATGTGTTCCTTGCCGCCCTCATCATCGCCGCACCGGAGCTCACCGCGGCCATCATCGGCACCGGCGCCGTCCTGCTCGTCGCCCTCACCGGCGCCGTGATCTGGGTGGCCAAGGTCTCCGAAGAACGCCCGAAGCCACTCCGCCTCTGACAGCCGAATCCAGATCCCGAATCCCCACTTCCCCACTCACCTCATGGCCGTCGTCAAACTCCAGCGCCCCAAACTCAACTTCGGAGAAAAGGTTTACTTCGGAGCTCTCATCAAAGGGTTCTTCCTGACCATGACCCATGCGGTCAAATCGCTGCGCGGCCGCTCGATGGGAGCCAAGTCCCTCGAATCCTCCGGTCTCGGGGTGACCATGCAGTTCCCCGAGCAGCGCTGGGACTCGCATTTCCCGGACTACTACCGCGGTGCGCCGGCCCTGGTCACCGACGAACAGGGGCGCGAACGCTGCGTTTCCTGCCAGCTCTGCGAATTCATCTGCCCGCCCAAGGCGATCCGGATCAAGCCCGGTGAAATCCCCTCCGACGACCCCTGGGCCAAGGTCGAGAAACGCCCGGCCGAGTTCGATATCGACATGATCCGCTGCATCTACTGCGGCATGTGCGAGGAAGTCTGCCCGGAGCAGGCCATCTTCCTCCGCAAGGATTACCTCATCACCGGCCTGAAGCGCGCCGACATGGTTCACGACAAAAAGAAGCTCTACGAAATCGGCGGCGTGCGCACCGGACTCGTCAACAAATGGAATGAGCTGAAGTAGTCCTCAGTCCGCCGTCCCCGGTCATCGGTAAAACCTTCCACGATTCCTCCTTCCTCCATGCCCTCCTACCTCTTCTGGTTGTTCTCGACCATCATGCTCATCGGCGGCTGTGCGGTCATCGCCTTCCGCAACCCGGTCTCCAGCGCGATGTCGGTCGTCACCTGCTTCGTCGGCCTGGCAGGGCTCTTCATCGGCCTGAGTGCCTTCTTCGTCGGGGTGATCCAGATCCTTGTCTACACGGGTGCGGTGATGGTCCTGTTCCTGTTCATCATCATGCTGCTGGATCTAACGGACGAGCAGAAGCGCGCCAAGGGCTTCGCCCCGCTCGCCGCGGGTCTTTCCCTGGTGATCGCCTTCCTGGTCCAGTTGATCGGGATCCTTTCGAACACACCGGACAAGGTGGCCCCTCCGCTTGATGCCGCCACCCTGGCCGGAGCCGCCACCCATTTCAGCCAGGGCGGAATCGCCACCGCTCTCAAGGATGGCCGGCTTCCCGACGTGCAGCTGATCGGCCAGACACTCTTCACCGGATACAATCTTCCGCTCCAGATCCTCGGCGTGCTTCTGCTCGTCGCCACGGTGGGCGTGGTCGCCCTTTCCAAGAAACAGGCGGAGTAACCGCCCGCAGACACCCATTCCGCTCATTCATCCCATGGCTTCGTTAAACGACTACCTCCTTGTCTCCGGGCTGCTTTTCGCCATCGGCCTCGCCGGAGTGGTGCTGCGCCGGAACATCATCGTCGTCTTCATGTGCCTCGAACTGATGCTCAGTGCGGCCAACCTCAGCCTCGTCGCCTTCTCCCGGTTCAACACCGTGAACGGGCTGCCGGACTACAAGGGCCAGATGCTCGTGTTCTTCGTGATCACCGTGGCCGCCGCCGAGGTCGCGGTGGGACTTGCCATCATCGTCGCCCTCTACCGCGCCCGCCAGACCATCCATACCGACGAACTCGCGAGCCTGAAAGGCTGAGCCCTGACACGGATCACCGTTCACCGATCACTTTCCACTCCCTATGACCCTCGCCTGGATCCTTCTCTTCCTGCCGCTCGTCGCCGCCGCGGCGAACCAACTTGTCCTGCGGAAATCCCCGCTGGTGCCGTTGGTTTCCACCGCCTCGGCCTTGGCCACGCTGGTTCTTTCGTTTCTTCTGCTCGGAAAAACCACTTCGCCGGATCCCATCCACTGGGCAAGCATCGGCGACTTCCACATCAACATCGGCATCCGGCTCGACGCGCTTTCCACCGGCATGATGATCGTAGTCACCGGCATCGGCACGCTGGTCCACCTGTTCTCGCTGGCCTACATGAAGGAGGACGAGGCCCGCAACCGCTACTTCACCGGCCTTTCCCTGTTCATGTTCTCGATGACGGGCATCGTGCTCGCGGACAATTTCATCATGACCTTCATCTTCTGGGAGCTGGTCGGCCTGAGTTCCTTCCTGCTCATCGGCCACTGGTATCAGAAAGACTCCGCAGCGGACGCCGCGAAGAAGGCCTTCCTCTGCAACCGCGTGGGCGATTTCGGTTTCCTGATCGGCATCCTCATGCTGTGGGGCATCACCGGCACCCTCTCGTTCGATGCGATGAAATCAGGACTCGCATCGTTCGGAACCGAAAACGCCGCCTACTTCACCCAGAATTCCGCGGCTTTCAGCGTCATCCTCTCCACGGCCGTGCTCTGCATCTTCTGCGGAGCGGTCGGCAAGTCCGCCCAGCTCCCCCTGCATGTCTGGCTGCCGGACGCCATGGAAGGCCCCACCCCGGTTTCCGCCCTCATCCATGCCGCGACGATGGTGGCTGCCGGGGTTTACATGCTGTTCCGCGTGCAACTCTCCCTCGGGGCGGATGTCTTCGAGGGGCTTTTCGCCAGCAACGTGATCGCCTGGACCGGTGGCATCACCGCACTGGTCGCCGCGCTGATGGCCACACAGCAGGATGACATCAAGCGCGTGCTCGCCTACTCCACCCTCTCGCAGCTCGGATACATGGTCATGGCCGTGGGTCTCGTTCATGGCGAGGCCGGCATGTTCCACCTGTTCACGCACGCCTGGTTCAAGGCGCTGCTCTTCCTCGGTTCCGGAGCGGTGATTTATGCCTGCCACCACGAGCAGGACATCTGGAAAATGGGTGGCCTCCTCAAGAAGATGCCCATCACCGGCATCACCTTCGCCATCGGCACCGCGGCGCTCATCGCCGTGCCCTTCGTGACCTCGGGCTTCTACTCAAAGGAGGAGATCCTCGCTGCCGCCTTCGGCAAAAACAAAGCGCTCTTCGGCATCGCGGTGTTCGTCGCGTTTCTCACCACCTTCTACATGACCCGGGCCTTCGTTGTCGCCTTCCTTGGCAAGCCCCGTTCGGAAAACGCCGATCACGCTCACGAAGTGGGCCCCTTGATGTTTGTGCCGCTGGTCCTCCTCGCCGGCATGGCCATCGGCTCCGCATGGCTCACCGGTGCACTCAGCGCCATCGATCCCCGGGCGAACGCCCATGGCCACACCGAAGGTCATGGCATCATCCTCGGCGCGTCCATCGCTTCGCTCGTGCTCGGATTGATCGCCGGTTTCCTCTTCTACAAAGGTAAAGACAAGGATCCGGTTTCCATCCCGCTCTTCCGCAACCGATTCTACGTCGACGGTTTCTACGACCGCGTGCTCGTCCGCTATTTCCAGGACGCCTTTGCGGCGATCATCCACTTCTTCGACGAACTGCTCATCAACGGTCTGCTCGTCGGCGGACTGAGCCGCGGCGCAGCCAGCCTCGGCGGCTTGTTCCGGAAACTCCAATCCGGCCAACTCCAGGGCTATGCCTACGCCTTCGGCCTCGGCGTGATCCTCGTCATCTACTTCACCGTTTTCCTTTGATCCCATGCTCGCCCTGATCGTCTTTCTTCCCGTCGTCGCCTTCATCGCGATCCTTCTGGGCGCGCCCGCACGGCTCACCGCGATCGCCGCCGCCGCGGTCAACCTCGTGCTCGGCACCTATGCCGCATTCACCTGGAAATGCGGGTGCTGGGACTTCTCGATTCCCGTGCTCGCCAAGCCGGCGATGAACCTCGCCTTCGGCTTCCCTGACGGCATGAGCGCGGTGATGGTGCTGCTCACGGTGATCGTCACGCTCGCCGCAGTCCTCTCCGGCAAGGCACCGGAAGGCCGGGAGAAACTCTACTTCGGATCCTCCCTGCTGATCTCCGCCGGGGCTCTCGGTGCCTTTGCCGCCACCGACCTGTTTTTCTTCTACGCCTTCCACGAGCTCGCGTTGATCCCGACCTTCCTGATGATCGGCATGCTCGGCCGCGGAGACCGCAAGGAGGTGGCCTGGAAAATCACCATCTACCTCGGCCTCGGGTCGATCGTCCTGCTCGCCGGTCTCGTCTGGCTGGCCAACCTCACGGGCACCTTCAACATGGGCCAGATGGTCAAGGCCGCAGGCACCATCGATCCCGCCGCCCAGAAGGGCATCGCCGCGCTGCTCATCGTCGGATTCGGCACGCTCGTCTCGCTCTTTCCATTCCACTCCTGGGCCGCTCCGGCCTATGCCAGCGCACCGGCTCCCGTCGCCATGCTGCATGCCGGCGTGCTCAAGAAGTTCGGTCTCTACGGCCTGCTCCGCCTCGCGGTCCCGCTCGTGCCGGAGGGCATGAACGCCTGGCTCACCCCGCTGCTCGTTCTTCTGTTAGGAAACATCCTGTGGTGCGGATTCGTGACGATCTCGCAAAAGCGCCTCGACGGGATGCTCGGCAATTCTTCGGTGATGCACATGGGCTACATCTTCCTCGCCATCGCCGCGCTCGTCGCCTTCCCGGAAAACCCGCTGGCCAAACCCGCGGCCGTGCTCCTGATGTTCGCCCACGGTGTCTCGATCGCCCTGCTCTTCGGCCTCACCGACCGCATCGAGCGCAGCACCGGTTCGATCGATCTCCAGGACCTCGGCGGCCTGGCCAAGTCCGCGCCCACCCTTGCCTTCCTCTTCGGCATCGCCGCCATGGCCTCCATCGGCCTGCCGGGACTGGCCAACTTCTCCGGTGAGGTGCTCGTGTTCCTTTCCGCGTTCAAGGGCTACGATCCCACCAAGGGCCTCGGCCCGGTGCAGATCGCCTGCATCCTGTCGATCTGGGGCGTGGTCATCTCCGCCGTTTACATGCTCCGCGCCTACCGGAACATCTTCCAGGGCCCGGCGGTGAAATCCACGGAATCCGCCGCAGACCTCAGCCTGGCCGACCGCATCCCCGCGCTGCTGCTCATCCTCGCGCTTTTCGCCGTGGGTCTCTATCCGAACCTTCTCCTCAATCTCCTGAAGTGATCTCAGCTTTCTTCCCTGAAAACTGAAAACTGAACACTAGCAACCTTTCTCCATGCCCGCCTACTACCTCGAAGCACTGACCGTCACGCTGGGGCTCCTGCTGCTCCTGGCCGAAGCCTTCGTTTCCTCGAAGAGCAAGGCATGGGTCGGAGTCGCCGCCGCCATCGGCCTTGTGTTCATCCTCGCATTCACGCCTTTTGCCATCGGTCCCGATGCCTCGCCCGGATCCGGCTGGGCGAAGTGGACGCTTTGGAATTTCTATCAGTTCGACCCGCTCTCCCGCTTCTACAAGGTCTTTGCCCTGGTGACGACGATTCTGGTCGTCCTGCTGGCCATCGATTACCGCAAGATCCTCGCGCGCTACACCGATCATCCGGGATCCGAAAACGGCACGGGTGAGTTTTACGCGCTGCCGGTCCTCGCATGCTCCGGCATGATGTGGCTGGCATCCGCCAAGGACCTCGCAGGGGCCTTTGTCGCGCTCGAGCTGGTCACCGTCACCTTCTACATCCTGGTCGCCTTCATGCGCCGCAACGTCGGCTCGCTGGAGGCCGGTGTGAAATACCTGATCCTCGGCGCGCTGAGCACCGGATTCCTCGTGTATGGCATCGCCTGGGTCTATGGCAGCACGGGAACCATGGACCTGGATCTCATCGCAGGCATGCTTGAGGACGGACGTTCGGCCTCGATTCCCCTCACCGGCCTGCTCTTCGGCATCGCCCTGGTGATGGTCGGCCTTGGATTCAAGATCGGCGCGGTCCCCATGCAGGTCTGGATTCCAGACGTCTATCAGGGTGCGCCCACCCCCACCACCGCGTTTCTCTCGGTGGGTTCGAAGGCCTCGGGTTTCATCCTGATGATTCATTTCCTGGAGCCCTTCCTCTCCAGCGAACTGACGCGCGGACCTGTGCTCAAGCTGATCGGCGTCCTTTCGATCGCCACCCTGCTGTTCGGCAACCTTGCCGCCATTCCCCAGACGAATTTCAAGAGGCTGCTCGGCTACTCGTCCATCGCGCACGCCGGATTCCTGCTGCTCGCCCTGGCCAGCGGAGCACCGGGCACTGACAACGGACTCGGCTCCGCACAGGTGGTCTCGGTTTATCTCGCCACCTACCTGCTCATGACTCTGGGCGTGTTCTTCATCCTCGCCCAGGTGCGCATCCAGCGGGATGGCGAGTCGATCACTGACTTCAACGGCCTGGGGCAGACCAATCCGACGCTGGCCCTCGCGCTCACGGTGCTGCTGGCCGCACTGGCGGGTGTCCCGCTCACCGCAGGATTCATCGGCAAGTTCCTCGTCTTCCAACTCGCGGTGAACGCCGGCCTCTGGGCGGCGATCGGCGTGGCTTTCATCGCCGCGGCCGCCGGATTCTACTACTACCTCAACGTGGTCCGCGCCATGTGGTGGGTGCAGCCCGGCCAGAAAGCTCACGTCACTTTGCCGCTCATCTCGAAAGCCTGCGTCGCCGTGCTCACGATCGCCACTCTCGTGTTCGGCATCTGGCCGCAGCCGATTCTCGCCCTGTTGAAGTAAGCGGAAGCCCCATCCCGCACTGGCAACCTGCGGGTTTGTGGATCGGCCCGGATGAAAACCAGCGGTAGACGGCGCGTATTTCAACGCCACCTTGGCCCCATGATTCGCACTTTCCCGTCATTCCCGGCGCCGCTTGCGCTTGGGCTCGCCCTTTGCTCCGTCGTCCCGGTGCTTGGCGCATCGGAATTGCAGACCACCGTGGAATCGGGCTCACCCCCACCGGGCAAAGCCCCGGAAGGAATGGTGTGGGTGCCAGGCGGGGAGTTTGCCATGGGCAGCGGCGAAGCGGCCACCGGAACCTGCTCTCCCGAAACAGTGAGAGACGCCCAGCCAACCGTTCGTGTCAAACTGGCGGGATTCTGGATGGATCGCACGGAGGTGACCAACGAGGCCTTCGGGAAGTTCATCCAAGCCACCGGCTACCGGACCATCGCGGAGATCGCCCCCACCAAGGAAGAGTTTCCAGATGCCCCGCCGGAAGCACTGGTGGCCGGAGCCGTGGTTTTCCGACCGACCCCCGGCGAGGTCCCGCTTCGCGATCATCTTCAGTGGTGGACGTACATCAAAGGTGCGAACTGGCGGCACCCCGAAGGCCCGGGTTCCGACCTCAAGGGCCGCGACCATCATCCCGTGGTCCACATCGCTTGGCCGGATGCCGTCGCTTATGCGAAGTGGGCTGGCAAACGATTGCCCACCGAGGCCGAGTGGGAATTCGCCGCACGCGGTGGACTCAGCGGAAAAACCTACGCCTGGGGGGATGAATTCAAGCCCGATGGCAAGTTCATGGCCAACACCTGGCAAGGGCGCTTTCCCGTGAAGGATGAGGCACTGGATGGATTTGCCGGAACCGCCCCCGTCGCCTCGTTTCCCGCCAACCGATACGGCCTGCACGACATGGCGGGCAACGTCTGGGAATGGGTGGCCGATTGGTATCGCGCGGATGCCTACCCGGCGATGGCGCGGGCTGCCGGCAATGCTCCGATTGCAAATCCGAAGGGCCCCGCAAGCTCATGGGACCCCGCCGAACCCAACGTGCCGAAACGCTCGCAACGCGGTGGCTCCTTCCTCTGCACCGACCAATACTGCACCCGCTACATGGTCGGGACCCGTGGCAAGGGAGACACTCATACGCCCACCAGCCACGCGGGATTCCGCTGCGTGAAATCCGGCGAATGATCCACTATCAACGGAGCGCGGCATGGCCACGGATCCGCCTGCGCAAATCCGTTACTCTATTGAAAGATCCCATCACCCGGACGGGTAACATCGCGTCATGAAAACCCCCTGTTCGATTGCCTTCATCGGTCTTGCTCTTTCGCTCCACGGCCTCTCGGAAACCCTGCTGGTGGAAGCCGAGCAGTTTTCCAACAAGGGCGGCTGGGGCGTGGACACCCAGTTCATTGAAAGCATGGGCTCCCCCTATCTCATCGCCCACGGTCTCGGCGGACCCGTGGCGGACGCATCGACCACCGTCCAGATCGAACAAGCCGGCAGCTATCGGATCTGGGTGCGCACGCTCGATTGGACCAAACGCCTCGGCCGCCCATCCGGTGCAGGTGCCTTCGAACTGATGGTGAATGGCACGAAATCCGGTGAATCCCTCGGCAGCGGCCCCAGCACCTGGACGTGGCAGCCCGCCGGACAGGTGGATCTCAAAACCGGTGAGACCACACTCGCCCTGCACGACCTCACCGGTTTCAACGGCCGTGTCGATGCGATCCTGCTGAGCAACGATCCCGCCTTCACCCCTCCGGAGCACAATCACATCTCAGACCGCAAGAGCTGGAACTTCCGCGGTGCCCCCGGCGAGGGCGAGGACCTGGAAGGATTCGACCTCGTCGTCGTTGGTGGCGGCTATGGCGGTCTCGGGGCCTCCATCTCCGCCGCGAGAATGGGCGCGCGGGTCGCGCTGATCCAGAACCGCCCGGTGCTCGGCGGCAACGGCTCGTCCGAGATCCGGGTGTGGGCCAAAGGTGAACTACCACCCAACGAATTCGCGCTGGCCGACATCATCCGGGAAATCCAGGACCGGGCCAAGGCCTCACCGGCACCGCCCGAGCAGTTCGTCGATGACAAGAAGGAGAAAGCCGTCCGTGCGGAAAAGAACATCACCCTGCTGCTCGGTCATCATGCCTACGGACTGGAGATGAAACAGGATGCCATCGCGGCGATCCGCACCATCGAAGTGGAAACCGGCAAGACCAAGCGCATCAGCGGACGCTTTTTCGCCGACTGCACCGGCCACGGCTTCATCGGCGAGTGGGCGAATGCGGACCGCACCATGACCGCAAAAGGCCGCATGGGCATGAGCAACATGTGGATGTGGGAAAACACCGGAGCCGAAGTTTCCTTCCCGCACCAACCCTGGATGCTGGAGTTTGATGCCAAGAGCTTCCCCTACCCCCGCCGCGGCCACGCCGAATGGTTCTGGGAAAGCGGCTTCGACAAACACCCGGTCCGCGAGCTGGAAATCACGCGCGACTGGAACCTCGTCGCCTCCCTCAGCGCGTGGAGCGCCATCAAGAACCGCAAGGCCTATGCGGAGCGCGATCCCGATGCCCATGCCAAGGCAAGGCTCTCCTGGCTCGCCTACATCGGCGGCACCCGGGAAACCCAGCAACTGCTCGGCGATGTCGTTCTAACAGGCCAGGACATCATCGGCAAAAAGGAGTTTCCGGACGCGCTGGTGCGCACCACCTGGAGCATCGATCTCCACTACCCGCAGGAGGAATACATCCACGCGCTTCCCGAGCATCCCTTCATCGCCCGCGCCAACCATGGCAAGGGTGTGGATCGTTCGGTCGGTTACCCGATCCCCTACCGCTGCTTCTATTCGAGAAACGTGCCCAACCTTTTCATGGCCGGCCGCAACATCAGCGTGGAACGCGAGGCGCTCGGCACCATCCGCGTCATGAACACCATCGGCATGATGGGCGTGGCCGTCGGACGCGCCGCCGCACTCGCCACCCTTCGCGGTTGCTCGCCGCGCGAGGTGTATTCCAAACATCTCGACGATGCGAAAACCCTCTGGCGCATGCCCGGAAGCACCCGCTACCATGACCTCGATGAGCTGCGCAAAGCCCTCGAAGCCGGCCGCCCCTAAGCGCGCATTCCGGCGGTCGGCGGTCGGCCTGTTCCGCTTGTCCCTGCTCGCCGCCGCGGTGATGGCGCTCGCCCCGCGCGGAGCCGCACCCACGGGAGCCGGCCGCGAGACCATTCTATCCACCGCCCGCACGATCACCCCGGAAGCGGTGTCTCTCGGCAGGGAAAACGACGGCCTTCACGAACTGCTGGACGCCACCGGGAACTCCCTCGGCTGGGCGGGCAGCACGTTTCCACAAGCCGCTTCGATCCACGGCTACAACGGCCCCTCGGAGTTGTTGGTCGTGCTCGACACGGCGGGAAAAACCCGGGGCGTCCGCTTGATCCGCAGTGAGGATACGATCGGCCACGTCGAGAAGATCCTCGCGGACACCGAGTTCTGGAGCCAGTGGAACGGTCGCCAGGATGCCTCACTCGGCGATCTCGGCTCCCCTCGCGTCGTGAGCGGTGCCACACTCACCAGCGAAGCGATGGCCCGCGGCGTGGCCGCACGTTTCGGCGCAAGCGGGCTCGATCAATGGTTCACACGAACCGTCGATCCAGCGATGGCCGCACGATGGTTTCCCAAGGCGGACCGGATCGAGCCCGGCGATCACCCCGGTGTCAGCCGAGTGTTCACCGGGAAAACCCCGTCCGGCCTGATCCTGCGCAGCAGCCGCATGGGCGTGGGGGCGCGGGGCTTCAATGGGGTCTCGGACGTCATCATCGCCCTCCAGGAGGACAAGGTCCTGGGCGTCGCCCTCCTCGATAGCCGGGACAATTCCCCCTACACCGACGACGTGGCGGACGAGTTGAAGTTTGCCGATCCCTTCGCCGGACGAACGACGGCCGAGATTCTAACAGACACCAGCCCCGGCACGCTGGTCGTGAGCGGTGCGAGCGTCACGACGGAAGCCGTCACCCAGACCGTTCGGGAAATGCTGCGGCGTCATCAGGCGGAGCCGGTCCGCCGCAGCATTCCCGCGTCGTGGATCGTCGGATCGATCTGGATCACGCTGGGAGTGGTGCTCGGCCTGAGCAAGCGGAGCGGCGGGGCACGCACACGCACCGCCTTCGCCATCCTCTCGGTGGCCGCCGGGCTCACGCTGGGATGGATGGTGGGCCAGGACCAATGGATCGGATGGGGGCGCAACGGCATCCAGCCATCCACCGGACTCCCGCTGCTGCTGCTCACTGCCGTGGCCCTGCTGGTGCCGGCTCTCACCGGGAAGAACGTGTATTGCAGCCGGATCTGTCCGCACGGCGCGGCGCAGGTTCTGTTAGGAAGCATGCGCAAGCGCCGCTACGCGCTTCCTCCACGCCTTCATCACGCCCTGCGCCGCCTGCCATGGCTCACCCTGATCGCCATCTGGGTGCTTGCACTGATCGGCAGCGATTTTCCCTTCGCCATGCTGGAGCCTTTCGAAATCTGGAGCGCCGGATTTCATGCACTGCTGCCCGCCCTCATTCTCACGATCGGCTGGATCGCCGCCTTGTTCCTGCCCCAGGCGTATTGCCACTACGGCTGCCCGACCGGCGCGGTGTTCAAGTTTCTCAGCCACTCGCCCGCAGACCTGACCCGCCGCGATGCGCTGGCGGCCGCCCTTGTCGCCACCGCATGGATCCACCACCTGGCCACATGAAACGTGCTCTTGCGATCGCGCTCGGCTTTGCCGCCGTTCTCGGGGTGATGGCCTGGAAAAGTCTTCCACCCCGACTGGAGTCCCCGCTCACCGGCCAATCCATGGGCACCACCTGGACCCTCGCCTGGCGGGGAAAGCCACCGGAGCGTCTTCGCCAGGAAGTGTCCGACGTGCTTTCCCACTGGGAACAAGTGCTCAGCTCCTGGCGCGAGGACTCCGACCTCAGCCGCTTCAACCGCGGCGCGGCGCCGAGTGACGATCTGCTCCGCGTGCTAGGCCCGGCCCGGGAGATCCGCGATGCCAGCGGTGGCGCGTTCGACCCCGCAGTGCTCGCCCAGGTGCATGCAGCCGGTTGCGGCCCTCCGGGAACCGGGATGGATCTCTCGGCAATAGGCAAGGGCTTCGCCGTCGATCGCGTGGGCGAAAAACTGCGCGCGCTCGGCCTCGATGATTTTGTATTCGAACTCGGCGGAGAGGTTCTAACAGGCGACGGCAATTGGCAGGTGGACATCGAGAATCCGGACCCGGTGAGGCGTTTCACCCAACGCCGCGTGACCCTGAAAAACCAGGCCATCGCCACCAGCGGCAACTATCACCAGCCGAATCACATCATCGACCCCCGCAGCGGCCGGCCTGTGGTCCGCGGACCTTCTTCGGTTTCGGTGATCGCCGCAGACTGCGCCACGGCGGACGCCTGGGCCACCGCGCTTTTTGTCCTGGGGCCGGAGTTCAAGGATTTCCCTGCCGGACTGCGCGTGACCTGGCAATGGCCCTCGGACACGGCAGCGACTCCGGGGAACTGAAAAGCTTTGGAATTGACCCATGCCCGCGTGCCGGGAATTCTCGCTTCATGAGAGTCTTCCTCGCCGCAGCGGCCGTTCTGGCCAGCGCCCCCCTGAGTCATTCGGCCACCGCCGTCACCTTCGGACCCGTGCGCGCCCAGCCCGGGCAGAGCGTCCGTCTCGTCACCCACTCGGAGACCCCCGGCGGCACCATCCAACAAAACACCGCAGGCAAAAACACCAGCGGAACCCTCCAGATCACCCGCGACCGCGAGCTGTTCTGGACCTTTCGCGAACCGGCGGCCGATGGCTCGCGCCGCGGCATGGTCCGGGTCGGCTCCATCGTGACGGAGACCCGCACGCGCATCGATGGCAAGGATGAGAAAGCCACCGATGAAAGCCCGCTCTCCGGCAAGATGTTCGCCATGACCAAGTCCCCCAAGGGCGATTGGAAGTTCGATCTGGATGGATCCATCCCGCTGACCCGCATCCGCCAGGAAATCGAGGAACTCACCGTCTATCTCAAACGCGACTGGTATCCGGCTCGCGAAGTCAAGGTTGGCGACTCCTGGGAATTCGATCCCGCCTGGGTGAAGATGATCATCGGCAAGGACCTCAAGAATGCCCAGACGATCGGCACCATGCGGCTCCGCCAGGTTCGCAGCGGCCTCACCGGACGCTATGCCCTCCTCGATGTCTCGGTCCGCAGCACCGGCGCCGATTACAAGGCGGACGGCAGCGAGGTGTCCGCCACCGTCGAGCTCACCGGCGAGGTGACCGTCGATCTGGACACGATGCTCGATGAAAAACTCGAACTCAAAGGCATGGTGACCACCCGCTCGAGGAAACCCGGCGAGTCCACCACGGTGAATCTCCCCATCCGCCTCAAGGCGACCAAGTCGTTTGTGCGCGGCGGTCCTTGAGCCGCCTCCCATTCCACGCTTGCGTCTTTACAGCCCGGGGGGCTTCTGGTGAATCCTCTTTGCCATGATCGCGGTGCCTCCCCTCCTCCTCCGGACGCTCGGACTCCTGCTGCTCGCGGGCTCGGCTTTTCTAACAAGCTCCTGCGGCAACTTCCGGAAACTCGGCCGCGATCTGAAACTCGTCGAGAACGAATACCGCATCTCCGCGATCATCGAGAACGCCGATGACTTCACATGCCCGGTCCGGGCCGCCGTGATCGAGTGGGATCGCGATGAAAACAAGGTCTTCTCCGGCGATCGCGTCGATCTAACCGCTGGCGGCGGGTTCATGTTCATCGTGAAGAGTCCGGTGAACCAGCATGTCCTTTGTTATGCGGACACGAATCGCGACGGAATCTATCAACCCGGCGAACCGCTCTGGGTGCTGCGCGGGCCGGACGGACAAGCGGCCGCCGCGGTTCTCAACGCGGACCAGAAAATCGCGCGGATCCAGGGAAGCCTCTCCACCAAGGAGCGCCTTCCCGATGGACTCGCCGCAGCGGTCCAACAGAAACTTGCAGGCAAGGACGTCCGGGATGTGATCAGCCAAAAGGGAATCCAGTTCGCCATGGGAGAAGTCGCCGATCTCGACGACCCGAGATTCGCCGCCACCCGCGGGCCGGACGGGCTGTGGACCCCCGCCACCTCCGCCATCCGCGACGGGCTCGGTGTTTACTTCGTCGAGCCTTTTGATCCCTCACGCACACCGGTGCTTTTCGTCCACGGCGCGGCGGGATCCCCCCAGGACTTCCGCTTGGCCATGGACAAGCTCGACCGCAGCCGCCACCAGGCATGGTTCTATGTCTATCCCTCCGGCATGCGCCTCGAAAACGCGGCGATCGCCCTGGACCGCAGCATCCGTCATCTTCACGACCGCTATGAGTTCCGCCGTCTGCACGTCGTCGCGCACAGCATGGGTGGCTTGGTTTCCCGGCGTTTCATCCAGCGCAACGTCCTCGAAGGCGGAAACTCCTACATCCGGAACTTCATCACCTACTCCAGCCCCTGGGGCGGCCACGAGGCGGCTGAGATGGGAGTGAAGTTCGCCCCCAAGGTGGTACCCTCGTGGCGTGACATGGCCAAGGGCTCGCCATTCCTCGATGAACTCTTCGACCAACGCCTCAAGGGCCGCGTGAATCATCATTTGTTCTACAGCCACCACGCCAAACGCTCTCCCGTCCTCCCTGCGGAAAACGATGGCACGGTGAGCGTGGCCAGCCAGCTCCGCCCGGAAGCGGTGGCCGACGCCATCGAAACCCGCGGATTCGACGAGGACCACGTGTCCATCCTCTCCTCCCGCGAAGCCCTCCTCGCCGGAAAACGCGCCATCGACGCGGCTCACTGAATGCATCCCCCTTCTGAAAATCGGTCCCTGCAATCGGTGGTTCAAAATCCCGACCCTGGGGCCAACTCCCCTCACCCATAGGGCTCGCGCATCCCATCCCTCGTCCCTTGGCGCTCTCCGCGCCTTGGCGTTTCAAACTCTTCTTCTCCGTCCACCTTGAACTCGTGGATGAGCAAGGCTCCCAATCCAGGTTGAAGACGATGACCTGTTTCAGTGGGCGAGCCCTTCCCGATGGGATGATGCGAGATCCCCATCGACGATTTCATTTTCGGTGACCGTTTCAGGGGATGTTGTGCGAGTTCCATTCACGGAAACTGCGTCTTCTCCTGCCGCCCGATCAACATCCACTCCCCGGAGAGGATCGCGGGACATTCCACGATCATGTCCTCCAAGTGCTTCTCGGTCGCGAGTTTTGAAACAGTCAGCGGCTCGGGCTTGATCCCGACTTTCCAGATGGCGTGTTGGATGGGCATTTTCATTTTATAACCTGTTAGTCATCCTGATTCTGATACTATAGTCCGGCGATCGCATAGCCGTAGCAAGCAACTCCCCTGCGTAAACTTATGACATCCGCATATTTGAAGGCAAGCAGTCGATCGAGTTGGCTTGTTGCGAAGTCACAATACATCGAAAGGCGTAAGAATACCGACAAGTCGCTTACTTTCGTCTCTATCCTCGACAATCAAGCCTGGTCCAACAACCATTCTAGGAACAATGTCTACCAATTTGGCTTCCGGGTTGAAACATGATGCATCCAAAAGTTTAATCTCACCAGTTTGAATTGCCGTTTCAAGTTTAGCCGACAGGCGTTCTTTCTTATCTCTCTTATCGCTGGCTCTATAAATATAATCCATGATTGCCTGATCTGTGAGGATATGCCAACGGTCCTCAAAAAAGATAGGCAGGCTTGAATACGAGTTTGACAACATCGCTTGACGGACCTGAGATACCAAATGCCATAGCTCGGCAGTTAGAGGCTGACGCACCATAAGGTCAGACGCACATTGCAATTTTTCCATAATCGCTTGTTCTAAAATTAACATGAAGTCGACGAGGCGGCTATTTAGATGCCTAGCCCAAGCGCCATCATGCACCGCCATGTTGCGCGATTCACGAACGATCTCGAACAGACGTTGCAACTCCGGAGGCTCAATAGAGCAAGCCGAGCTAGCGAGTTCCAGAAGCTCACTTCGATAAGAACCGAGTCCGTTCTTTATTCTCCCGCTTAGCACTTGCCCGACTCGTTCGAGTGTAATTGCGGCTTCATGGAATGACTCCGCGTCACGCAAAACCAAAGCCCGTGCGTCACGTAAGCGCCGGAGACAGTCAGACCATTCGGCGTCTATGATCCCATCTTTAATCTTGGACATTTGTTTTATTGTTAGATAAATCCATCACTAGAGCTTCGAGGAGATGGGTGGCGGAGGTGCGGGCCGTGGCGAGCTGGGTTTCCAAGGCGTCCACCAAGGCCATCAGTTCATCCACTTTGGCCACGATCCGGCGTTGTTCGGCGAGAGGTGGGATGGGGCATGGAAAGCCGGAGAGTTTCCCTTGGTAAATGGCACACACGTTTGTTGTGTTGGATTTCAGTTTCTCCAGTTCCTGGTTACCTTGAGGACTGCGGAACCAGTAATCGAGAAAGTCTGGAGAGAATCCTTCGATGAATTTCGCGCGGAGGATGTTGTTGTTGTAGAGGACTGTATCGGCGGATGGTGCCCGATAGACGCACGTTTTCCCAACCAGTTCTCTACTATTCCTGGTGTTGAAAAGGAAGTCTCCGTCGGTTAGCGCAAATGTTTCGACTTCTTGATCCGTCGCATCGACGCGGGTAAGGTCTGACAGGTCGATGCCACCCGAATTGCGGATGTTGTTCATCTTGAAATAGCCATACGCCTTGTCCTGACCTTGCAGAGAACGCCCACGATCAATTCCGACAGAGGCGAACAACGGCAGCCGACGAAATTGTGCCCACTCCCAACCGTTCGGCAGATCGAACAAGGGCTTAATGTCTGAAGAAGTATCCCCTTCACCCTCCTCTGTTGATCTCGTGCGCATCAAACGCTTTGGTGCCTTGTCGATCCGTTCGAGCAATTTTCCAGCCGGTTCATCCTTCGGATCCTGCTTCACAAGTTTCCCCTGCACCGCGAGCGTGAGGATTGTTTTGCGAAGATCGGCGGGGGCGATGTCGTAGGATTTGTGGAAGAGGAGATTGAGGTTGGCCGGGGTGGGGGCTTCGGCAAAGCGGGCCAGCGAGGCGCGGGCGAGTGCGGCGTGTTTTTCCTGGCGTTCCTGCTGCTCCGTCTCCAGCCGATCACACAAGGCCATCAACTCATCCACCTTGGCGACGATGCGCTTTTGCTCGGCGAGGGGTGGGAGGGGGAAAGGCTGAATTATGAACTCATCGAACTTCAGGCTTTGAACCGTCATTCCAGTTTTAACGAGCGAATTTATAATGAAGCCGTTGAATCCGCGCAGCATGATCTGGAGATACCGCTCAAGGCCACCGATGAATGGAGAGAGAACCTTCAAATCTTGGTTAACCGTGCCTTCAACGCGTAGTATTGAAACAGGGAAAGTGTGCTTTAAGATTCCGCTCCGCGCGACCATGACCAGACAACCGGGCGAATAGAGTTGAAGGCTCGTCGAATCCACACCTTCTCGCGTGATTTTTAGTTCAGATGTGATGAGCTCGTCAGGTTTCACATCCTTCGATGAAAACCAGTTGATTTGACCGTCCCAGAATTCAGGTTTCGCTTTTGAAGGAGTCATCCCGCCCGACAGGCGGACGATGGTGTGGAGATCGCACTCGGTGAGCAGGGCTTCCTTGAGCCGGGTTTTCACGCCCTCGCCGAAGAGCGTGCCGTCCGGCAGCACGATGGCGCAACGGCCGCCGGGCTTGAGCAGGCGGATGATGAGGGCGAGGAAAAGATCGGCGGTTTCGCGGGTCTGGTAGGCTTTCGGGAAGTTCGTCTCGATGCCGTCGGTTTCCTTGCCACCGAAGGGCGGGTTGGTGAGCACGATGTCCACGCGCTCGTCCTTGGTCCAACTGGTGTAGGGCCGGGCCAGGGTATTGTCATGGCGGACGAAGCCGGGATCCGCGATGTCGTGGAGCAGCAGGTTGGTCATGCACAGGAGGTGCGGCATGTGCTTTTTCTCGACGCCACGGAGGCACGACTGGAGCGCGCGCTCGTCCTTGACGCCCTTCACATGGTGCTTGCGCATGTGGTTGATGGCGCAAGTGAGGAAGCCGCCGGTGCCGCAAGCGGGGTCGAGCAAGGTTTCGCCGGGTCTCGGGTCGATGCGGTCCGCCATGAACTGGGTGACGGCGCGTGGGGTGTAGAACTCGCCGGAGTTTCCGGCGGACTGGAGGTCGCTGAGGATCTTCTCGTAGATGTCGCCGAAGTGCTGGCGCTCCTTGAGGCTGTTGAAGTCGATTTCCTCCAGCTTGTTGATGATCTTGCGGAGCTGTTGGCCGCTGCGCATGAAGTTGTAGCCGCCCTCGAAGACTTCGCGGACAATGCGGGCGCGGCCATCTTCTTTGCCGACGGCGAGGTTTTGCAGGCCGGGGAAGAGGGTGTTGTTGACGAAGTCGAGCAGCGCCTCGCCGGTCATGCCCTCGGGGTCGGCAGCCCAGTTCCGCCATTTCAATTTCTCCGGGACGGGAGATTTGTATTTCCTGTCGGTGAATTCCCACTCAGCTTCCTTGGCGTCGTAGATCTTGAGAAAAAGCATCCACGCGAGTTGCTCGATACGCTGGTCGTCGCCGCCGACGCCCTCGTCTTTGCGCATTTCATTCTGGATGGACTTGATGGTGGCAGTGAGGGACATGGGTCAGGCGGCGGAGTAGAGGGATTGTTCGAGTTCGCGGAGGGCTTTCTGGTAACCGGCGGGACCGCCGAAGAGTCCGGCAATTTCGAGGGGTTTGCCAATCTCATTGAAGGGTTTCTGGTAGAGAACCTCGGTATCTTCGATGTCGAGGATGCCGTGGTCGGCGTAGCGGTCGAGCAGGGCTTGGAGGATGGCGCGGGCTTCCTCGCCGTGTTTGCTGAAGATATCCTTCCGCGCCTTGGCGGCACGTTGTTTGCGGGTCAGTGGCGGTTGGCCGAAGGCGACGTGGCAGATGAGATCGAAGGCATCGAGATCAGGATTTACTTCCTGTCCGAGAATGTCGAGAGCGAGGCCATGGGATTCCATTTCATCGAGGATGGCTTTTTTCCGCTCGGCTGCATTCCAGGTGCGGAGGAATTCATCCAACGAGGAGTATTCCTTGAGGATGGTCTTGCGGGAGTAGTCGCGGAGTGACTCGGTGACGAGCTTGCCGTGTTCGTCCATGTATTCCACGCGCTCGGCGAGGATTTGCACTGGCACGCCGTCGATGCGGATCTTGGTCCGAGGTTCCGGGCCAGTGCGGCCTTGCCCTGGCGGCGCGGGGGGCTGGACAAGGATTTCAGTTGGTTCGCCTTCCGGATCACGGACATCCTCGCCGACTTTTCCTTCGTCAGGATCGGGCGGGGAGATGGGGGAATTGTCCTCAGGAACGTAAATCTGGACCGGATCGCCATCAAATTCGGGATCAGCGAAGTGGTTGGTGGCTTGGCGGAAGTCGATGAGCGTGAAGTAGAACTTTTCCGCGTCTTGGCGGGAAATTCTCGAACATTTCTCCAATGCCACCCAGATCGGCCTCACCGCCACTCCCAAGGAAACCGAATATGTTTCCAATATCGGTTATTTCGGCGACCCGCTTTATACCTACTCGCTCAAACAAGGCATCTCCGATGGTTTCCTCGCGCCTTACAAGGTGGTGAAAGTCCATCTTGATAAAGACCTCGAAGGCTATCGACCGGAGCCAGGGAAAACCGATGTCGATGGCGATGAGATCGAGGACCGGATCTACAATCAAAAGGACTTCGACAGGAACATCATCATCGACGACCGCACCAAGCTCGTCGCCAAGACCATCACCCGTTATCTGAAAGAGTCGGGGGATCCCTATCAGAAAACCATGGTCTTCTGCGTGGACACCGAGCACGCCCTCCGCATGCGGGCCGCATTGATCGATGAAAATAAGGCGCTCGTGCAAAAGGACTCGCGTTACGTCATGCGCATCACCGGCAATGACAAAGCCGGCGTCGAGCAGCTCGACAACTTCATCGATCCCGAGAGCCCCTATCCGGTGATCGTCACCACCTCTCGCCTTCTCTCCACCGGCGTGGATGCCCAGACCTGCCGCCTCATTGTCATCGATCGTGAAATTGGCTCCATGACCGAGTTCAAGCAGATCATAGGTCGCGGCACCCGCATTCACAAAACGCCCATGTGCCGATAGCGCCATGGGGCGTAGCCGTCCTTGACCAGCACCTCGACGGGAATGCCGCACGAGTTCACGCGCCAGACCGGTTTGGGTCCGGCTTCGTAACCGGCGATGATTTCACCTTCCGAGAGCCATCCGGCGAAGAGCACCACGTGGCGGTCGTTGAGAAGAATGTCGCCGGGCTTGAGGTGGCTCCATGATTTCAAGGGTTGGCAAATGGATGGCAGTTCACGGGTGGAGTAAGGCCTTGGCAGCTTCCAGCAGCGGGAAACGAATCCCGAGCAATCGATGCCACAGGATTCGGCGCTGGTGCCGGCATCACCGAGTTTCCGTTTCGCTGCATCGCCGATATCGCCCGCCTTTTTTCCCTCGCGGAGTTTTTGAAGAAAGGACTCCGGCGTATCGAAGCCTCCCCACTGATAGGGCATGCCCTTGGCGGGAACCCCGGGCCTCCACCAGCCGCGCTTGTCTCCCGGCCAGGGCGTCGAACGATCCGGTGTGTGCACGGGAATGCCCGCCGAGTCCTGCCCGTGGCGCACGTGCCTGGCCTCCGGCATCCACTCCACGCGGGTATATCGATCCGCAATCGCCAGCGCTTCCTGCCGATCCGCCGATCCCGCGCACGAAACCAGAAGCACTCCGCCCAAGGAAACCACCAGCCACCGGAAAATCGACATGCTCCGGACTATCCTCCCGTAAGGACGAATCAATCCGTAAAACCCGTGATTCGTGGCTAAATCCTCGCCATTTCCTGCAGAACCGGCTAGGACGACCGCGAGTGCGTCCCCCCTGCTCCATCCGCGCCCTGCTGGCGCTGTTCCTTGTTTCCAACGCTCCGCTGGACGCGCTGCACGTGCGTGATTACTCGTCCACTCTCGACAACCGGCTGCTCAACTTCCCGGGCGCACCGATCTATCCCCAGGTGCCGGCCACCAATCCGGACTTCATCCACGCTCCCGCCAATCTCTTCCTTGGCATCGGCTGGCCCGCGCATCCGACCGACTGGACCCGCCAGATGGCCCTCGTCTCGCCACGGCATTTTGTCTACGCCACCCACTATCCCCTCGGCGCGGATTGGGACATCGCATTTCTCGGGACCGACGGACAACAGCATCTCTATCCGATCGAAA
Organism: Verrucomicrobiaceae bacterium; assembly: GCA_027486655.1. Lineage (GTDB taxonomy): Bacteria > Verrucomicrobiota > Verrucomicrobiia > Verrucomicrobiales > Akkermansiaceae > Luteolibacter. The sequence goes on along the minus strand of JAIXOR010000072.1, from coordinate 40,650 downwards.
GCCAGATACCGGTGATCAACTCACTGGGCCAGACCACCGATCTGATGCTCTGCACCCTGGCCAGCGAGGTGGACGCCGCCACCGGGATCAAGCCCTTCCCCGTGCTCAATCTTGCTTCGGAGAGTGCCTACAGCGGCCGACAGGCGGTGGTTTTCGGCAGCTTCGTGCGCGCTGGAACCACCAGCATCGGTGGATTCACCACTCTGGTGAACGATCCGGGATTCGACACGACGCGCTTTGCCTGGTTCGACTTCAATCACGATGCGGGGCTGCCCCGCGAATGCGACTATCAGGGAGGGGACTCCGGAGCGCCGGCCTTCATGATGGAAGGAGGGATGCCCGCGCTCATCGGCACCGCCTCCGGACGGGATCCCCAGGGCTGGGGCGGCCTTCCGGCGAATGTTTCCAGAAACTACCTTTCGTTCATCCCGGCCTATCTGCCGCAGCTCGACTCGATGATGGAGAGCAAGGGCTTTCACATGACCCGTGCGATTCCGCAGGCCACCACCCTGCAAGTCCAGCATCATACCGGCCCGACCTTGCGCAGGCTCATGCCTGGAAATGTGCCGCTATCGATCACCAATGCAGGCATCGTGGATGCGCACAACGTGCAGCTCACCCTGCAATCCGCCCACCCGCCGAGTGGCATTGCCGGTTCGATGATCCAAGAGGCACTCGCAGGCAACACCTGGCGCTGCCGCCGCGGAGGCCTGGGTGCCGCTTTGCAAAGTCCACTCACGCTTGAGTGGAACTCGCTGCCGGATGTTCCGGAGATTCAGGTGCATGCAAGTCTGCGCTGGGATGGAGCCACCGAAGTTCCCGTCACATTCACCCTGGCCCTCGTCGAGTCCTATGCCTCGTGGAGCAGCAGCCTGGCAAACCCGGCCCCCGGCGAGGATCCCGATCACGACGGACTTTCGAATCTCATCGAGTATGCCGTCGGCGGCGATCCGGCGGCCGCTTCCGGCTTATCCTCCGCAGGAAACCGGCTGGCTCCCTCCTGCACACGGGTCGGCAACACACTCCACATCACCCATCGCCGCCGCAGCGACGCGTCGGCACGCGGGATTTTCTATCAGTTCGAAAGCAGCCCGTCCGCCGCTGGCGGTTCATGGATCCAGGAGCCTCGCGCAGGCTCCACCGTTACAACCTCAGCCCTGTCTCCTGCCGAGGCTGGATTTGAATCGATCACCCTTTCCGTCCCGCTCGATTCGGAACGCCGCTTCTTCCGCGTAAGGGTGGAACTGGACGAATGAAGAAGCGGCGCGTCTCAGGGAGGTTGGACGCTTCAAGCCCTCCTGCGCCGGAGCAGCAGGAGACCGGCGAAACCGGTGAGAGCCATCGATGAGGGCTCGGGAATCACCGAAAGCGAAACATCGATGCCATAGGTGCCGGAGACATCCGAGCCGCCGATGTCAGCCCCACCCACCATCAGCGAGTAGGTGCCCGGAGTGAGCCAGAGCGAGCGGGTGACAAAGCCGTTCGCCAGCCCGTCGCCATGGATGCCGGGTGCACTGCCGTAGTTTGTGGAAGTGCCGTCCGCCGCATTCGCCACATAAGTGAGTGAGCTCAATTCGCTGAAGTTATAGTTTCCGAATGCATCGGGCAGACTTGCGTCGTTGCCCATCTTCCAATCCCCAAGGGCATTGAACGCACCTTCGCGCGGCTGCGGGTTTCCAAGTGTGGCCAGATAGGCCAGCGTGATGCCGGAGGTGTCGTAGTCCGATCCACCGCTGGTGTGAAGCAGACCGGTATAGAGCGAGAACGCGGGCATGAAAGGAACGGTCCCGGTGCCCCGCGAGGCATTGGCCGCCACGGAAATGGTTGCCCAGCCCGCTTCGGCGAGGGTGAAGCGGTAGGCCTTGATGTGGTGGGCATCGCCGAAGTCCGCATCGGTGGCATTCGCCCAGCCGAAGTTGGAGGTCACCGTCTGTGCGGTGTTGATCGTCTTGAAATACGGAGACAAAGGATTGAATCCGCTGATGGATCCGCTCACCGAGCCCGTGACAGGCCCGAGGTCCCGAGCGGTGCCGCCGTAGCTGGTGTGGGCTTGCAAGGACGGCGCCAAGGCGATGGCTCCGATGGCGAAGAGTGAGGTTCTCATAGGCTTCATGGGGGTGTCTTTGGTTTGGTTTCTGGTTGGTTGGTATGGGGGAGATTCAAGGTTCACGGCTGGACGGGTTCCGCCCAGTCATAGGACAGGCGGTAAAAGGCCCGGCCTGCGGGAGGAGATGGATCGGTGAACGAAATCGTGGCGGCAGTGGTGCCGGTGACCTGACCGATCGACGTCCAGCCTGCCGCCGGATCGGTGGAGCGAAGGACGCGGAAAAGGATGCCGGTTTGAAACGGCTCCCAAATGCCCATGCGGCTCGGCCAGGTGAGGGTGGATGTGCCGGATGAGCGGCTGAGAGAGGGTTGGAAATCGGGCCCCGCCTCAAAGCGGAATACAAAGGGCGCGCCGGGGGCATGCCAGGGACCACCACCGGGACCGCTGGTGCTCCGGTCAACGAGACGCATCGTGATCTGATAGATTCCGGGCTTGTCCGCCGTCCACGCCCGGCCATGAATGTGCCCTTGGGGATCCTCATCGGCGGAATCGATTCCCCCGCTGAGGATGAAGCGGAATGCGCCGGTGGGAGCACCGGTGATGAACGAGCGCGTCGGCGTGTCCGCCACGGTGGAGCGGCCCGCCTCCCAGAAGCCGAAGGCCGCGCCGGCAGGGCCATCCACGGAAAGGATTTCCATCCAGATCCAAGCCCCGGTGTGCGCGTGGTTTTCTTCCTCCGCCTCCACCTGCCCGTCCGAGAGTGCGGTGAACGAGAAGCCATCGTTGGGAAACAAGGTGCGGGCTCCCTCGTCCAAGGCGTAATGCCCACCACATTTGATGGCAGGCCGCTGACCCGCCGGCCGGGGAAGCAGATGGAACACCTTGTTGGAAAAGGCGGGACCATGCAGCTTCAAGGGCTCGCCCGGATCGGGTTGGCCATTCGAGTTGAGATCATCCACTCCAGCGGCGAAGTGGTCGTGGGCGCTTGCCAGGGAGGCCCCCAGCAGAAGGATGGTGCAGTGGAGTATCGGTTTGATTTTCATGAGGATTGGTTTCACGGGGTTTTGCCTGCGGTCGGATCGATGAAGACGGAATTCGGTGCGGCCACACGGCGCAGGGCTTCGAGGCGGGACAAGGTTTCCACGTGACCATCGGCAAACAGGTGGTTCGCATGCTTCAAGTGGGCGCTTGTGGACACCTGGGATTCGAACACCTCGGGCGGCATCACTCCGCCGCGGTAGTCAGTGAAGTGAAAGTGATCGATACTCCGATAGGACGCAGTCGCCTCGCCAAACATCAGGGTCTCCGCCGGCCTCGGAATGGAGGCAAGGCGCGAGTAATCCATATCCGGCGCACCCGCCGGATTGGGGGTGAGATAGTCATTGATGGTGTAGGTATAGACCCGCTTGCGGTCCGGATCCGCAGGGCACTTGAAACTCAGGGTGCCGGATGCATAAGGCTGGAGGGTGAGCGTCCACGACCTGCCCCCCGCCGAACGTTGGTGGGAGGTGACGGGCAGCCGCATGTGATTGTCCGAGGCATACATCATCACGGCCATGCCGATCTGACGCAGGTTCGAGGCACAGTTTGCGGATCGTCCGCGGGAGATGAACGAGCGGGCGACAGGTACGACAATCGAGGCAAGAATCGCGACTAACAGGAGCGCGACCAACAATTCCACCAGGGAGTAACCCCGGCCGGTTCTGGCAGGTTTCAATGGATTCGGACTGGATCGGATTCCGCGAGGGCACATCCGCAGCCAAGATCATCGAAGGATCGAGCCGGGACGTTCTCGCGCAGGCATGATCTCCGGGAAGGAGAGAGCCCAGGCATGCGGTTCATGTTCCGCGGCAGGCGCGGTTCACCGATCGAGCGGCAAACCGGTTCGCGAGCGCGGATCCATCATGCGATCAAGCCAGGCGGGGCGGCTGCAAAAGCACCACCCCGGGCAGGGAAACGGGCCTGCCTGCATAGTCGGGCACATCGGCGGATGCCGGCGCGCCCCATGGGGTCTTGAGGCGGACAGGAACGGGCAGCACCACGTCCAGTTTGGCTTCCGCCTTCACCAGGACCTTCTCTTTTTCCCGCTCCTTGCTCTGTTTCACCAGTTTGCACATCGGGCAGGGATGCTCGCCATCGAAGGTTTTCCGAGCCGCCTCGCCGAAGCTGGCATTCTTCGAATAACTCATGAGCATCGTGCCCCACGCGAAGGTCTGCAACAACGCGAAGTGCCCGCCGAGCGAAACGAAGAGGGTTCCGATCAGCAGGAAGCGGCTCACGCGTTTGAGCAGCTGGCGCATCGCGCGAAACATCGCGGGCTCGGCATTCGGGTCAAGCCATAAGAAGGGAAAATTCTTCATTCAAAGATTCACCATCCCCAACTTGCAGGAACGTGTGACCCGGATAAGTTGCGGGTCTGCATCCCCATCCCCGATGAAGAAAACCCTTCCCCTGCACCACATCGCGCCTCTTCTTTTCCTCACCCGGACCCTCGCAGAAGAAGCACCGGACAACTTGCTGGACCCGCTTGTGGTCACAGGCAAGGCCGAGAGCCTGATCGGCGAGGCGGCAACCGCTTCCAAGGGACAGGCCAACTCCAGGGAACTCGGCGAGCGCCCCTACCTGCGACGCGGCGAATTGTTAGAAGTGGTGCCCGGTGTGGTCATCACCCAGCATTCCGGAGACGGCAAGGCGAACCAGTATTTCGTCCGGGGTTTCAATCTCGATCATGGCACGGATTTTTCCGTCTCCATGGACGGACAGCCGGTGAACTTCGTGACTCACGCCCACGGCCAGGGATATGCGGATCTCAATCCGATCATCCCGGAGCTCGTTGAACAACTCGACTATTGGAAAGGCCCGTTCTTCGGCCAACTCGGCGACCTGAGCACGGCCGGCGCCGCGAAGTTCCGCTTCTTTGACCTGCTGCCCCAGGGCATCGCATCGGTGGGCATGGGTGAAAACCATTACTTCCGAGGCCTGATCGCGGACACGATTGATCTGAGCGCGCCAACCCCGGGATCAAAGGCCATCGCTCCTCCCGCCGACAAATCCGGACTCACCTATGCGCTCGAATACAACGACTACGACGGTCCTTGGGAGCGGGAAGGGAATTCCCAACGCATCAACGGTTTTCTCAAATACTTCCACCAATCCGGACAGGACACCTTCCGCCTCACTGCGATGGGCTATGATGGAGAGTGGGACTCCACGGATCAAATCCCGAAGCGCCTGATCGAAAGCGGCGGCATCGACCGCCTCGGAAACATCGATGACACCGTGCGCGGTGAATCCAGCCGCTACAGCCTGATGGGAGCCTGGGATCGCGAGCTTTCCAACGGCCGGATCCACGCAGACGCTTACGCCGGGAAGTACGATCTCGATCTGTTTTCCAACTTCACCTACTTCCTCAACGATCCGGTGAATGGCGACCAGTTCGAACAACAGGAAGACCGCTGGTTCTTCGGCGGTGAAGTCCGGCGCGAGTGGGACTATGGCGACAAGAACCTTTTGACCATCGGTTTCCAGACACGCCACGACCTCATCGATGGGATCGGCCTCTATCAGACCAACGCGACGGAGCGGATCGGCACCACGCGGGTGGACGATGTCTATGAAGCCACGGCCGGAGTGTATGCCACGGCGAGGCATCAGGTGAACGAGTGGTTCCGCATCGAGCCCGGACTGCGGGCGGACGGATTCTATTTCGATGTGGAGAGCGACAACCCGGCGAACTCCGGCGATGAAACGGATGCGATTGTTTCACCCAAGCTCAGCCTGATCTTCGGACCATGGGCGGACACCGAGTTCTACGCCAACGCCGGGATGGGATTCCACTCGAACGATGCTCGCGGGACCACCATCACGATCGATCCGGCGACCGGGCTCGCCGCGGACAAAGTGGACCCGCTGGTGCGCACTTACGGCTTCGAACTCGGCGCAAGAACCGAGGCCGTGCAGGACGTGGTGAGCACGCTGGCATTCTTCTACCTGCACAGCGATTCCGAGCTGCTCTACGTCGGCGATGCGGGCACCTCGGAAGCCGGCCCCGCCACCGAGCGATTCGGTGTGGAGTGGTCCACCTACTGGCGGCCCAACGACTGGCTGATGGTCGACAACGAGGTCACGGTGAGCGAAGGAAGGCTGCTGGATGTGGGGACCGATGACGAGATCCCCGGTGCGGTGCCGCTCACGCTGGACACCGGCATCACGATCGGGAAGGAGGAAGGGTTTTTCGGCAGCTTGAGGTCGCGCTACTTCAGCCCGCGGCCCTTGATTGAGGATGGCAGCGTGGATTCGCGCCCGAGCTGGCAGGTCAACGGGCGCGTCGGTTACCGGAAAAACGATTGGGAGGTGGCCGTGGATTGCCTGAACCTGCTCGGACGGGACGACAACGACATCGAGTATTTCTATGCCTCCCGACTCCCCGGCGAGCCTGCGGGCGGCGTGGAGGACATCCACCTGCATCCCGCGGAGCCGCGGACCTTCCGGATCTCACTGACCCGCCGTTTCTAACGATTTCATCCGGCCCCACCGAGCGCCAGGAGGAAGGGTCGTCCCGATTCTCCGAACGAGGCGGAATTGTCACAAAGAGCCGCACGCTCCTGATTTTTCGTCACAATTTCAGAGATCGCTTATATTAAGAGACTTACGAATCAAACAAGCCTCTAAACCCGCCCATTTCCCGGCTTTTGAGCGGTCAATCCACCCCCGAATGTGACATTTGTGTCACAAAGACCCCCTTCCCGTGTGACGAAAACGTTCCATAACCCGCCTAGCGCTTCGGGCGCAAGCCAACCACACCATGCAATCCATGAAATCCATCCGCCGTGCCATGCTCGCCACCAGCGTGCTTGGCTGCCTCCCGGTCCAAGCCGGAAACGAAGCCCCAGTGGATACCGCCGCCGCTGAGGCCGGTTCCTCCAGCAGCGCCACCGGTCTTCTGGTGGGCAAGCTTTCCGGCGATACCGAATGGGACCGCGCATGGTCCGTGGCGACTCTCTACAAAAACGACGACGATCCGATCGTCCAGCTTTTCCAACTCACCGGACGTCTCCAACTCCAGTCCATCTACGGCTACGCCGGTGGCGGAGACAGCTTCAACACCTCCGACTTCAAAGACGCCGGCAACGATGAAATCGTCTGGGGCAACGACATCGAAGCCCGCCGCGCGCGGATCGGCTTCAAGTCGAAGTTCTTCCAAAACTGGAAACTGGACGCCAGCTTCAACATCGACGTCGACGGCCAGGACGGCCCTGGTGGCGACACCACCTTCTACAAGAGCTTCCAGGAAGGTGGCCTGACCTACGCTCCTTCGGACGCCTTCAACCTTTCCATCGGCAAGAAGCAGGTCCGCTTCTCGCGCGATCAGGAAATCTCCTCCACCGAGATCGTCACCTTCGAGCGGAGCGTGGCTTCCAATCTCCTCACCCCCGGCGAGCTGACGGGCATCTGGTCCTTCGGCAAGGGCATCGGCGGTGCCTGGCAGTACGAAGTCGGAGCCTACTCCAACGCCCGCGTCGCGGAGTTCGCGGAATCCGGTGACGGCGGCATTCTCACCATCGGCAAGCTCGGATACGACTTCGCCGAGCAGACCGGTCTTGAATCGTGCGTGACGACCTTCACCTACATGCACAACAGCGAACCCGGCTACAAGGACGGGAAAATCGATCCCAACTTCTCGTTCAACGCCTCCCCGGCGTTCACCGATTCCATCGCGCTCACCAACGACATGAGCCAGGGCCGCTTCGGCATGATCACCGAGCTCATGTATGGCTTCGGCTTCACCGGAACCGCGGATCAAGGCGTGGATGTGCCGATCGCCCAATCCGACATCCTGGGCTTCACCTGGACCCCGAGCTACTTCATCGCAGACCAACTCCAGGCCGTCTACCGCTTCCAGTTCATCTCGGCTGCCGATGCCGACGGGATCCGCGTGCCCAGCCGCTATGACCGCCTTGCCTCCGGCGATGACGAATACGGCAACACCTACACCGCGCACTACCTTGGTCTTAACTACTACATCTACAGCCACAAGCTCAAGCTCATGGCCGGCATGGAGTACGCGCAAATGGGCGGCGGCAGCTACGATGGCTGCACCTTCCTTTCCGGCCTCCGCATGACCTTCTGATTTCCTTCCCATTCCAACGAAGAACCACGAACACAGCAGACATGAAATCCATCACCACCATCCTCGCCACGGCCGCCATGATTTCCATGGCCGGAGCGCAGACCCTCAGCATCAAGGGCAGTGACACCCTCGGCGCGAAACTCATCCCGCAGCTTGCCGAGGCCTTCAAGGCCGCCGGTAACAAGGGCGTGAAGTTCGAGATCGCCGCCGAAGGCTCCACCACCGCCTTCCCCGCCCTTGCCAACGGCACGGCGCAGATCGGCATGTCCTCCCGCAAGGTGAAGGACGACGAGCGCACCTTCTGCAAAACCAAGGGTGTTTACATCAAGGAGCACCCGATCTGCCACGACATGCTTGTCGTCATCGTGAACAAGAACTGCCCGGTTTCCAACCTGACCAAGGCCCAGATCTCCAAGATCTTCACCGGCCAGATCAAGGACTGGTCGGAAATCGGCGGCACCCCCGGCAAGATCTCGATCTACACCCGGAACACCTCCTCCGGCACCTACAAGGACTGGCAGAAGCTCGCCATGGGCGGCCGCGACTACCCCTCCACCTCCCTGAAGATGGCCGGCAACGAGCAGATCGCCCAGGAAGTGGCCAAGAACAAGAACGGCATCGGATACGTCGGTCTTGCCTACTCGAAGACCCCCGGCACCAAGGCCCTGTCCATCGACGGCATCCAGCCGGTGGCCCAGAATGCCAAGACCTACGCCTACTCCCGCCTGTGCTACCTCTATGCTCCTGACAAGCCGACCCCCGAGGCTGCCGCGTTCATGGAATTCATCGAGTCCTCCGCCGGTCAGGCGATCGTTCAGAAGGTTGGATTCATTCCGAACTGAGCCCTGAGGGTTCCATTTTTTCGGTTGTTGCTCAAATGGGCATCGTAGCTTCGGCCGGCGATGCCCATTTGCTTGCCAAACCGTCTCATCCCGATTCCACTCCGCCCCACCGCCCATGCCTGATGACGCAAACCGAAACGTCCCGAAATCCCACCGCTTCCGGAAACAGGGGTTTTCCTTCGAGCGTCTCATCCGCTACTTCTTCGCGTCCAATGCCGGGTTGACCATCGTCATCCTCGTCCTGATCATCGTTTTCCTGCTCAAGGAGGGACTTGGCTTCTTCCCTGGATACCGCCGGGAGCTGGAAACCTACCGCATCGCGGGCCTCGAATTTGTCGACATCTCCCGCAAGAACCTCACCGCCCACGAGCAGTTGGTGAGCCTTCTCAACCGCGCCTACTACGCGGAAATCAACGGCAGAAGCTACCAGCAACTGCGGCGCTCTGAAGAGGCTGCGGCGCTTTTCAACGCCTACACCGATCAGACAGGGCCCACCAAGGAGCTGATTCTCAACAGCACCCAGGAAGGCCAGGAGGCCCAGCCCGCCATGCTGGCGGTTTTGCGCGAAAACTACGAAAAACAACGCGCCAAGGCCCTGGCCAACCTGCCCGCCACTCCCCATCTCTCGGCCAAGGAACGTGAGGAAATCATTTCCGCGCTGCGCACCCGCACGCCTCAAGCCACCGACGATCCCGCCCTGGTCACCCGCCTCGCCGAGGAACTGGCCAGCACGCAGGCCAGGCACGCGGAGCCGCTCCAGGCATTCCGCGCCACGATTGACTCGTTCGAATCCGCCAGCGCCGATCTCGGGTCCGCCATCATGGAAATGACCGAATCCGTCACTTCCACCAAGGAGGCCCTGCAAAACGCGGACATCCTCGAAAAAGACCGCCGCACCCTGCTCGCCGCCGCCAACAATGTCGACGACCCCGCGGAGCGCGAAAAACTCCTCGCCGAAGCCAAGGCAGCCCTTGCGGAAAAGCCCGACACGGAAACGCCCATGGCCAGCCTGATGGAGCGCAAGCCGGACTGCATCCGCCTCCACGAGGAACTCGCCAAATCCTCGGCCGCCATCCTGCCGCAGCTTCCCAAATCGCTGGCCCAAGGCGAGGCGGACCGCCTCCTGCGGACGGCGAAGAAAGCCTGGCCGGTCTTTCTCTCCGATCTCTCCGCCGCGCCTGCGAAAATCTCCTCCTGGACGCACACCACGCCGGTCCCGCTCTCGGCGGCGGTGGTTTCCTTCCTGACCGGCCGCGACTGGATCACCGGCGGAGAATGGCAGGATTTCTATGGCATCCTGCCGCTGGCCACCGGATCACTGATGATCGCGCTCGTCGCCCTCACCATCGCCATTCCCGTCGGCATTGGTTCCGCCATTTACGTCAACCAGTTCGCCTCGCCGCGCGAGCAGGCGATCGTCAAGCCGGTCATCGAATTCATCCAGGCGATCCCCTCGGTCGTGCTCGGTTTCATCGGCATCCTGGTCTTCGGCACGGTGCTGCGCGAGCTTTCGGTGATGGACTCGCTGCAGTGGGTGCCCGGTTTCCCGATCGAGGAACGCCTCAACATCTTCACCGCCGGTTGCCTCCTCGCGCTGATGAGCATCCCCACCATCTTCTCGCTGGCCGAGGATGCGCTCAACAACGTGCCCTCCGCCTACGCCGAGGCTTCCGAAGCGCTCGGGGCCTCCGGCATCCAGACGACCTTCCGGGTGATCATCCCCGCCGCCTTCTCCGGCATCCTCGCCGCGGTCTTGCTCGGCCTCGGCCGCGTGATCGGCGAGACCATGGTCGTCCTCCTCGTCGCCGGAAACCGGATCAAGATCCCCGACTTCTCCGCGGGTTTCGGCGTGTTCTTCCAGCCGTCCCACACACTCACCGGCATCATCGCCCAGGAACTCGGGGAGGTCCCCCTCGGCAGCGTCCATTACCGCGCGCTCTTCGTCGTGGGCATCCTCCTGTTCGTCGTGGTCCTCGGCATCAACGCCACCGCCCACCGCTTCGTGAACCGCGCCACCAAGTAATCCATGTTCGATCCGGAAAAACTGATCCGCAAAGGACGTCCGAAGGGCCACATCAAGGAGGTCCTCATCCGCTCCTTGCTGGCGGGCACCACCTACCTCATCGTGCTCATCGCCGTCCTGCTTTTCACCAGGATCATCGTCGATGGAGCGCCCGCCATCCTCTCACCCAAGTTTCCTTTCGTCGACCTCGAGTTCCTGACCGCGAAGAACGAGACGCTGCACGTCTTCGATGACGCCCAGGGCACCCGCCACCAACTGGCGGCCTCGGCCTACAGCCGCTACGTCGCCGAGCACCAGGGAGAGAACCTCTACAACGAGCAGACCTTCTCCTACTCCGGCGGCGGCATCGCCGGTCCCATCGTCGGAACCGCCCTGCTCACCATCGGATCGATCCTGCTCGCCCTCTTCTTCGGAGTCAGCGCCGCGATCTATCTGGCGGAATACGCCAAACAAAGCCCCTTCATCCACGCGGTGCGCCTGGCCATCCTCAACCTCGCGGGCATCCCGTCCATCGTCTTCGGGCTCTTCGGTTTCTCCGTCTTCGTGCTCGCCGTGCCGGTCCTCACCTCGGACCCCTCGGATCGCTCGCTGCTGGTCATTCCGCTGATGATTGGAAACTATGCGATCAGTTTCCAAGGATGGAACTCCTCGCTGATGGCCGGTTGCGCCACCCTCGCCTGCATGATCCTGCCGGTCATCATCACCGCGTCCGAAGAATCGCTCCGGGCCGTGCCCCAGGGCTTCCGGGACGCCTCACTGGCGATGGGTGGCACCCGCTGGCAGACCATCCGCAAGTGCGTGCTCCCCTACTCATTGCCCGGCATCCTCACCTCGTCCCTGCTGGCCATCACCCGCGTCGCCGGAGAAACCGCGCCCATCATGTTCACCGCGGCCGTCGCCGCCAAGGATGACCTGCCCTGGGAGGGGCTCTCGAATCCCTTCGGCATCCTCTCATCCCAGGTCCAGGCACTGCCCTATCACATCTACACCCTCGCAGCCCGCATCCCGAGCTCGGAATACACCCAGCGGGCCCAGTATGGCTCCGTGCTCGTGTTCCTCATCCTCGTGGCCACCCTCTCCATCGTCTCCATGGTGCTCCGCGCCAGAATCCGCAGGAAACTCAAATGGTAAGCGAATCGACAGAAACCGCCGCGGTCCGCATCGAGAACCTCCGCTTCGCCTACGGCGAAAAGCAGGTGCTTCATGACGTAACCATGGACATCCCCGCGCGCCAGGTCACCGCCTTCATCGGCCCTTCCGGCTGCGGCAAGTCCACCCTGATCCGCTGCATCAACCGCATCAACGACCGCATCCCCTCGGCCAGGGTCACCCAGGGATCGATCCTCGTGCATGGCATCGACATCCACCGGCCGGACATCCACCTCCAGGAGCTTCGCCGGCGCGTCGGCATGGTCTTCCAGAAATACAACCCCTTTGCCAAATCGATCTATGAAAATGTGGTCTACGGACTGCGGATCGCCGGCGTGAAGAAGAAATCCGATCTCGACGCCGCCGCCGAGAACGCCCTCCGCAGCGCCGCGCTTTGGGACGAGGTGAAGGACCGCCTCCACACCTCCGCCTTCGGACTTTCCGGAGGCCAGCAACAGCGGCTCTGCATTGCCCGCGTGATCGCCACCGAACCGGACATCGTGCTGATGGACGAGCCCTGCGCCGCTCTCGATCCGCTCGCCACCCTCAAGATCGAGGAGCTGATCACCTCGCTCAAGGAGAAGTTCACCATCGTCATCGTCACCCACAACATGTCCCAGGCTACCCGCTGCTCGGACCGCACCGCCTTCATGTATCTGGGGAACCTCGTCGAATACGGCCCCACCATGCAGATCTTCGAGAAGCCGCGCGAAAAGCAAACCGAGGCCTACATCACCGGATCCTTCGGCTGAAACCGGCAACCCACCCGACCATGCAAGCGACTCTCGATCCCAAGCCGTCCTCCCCCGCCCCGTCCGCGGAGGTCTCCGTCGCCATCCGCGACCTTTGTTTCAACTACGGCTCCTCGCAGGCCCTCAAGGACATCACACTGGATCTCCACAAGCACGAGGTCACCGCCTTCATTGGTCCCTCGGGTTGCGGCAAGTCCACGCTTCTCCGCTGCATCAACCGGATGAACGACGAGATCCCGGGCACCCGCGTGACCAAGGGCTCCATCCACATCGAGGACATCAACATCCATGACCCCTCCGTGGATGTGGTGAAGCTCCGCCGGGACGTCGGCATGGTGTTCCAGAAATCCAACCCCTTCCCGAAGTCGATTTACGAAAACGTCGCCTTCGGCCTGCGCATGCGGGGCGTCAAGGACAAGCAGGTCATCGACCAGGCCGTTGAGGAAAGCCTGCGCTCCGCCGCCCTTTGGGACGAAGTGAAGGACCGCCTCCAGGAGTCCGCCCTCGGACTTTCCGGCGGCCAGCAGCAGCGCCTCTGCATCGCCCGCACGATCGCGGTGAAACCGCTCGTCGTGTTGATGGACGAGCCCTGCAGCGCCCTCGACCCGATCGCCACCGCCAAGGTCGAGGAGCTCGTCTGGCAGCTCAAGAACGACTACACCTTCGTCATCGTCACCCACAACATGCAGCAGGCGGCCCGCGTGTCCGACCGCACCGCCTTCTTTTACATGGGTGAACTGGTTGAATATTCGGACACCAAGCGCATCTTTTCCAATCCGCGCGTCCGCAAGACCGAAGAATACATCAGCGGCCGCTTCGGCTGAGAATGGCCACCACCCCGATCCCCAATTCCACGATCCCCCGCAACGGATCCACCCTTCGCCTCCCATGCCTCCCATGAACCAGCAGCACATTTTCCACGAGCTCGACAAAACGATGAACGCCCTGAAGGACAGCGTCCTGCTCATGGCGAGCCTCACACGGCAGAACCTCGAACGCTCGGTCAACGCCCTGCTCAACCGCGACATCGACCTCGCCCGCAGCGTCATCGGAGACGACACGGAGGTCGATGAACTGGAAATGAAGATCGACCAGATCGGCATGGACATCCTGTTGCGCTTCCACCCGGTGGCCACCGATCTGCGCCTCGTCATCACCTCGATGAAGATGGCCCACAACCTGGAGCGCATCTCGGATCACGCCGTCAACATCGCCAAGCGCGCCAAGAAGATCTGCAAGTCGAGCGAAGCCATCGAGACCACCATCATCGAGCCGCTCTACACCAAGGCGGAGAAGCTCCTGCGCGACGCGCTGCTCGCCTACACCGATGCCAATCCGGAGCTCGGCCAGGGACTCAAGCCGGCGGACGCCGCGCTGGATGCCGAGCACAAACAGGTCATCGCCATGCTCAGCGGACGCCTCGAAAATGCAGGCCCGCGCGCCGAGAACCTGCTGCACCTCATCTTCGTCGCGCGTTCGCTCGAACGCATCGGCGACCTCTCCGTGAATATCGGCGAGGACTCCGTGTTCCTCAGCGAGGCGCGGGATATCCGCCATGAGCACCGCAAGAGCCCGGAGGCTGGCGAATCTCAGGACTGAACCCGCAGGGTACCACTCGTCCGGATGCGTGCCCTCAGGCCGCCGCGGAATCCGGATTTCATGAACTCCTCCGCCCCGGCACCGGCGACCTGGTCCATCCACGGGCAGGGACGGCATTCCTCGCTGCCCTCGAACACCAGACCCTGGAAGCGAAAGCGCTTTCCCACCCACTGCGAAAGGTCCACCCCGCGCACGATCAGATTCCGGCGAAACACTCCGCTGGATAGATCCGGAATGCCGAACCTCTCCCTCACCGCGTCCACCGCCTCCGCGGACAGGAAGGTGACCTGGCCTTTGAAGTCCGGCTTGAAACCGAAATACCGGTCGCCCTTCAGGCCCATGCCCGCCACGCAAGCGACTTCGCCCAGCGACTCGATGCCATGCCCACCGCGATCGCCCCATGGGTGGCCGCGGAAATCATGGCCCGGGGAAATCCAGATGGCTTCCAGGCGCGCGGCCCAGTCCGGGCAATCCTCGCGATCCCGCCCGGTCTCGGCGGATTTGGAATCCGGCCCCACCCACTCGACCCGGCCGTCCTGATAGATTTCCTTTTTCCACACGGGAAGTTCGTATTTCAGGCGTTCCATGATCGCACGCGCCGCATCAAATGCCGCCCCGCGATGCGCCGAGGCCACTCCCACCCACACGGCGGACTCACCGATCTCCAGACGACCGGTGCGCTGCACGGCGATCCCCCGCAGAATCCCGTGTCTCGCCGCTTCTTCTTCCAGGATCCTCAGTCCGGTCTTCTCCGCCAGCGCCGGATACGCCTGATACTCCAGGCTGCCCACCGCCCGGCCTTCGTTGTGATTTCTCACACGCCCGTCGAAACAAACCTCCGCCCCCGCCGCCGGATCATGCAGGAAAGCCTGAAGTGCGGCGGGATCAATCGCCTGATCGGATATGGAGAAACGGAGCATCGGATTCATGACGGCAGTTCAGCCCCCGGACATCGGTGGAAGGAAGGCAAGGTGATCGCCCTCGACGAGCGGGTGGTCCCAGCAGACAAACTCATCGTTCACCGCGGCGCGCAGATCGCCTTGGGCAAGCCCGAGCGGATGGCGGGCGTCGATTTCCTGATAGAGGGCGCGCGGCGTGGTGCAGGCGGACTCAAGCGCCTCCGAGGCAAGTCCCCGACGCTCGGCGAGCATGCCGTAGTAGCTGACTTGATAGATCATGGCATGAGGGCGGAGCGCCAGTCTTCCGGCGTGTTCGCATTGTCCAGCGCCCGCGGGGTGACCGGATCGATGAGGCGGCAGCGGGAGCGAATGAGCACCTTGCGCGGGCAGCGGATGCCCTCGGCGTGGCAAGCTTCCAGAATTGGAAACGAGTCCGCTGCGTAGAACGCGCACAGGGGTTCCGGCAAGCCGTCCGATTCGCTGCGATAGGAAAGCAAGGCCTCGCCGGGCAGGCGCGAGGCAAGCAGGAAACGGATCGTTTCCTCATCGAGGCGCGGCAGGTCGCAGGCCAGCACAAGCCAGTCGGCATCCGGCGCGGCCCTCATCGCGGCAAGCATGCCGGCCAGCGGCCCCTCGCTCCGGCCCTCGGGGTCGCGCACGCATCGCATGCCATGATCCGCCTCGAAACCCGGTGGCGGGTCCTGGTCGTGGCGCAGGGAAAGCCAGACGGCATCACAGCCGGACTGCACGAGCAGGTCGCAAGTCCGTTTCGCGAGCGGCCGACCGTCGGGATGGACGAGCGCCGCTTTGTCCACCCCCATCCGGGAGCTGCGTCCGCCGGCGAGCACAAGTCCATGGAGCGGTCGCGGCGGTTTCATGGGAGTTCCGCGTGATAGTCCCCGGACTTGCCACCGGTCTTGGTGAGCAGTTTCACCTCTTGGATCCGGATGCCTTTGTTCAGGGCCTTGCACATGTCATAGATGCAAAGCGCCGCCACGCTGGCACCGGTCATCGCCTCCATCTCCACTCCGGTCCTGCCGGTGGTGGCCACCTCGCAGCGGATGAGCACGCCGGTCTCGTCCGGTGTGAGGATAAAGGCACAGTGCTCGACCGGCAATGGATGACAAAACGGGATGAGATCCGCGGTTTTCTTCACGGCCATGGTGCCCGCGATCACGGCCGTTTGAAGGACCGGGCCCTTGGGGCCGCGGAGGTCGTTCTCCTCGAAGCGAGCCATCACGTCCGCCCCGAGTTCGACCCGCGCGCCGGCCACGGCACATCGTTTCACGGGTGTCTTTCCGGAAACATCGACCATCGATGGCATGCCATCCCGGACATGGGTGAAAACTTCGGATTTGTTGGAAGACATGGGGGTTTCAGAACCAGGGGGTGAATGGCAGCGCGGCGGCGGCTTCACCGCGCGGAGGGATCGTGACGAAGCCATCGCTCGCCAGCAAGCCGATGAAATCCCCGCTGTTGCCCACAGGAGCGGACCGCGCACGACCATCGGCGGCAAGGCTCACCGGCAGATGACGGGTCATCCCGTCGAGCGCCTGCCACCGATCTTCCGGCACGACCCGGCGCCGACCCTCGGGTGACAAACCGGACGCACGATCGAGCGCGGGAAGCACAAAGGCATGGAGGCCGGTAATCGCGGAGACCGGATTGCCAGGCAAGGCCAGGATCACCTGGCCGCGCGGTCCCATCCAACAACCGGCGGGCTTGCCGGGCCGCTGCAGGACGCCGTGAAACACGCACTTGCAGCCTAACAAATCGAGCAGCGCGGGGATGAAATCCCGGGCACCCTTGGACACCGCACCGGTTAGAACAAGCCACTCATGGCCCTCCAGAATCCCGGCTAACAGATCCCGTGCAGGCCCGGCGTCATCCCCCATCCGGCAGGCCGTGGCCGGTGGATAGCCCGCACGTTCCAGCGCACCGCGAAGCGCATGGGCATTGGACTGCCGGATCTGCCAGGGCTCGGGGATTTGCCCGACCTCGACCAGTTCGTCACCGGTGGCCACCACGGCGATGCCGGGTCGTGCGGATACCTCCAGCCACGCAGCCCCACAGGAGGCGGCCACACCGATTTCCCTCGATCCCATGCGCATTCCGGGACGTAAAAGCAGGGAACCGCAGGCCGCATCGCTGCCCATGCGGTGAATGAACCCGCCTGGAGGCGACACCCACGCCGGGTCCACCACGATGTGATCCGGATCCACACGCCGCACTTCCTCCACCGGCACGATGCAGTCCGCTCCTTCCGGCAAGGGAGCTCCCGTCATCACCTCGATGCAGACGTCCACCTCACCGGGGAGGGAAAGCACCGCCATCCCCGCAGCGGCCGAGCCGCCGACACGGAAACGCCGACCCACCGCCAATCCCGAGGCCTTCAACGCAAAACCATCCATCATCACCCGGTGGAAGGGAGGAAAATCCCGGTCGGCCCTCACCTCCTGCCTCAGCACCCGCCCTGCCGCCTCATCCAGCCGCACACGTTCCAGAGGAGCCATCGGCACCTGCCCCAGCAGCAAATCGAGCGCGTCGCGGAAGGAAATCGCCATGGCCGGTGTTTCGGGTTTCATCCGCCGATCGCCGTCATCGGCCTCTTCACCTCGAAGTCCCCGCCAAACGAGTGGTTTTCCGGTTTGTTGGCGATGGCTTCACGAATCGCCTCGTCGATGCCAGCCCCGCCATCGGCTCGGAGGGCGGATGCGAGATCGATCTCGCCATGGCGTCCGAGACAGGGACGCAGTTTCCCATCCGCAGTGAGACGCAGCTTGTTGCAGTCCTTGCAGAAGTCCGCGCAGGTCACCGATCCGATGAATCCGACCAACGCACCGCTCACCCGGCCGCGCAGATAGCGGGCCGGTCCGTGGCCGGGTCGCTCGGAGACCGGATCCAGCGCCTCATCGGCGGCAAGACGAGCCCGGGCCTCGGCCACCGGGAAAAAGTGCCCGTCATTGACAGGCCCGCCGGGCGCCAATGGCATGAGCTCGATGAAGCGAACCGGCATGCCACGCTCCGCGCCGAAGCGCGCCAGGGGCACGATCTGCTCCTCGTTGATGCCGCGGAGCAACACGCAGTTGAGCTTCACCACCTCGAACCCGGCATCCAGAGCGGCCTCGATCCCGGCAAGGGCCCCTTCCAGATTCCCTCCGGTGAGCCGGCGGTAGGCCGCCGGATCCAGAGTATCCAGGCTGATGTTCACCGAACGCAGGCCCGCCCTGCGGAGCGGCACGGCCAACCCGGCGAGCAGCAGGCCATTGGTCGAGAGCCCGAGCGTCTGCACCCCCGGCAGATCCCAAATCCGGCGTGTGATCTCGACGATGTCGGAGCGCACCAATGGCTCGCCCCCGGTCAGGCGGAACTTCCGGAAGCCCAGCCGCGTCGCGCTTTCCACCACGCGGACGATCTCATCCACGCCCAGATGCTCCGCCCGTTTCGCCCATCCCTTGTAGCCCTCCGGCATGCAATAGAGGCAGCGCTCGTTGCACCGGTCCGTCACCGAAATGCGGAGGTAGTCGATCGATCGTCCAAACGGGTCCATGGGGGTTCAGCCGCATGCCAGCACGATGCGCGCCAGCACCTTGTGCCATGGAGGAATCAAGCAGCTTCCGCGCGGGATGGCCATTCGGAAACCGCGGCCCCGGGAAAACGGTGAATCGTGCCCGCCCCCTCAATCCGCTTGCCAAATCCGCCCTTCCAAGCCTAGTCCCTGACCCCGCACCCTTACCCCGGACTGCATTTACCATGGGAAAAACACTCATCATCGCCGAGAAACCCAGCGTCATGACCGATCTCAGCCGCGCGCTGGCCAAGCCGCTCGGCAAGTTCGAGAAACAGGGTTCCGGTCGCGATGTGTATTTCGAAAACGACGACGCGGTGATCACCTCGGCCGTCGGCCACCTGGTCGAGCTGCGCATGCCCATGGGCCCCAATGGCAAGAAACTGCCTTGGAACTTCCAGGTGCTGCCCGCCATCCCGGACAATTTCGAACTGGACCCCATCCCGGATTCCGAGGCCCGCCTCAAACAGGTCCTCAAGCTCGCCAAACGCAAGGACATCGACCTCATCGTCAACGCCTGCGACGCCGGCCGCGAGGGCGAGCTGATCTTCCGCTACATCATGGACATCGGCAAACTCCAGAAGCCCACCCGCCGGCTCTGGATGCAATCGATGACCAACAACGCGATTCTCGAAGCCTGGGAAAACCTCCGCAGCGAGGAACAGATGCAGCCGCTGGCCGACGCCGCACGCTGCCGCTCCGAGTCGGACTGGCTCGTCGGACTGAACGCCACCCGCGCCTTCACTTGCTTCAACTCGCGCCACGGCGGATTCAACATCACCGCCGCCGGCCGCGTGCAGACCCCCACCCTGGCCATCCTTGCCGCACGCGAGGAGGAGATCCGCGCGTTCAAGCCAACCCCGTACTTCGAAGTGCACGCCGGGTTTTCCGTGGAGTCCGGCGAGTATCCCGGCAAGTGGATCAACGAGTCGTGGAAAAAGGACGAAAACGCCCCGCTCTCGAAACCCGAACGCATTTGGGACCAGGCCGAGGCCGATGCGATCAAGGCCCGCTGCGAAGGCAAGTCCGGCATCGTTTCCGAGGAAAAGAAAGCCCAGTCCCAGATCTCGCCACAGCTGTACGACCTCACCACACTCCAACGCGAGGCGCCCTTCTCCGCCAAAGGCACCCTACAGATCGCCCAGGCGCTCTATGAGAAACACAAGGTGATCACCTACCCGCGGACGGACTCCCGCTACCTTCCGGAAGACTACACGGCAAACGTCCGTGAAACCATGCGCGACATCGCCGACAGCGATCTGGACGTGGCTAGGTTCGCCAAGGCCGTGCTTTCCGGATCCTCGGACAACGGTCCGCGCCTCCATAAGTCACGCCGCGTCTTCGACAACAAGAAGGTCTCCGACCACTTCGCCATCATCCCCACCGGCAAGACCGCCAAACTCAGCGATACCGAGCAGAAGGTCTTCGACATGATCGTGAAGCGCTTCATCGCCGTGTTCTATCCCTCTGCCGAGTTCGAGCAGACCACCCGCCTCACCCGCATTTCCCACGCCTCCGTCACCGACACCTTCCGCACCGATGGCAAGGTGCTCATCAAACCCGGCTGGCTTGAAGTCTACGGCCGCCGCCCGGGCGTCGCTTCCGGCAAGGACGAACTCGTCCCCGTCAACGCCGGCGAGACGGCCTCGGTCGAGCACATCGAGGTGCTGCACGAGGAAACCAAGCCCCCTGCCAGATTCACCGAATCCACCCTGCTCTCCGCCATGGAAGGCGCGGGCAAGCTCATCGATGACGAGGCCCTCGCCGAGGCCATGTCCGAGCGCGGACTCGGCACACCCGCCACCCGCGCCGCCACCATCGAGGGACTCATCGCCCAGAAATACCTCGCCCGCGACGGCAGGGACCTCCACGTCACCGGCAGCGGCATGCGCCTCATCCAGCTCGTCCGCGAAATGGAGATCGAGGGACTCTACTCGCCCCGCCTCACCGGTGATTGGGAATACAAACTCCGCCAGATGGAACAAGGCCAGCTCCGCCGCGAGGCCTTCATGAAGGAGATCATCTCCTACACCAACGAAATCGTCGCCAAGGCCCGCAAGCTGGCGGACGACGCGAAGAACCAAAGCTTCCCCGACCTCAAGGTGCCCTGCCCGATCTGCGGAGCAAGCGGCCTGCGCCAAACGGACGCCACCTACGAGTGCCGCCAGCCGGAATGCAAGTTCAAGGCCAAGAAACACATCGCCGGACGCCTCCTCTCGGAAGCCGAGGCGGTCGAGCTTTTCACCAAACGCTTCGTCGGCCCGCTCACCGGATTCAAATCGAAGTTCAACAAACCCTTCGACGCCGCGCTGGAACTCGACGCCAAGTTCAAGGTGAACTTCGTCTTCGACAATGAGGACAAGGACGCCGCCATCGAGCTCACCGAGGAACAGATCATCGGCGAGGCCAACCTGGCGGACGGTCGCACGGTCAAGGTCTATCAGAGTGAGAAGGCCTATCACATCCCGGAGATCACCACCAAGAAGGAGCCCAACGGCATCCGCATCGGCAAGTCCATCCTCCACCACGACATCACCGTGGACCAGGTGATGAAGATGATCACCACCGGCAAGACCGACGTGATCAAGGGCTTTGTCTCAAACCGGACCAAGCGCAAGTTCGACGCCCACCTCACCTTCGATCCGAAGGAAGGCAAGATCGGCTTCGATTTCCCGCCCCGCCCGGCCAAGAAGGCGGCGAAAAAGGCGGCGAAATCCAAGGACGACTGACCCGCAAGGCCCGTCTCCCGGACACGAAAAAACCCTCCCGGCACCAGCCGGAAGGGTTTTTTCGTTAGAGAGGGAAGGAGAACGCAGGGATCAGGGAGCCAGACCCTCGCCCTTCACCACGATGTTGAAGGGGCTTTCATTCGCATCGTTGCTGCTCACGCGGATCTCCGCCGAGCGAGCCCCCTTGGCAAGAGGCTTGAAGGTGACCTTGAAAGTCAGCGAGGAACCGTCGGCCACCGTGGTCTTCGCAGGCTTCTCCAGAACGAAGTCCTTGGGGTGACTTCCGGCCTTGCTGAACTCCAGACCGCTCAGGGTCGCATTGCCGCGGTTGCGGATCGTGAAGGTGAGCGTGCGCCCGGTTTTGCCGACCACGGCGCTGCCCATGCCCTTGCTGCCCTTGCCATCGGTGAGGCTTGTTCCCACAGGCTGCTGGATGTCGATCTCGGGAGCGGGCACCACACCCTTGCCGGAAAGGGCGATGTCGAATGGGCTCTCGTTGGCGTCATTGCTGCGGATCTGAAGCGCCGCCTTGCGCGTGCCACCGGCCTTGGGCCGGAATGCCACCGAAACGGTCGTGGAGGCCCCTGCGGGAAGTGTGTTGAGCGCGGGACCGGTAACCACGAAGTCGGCCGCCTCGCCACCGCTCTTCGCGACCTGGATGCCCGTCAGCGGCGAGTTGCCAAGGTTTTTGATGATCAGGATCTGCGAGGAGCCGGTGCGGCCCACGTTCACGCTGCCGAAGGCAAGACTCGCGTCACCATCCTTGAGGTCGGCACCGAGAGCCGTGGTGACGGCAATCTCCGGCTTCAGCACCACGCCGGTACCCATGACATCGATATCAAAGGGATTCTCATCGGCATCATTGCTCGCCACCCGGATCGTCGCCTGCCGCGCGCCGGCAACCGTGGGCTTGAAGATCACGGTGAAGCTCGTCGAGCCACCCGCAGCCACCGTGGTGCTCCCGGGAGCACTCACCACGAAGTCCGCCACATGATCACCGCTCTTCGAAACGGAAATGCCCGTGAGCGGCGCATTGCCGTTGTTCAGGATGGTGAAGGTCTGGGAAAGCCCGTCCGAAGTGGTGGAAACCGTGCCGTAATCCTGGGTGAATTCGCCGTCCGTGACGCTGGTGTCACCCAGTTTCATGTCGATCTCCGGCGCGGGTGCGGTTTCCTGAACGATGAAGGAAACCCGGCCGCTGGCGTCCACGGTGAGCGTGCCCTCGAAGGACCCCTGTCTCACATCCCCAGCCACCTGACCGGATGCACTGTTGATGGCCAGCACGCGGTAGAGATCGAGCGCGAACTCAACGGTGCCAGCAGGCCCCATGGTGCCGAAACTTCCACTCGCACCGGCCTGCTGGATGCCGCCGTCAAGCGAGCCCGACATCGCTGGCCCCTGGATGCCCGGAGCCGTGAAGGGGTTCTGGTCGTCAATCTGTGAAACAGCGACAGGAGCCACCGCCACCGCCGTGGAATACTGGGTTTCGAGCACGAGATTCTGGGAAAGGATGCCGCTCGCCGCGGTGGTCATCGCGCTGTTGCCCGCGAGGGAAAGATCCCATCCGGAGGAGTTCGCTTCACCGATCGTGCCGACACCGTCACGGGAGCGGGTGATGTAAAGAGTACGGTGCGGATCACCGTTCTGTAGGGTGATGGCATTGGTGTTGCTCGTGCCCCAAACAGCGGCCGCTCCGGCGTAGATCCCGGAATCGCTCGCCCAGTTTTCGCCAAAGGCCTGCACCAGTTCATCTCCGATATCTAACAAGTGAACCATGTTCTCACCATCCTGAGGCCCGGCCGCGGCTTTGCGGAACAGGGTCGCGGCGTTGCCAAGATTCGCATAAACGGTGTCCGTGCCACCTTCCTTTTGAAAGGTGAGAACCAGGTCGCCGGGAGCGTGGTTTTCATTCTGGGCATGCAAAGGAGCCCACGCCAGCCCCATCACGGCGGCGGATGAAGAGAGGATTCTTGGGATGTGTTTCACTGGGAATGGTGGTTTGTTTGTCGAAAAAACGAACGGGCCCCTCATGGGCGAACGACGCGTCCTGCCGATGGATGGTCGGACCAAAGTCAGCCGTGAAATCTATTAATCTGACGAAATTGACACATTGACGAAGCGCCCTCCGCAAAAAGAAACCCGGCCCCTCGCAAACGGAGAGGCCGGGCCATGAAGCGAATCCAATGCAAAGAAATCAGAAGCCAGATGCCTTGACGCGGCCAAAGAGGCTGCCGCCCGGAACCGAGGATTTGGGAATCGTGATGGTCACGGTATCGGCCGCAGCGCCATTCTCGGAGACCGCCACGCTGGCTGCTCCGCTCGAGGAGTTGCCAGCACCCACCGGCACCGTGGTCCACGAACCGAGACTGGAACCATACTCGAAGACCAGCGAAACCTGGGACTCGGAATCGTCGCGGCGCGGGAAGCTGAACACGAAGTCATTTCCAGTCGCCACCACCGAAGGCGAAGGATTGCCAGCTCCGGAAGCCGGATTACCTCCGAGCACATACTCCATGATGTTTTCAACTCCGTCATTATCCGGATCCGCACCCGCAGCCCGCTTGGCAGGAGTATCGAGAGCCGGGTATGCCAAGGCCCAACCAGCGAAGTCCGAGGCAAGGAACGATACCTTGCCATTGGTTCCCACGGTCACGGTTCCCTCAAAAGATCCAATACGAAGGTCGCCAGCAACCTGGCCAGAAACCGTGTTACGGGCGAGAACGCGGTTCAGATCCAGTGCGAATTCGACATTGCCCGCGGCACCCATGGCCCCGAACACGGATGCGGATCCCTTTTGCTGAATACCACCGTCCAAGGCACCGCCCATGGCGGCACCCTGAATGGTAACCGGGGGAACACCCGCGGAAACCAGCGGATTCTGGTCATCAATCTGCGAAACATCAGTAGCAGCAATGGCCACTGCGGCCGAGAAGCTATTCTCTAGAACGTTGTTCTGACTCTGAATGCCGGAAGCAGCCGTGGTCATATTGCTGTTCCCAGCGGCGGCAAGATCCCAGACCGAGGAGCCGACCACACCGGGAGTGCCTGCGGAATCCCGCGGACGGGAAATGTACAGCGTCCGATAGGGATCGCCATTCGGGGCCGCCGTACTATTCGTGGAGTTGGTGCTGAAAACCCCGGCAAGTCCAGCATAAAGAGTCGCATCGCTCGCCCAACCAGCGCCGAAAGCCGCCACCAGCGTGCTCTGAATGTCCAGAAATTCAATCCGTGTCGGAGCGTCGGGACCAGCAGCGGCTCCTCGGAACTGGGTGGCAGCAGCACCGAGATTCACATACACAGTATTGGTGCTTCCCTCCTTCTGGAAGAAAAGGACGAGATCCCCCGGCGCGTAATTGGCATTTTGGGCTGCGACAAAAGGACTGGCGGTGAGCACTGAGGCTCCTGCGATGACGATGGCGAGTTTTCGTTTCATTTGTTTGGGATGAGTTTCGTCCTACGGCGACGGACCGGACCTGGCCGAGCATGTGGTAAGCCCGGTCGGCGCGAAGCTAGGGACCCTCGCCACACCGACAAACGCGCCTTTGCAACGAATTCGTCACCACAAGACACACGTCTTCTTTGTTAGATTGATGATCCACGCTGTGACGAAATGTTCACACTGATCCCATATCCAGAAGTAAAACAAAGCCCAAGTTCGGCCCCGTCACGCCGACTTGATCTGCGGGACTTTCCAAAAGAAATCGATTCGTCAACACCACGAAACCACACCACCACCACTTCATGAAACCTCATTTCAAAAAGCTCGCTGCATGCTTGGCGACCGGATCCGCTTTGGCGATCACGGGAACCCAGGCTGCCAACAGCTTCTACGCCCCGGGGGATCTCGTCCTTTTCTTCCAGAAGCAGGGAAGCTCCAACACCGTTTACGCTAACCTCGGGAGTGCGGCCACTCTCTATCGGGGCGCTGCAGCAGGACCTGACGCAGCGACACAGACCGACATCCTCAACCTGAACAGCACCCTGACCAGCGCCTTCGGTGCAGGTTGGCAGTCCGACACCGGAATTTATGCCGGTCTCGCCGGTGTGTTCAGCACCAACTCCACCAACACCACCGCGGCTCCGAACGGCGACCCGTATCGCACGCTCTACATCTCCAGTGCTCGCAACTCCGTTGCCACTGTCGGCCAGGCCGATTCCGTCGGCTGGGACCTCACCGCAGCGGGCAACACCAACATGACCACCGCCGCCTCCGGCATCCAGACTCAGAACAATGTGCTGGAAAACAGCTTCACGACAGCCGTAGCGATCGCAACCGTCGACATCTCGCAGATCGATGAGCAGAACCCGCTGACATCGGCAGGCGTTCCTCCGGTCACGATCCAGGAACCCGCCATGGGCGGAGCCCTCAACGGCGGTATCCAACAACAAGGAGGCAGCAGTGCCTTCGGGACGTTCGTCGGTGTCGGACAAGTCGAATTCGCTCTGGATCTCTACCGGGTTCTTGCCCGCAACAACGTGTCCGGACAAGTCGCAGGTGGCCTTCGGGTCGGTTCCTACGAAGGCACCGTCACCGTTGGCACCGACGGTTCGGTCTCCTTCCTCGCCGTGCCGGAACCCTCTTCGATCCTCCTTTCCGGCCTCGCCGCAGGAGCCCTCGTAACCCGCCGCCGTCGCAATGCTTGATCTCGTAACATCTCCCATCCGAAACCAAACACACATCCAACCTATGAAACCAACCAAACTCATCTCGGGCCTTTCGCTGCTCGCCCTCGCCACCGCCTCTCAGGCCGACGTGACCGTCAACATCACCGGTGCCACGGCTTTCCGTGCTGCAGCACTCCTGGCCATCAAGGCACGCTTTGCAGCTTCCGGCCAACCCTTCAAATACGCCCATGACCAAGCGGCAGGAAACCTGAATACCGCCGCTCCGGGCGCCACCCGCGCCATCTTCATCGGCACCTTCCCGGGCGTCTCCGGCACCACCACCATCCGCTGCTGCTTCACCGGCTCGGTGGAGGGCATCCGCGCCGTCGCAGGAGTCAGCGATCCGACGCCTCCCACCTACTATCAACCCTCCCTTCTCGACAGCGTGACCGCCGTCGCCACCACGGGTGGCGAACTCGCAAGCCAAGGCACGACTGGCGCTGCCACGGCCGTCTCGGACATCGCTTTCTCGGACGTGGGCAAGTCGGTGACTCCCTACGCCTCGGTGAGCCTTCAGCCCGCCAGCCCCGCCTGCGGTGTGGTCGTCTTCACGATGCTCACCAACGAGGGCTCCACCGTCACCAACGTGACCTCGCAGCAGTTCCGCGCGCTGCTCGGTTCCGGTTTCCAACCGCTCAGCATGTTCACCGGCAATGCGGCGGACACCACCAATGTTTTTGTCACCGGCCGTAACGACGGCTCGGGCACCCGCACCGCTTATCTGGCGGAGTCCGGCTTCGGCGTCTCCAAGGTGGTGAAACAATACGTCACCAACCAATCGACCTCGACGGCTCTCACCACCATTCAGCTCGTTCCGGCTGGTGGACTGAACACTCCGTCTCTTCCGGGGCAGAATGCCGCCAACGCCTCGAATGTCTGGGGCCAGGATGTCGCCGGCAACGGTGGCTACAGCAGCGGCAGCACGCTCCGCACCGACATGGGCAAGACCGGTGCCTCCGTGACCGTTCTTGACGAAAACGGCGACGATGCCTTCGGAGCTCCGGTTCGCGCCGACCTCGTCACCTTCCTCTCGGTGAACGATGCCGCCACCGCCCGTGGCAACGGTGCCGTGTTCTGTGCCTTCAACGGCGTCAAACTCGACGGTGTCGCCGCCTCGGGATCCTCACTCACCGTAGCCGACAAGGCCAAGGTCACCAACGGTGCCTACACCGCATGGAGCTATCAGCAGATGTATCGCCGCAACGCCCTCACCTCCGGTGACGCGGTGACCGTTTACAACGGCATCAAGGCCGATATCCCCAACAACCTCGCCGCTGCGGGCATCGCCCTCGGAGACATGGCCGTCGGCCGCCCGAGCGACGGTGGCACGGTGGCTCCCTGATCCATCATCGCTCCACGCGGGCGGTGTGACCGGCTTCATCTCCCACCCACCGCCTTTCGTGAAGCTTCCTCATCACCCGGTGCCACTTGTCCAGGTGGCACCGGGTTCTTCCTGAATCCGTTTCCAGATTGATACCGATCATGCGCCCTTCCTTGATGCATCTATCAGCCGCAGGCATCCTCATCGTCGGATTGGTGATCCTGATCCGGCAGCCCGGCCCCACCGAGGGACTGGCCATGTCCTCGGTAATGTCCCGCAGGAATTCCAGCGAAAGAACCACAGCCACACAGGACCCGAGCTCGCCCTCGCAGCCGAATGCCGGCCCGGCCCTCATGCCCGAGGCAAAAACCCCGGTTCCTCAGCCGGACGACTTCAGCCCGCAACACAGCGTCGCAAAGCCCGGACCCCGGACAAGCCCCGGTGCCTCTCCCCGGACGACACCGCTTGAGAGCAATGACTCAAAGCACAATGAATCCGACTCCGTTTCCGGAAACGAAACACCCGGAATGGCGGACGACGTGCTCGTCGAGATCCCCCTGCCCGCCGTGCGCCTCGCCGATGACGTCCAGCTTCCTGCCGTGATCCTCACCCTGAATGAGGAGCGGGCGGATCCTGCAAACCTCACCCCGCAGCCGATCAAGGATGCGATGAACTCGATTGTGGACACGTTCTATCAAGATCTCGCCAAGGCAGCCGTGCAAGGCGAGCACGTCGGTCAGGATCCGGACGGCACCTATGTCATCGGAAAGGGCTCCGCAGTCGACCGTGCCAGGGATCGTGCCAACGAAATCTATCGGGCCCTGTTTGGTGACGACGCCTACAACCGGATGAGCATGAATGCCGTGCTTGAGTCGCAGCTGCCGACACCGGAATGAGTTTCAGCTTCCGGTTTTGGAAACCTTCGCCCGATAGAGGGCCGCACGCTCCTTCGCCTTGTTCATGTCCCCCGGCTTGAGCGAGGGCGGAACGTCCCGCAGAAGCTTCACGGCGGTGATTTCGTTCTGCGAAGCCGCTAGGATCAACCAGGCAAGGGCTTCCACGCGGGACTCGGAATCCTGAAGGGTGGGCCCCGTGAGCCGGCCGAGATTGGCCTGGGCTTTTGCGTGCCCTTGAAAGGCAGCCAGTCGATACCAGCGCTTGGCCTCCTCCTCGTTTACCTCGGTGCCCTGGCCATTCTCGTGAATCGCTCCCAGGATGTTGCGGGCATCCGGATTGCCGGCTTCCGCTGCGGTCTTGAGATAGGCGCTCGCGAGTTTGTAGTCCTGATTCTGACCATGATCGCCGAAATAGAAGATCAAACCATAGGAATAGGCAGCCTCCGGCAATCCTTGATCCGCGGCCATGCGGATCCACCGCAAGCCCTCCTCACGAAGTGCGGCGGAATCTCCACCCGAGCCTTCGGAACGTTTGAGCAAATCCTTTCCAAGATTCAGCCGGGCCTTTGCGGATCCCTTCTCCGCCCCTTTGCGGAACCAACGCGCGGCCTCTTCAGCGTCCTTCGATACGACCAGGCCGTTGGCGTGAAAGTAGCCGACCGCACCCATCGCGTCCGCATGACCTTTTCCGGCCGAAGCGGACATCAGTTCAAAGGACTTCTTCAAATCCTTGCGAACTCCATCGCCATGCAGACAGGCACGACCCAGTTTGAACATGGCCTCCGCATCTCCCTCGTCCACCCGGGCTTGAAGCACGGCCGGATCCTCACCCGCCGCACAAGGAAGAACGGTGAGTCCGGATAGAAGCATCGAGGCGATGATGAACAATGAGGGTGATTTTTTCATGATCATGAAAGCAGATTGATCCCTCTATCAGGGTGCAGGCTCTTCATCCTCTTCATCACCCTCACCGGTTCCATACCCGAGGACTTCCACGGTGAACAACGAGGGCTTTTCCTCGACAACCGGTTTCTCCTCGGCCGGCGGCGGTGGCTCGTTCTTCGGCACGGACGTTCCCGCGGCAGCACTGGTGTTGGATGCCGCCACCGTGGTAGCCACCGATGGCGCACTGACTGCCGATGGCGCGGCACCGCTGACACTTCCTCCCGCGGAGATGTTCGACGAGTTCAGGACGACTTGGGCGGAGATGTTGAGATTGCCTGTCACCCGGATGCCCGCATCACCGGCGTCGATGGTTCCTTTCGGCGCAATGAGGTCCACGTTGCCCGCCTTGACGCCCTCCACGGCGGCAAGCACACCGATCCCTCCACCGGTTGCAAGACCACCGAGGTCGGTTTGGACATCGGCACTGGAGACATCAATCACCACCCGTGTGGGAGGAGCGGTGACCACCGTCTTCGGAGAGGTTCCCGCGGCGATGTTCCCCGTGGATGCCCACATGGTGATATCCCCTCCGCGAAGGGTGAACACGCGGGCCTGGCCGATATCGACGCTTCCATCGGTGAACGTGGACACATTCCCGCCATACTCGGTGACAATGCCGGGTGGAGTGAGAGGATTGCCGAAAATCGACGAGGCCATCGTGATCCCGCCGCCTGGAGCGGCAAGGCTGATCGAGCCACCGGTGACCGTGCGGATCTCGCGGGCACGGGTGAAGATATCTCCATCCGGCTTGTCCTTTCCGAAAAGCGTGCGGATCGCCTGATAGCCTGACTTGTAGTTTCCTTCCTTGGCGAACTTCCTGCCCGCATCCCGCAGAAGCTGATAGAACCGGCCGAACGAGGCGATCGACTGCTGCTCCTCGTCGAGATCCTCGAAGTCGCCTTCGTAACCCAGCTTCTTGAGATACTCCGAATCACGGATCACCTTGGGATCGGAGAAGTACTCATCGATGAAGGCGGTGAAATCCAACGTGCTATCGGACAAACCGGACGCAGGTCCCTGGCCATCGGCAGCGGATGTCCCGGCGAGCACGATGAGATCCGCACCGGCGAAGGGCAGATAGGGATTCCTCAGATTGCCCAGGCTGGTGATGCCGACACCCGTGCCGTCGGTGAAGTTCGCACCTGTCCCGAGATCAATGTCACCGCCCGCCAGCACTTCGAGAACACCGGGACCGTTGATCTGGATGTCACCCGCCATGGCGTTGGTGGAACCGCCAGCCACAGTCGCCTGACGAGGATCCCCAATGAGGTTTCCAAGATCCGCGTCGGAAGCGATCGTCCGGATCGGCGAGTTCTCGCTGAAGGGAAGGATATCGCCGCCTGCGGAGACGATCGAAACATCGTCCTTTGCCGTATTCTGGATGTGAAACGAAACATCGGAGATGTCGTTCTCGGCGGAAATCAGGGTTTCCTTCGGTGAGAACAACGTGAGCCCGGTGACATCACCGCCTGAGGCGTGGATGCGGACCGGATTCGGATCGTCACGATGGAGAATACCGGAGTCATGCAAGGCCTCCTTGACGGCACTGGCGGCGGCAAGGCCGGTGGTGGAGCCGGTTTCCCGCAGGGCAAGAGAAACGGACTGGAGAATATCCGCCGAACTCAGGGCCAGGGAACCCCGATCGGCCTCAACCGCCGTCTGATAGGCAAGCGGCGATCCGACTCCCGGAATCGAGTCTGGATTCGCGTCTGAAAGATTGAAGTTCGCGTAGGTCCAAACCTGATAGGTTTTCCCATTGAGACTTCCCGGCCCGGTCTGCTGGAGGCCGGAAATGCCGCCGGAAGCCACAAGTTCCAGATCGCCTGTTGCTGACGGGAATAGGGTGAGATTACCAACCAAATTCAGGTCACCGCTGAAGGAGGTGCTGCGAAGATTCGGGGCCCCGAGCTCGAAGGCTTCCGCAAAGGTGGAAAGGTCAAGCTCGGCCAGACGGAGCCAAGGCTGGAAGTTAGATGAGTTGAATGCGGTGTTGTCACCAGTGAATAGATTCTGAGTGCCCATCCAGGTATCGAGCACCGTCCGGGCGGAAGCACCGTCCGGGAGGTTCACCGCATGACGATGGGTTACCGATCCACCGTAGGACGCGACATCCGCACCGGAATCCGCCGAATAGGTCTGGAAGTAGGTCTTGTACCAGAAACGATTGTTGATGCCCTGAGGCAGCAGGAACGGGTTGGTCACCGGTCCCAGAAGCACGTCTCCCCGCGCCGCGACGTCGAAATGGGACTTGCCGACAAACAGGGTGGTGGGAAGCCAGGTAAGCGAATCAAACGGAGCCGATCCATCGAGCAACCCAAGCGACGGCGAACGGGAGCTATTGGTGGTGATGGCCCCGCCCGCGAAGAGAGTGCCCTTGCCGCGTTCGACATAGTAAATGCCGCCATCGATATTGCGGCCAGCGGTGACGGTCACGTCGCCTCCGCCCAGCTCATGAAGGGCGGATACATCCGGACTCAGGTTGAGAAACTCCGCTTCGGTGGTGGATCCGGGCACGAAATCCGGATTTCTCACCCGCCCCGGCATCCGTGCGTTGGTGGGAGCCACGGCATCAACGTTCACCACGTCGTTCGAAGCATGAAGATCCACGTTGCCGCCTCCGAGCGCGCCGACTCCCTGGAAAAAGTTGCTGAAGTCGATCCACCAGGTCGTCGAGGGAGCGGTGTCGTGAATGTCGTCTGCGGATTGCACCCCGGGGCGATCGCCAAAGCCGGACTCGGCGGCGAACAGACCGGTGGAAGAGTCCACATGACCGCGACGATAGAGCCAGTTGTTAGGAAGCTGCCTGGAGGAATCGACGGTCAGGACGCCGTCGACCATCGTGAAGCGGCCGATGGTGTTGCCTGCGTGGATCGAGATGTTTCCTCCAGCCATCGACCATGCGGGCTGGGTGAGTTGCTGGACGGCACCAAGCGTGACACCGACACCACCGCTCTGGCTTGGATGGCGGGTCTCGGAAGTGGGAATGACCGGCACCACGAAGTCGTCCGCATTCGCCACGGTTCCGGGATCCGGCAGGGCGACGCCGGCGGTGTAGATGGTTGAGAACGGATTGCGAAGCTGCACGTCGCGGCCGGCGTTGAGCGTGATGTTTCCCGTGCCGGTGCGGATCACTTCAAATCGGTTACCAAGGTCCGTGGTTGTTGTAGAGATGCGGATGGTGTCAGCCGTCTGGCCTTCCGTGCCAATGCCTGCGGAGAGCCCGGAAGAGCTGGAATTCGGCACGGTGCCATGAAACTCACCCACCAGAATCGATCCCTTGTCAGGCTGGGACTTGTCCAGCGACGGGATGGGCATCACGCTGCGGAAGTCGCTTGCATTGACATCGGCCCCGGCGGTGAGTCGATAAGACCATGACTGGGCGTTTACCGGGAGTTCTTCACGAATCGTGCTCAGGCTGGCGAGCCAGAGCGTGGAGTGACCTTTTTCCCAAAGCGTGGGATCGGAAGCGGAGAGTGGCGTGAATCCATCGCTGAGCGAGTTGTTGAACACGAGGTCTCCGGAGGCCCGCATGGTAAGAACGCCTGCCGCGCCCCGCGAGCCATAGCGGAAACCCGATAGGTCCCAATCCGCCCCCGCCAGGGCTTCGGGGTTGGTGCTTCCGGCCGTGCCGTTGTTGGCCAAGCCAAGAACCAGATCGCCGCCTGGATTGACGATTTCCACGCCGGCGCTGAGGACGAGGGAGCGGGCAAAATCCGAATCCGCACTTCGTCCGTTGAGCAGGCGGTCGAGAATGACGGCTTCGTTCGCATTGCCGGTGCCGGCAGCGCCGAGGAAACCGAGGGAATCCTGGTGAATCGCATTCCGCAGCGCGATATCAAGAACACCACCCGCCGGAGTGTAGGTTTTATAACCCTCCGCGATGATCGAAGAAGCCCCTTGGATATCACCGGCTATCGCCGCGATGTTGAGGTCATTGTTCCCCTCCGTCCGGGGTGCGCGAAGGTGAAGGGTGCCGTTGAACTTCCCATGGTAGGCGCTGGATCCGACATCCCGCCACGAGCCCTCCCGGTAGGCATCGACTCCAAGTCGGATCGATGAGCCCGACTGCACGTCCAGCACACCCAGTGTGTTGGCGAATCCGTCGCGCTGGGTCCCGGCTTCGAGAACGATGGCTCCACCCTTGCCGGCATTGTTGAAATCCACGCCACTGGCATCGAGCGAGGAACCATCGGCAAGCGTGAGATTGAACCAGGCGGACAACGAGATGTTCCCGCCGGTTTTGCCCGAGGCGTCGATCGAGCCATACAGGGTGATGCTGCCCAGATCGGTGGACAGCGAAAAGTCATGACTCTTGTGATCTCCTTCAATCACCACATCGCCACTGCGGACACGGAAGTTCCGCGAAGCGTCGAAGCCTCCTTGATCCAGAGCGTTCGCGATGCCGTCGAAGGATCCTTTTCCGGTTTCGGACAGATATCCGGCATCCAGCGTGAAGGATCCCGATCCCTTGCCGGAAAGCTTGCCCTGGTTGATGAAGGTGCCGACCGGTGTGGAAATCGAGAGATGCCCCGCCTTGCCGCCATCCTTGGAAGCGGAGAGCGACAGTTCCCCACCGCGGGAAAGAATCACATCGGAGGTCGTGGATTGAAGCGTGATCGTGCCCGCATCGCTTTGGCGGGTGAGTTTCCCGAAGGTGGCCGAGCTGCCATCGACCGAGAGACGTCCGCCGATCTCGATTGGCCCGTCGCTGGCGGCGAGCGTGAGGCTGCCGCTTGGCAGTGCAATGTCGGTATTCGCGAGGATGGAAGAGCCTTGGATGAACAGGCTCGCACCCAAACCGCTGGTTCCGGAGGGCTCTCCGCCCGAGTTGAGAAGTGAAACGGCACCCTGCGCAGCGATCCGATAGACCGCAGCCGTGCTGCCCGAGATGAGGGGAGTGTCCGTGGTCAGTTCGCCCACGGTCGAGAACGAGCCCTTGCCTTCGAATGCGATGCGTTTCCCGGCGGAAAGCTCCACCTCGTCGAATCCCGAAACCTTGAAGTCGTTCGCGCCGAAGGTCAGCGTGTCCGCGGATACCTTGAGCCTTCCTCCGAACGTGGGGGCCTCGGCGGGAGCGGTCGCGGCAAGCGGGTTTTCGAAGCGCACGTCCGCGGCATCCAGTGTGACCGCGCCGATGCCTTGCCGGAATCCGCGCATCGCCCCGGTCGAGAGCGTGAGCGACTCCAGCGAACCGCCACCCAGCTTGCCTCCTCCGTAGAAATCAATGCTGCTGTAGCTCGAAAGACGCAGCTCACTGGCATCCCGCAGGTTTTCGAGCGTGCTGCCTGCGAGGGCGAGATGATTGTCCACCACCGATCCATCGAGAAACCCGGTGGCTCCATCGAACACCACGCTGATCTGCCCGGCCGACAGGTTGATCACCTCACCGCGGAGAACCGCGTCGGGAGAAACAGTCATCGCCTTGCTGGAATCCAGAGTCACCGAGCCGCCGCGAATGACTGCCGAGGCCCCCACGATCAATGAGGCTCCGCTTGAACCGGTCACACCGTCGCGGACCAGCGCGGCCGCGGGATCGTCGCTCACCCGGACCAGCGAACCGTCTCCACTCAACTCCAGTGCGGGGGAGGCGACGCCCGAATCTCCGTTAGAGAGGATGCGGGCGCCCTCTGCCAGGGTGATGCTTCCGTCCGCGGCAAGAATCACGTCGCTTCCCGTGAGGGGTGAACCGGCGTTATCCACGGTGATCGATGGGGTCCTGACGTCCACCCGCGTGCCGGATTCGCCCTCGCCCACTCTCAAACCACCGATCAGAAGGCTTTCGGCGCCCCACGAGCTGAGCACGTTCGCATTCAGGAAAACGAGTCCCGCGGTGGATGCCCCGCCATTGGCTGTTAGATAGAGGTTTGCCGAGGTGCTGACATCGACCATCGCACCTCGCCCGGCGGCCTGGGCGCGAAGGATCCCTTCCAGGGACAGTGCGGACCCTCCGTGGATCGAAAGATTCCCTGCATCCCCGGGCAGCGGCTGCTTTCCTCCCGCGGCCGGCATGAAGGTGCCCGCACGATAGATCGAATAGGACGCCCGGCCGGCAACCACCGCAGCGGGCGCCACTTCGAAACGCGAACGCAGCGTGGTGACGTCCGGGGTCGGATTGAATCGGTTGGAAACAAACCCCGACACATAGGCCGCGCCTTCCGGCGTGGTGAAGGAACCCACACTGCCGGTATCGGCGAGGGTGACGAGCAGCGCCCCCTTGAGATTCGCATAGGCACGCGGGAGCAGCGTGTAAGTGCCGGCCGGGAGCAGCGAACTGTCTTCGAGCGTGATCACATCACCCGCCTTGAGCGAGGACTCGACATAACCGGGATTGCCAGCGAGTGCGGCGGAGTTCGCCCCGGAGTTGTACGGATTGTGGGGTGCGTAGGAAGACGCGTAGGTGGGAACGATGGCAAAGGATGGAGCAACCTTCGTCCAATAGACGTTGGCACCCGGGGTTTGGCCCGCATGGCGGACGCGGGCGGACCAGGTCTCGCCCTTGT
The DNA here is from genome assembly GCA_027486655.1 of Verrucomicrobiaceae bacterium. Classification (GTDB taxonomy): domain Bacteria; phylum Verrucomicrobiota; class Verrucomicrobiia; order Verrucomicrobiales; family Akkermansiaceae; genus Luteolibacter. The sequence goes on along the minus strand of JAIXOR010000072.1, from coordinate 4,585 downwards.
AGGTGACGAGGTCGCCCGGCTCGTAGCGGGTTCCCCCACCCCATTCTCCGGAGGGAGACCCTAACAGATCCACGCTGCCACCGTTGCCCGGAACCCAGCGCGTGGAGAAAAGATCGCCGCCACCACGGACATCGATCACCGAGGATCCGGCCATCACCACGGATCCGCCATCCAGTTTCACCGACTTGCGGGGCAGGCCGGAGAGCGTGACATTCACGCCGCGTGGATCGATCCAGGTGAGGCCGTCCGGACTGATCCCGAACGGCACTTCCAAGCCCTTGGCGGAGACCGATGTGAGACTGTCCTCCCCCAGAACCACCTCGCGGGTGATGGGGAAGGCGATGGTTCCTCCGGCGATCGAATCGACCGGCGCGTCCGCGGGATCGCCACTCCATCCGAGACGGATGGTGCCCAGCGGCGCGTGGATCACCCCGCCTTGTTGGATCGATGAGGCGAACAGCCCGATCGATCCACCGGCCGAGAGCGGAGCCGGGGTTTCACCGGCCTTCCGGACCTCGATGCGGCCCTCTCCGGATGAGGAGTCATAGGCAAATATGCTGAAGTCCGAAAGTGTGGTGGTGTGCACCCGCGCGGCTTCGAGAATCAGTTCGCCTGCCAGCGAAAGCGTGCCGTTTCCACGGATGTCGCCCTGAATGGCGGAGATGGCGGCCTTGCCGATGTTCTGAAGCGAGAGCGTGCCCACATCGATGAGCCCCGCATGAAAGCGCAACTCGCCGGTGCCGGTGGTGGGAGCGAACTGATGGATCGCGGAAGGAGCGGCCGGATCCCGGTAGAACGGGTTGAAGACATCATCCGGATGCGCGGGTTCCCGGAAATCCTGACCCACGTGCAGGTAGGAGCTTGTCAGGTCAACCACCCCGTCCGCGCGGACGACTCCACCTGCCGCGAGGCGCAGCGTTCCCGGCATCACGAGCTCGATGGGTCCGCGGAAATCGACATTGCCGCCGAAGGGAATGGGCGAGGCGGTGGCATCGTAGTTGCCACCCAGCGAAAGCGAGGCGAAGCCACCCTCCTTGAAGCGATCCAGAGCGAAGAATCCGGCACCCGGATCCGCCATATCACCGATCAACGATGCGGACCGCCCCACTCCGTTTGCGCCGGCCGTCAGCACATCGCCGGACTGCCTCACGATCAGGTTCACATCCGCCCCGGTCCTGACCTGACCCTCCTGATAGAAACGACCGGACGAAATCGAAAGCGATCCCCCGGTGGCGGAGGATCCGCCGGTTTTGCCGGTGAGTTTGGCATCAGAGAAGAGCATCTGCGCGCCATCCATGCGGATGGTGCCCGCATCGCTGTCGATGCGGCTGCGCACTGTGATCAATCCGGCCGAGTTCGGGACCGAACCCGGATCACCGTCGAGCAAGGCGGATGAAACCCTGGATGGATCCAGATCGAGCACGGCCGATGTCCCCGAGACGTCGAGCGCGGAGCCCGACTCCGCAACGATGTTGCCGGCGATGCGGATGTCACCTCCGGAAAAGACCGTGCCGATGCGGCGGCCGAAGGCATCGGCAAACCTGAGGGTCGTGCCAGCCGTCGAAAGATACGAGGTCTTGGAAAGATGGACGGTGGCGAGTGCCGAATTGACGCGAAGGCGTTGTGCCGCCGTGAGCGGGAAGGCGGAAGCGCCCTGAATGGATATGTTTCCTCCCGGAGCAATGATGCCGCCGTGGATCGCCACCGTTCCCGCGTTGAAGGAAACCGAGGCTCCGGCATCGGTGGTGATGAGGGCACCCTCGCCCATCACGATGTCACCGCGGATCTCCAGAGAATCGAGAGTGAAGGGATCATCGGAATTGCCCGCGGAGAACGAAAGCCCGACGGCGGGGCGCAGGCCTTGCTGAAGCGTCTGGCGGCGCAGGACGAATCCGCCGTTTTCCGGATCCGAAACGGCGACGAGTGTCTCCGCCAGCGGACGGATCCGGGTGCCGGATGCGATCTGGATGGCGGGGGCGTAGGTTTCCATGCCATCGGCATCCTCCCCGGTCGCCTTGCCAATTCCTGTTAGGGAATACTTCGTGAATCCACCGCTTTGGAAAAACTCCGCATCGAGGTTGAGCGCACCATCCAAGGCATCGCCGCCGATGCGGACGAGGCCCGCCTGGAGGGCGAGGGTGCCACCGGTGCTTCCCGAGAATCCGCGCAGGGTGGAGCCAAGCGAAAGACCGCCTCCGGTGACTGCGGAGAACGAGGCGTCCCTGCCGGTGAGAATCGAGATCGAGCCGCCCTTGCCGTAGGAGATCTTCCCGGCCGCGGAGACAAAGGCCCCGCCGGAAACATCGATGAGGGAGCCCTCGGCGAGATCCGCCTGCCAGGATTGGATGGAAACCGTCCCACCCTGAATCACACCGCCGCCAACGGGATTCGTGAGGGATGCCGTGTCATCGATGAAGGCACCCGCGGTGAGAATCGAAGCCTTGCCACCGAGGACCAGGGACCCGCGGTCCGTGGATGGTGCCGGGAGCGGGGCACTGCCGGTGGGATTGAAGATGCGGTATTCCTCGGCGGCGGATGGGGAGAGGTTGAACGTGTTGAGCGAGACCGATCCGCCGGGCGTGATGATGTCTCCGAGCAGGTTGAGGTTTGCGGCGGAGAGGGAAAGCGAGCCGGAGGGCGATCCGGAAAGATCGACCGACTCCGGCAGGATGATGTTGCCATCAGGATTGCGGATCGAGAGATGCCCGAAGCCACGGGGTCCGAACAGTTTCGTGGAAAGGAGCAGCTGCGGTCGGCCTGTTAGAGAAACCGGCTGAGCGGTGCCCGGCCCTGCGAACGTGAGATCCGGCGCGGCGGGTGAATGGCGGATGAACTGGGTGTTGCCGGAGAAATCGATGCGTTTCTCGGACTCGAAGACAAGGTTGAGGGTTCCCTGGACGGGCGGAGTGGACAACTGGCGCGGTCCGGTGATGGAAAGGCCGCGGAGTTCGCCATCAAGCACCATGGAAGGCGCGGTGATGGAGAGCGTGCCGGCGGCAGCACCTTCGAGATAGGACTCCTGCCGGACGCCCTGGAGAAACGGCTTTGCCTGCTCGGATGAGACGCCCCACTTCGGGTCGATGTAGGACGAGTTCGCATCGACGATGCCATCGTACTTGAGATCGGGCGTGGCGTTCTCGATGGGAACCAGTCTGCCGTTGGAGACCAGCAGGCTGGTGCGCACGACGCCACCTTCGTGTTTGCCGAAGCCACCGGAGACATCCAGCGAGGATCCGCCACCGAGGCTCACCGAGGAACCGGCCTGCAGGGTGATGTCGCCGCCCGAGGTGGTGAGTTGGGCCGCGTTGCGTTCGATCAATCCGGCAAGACCTGACACATCGCCGAGGGGAGTTCCGAGCCAGTATTTGCCTTTGAAGGTTCCGGTTTTCCGGATATCGACGGTGAGGGTTTTACCGCGGATGTCACCGTCCCGCTGCAAGGGCGAGTCGGCGAGTTCCGGTCCGCGCAATTGGACTTCGAGGATGCTGTGGGTGAGTGGAATGAAGACATCCACGCTGCCTGCCACGCTGACCGAGGATGAGGATTCGAAGCGAATGTCGCCCTCGCTGAAGAAGAAGCGCTGCGTGGAGCCGGTGTGGTAGTTGGGCAGACCTGCCTCGGCGCTGCCTGCGGCGTTGAGAATGCTGCGGTTTCCATCCTCATCCTTGTAAGGCCAGAGGCCGGCGCGCATCGAAACCTCGCCGTTCGGAGCGAAGAGCACGGCATTCTTTTCAAAATGGATGCTGAGTGCCTCGATGTTGACTTGGGAGGTTTCCGGCAAGCCGATGCCGGGAACGGTCTTCTTGGATGCATAATCCGGTAGGATGCGCGTGGAGGACCCCTCGCCCATCGTCACGGTGCCGGTGAACTGGTTGAAGAACATCGGCCCGCCCGCGCCGGGGTCGGTGGTGCTGTCGAAGTTGGGATTGGCGACAGCTCCGTAGCTGGCTTTCAGATCGATGCGGCCGTTCAGGTTGACCGAGGTGCTGGAATCGATGACGCCGGCCTGGCGGATGTTCCGGCCGACGGCGAGCACGGATCCCGTGTAGGCTTCGATCAGTCCGCCCTGGATGATGTTTCCGGAGTTTTCATCGACGGCTCCCACCCAGGCATCGAGACCGCGCAGGCTTGGGTCCGCATTGTCGTGTGCGGCGACGCCCACTTGAAGGCCTGCGGCGAGGAGGGTTTGTCCGGAGGAGGTGGAAATCGTGCCGTGGTTCTCGACATTCGGACCCACCAGCATGATGCGGCCGCCATTGCCACCGGCACCCGCGGGGCTCTTCAAGACCGCGCCTTGTTCCACGACCACATCGCCATAGCCCCCGGCGGGCGCGGCGGGAGGCGTGAAGTTCGGTGTGCCGCCGGAGCCGCCTGGGACGGGGAGGGCGGAGAAGAGGAACTGGGAGTCGGGGTTGTTGAGGAGGCCGCGGGCGATGAGGTTGGTGTTGATGGGCAGCGAGGAGACGGTCAGGCCGCGGGCGTTGACGCTGGATCCGGCGCCGAAGATGACGCCGTTGGGGTTGATGAGGTAGACTTGTCCGTCGGCCTTGAGGTTGCCGAGGATGCGGCTGGGTTGGGCGGAGGG
>JAIXOR010000086.1 GCA_027486655.1 Verrucomicrobiaceae bacterium | reverse complement strand
GTTCGGCGGCGGAAGGATCCGCCGCGGGCTTGAGCGATGGATCCAGGGTGGCGGCGAAGCGGGTCCCCACTTCGGAAAGGCGCGCATCCTGCGAAATGTCCGGGCTTTTCAGCAGGGTCGCAGCAGCGGAACGGTTTCCCGCGTTCACGGCATCGATCAGCGGCTTGAGCAGGAGCCCTGCGCGTGCCGCGCTGATGTCCGCCTCGCCGTCCTTGCCGACGAGATAGGGATAGCGGAAGGGCGTGGCGCTCAGAAACCCGGATGCCACACCATTGGCCTGCAGATAGACAAGGCGGAGCTCGGCGGATTTTCCGGGAGCGAGCGCCTGGCAATCTAACAGAAATCGCCCGTCCTTGTCGGGAACGGCGGTGGCGGTGGTGCCATCGTAGTCCCCTCCTCCGTCCGGATCCATGTAGGCGAGCACCGCATACACCGGCGGATCCGCGGTGACGCGTCCGGAAACGGTGAAGCCTTTCCCGCTGCGGGTGATGGCAATCTCCGAGGGAACGGCCGTTGGTGGCTGATCCATGCCCTTCACCGAGCCACAGAAGATCGGATGGGAAGCAAGCCTGAGCGCATGGGCCAGGGTGATGAACGAACCCTTGCCCTCGCCGCGGAGGTTCTCGCCGTAGGTCCGGTTTCCCGATCCCATGAGCGCGGTGCCAAAGGCCGCGCGTTCGTCCGGACGTTCGCGATTGTGGGGCAGGCCCAGGGCATGACCGAGCTCATGGGCGATGCCGCCGATGAAGATCGAGTTGTATCGGCCGATGGAGATGTGTCCGTATTGGCCATCGCGGACCATGGGTTCCTTCTTGGCAAGTGACTCGAGATCGAGGATGGGCGAGTCGACCTGCCAGGCCGTGCCGCGGCGGTTGGTGCCACCGGCGTAATACGGGCTGTTCTGGGTGATGGTGGAGGTGGCGGGGTCCCAGTTCGCCATGTTGCAGAAGATGACGATGGTTTCATTCTCCGGATCGATGCCCGCCGCCCGCAGCGGCCTCAGGCATTCGTTGCGGATCTCGCCGCCGCTCTCGGTCTTGTATTGGGCATAGGGCTTGGCCCCCTTGACGACGTGGATCCGGATCAAGCCGTCCTTGTCGTGATCAAACTTGAGCGTGCGCGGGCCGAAACCGATGCGGTTCATTTCCCTCGCGTAGAAATCGCGGATGTCGTGAAGGATCGCGGAGAGCCTCTCGCGATGACGGGGTGCGGGGTCGCGATCGGACGGGGTCCAGAGCACCACATGCAGTCGGCGTTCCGCGCGGACGGGATCCTTGGCCTGCCAAGCGTCCAGAATCGCGCGGGCGGCAGGGACCTTGGCGGAAATCTCCTCCCGGGGATCCGCAGCGAGGGCCAGAACCGGGAACAAGCAACACACAATCAACCTAAAAGACATCCGCGGTTAAACGCGCTGTGGCCTGCCGATGTTTCGGGAAAAATCGGCGGAGGGATCGAGAACTTGCGGGCCCGCCCCTGCGGTGGCAGCCTCGTGCATGGGATGGCGCGCGCTCGGCGACTCGGCCTGGCTTTACGAACCCGGCGGCATGGACTCCGCTGGAAGGTATCGGCGTGCGCTGGGGATGTTGGAATCCCTCCGCAACCACTCCATCCCGGGAATCACCGGCAGGGTCGCTTCGTTTGAATCGGTGGCCGTGCACTTCGATCCCGCCGATGGCCGGCACGTTCTCGAAGCGCTCACGCGTTTGCCTGTTCCAACCGGGGAGGCGGGCGTTACCGACGGGCGAAGGGCCGAAATCCCGGTTTGTTATGGACCACGCAATGCCGGCGATCTCGCGGAGGTCGCACGGCACATCGGAATGGATTCGGATGAGGTGATCGCCATCCACCATGGCACCGAATACACGGTGGCTTCGATCGGGTTCTCCCCGGGTTTCCCTTATCTAACAGGACTCGACCCGCGGCTTCACCTGCCTCGAAAGGCGGCGCCGCGCCCGGTCGAGCGCGGCTCGGTGGCCATCGCCGGAGGACAGGCGGGAATCTATCCGTTTGACTCGCCGGGCGGCTGGCATGTTCTCGGCAAGACCTCTGTCCCGCTGTTCGACGTCTCACGCGACCCGCCCGCACTTTTGAGGGCTGGCGACCGGGTGCGCTTCGTGCCGGTGGCGTCACTGCCGGTCGATGAGATCGGAAACAGCACTGCTGTTAGAACACCAGCACGGGGTGCCATTGAAATTCTCGATCCTGGTCCTTTCACCACGGTGCAGGACCTCGGCAGGCCGGGCTGGCAGGAGTCCGGAGTGACACCGGGAGGAGCCGCGGATCCGGTGTCCGCCCGGGTGGCCAACCGGCTGGTCGGGAATCCGGATGAAGCGGCATTGTTGGAATGCGCGCACGGTGGCCCCGTCCTGAGATTCCACCAATCCACAACGGTCGCGGCGGTCGGCTGGGACATGCCGGATCGGGGGAGGCCGCTTGCTTTCGCCGCCGGTGAAACGCTGGACCTGAGACGCCGCATGTCCATGCAGTTCGGATACCTGGCGATCGCGGGTGGCCTCGACGTGCCGCAGGTTCTCGGCAGCCGCTCGACCGACGTGCGCAGCGGCTTTGGCGGCTTTGCCGGGAGAGCCCTGCGGTCGGGGGACAGGCTTGGATCATTCGATCCACATGGCCGGCCGCCAGCGATGACCGATCGTCGGGTGGACTGGCCGCGTGCCCGGACCCGGCTGGAGGTGCGTTACCTGCCGGGCATGCAGGCGTCCTGGTTTTCACCCGAAACGAAGAAGACCTTTCAGACCGGCATCTATCAGATTGGTTCCCGCCGCGATCGCACGGGGGCTCGCCTCGACGGACCGCTATTGATGCTCAGCGGCGACCGTGAGATGGTCTCCCAACCGGTCGTTCGCGGGTCGATCCAAGTGCCACCCGATGGCAAACCGATCCTGCTCCTGGCCGAGTGCCAGACGATCGGCGGATACCCGCAGATCGGCCACGTGATCTCGGCCGATATCCCCGCGCTGGCAAGGGCCTTGCCTGGCACGCCGCTGCATTTCGTCGAGGTGGGAATGGAAGAGGCCCGCGCGGCCTGGAGGGAGCACCAGCGCGATCTCGCCTTGCTTCAAACCGGAATCGACCTTCTCACATGAACCCGATCATCGATCTCAACGCGGACCTTGGAGAAGGCGGTGAATGTGACGCCGAACTGATCGCACTCGCCAGCTCGGTGAACATCGCCTGCGGCGGCCATGCGGGCGACGAAAACATGATGGCACATGCCATCGAGACCGCCCTCGCGGCAGGGGCGGCGATCGGTGCGCATCCCGGTTATGAGGATCGAGAGTCGTTTGGCCGCAAGCTCCTGAAGCTGCCCCTTGCGGAGATCGGTGCGCTCATGGAGAGACAGCTTGAGCGCATCCTCGGCGTGGCACAGCGCACGGGGGCTACCCTTCATCACGTCAAACCCCACGGTGCCTTGTATCTCCAGGCATGCCGCGATGAACGACTGGCGGATGCGGTGGCCGCAGCCGTGGCCCGATGGATGCCGGGCAGCCTCCTCTACGCCCCGCCAGGCAGCGCTTTCGAAACTGCGGCAAGCCGCCACGGCCTCACCATGGCATCGGAAGGATTCGCCGACCGCCGCTATCAGGACGATGGCAGCCTGGTTCCACGCAGCCACCCGCTGGCGGTCATCGATGACCCGGAAGAAGCCGTCCGGCAGGCTCTCGGAATGCTGCGAAAGCGTGAGGTCGTGACCCTTTCCGGAAAGTCGATTCCCCTGCCCGTCCGGACCTTGTGTGTGCATGGCGACAGTCCGGAGGCGGTGGCCCTGCTTGCCTCGGTGCGCGCGGCCGTGAAGGCATCGGGCATCCGCATCTGCCCGCCTTGAGCGATGGTGTTCAAAAAATCTCCTCTCGCGGTTGATTCCGCCGCCGGGCCGTGCATCATGCGCGGCATTCCACGAATGCTCACCCTTCTCAAAATCCGCAATCTCGCCCTGGTGGACGAACTCGTCTGGGAACTCGGCCCGGGCCTCATCGGAGTGACCGGCGAAACCGGCGCTGGCAAGTCCGTCATCGTCGGGGCCTTGAAACTCGTGCTCGGCGAGCGGGCCGACAAATCGCTCATCCGCACCGGTGAGGATTCCTGCACGGTCGAGGCCGTCTTCGAACTCAAGGATCCGCGCGAAATCCATGCCATCCTCGAGGACGGTGGCCTGCCACCCTGCGAGGATACCCAGCTCATCGTCCGCCGGGTCATCGGCCAATCCGCGAACCGCCAATTCGTCAACGACTCCCCCGTCACCCTCTCGCTGCTCAAACGCCTCGGCGAACACCTCGTGGACCTCCATGGCCCCCACGACCACCAATCGCTTCTCTCCACCGAAAGACAGCTCTCGATGCTCGACGCCTACGCCGGTGCCGAGAGCGCGCACCTCGCCTATCGCGAGGCCTATCGTTCGTGGCGATCGCTCACCGCCGAACTCGAAGACCTCCGCCACGCGGAGTCCGCCAGCGAACAGGAAATCGAACTGCTCCGTCATCAGATCGGCGAGATCGAGGCGGCCCGTCTCACTCCGGCCGACGAACAGGACCTCGAAGACCGCTGGCGCAGGTCCACCAACTCCAGCCGCCTCGTCGAAAACGCCGCTGCTGCCGCCGCCGCCCTCGGTGGCGAGGATGGCGTGCTTTCCCGCCTCGCCGACATCCAGCGCCTTGTGCGCGATCTGGAGAAACTCGACCCCTCGATCCGCGAGCGCACCTCGCCCCTTGAAGCCGCGTTTCTGGAACTTCAGGAACTCGAGAACAACCTCGCCCAATACGCCGAGGACCTCGACATCGACCCCTCGGAGGCCGCCGCCCTCGAGGAACGCGTCAACCTGCTGGAAACCTTGAAACGAAAATACGGGCCCACGCTCGCCGACGTCGCGGCACGCCGGGACTCCGCCGCCGCACGCTTGGACACCATCGAGAATCGCGAGGACAAGATCGAGTCGCTCGAACGCGCGGTGGCCGAACGACGCGCCGCACTCGATGCGGCCGGCAAGGCACTCACCAAGCTCCGACAGAAAGCCGCGCCCAAGCTTGCCAAGGAGATCGCCTCCCAACTGAAGGACCTCGGATTCAAGCAGTCCTCCTTTGAATCCCCGCTCGCCACACTCGCGGATCCAGGCCCGCAGGGATTCGAGTCGGTCGAGTTCCAGTTCGGCCCCAATCCCGGCGAACCCTCGCTGCCACTCCGCCAGATCGCCTCATCCGGGGAAATCAGCCGCGTGATGCTCGCCGTGAAATCCGCCCTCGCCGATCAGGACGACACGCCGCTCATGGTTTTCGATGAGATCGATGCCAACGTCGGCGGCGAAGTGGCCCGGGCCGTCGGCCGCAAGATGGCCGCCCTCGGCATGCGCCATCAGGTGGTCGCCATCACCCATTTCCCCCAAGTGGCCGCCACCGCCTCGCTGCACTTTGTTGTCGAGAAGGAGGTCACCGGTGGCCGCACCCGCTCCCGACTCTTTCCGGTCCAGGGAGAAACCCGGATCCAGGAACTCGTCCGCATGCTCGGCGGTGGGGGCGAGCAGGCCCGCGCGATGGCGGCATCCCTGCTGACCGCCGCCGATTGATCGCACCCACCCAAGATCCCCCGTGGCACGCAGCATCCAGGCCGCCCCCGAAGCCGTCGAGATTCCCTCGGGCATCCTCGCCGCGTCGCTCGGACTGCCAGCCACGTCCCCGGGCACTCCGCGCCTGCTCATCGGCCGCCGCGAATGGCTCTCACTGCCCAGCCTCGGCATCGCTTCGATCAATGCCAAGGTCGACACCGGCGCACGCAGCTCCAGCCTCCACGCCGAAAACGTCCAGGTCTCTCCAGACGGCCACTCGGTGAGCTTCACCACCTTCGGCCATGGCGGCAAAGCGATCCGTTGCACGTCTCCCGTCGCCCGTTTCGGCAAGGTCCGCACCTCATCCGGGATCACCCGCAGCCGCGTCTTCATCCTTGCCACCGCCAATCTTCCCGGCGGTTTCTCCTGGGACATCCTGCTCAGCCTGGCCGATCGCTCGGTCATGCGCTGCCCGCTCCTGCTCGGCCGCCGGGCGCTTGCCGGGATTTTCCTCATCGATCCCCTCGGCAGCCACCTGCTCGGCACACGCCGCCAGTTGATCTCCGAATCCCCGCCTCCGTCCGCCTGAGCGAACGATCGTCGGGAAACCCAAACAAAATCCCCCACCGGCATCGCTCCATGCACGAGGACAACCCCATGCAAACCATCAACGCCATGCCATCCGCCAGCCCCGCCACCTCCGAGTGGCGCGAATGGCTGGAAACCCACGGCCCCCGCCTCCTCCTCTTCGCACGACAGCAAACCCGCTCGCAGGAGGATGCCGAGGACGTGCTCCAGGACGCCATCGTCAAGCTCGTCGAAAAAATCCGCTCCGAGGAATTCGTCGGCGGTGAAGACGCCTGGCAACCCTACCTCTACACCACCATCCGCCGCCTTGCCATCGACCTCAGCCGCCGCGATGACCGCCGCCGCCGCCGCGAGGACATCGTCGGCACCGACGAGGAAGCCATTCATACGGAGGCCTTCGATCCCTGGTTCGACAGCGAATCCTCGGACGATGAAACCCGCTCCCAACTCGAATCCAAACTCCGCGAGCTCCCGCCCAAGTTCGCCGAAGTCATTCTCATGAAAATCTGGGGCGAGCGCACCTTCGCGGAAATCGGCGAGGCCCTCGGCATCTCACAGAACACCGCCGCCTCCCGCTACCGATACGGGCTCGAAGCCCTCAAGAAAAGCCTCGTCGGCGCCCGCCGCCGCGGCGACCTCTCGATCTAACATCTCACGCCCCGCCTCCATGTCCGAAGACCTCACCTTGCTCGAATCCCAGCTCCGCGCCCTGCGCCCCGCCGCGCTGCGGCCGTCCCTGCTGAACCGCCTGGACGCCTGTGCCAATGGCACGTGGACCCGCGAGTCCACCTCGGAATCCAGGATCGAGGAATCCCTCGCCGCCGCCCGTCCCGCCGCCCTTCCACCCGCGCTCATGGCCTCGCTGGAATCCACGCTCGCCCGCATCCCTTTCCCCGCGGAGAGAAACATCGTGCTTTTTCCCAAGCGCGGAGAGGCGGCTCCGCAGCGCCCGCGAACCTGGATGGCCGCCGCCGCTGCCGTCGCCCTGCTCGGCGCTATCGCCGCCTTCTCCATCCCGGTCGGCAGGATGCCCGCATCGCTGGCAAGCACGGAGAAATCCCCCTCTCCGCTGCCGAAACCCTCATCCCCGCTGCTGGTGCCCGCGGGCTTCGAGCGCAACCTCAGCGAGGCCCGCGACGAGGGCGTGGTCTGGGGCCAACCCGATCAGGCCCACCGCGTCCTCAAGGTGATCTACAAGGACCGCGTCAAGATGAAGGACGCCACCGGCCGCACCTATGAAGTCGAACAACCCCGCGTGGAATACATCCTCGTCCCGGAGAAAGTCGATTGATCCCACGAAAGCAGACAAATCCAAACGCGCCACGCGCTACCCGAACGTGAACATGAAGCTCAAGACCACCTGCCTGCTCCTCCCTCTCGCCACCTCGCTGGCTCTCCCGGCGAGGGCGATCGAGGCTCCCGAGGACGATGCTCCCCCACCCGCCGCCGCCCTCGATGCGGCCGCGCCGAAGGAAGCCGAACCCGGCAAACCCGCAGCCGCCGAAAAGACCGCCTACCTCGGCGTCACCACCACCGAGATCCCGGAGATGCTCAACGATCACCTCGGCCTCAAGCCCGGCGATGGCATCATCGTCCGCTCCGTCCTCCCGGACGGCCCGGCCGCCAAGGCCGGCATCGCCGTCAATGACGTGATCCGCCAACTCAACGGCAAGGCCGTCGGCACCGCCGCCGATCTCACCGCCAGCATCCGCGATCACAAACCCGGCGACAAAGTGAAACTCGCCGTCATCCAGAAGGGCAAGGAAACCGCCATCGAGGTCACTCTCGGCGAACGCCCCGACCAAGTCGCCGGCCTGCGGGTCGAACCGCTGGACCAACTCAGGCTCCAAGGCATGCCGGATGAACTCGCCGACCGCGTCCGCCGCATGATCGAGGGAAACCTCGGCGGCAACGATCCCGCCCATCCCGCACCCCAGATCGAGGACGCCATGCGCCAGATGAAGGAACGCATGGAAAAGGCCATGGGCGGTATCAAGATCGAGGAGGGCATGCTCAACCTCGAAGGCCCCGGCCTCAACGGAGGCATCGAGGTGCAACGCGGCGCCACCTTCCGCATGATGGATGAAAACGGCAGCGTCGAATTCAAATCCAACGACGGATCCAAGGAAGTCACCGTGCGCGACAAGGACAGCAACATCACTTGGACCGGCCCTTGGGACACCGAGCAGGACAAGGCCGCCGCTCCCGATGACGTCCGCAAACGCGTCGAACGCCTCAACATCGACGACAACTTCAAAGGCAACGGATTCCGCCTCAACATCCGCCCCGGCGGAGCCGAACCGGAGTAGGCCCCGTTCACGGATGACGCCCCCAATGCACCGGTTTGCAGCTTGCCATGCGTACTTGCTGCTCGCGGTGTCCGTCGTCGGCATGTCGATTTCACCTGCAGCGGAGCCGCTCAGGATCGAGGTCAAACGCAAGCCCGGCGACAAGAACTGGAAGTCCCTTGAAACATGGACGCTCGCCCATGCAGACGGCTTCCAACCGCGCAACGGTCCGGCGAAACTGACAGACTTCGGAGGAGACCCGTCGCACCCGGCACGGGTGACGGGTTTCTTCCACCCGGAGAAGATCGGAGATCGCTGGTGGCTGGTGGATCCGCAGGGCGGGCGCTTCGTTCACATCGCGATGGGTTCGGTCTCGCCAGCCACTGGATCCGCCAAGGCCAAGGCCGCGTTTGAGCAGAAGTTCGGCAGCCACGAAACCTGGGCGGCCCGGACGACGGAACAACTCAGGACAAACGGATTCAACGGCAGTGGCGCTTGGTCCAAGGATGCGCTGCTGGCCCAGGCACCCCGGCGCCTGGCCTACTGCCCGAACTGGAACTTCATGAGTTCCTACGGCAGGAAACGCGGCGGCACCTATCAGAAACCCGGGCACACCGGCTATCCCAACGACGCCATCTTTGTCTTCGATCCCGGGTTCGAATCCTTCGCGATGGAACACGCCAAGGCCCTGGCCGCCACCAAGGACGATCCATGGCTGCTCGGGCATTTCTCCGACAACGAGTTGCCGCTCGGCAGGAAGTGCCTCGATCGCTTTCTCGGGCTGCCAAAGGGTGACCACGGCTCCAAGGTCGCATGGGAATGGCTGCGCAAGCGCAAGGGCGAAACGGCCGGTCCCGAGAGCATCACCGATTCGGATCGCGAGGCCTTCCGCGAAGCAGTGATCGAGCGCTACTTCGCCATCGTCTCGAAAGCCATCAAGACCCACGACCCCAACCATCTCTATCTCGGTTGCAGGTTCCACGGCGATGAGAAGAACAGCCAGGGAGCCTTCCGTGCGGCCGGAAAATACGCCGATGTCATCTCGGTCAACCTCTACGGCGTGTGGACGCCGAACCGCCAACTGCTGGACCACTGGGTCAAGTGGTCCGGAAAACCGTTCCTCATCACCGAGTTCTACGCCAAGGGCGAGGACTCCGGAATGCCCAACCACAGCGGTGCCGGATGGCTGGTGAAGACCCAGAAGGAACGCGGGCTCTTCTATCAGAACTTCTGCCTCGCCCTGCTCCAGTCGAAAGGCTGCGTGGGCTGGCACTACTTCAAATACCAGGACAACGACCCGGACAACCATCGCGTCGATCCCTCCAACAGGGACTCGAACAAAGGCATCGTAACCGCAACCTTCGACGAGCATGCGGATTGCCTGCAGCCGATGAAGGAACTCAACCTTAACGTCCATGCCCTGGTCGACTGGATCGATCAAGGCGGCAAACTGAAACCCGGGCCCGCCAACTGACGAGAGGCAGGCTCACCTTTGGATCCCATCGAATGCCCGTGAATGACCCAGCCTCGGGGCTCAAACGCCGAATCGTTTCCATTCTGGATTGGACGCTCCGCTTGATGGGTGCGGCCTCGATCGCCATCGCGGTTTGTGCGGCCCTGGTGTCGTATCGTTTCCACGAGGTATCGCCGCCCCGGGAGATGCGATCGATCCGGGACTTCAAGCTGTGGCGACCGGATCTAACGGATGCAGTGAGGATTTCCGTTCGCGGCAGTACCTATTTCGCGATCAAGGGGCCATATGCACGTCCGCTTCCATCCGATCACTCGGAGTTCTACTTTGATTCCCAGGGCAACTTTCTGACTTGGAACCGGGACATCGGAGATGTTTTTGAACCTCGGATGCTTCATCCCGGATCATCACCCAGGGAAGCGATTTCCATCTCGGACATACCGGACGGGGATTAGGTCCACCGCTTCATGGAGAAAGGGATCCCAGCCGGCGTCACGAGCCGCTGAGGGTGATGCGGGCGGTGGCGAGGAGGGTTCCGTTCACTTGCACGTCTCCTTCGAGTTGGACGAGGTTGCCGAGGCGGCCTTCGACGCAGGCGCGGAGTTCGAGGACTTGTCCGGGGAGGGCGGCGCCGAGGATTTTGGCGGCGCGGATGGCGGTGAGGCGGAGCTCGGCGAGTTTGGGGACGAGGGGATCGGTCTGGGCGGCGACGCCGCCGAGCTGGGCGATGGCCTCGATGAGCAGGACGCCGGGCATCAGCGGATTTCCCGGGAAGTGGCCGGTGAGGAAGTCCTCGCTGCCGCGAATCTGATAGACGCCACGGGCCTCACGGCCGGGGTCGAGCGAAACGAGTTCGTCCACGAAGCGGAACGAAGGGCCGTGCGGGAGTTCCGCGAGGGCGGTCTGAAGGGAATCGTCCATGGGGCGCGAGGCGGTTGAAGCGGCAGCGGGGTCGAGTGGAGGGTGGGCGCGGGGCAGGTCCCCTTCCCTGTCATTTCGCCTGCTTGCTCCAGGAATCCTTGAGGGCGACCGTGCGATTGAAGACCGGCCGGGAGCCCGGGCTGTGGTCCTTGAGGTCGGTGACAAAGTAGCCGACGCGCTCGAACTGGCAGATTTCCTCGATGGCCGCACGGGCGAGGGCGGGTTCCACCTTGGCGGTGATGGTTTTGAGGGACTCCGGATTGAGCACGCTGACGAATCCGCCTTCGGCATCGTCCGGGTTTTCCGCGGTGAAGAGGCGGTCGTAGAGGCGCACCTCGGCATCGGCGCAGGTGGCGGCGTCCACCCAGTGGATGGCGGCCTTGCAGACGACGCCTTCCGGCGCGTCCTGGCCGACGGTGCCGGGAAGCAGCTCGGCGTGGATCAGCGAAACGTTTCCGGCGGCATCCTTTTCAAACGAGGTGCAGCGGATGATGTGGCCGCCGCGGAGGCGGACGCAGCGGTCGGGGCCGAGGCGGAAGAATTTCTTCGGTGGATCCTCCATGAAGTCCTCACGCTCGATGAAGACCTCGGCACTGATCGGCACGAGGCGCTCGCCCATCTCGGGATTCTGCGGATGGTTGGCAACGCTGGCGTGTTCCAGCGGCTCGTCGCTCCAGTTGGCGATGCGGACCCTCACCGGATCGAGCACGGCCATGCGGCGCGGGGCCTCGCGGTTGAGGAAATCACGGACCTCGAACTCCAATAGGGCGACATCAGTGGTGCCGTTGAACTTGGTGATGCCGATGCGTTTGCAAAAATCCCGGATGGCGGGAGCCGGGTAGCCGCGGCGGCGCAGGCCGGAGATCGTGGGCAGGCGCGGATCGTCCCAACCGGAGACGTGGCCTTCCTGGACGAGCTGGAGGAGCTTGCGCTTGCTCATCACCGTGTAGGTGAGGTTGAGACGCGCGAACTCGATCTGGCGCGGCTTGCTGGGCACCGGGCAGTTCTCGATGAACCAATCGTATAGCGGCCGGTGGTTTTCGAATTCCAGGGTGCAGAGCGAGTGGGTGATGTGTTCCAGCGCGTCTTCCAGCGGATGGGCGAAGTCGTACATCGGATAGATGCACCAGGCCTTGCCGGTGTTGTGGTGCTCCGCGTGCATGATGCGGTAGAGCACCGGATCGCGCAGGTTCATGTTGGAGGAGGCCATGTCGATGCGGGCGCGCAGGACGCACTCGCCTTCCCTGAACTCGCCGGCCTTCATGCGGGCGAAGAGGTCGAGGTTTTCCTCCACGCTGCGATCGGCGCAGGCCGAGCGGGTGCCCGGGGTGGTGAGGTTGCCGCGTTTGGCGCGCATTTCCTCGGCGCTGTCGTCGTCCACGTAGGCGAGCCCCTTTTGGATCAGATGCACGGCGCAGTCGTGGAAGAACTGGAAGTAATCGCTGGCGAAATAGAGATCGTCCCCCCAATCGAAGCCGAGCCATTTCACGTCGGACTTGATGCTCTCAACGTATTCGGTCTCCTCCTTTTCCGGGTTGGTGTCATCGAAGCGGAGATGGCACTTCGCGCCGGTGGCGGCGTTTTCCTGGGAGATTC
This sequence comes from Verrucomicrobiaceae bacterium, assembly GCA_027486655.1. Lineage (GTDB taxonomy): Bacteria > Verrucomicrobiota > Verrucomicrobiia > Verrucomicrobiales > Akkermansiaceae > Luteolibacter. The sequence continues at coordinate 220,242 of JAIXOR010000086.1, read as the reverse complement.
CGAAGTTGAGGCAGATCGACTTGGCGTGTCCGATGTGGAGATAGCCGTTGGGTTCCGGTGGGAAGCGGGTGATGGTGGTGGCGTGTTTGCCGGAGGCGAGGTCATCGGCGATGATCTCGCGGATGAAATCGAGCTTGGGTGAACTGTCGGAGTCGGACATGGAGAAGAAGGGATGTTTAAACCACGAAAAGCACGAAGGTCACGAAAATCAGAGGATTACCCGGCGTGTTTCGATACGGCGGTGTTTGAAGTTGATGATGAGTCCGACCCGAAGGCCGGTGATGCGTAAATAGTTCAGCATCTGCCCGATTTCGTAATGGGTGATTTGATCGATGGTTTTGGTATCGACGATGATTTTTTCCAGCACGATCAAATCCGGTATAAACTCCCCGACTCGGACACCCTTGTAGTCCACGGGATATCGTGGTTGCTGAACGAATGAAATGCCACGAAGGAACAATTCCCTGACAAGCGCGTTCTCATAAGGCTTTTCATTCAATCCATGGCCTAGCTCCCGATGCACTTCGACAGCAGAATCGAGAATCCATCCCACCTCCTCGTGGTACAGCTTCTTCTCATCATCCATTTCGTGCATTTTCGAGTCTTTCGTGGTTCACTTGGCCAATTCAGCAAGCAGCGCCTGATTGAGGCGGATGCCGGCTTCGAAGTTCTCGACGGGGAAGTTTTCGTTGGGGGCGTGGATCTGGGCGTCGGAGAGGGCGAGGCCTAACAGAAGGGTGTCCGCGCCGAGGATGTCGCGGAAGGTCTGGACGATGGGGATGCTGCCGCCCTCGCGGATGAGGACGGGTTCGGCATCGAAGGCGTGGCGCAGGGCGGCCTGGGCGGCGAGGCCGTATTTCGAGTTGGGATCGGTGATGTAGGGTTTGCCGTCGTGGCCGGGGATCACCTCGATCTCGACGCCAGGAGGGCAGTGCCATTCGAGGTGGTTTTTCACCTTTTCCATGATGTCTTTCGGTTGTTGATCGGGCACGAGGCGGAAGGAGAGTTTCACAAAGGCCTCGGCGGGCAGGACGGTCTTGGAGCCCTCGCCCTGATAGCCGCCACCGATGCCATTGACTTCGGCGGTGGGGCGGGCCCAGGTGCGTTCGGCGGAGGTGTATCCGGGTTCGCCGAAGAGCCCCGGGGAGCCGGTGACCTGGAGGAAATCCGCATCGCCCACGCCGGGCACGTGGGACCACATGTGGCGTTCCCAGTCTTCGAGCGGGCGGACCTGGTCGTAGAATCCATCGATGGCGACGCGGCCGTCGAGCGCGTGGAGGCTGGAGACGAGGCGGGCGATGGCGGCGGCGGGATTGGCGACGGCACCGCCGAAGAGGCCGGAGTGGAGGTCGCCCTTGGGTCCGCGGAGGATGGCCTCGCAGCAGGTGATGCCGCGCAGGCCGTATCCGAGCGTGGGCACGCCGGGAGCAACCATGCCGGTATCCGAAATGGCGATGACATCGCAGCGGAGGTCGTCGCAATGGTGGAGGAGGAAGGAAGCGAGGTTCGGGCTGCCGATTTCCTCCTCGCCTTCGAAGAGGAAGATCAGGTTGACGGGGAGTTCGGCGTTTTCGCGGAGGGTTTTCTCGACGCCGAGCACGTGGGCCATCATCTGACCCTTGTTGTCGGTGGCACCGCGGGCCCAGATGCGGCCGTCGCGGATGACCGGGTCAAAGGGATCGCTGGTCCAGAGGTGGAGTGGATCGACGGGTTGCACGTCGTAGTGGCCGTAGATGAGCACGGTGCGGCGGCCCGGGACGTGGGCATTGCGGGCGACGACGACCGGGTGCCGCGGGGTCTCGTGGAGAGTGGTGGCGAGGCCCATGCCGGAGAGTTTCGCGACCAGCCACTCGGCGCAGGCGCGGACATCCGGAGTATGCCGGGAGTCGGTGGAAACACTCGGAAAGCGCAGGAAGGAGAACAGGGTTTCGAGTGAGGCGGTCACGTGGGGATGCTGGATTCCACGGGGGCACGGCGGCAAGGCGAATCCTTGATATTTCAGCGATGTCCGCGCGCCAAAGTGTTCGCTTGAACATTTTCCCGGGCAGGGCATTTTCCGGGCATGTCGTCCGGATTTGTCGAGCTTCACGCCCGCAGTGCTTTCTCATTCCTGCGCGGAGCGAGCGGGCCGGACGAGATGGTGCGGCAGGCGGCGGCACTGGGCATGAGTGCCATCGCGATCGCCGACCACCAGGGATTCGCCGGGGCGGCGCGGGCGCACAGCGCGGCGCGGGAGCACGGCATCCGGGCCATCGTCGGGACCACGCTTGAGCTGGCAGGCCCGCGCGGGCACCTGCCGGTGCTCTGCGTGAACCGCCGGGGCTACGCCGCGCTGTGCCGGCACCTGACGGATGTGGCCATGGATGGTGCGCCCTCGCCTGGCGGGCTGATGCGATATTGCAGCGAGGGCGACCTGATCGCACTCACCGGAGACCGGGAGGGTCCCTTGATCCGCCGTCTTCTGAGAGACGACCGCACGGGAGCGCTGGCGGAGGCTCGCGAACTGATCGGCTGTTTTGGAAAGGACAACGTGTTCATCGAGCTCCACCGGCACCGACTCAGGGACGAGGACCGGATTCACCGCCAGTTGATCGAGCTGGCGCGGTACCTCGGACTGCCTTGTGTGGCTTCCAACGCCCCGCTGCATGCCAAGCCTGGCGGGCGGATGCTGGCGGATGCCTTCGCCTGCCTGCGGCATCACACGACGCTGGACCGGGCAGGCCCCCTGCTCGCCCCGAACTCCGAGCGGCATCTCAAGCCGGAGCGGGAGATGCGCGGCTTGTTCGCGGACCACCCCGAGGCGATTGCCAATACGGCGCGGGTCGCGGAGCGCTGCGGATTCACCCTGGAGAAACTCGGCTATCGTTTCCCCGACTGGCAGGATGGCACGGGGCACCCGCTTTCCCTGGCGGAGCAGACCACCTTGCTGCGGCGGCGGGCCTACGAAGGAGCCGCCCTCCGCTACGGCCCGCTGGATCCCGGGGTGAAACACCAGATCGAGCACGAGATCGCACTGATCCACCGGCTCGGGTTTTCCGGGTATTTCCTGATCGTCCAGGACATCGTCCTGTTCGCCCGCGGACGGGGCATCCTCTGCCAGGGGCGCGGCTCCGCGGCGAACTCGGCCGTCTGTTACTCACTGGGCATCACCCACGTGGATCCGGTGGGCGGCGGGTTGCTCTTCGAGCGCTTTCTCTCGGAAAACCGCCGCTCGTGGCCGGACATCGACATCGACTTTCCTTCCGGCCCCCGGCGTGAGGAGGTGATCCAGTATGTGTTCCGCAAGTATGGCGGACGCGGTGCGGCGATGACCGCCAACGTCATCACCTATCAGCCGAAGTCCGCCTTCCGCGACATGAGCCGCGCGCTGGGGCTGCCGCCCTCGCTGGCGGACCGCTTTTCCCAGACGCGCATCCTCCCGTGGGAGGCCTCCGGCAAAGCGCCCGCGCCGCCCTTGGCTCCGCTGGCCATGCTTTACCAGGCGGCGCTCGGCCTGCCCCGCCACCTCGGGCAGCACTCCGGCGGCATGATCATCCGCGATGCCGGGCTGGACCACATCGTTCCGCTGCAACCAGCCACCATGCCCGGCCGCCACATCGTGCAATGGGACAAGGAGGATTGCGAGGACCTCGGGCTGGTGAAGGTGGATCTGTTAGGCCTGGGCATGCTCGCCGCGATGGAGACCGCCCTCGAAATCTGCTCGGCCCGGGGCCGCCCGGTGGACCTCGCGCGCATCCCCAAAGACGACCCCGCGGTCTTCGAGATGCTGGGCCGCGCGGACACCATCGGCACCTTCCAGGTGGAGTCCCGCGCCCAGATGGCCACGCTGCCGATCATGAAGCCGCGGACGTTCTACGATGTGGCCATCGAGGTGGCCATCATCCGCCCCGGGCCGATCGTGGGTGACCTCATGCACCCCTACCTCAACCGCCGCAACGGCCGGGAAAAGGTGGACTACATCCATCCGCTGTTAGAACCGGTCCTCGGCCGCACGCTCGGCGTGCCGCTGTTCCAGGAGCAGATCCTGCGCACGGTGATGATTCTTGCGGACTTCAGCGGTGCGGAGTCGGACGAACTGCGCCGCGCGATGGGCTCGCGGCGGTCCACCGAGAAGATGGCGAAGATGACCGAGCTTCTCCGCCGGCGGATGAGCGCGAAGGGGGTGACGGTCAATGCGCAGGAGAAGATCATCAAGGGCATCGGCTCCTTCGCGTTGTATGGCTTCCCGGAGAGCCACGCCATTTCCTTCGCGCTGATCGCCTACGCCTCGTGCTGGCTCAAGACGCATCGTGCGGTGGAGTTCTACGCCGGACTCATCAACCACCAGCCGATGGGATTCTACTCGGTGAACACGCTCATCCAGGACGCAAAGCGCCACGGCATCCGGGTGAAACCGGTGTCCTGCCTTCACAGCGCGGTGGAAACCACCGTCGAGGATGACCTCACGCTGCGTCTTGGACTGCACCGGCTCAAGGGGCTCTCCCCCGGCACGGCGCAACGCGTGGTCGCGGAGCGCCGGAAGTCCCCTTTCCTCTCGCTGCCGGACCTGCTCGCGCGGGTGAGGCCCTCGCTTTCCGAAAAGCGCGTGCTCGCCGCCTCCGGGGCTTTTCACGGACTGCCGCGTGCCGGGCACCGCCGCGAGGCGCTGTGGCAGGCGGAGCTGCCGCTGCACGGAGATTTGTTAGATCGGGTGCTTCCCGCCGGGTGCCCTGCGCCGCTGGCACCGATGAACCCGGGAGAACTCCTCCGTGCGGACCTTTTGATCCAAGGGGCGACCACCGGCCCGCACCCGATGAGGATCTGGCGGAACCAGGTGGCGGACGGCCCGGGAGGCAGGCTGCCCACATCCGCCGATCTCGTCGCGATGCGCCACGGTGATCCCGTGACGCTGGCCGGGCTGGCCATTTGCCGCCAACGGCCTTCCACGGCCAAGGGCCATTGTTTCATCTCGCTGGAGGACGAGGCCGGCATCGCCAACCTGTTCATCCCGAAGAAAACCTTCGAGCACTTCCAGCTTCTGATCAGCACCGAGGCCTACCTGCTGGTGCACGGCAGGGTGCAGCATTCCGAGGGTGATCAAGCGACGGTCTATGTCACCGCCATCGAAGCGCTGCCCGGCGCGGAAGACTGCCCCGCGCCGGCCTCGCATGATTTCCATTAGCCCATCGCCTTCTCCATCAGCTGGTTCATCCGGTGCACGGTGTCCCGCGCATCCTCCAGCAGACCGGCGGCGATGAGGGCGTTGTCGAGCAACTGCCCGGCGACCAGAGCGGCCACCTCGGGTTTGCTGTCCTTGGCCTCGGCAAGCTTCCGCACCAGCGGGTGGCGCGGGTTGATCTCGAGCTCCACCTTGACCTCATCTTTGAAATTCTCATCCATCGCCTTCATCATCTGGCGCATCTGCGGACTCAGGCCGTCCGCCGGCACCAGCGCGATCACCGGGCTGTCCACCAGGCGCTTGCCGCTGGAAACCGCGGTCACCCGGTCGCCCAGGTGGTTCTTCAGGAAATCGCACAAGGCCGTGGTCTGCGCCTCGTCCAGCGACTCGCCATCACGCTCCTGGTCCTCGAGCTCCACGCCGCCGTGGCGCACCGAGACAAGCTTCTTGCCATCGAAGGTGCCCAGCGAATCCACCACGTATTCATCCACCGCATCGGTGAAGTAAACGACTTCCAGCCCGCGGGATTTGAAGGCTTCCAGATAGGGGCTGGCCTCGATCTGTTCGCGCGAGGCGCCGACGAGATAATAGATCGACTCCTGCCCGTCCTTCATCCGGGAAACGTAGTCCGGGAAGCCGCAGACCGCGCCGGCCTCGGTGAGCGAGGACTCAAAGCGCAGCAGCTTGGCAAGCGCCTCGCGGTTCGCGTGATCGGTGGCCACGCCCTCCTTGAAGAAGCGGTCGAACTTCTTGTAAAACCCGCGGTATTTCTCCGGATCCGCCTCCGCTTCCTTTTCGAACATCTTGATGACGCGCTTGCTGATCACGCCGCCGAGTTTGCGGATCAGGGCGCTGTCCTGCATCGTTTCGCGGGAGATGTTCAGCGGGATGTCCGCGCTGTCCACCACGCCCTTCATGAAGCGCATCCAGTCCGGCAGCAGCTCCTTGGGTGCGGGATCGATCAGCACCTTGCGGCTGTAGAGCGCCACGGCGGGCTCTGCCTTGCTGAATCCCATGCGCTCCGGATTCTCCGACGGCGCGAAGAGCAGCGAGTTGATCGTGATCGGCGCGTCCGCGCTGAAATGCAGACGGTAGGCCGGTTCGTCCCAGGCCTTGCAGGCGAACTGATAGAAGGCCTTGTATTCCTCGTCGCTGACCTCCGACTTGTTCTTCAGCCAGAGTGCCTCCACTTCATTGATGCGCTTGCCGTTCAGCAGGATCGGGAAGCCGACGAAGTTGCTGTAGGTCTCGATGAGGTGCTTCACCCGGCTCTCGGTGGCGAACTCGCGGCAGTCTTCCTTGAGCGTGAGGACCAGTTTCGAACCACGCTCCAGGCCCTGGGTTTCCTCGATGTCATAACCGGACTTGCCATCGCTGGTCCAGACGAGTTCCGGAGAGTCGGCATGCCACGAGCGGGTGTGCACCGCCACCGTGTCCGCCACCATGAAGGCCGAGTAGAAACCGACGCCAAACTGCCCGATCATGTTCTGGGGCGATCCGCCGTTTTCCTTCACCGCCTTGAGAAAGGCCTTGGTGCCGGAGTGGGCGATGGTGCCCAGGTTTTTCACCAGTTCCTCGTGGGACATCCCGATCCCGTGATCGGCGATGGTGAGTGTACCCGCCTCCTCGTCCGTGGTGATGTGGATCTCCAGTGGCAGCGTCGGCTGATGGATGTTCTTCTCGGTGGCCTCGATGTGGCGCAGCTTCTCCATGGCGTCCGAGGCATTGGAGATCAACTCGCGGAGGAAGATCTCCTTGTCCGTGTAGAGGGAGTGGACCACGAGGTCGAGCAGCTGCTGGATCTCGGCTTGAAAGACGTGTTTTTCGAGGGTCGATTCGCTCATTTCAGGAGTGGTTTGGTGGGAACGGCGCGCAAAATACGCAGGATCGCCCCCATGTCAAAAGCGGATGTGCAAAGCCGGCCCATAGCGGCAGGCGGGCACGGGAAGCCCCGGCCGCGATGCCATAGTGCCCACGGAGCGGGTGGCGGATGGGCGCGCTCCGGCAGAACTGTTAGGGAAACAGGATGCAGATCGGGCTGGGTGTGGACAGCGTCTGGACCGCCGCGCCGAGCCTGCCGGTCTCCGGATCGCGGGGCAGGACGCTCAGGCTGTTGGAATCCTGATGCCCGCAGAGCAGCCATTTCCCGCAGGGCGAGATCTTGAAATGGCGGGGGGTTTTTCCGCCGCAGGGAGCGTGATGGACGAAGGCAAGCGCGCCGGTGTCCGCATCGCGCCGGAAAACCGCGAGGCTGTCGTGGCCGCGATTGGAGGCATACACGAAGCGCCCGTCGGCACTCACCTCGACCTCGGCGGTGGTGTTTTTCCCGCTGAAACCGGGCGGCAGTGTGGGCACGCTTCCCTTCGGCTCCAGAGCGCCGTTCCGGTGCGCCGCCACGAGCACGGTACAATCGAGCTCGTTGATGACATAAGCCTGTTTTTCATCCGGCGAGAAGGCCAGGTGACGCGGACCCGCGCCCGGGGCGGTGGCCAGCGGAGGAAGCGGCGCGCCCAGTTTCGAGCTGGCTGCGTCGAACGGATAGACGAGCACCTTGTCGAGGCCCAGGTCCGGCACGAAGAGGTGGCGGTTTGCCTTGTCGAAATACACGCCGTGGGCGTGCGGTCCTTCCTGCCGCTGCGCGTTGGGCCCGGAGCCGGTATTGGCGATCACGCTGACGATTTCCTTCGGCACACCGCGTTCATCGAGGCGGATCGTGCTGATCCGGCCATCGCCGTAGTTGGCGACGGCGACGGTGTTTCCGGTGGCGTCGATGGCGAGATGGCATGGACCCCTGCCGCCGGCGGAGGCCTCACCGAGGAAACCCAGCGAGAAATCCTTGCCGATGGCAAACGCGGCGACCGCCCCGCTGCCATCCGGGAACGGCGACTTGGGCGCACCAATGGCGAGAATCACCGGCAGCTTCGGATGGCGGGCGAGGAAGCCGGGCGTGGTGTATTCCGCGGCGAGCACGATCCCGCCGAGCTTGCCCGAGGCGGGATCGAAGTCTGCCTGATAGATTCCCTTTGCGGTGCTGGCTTTGCCTCCACCGGTTCCGATGAAGACAGGAAGGGCGGCGAGCCTGGCGCTGAGCACCAGGCAGAGGAGGAGGATGGGTTTCATGAGGGGAATGGCGGATCAGACGTCGAATCCGAAATGGCGCTTCGCATTGCCGAAGCAGATGGAGCGAACCAGATTGGCGAGTTGTTCGAAGTCGTCGGGCAGCTCCCCGCGATCGGCCTCGGATCCGAGCAGGTTGCAGAGGATGCGGCGGAAGTATTCGTGGCGCGGGAACGAGAGGAACGAACGCGAGTCCGTGAGCATCCCGACGAAGCGCGAGAGCAGGCCGGTGGCGGAGAGGGCGTCGAGCTGGAGTTCCATGCCGTTCTTCTGATCGAGGAACCACCAGCCGGAGCCATATTGGATCTTGCCCGGGAAGGTGCCGTCCTGGAAGGCGCCGGTCATGCAGGCGAAGAGATAGTTGTCCGCCGGGTTGAGGTTGTAGAGGACGATCTTGGGCAGCGCGTCGTTCTTGGCGAGGGCGTCGAGATAGGTGAGCAGCGCGGAGCCCTGGCGGAAATCGCCGATGGTGTCATATCCCGTATCCGGTCCGAGCAGTTGGAAGCCACGGGAGTTGGTGTTGCGCGCGGCACCGAGGTGCAGTTGTTTGGTCCAACCGCGGGCGGCATCGAGCTGGCCGAAGAAGACCATCAGATAGAACGAGAACTTCTCCTTTTGCTCCGGCGTGGCAGCCCTGCCGGCGCGGGCATTGTCAAAGATCATCGCCGCCTCTTCATCGGAGCAAGGCAGGGCGGGCATGCGGTCCATGCCGTGGTCCGAGAGCCGGGCCCCCGCGGCATGGAAATCATCGTGGCGCTTCTGCAGGGCGGCCAATAGATCGGACAAATGGACGATGTGCGTGTCCGCGATCTGCTCCAGCCTGCCCAGCCAGGGACCGAGCAGGTCAGGGCGGTCGACGAGCAGCGCCTTGTCCGGGCGGAAGGTCGGGACCACCAAGGTCTTGAGACCGGAGGCGGCGATCGCCAGATGGTCATCCAGCGGATCCGCGGGATCATCGGTGGTGCCGACGACGCGGACATCGAACTGTTTCAGAATCCCGTGCACGCAGAATTCCGGTTCCTGGAGTTTCTCGTTGCAGCGTTCCCAGATCTCATCGGCGGTGTCCGGAGTGAGCATCAGATCGATGCCGAAGTAGCGCTGGAGTTCGATGTGCGTCCAGTGATGGATCGGGTTGCGGAGCGTGAATGGCACCGTCTCCGCCCAGGCCTGGAACTTCTCGCGTGGCGTGGCCCCACCAGTGATCAGGTCCTCGTCGATGCCATTGGCACGCATGAGACGCCACTTGTAGTGATCACCACCCAGCCAGATCTCGGCAAGGTTTCCCCAGCGGTGGTTGGTGGCGATTTCCCCGGGCGACAGGTGGCAGTGGTAATCGATGATCGGCTGGTCCTTGGCCACCTCGTGGAAAAGGCGGCGTGCGGTGGGCGAATGAAGCAGGAAGTTCTCGTCGAGGTAGGCCATGACAGGCGCATTCCAGAGGGAATCCCGCGGCGATCCAAGCGGTAAATCGGGTTATCCGATTGCAATTTTCGAGCCCCCGGAAACGCGGATCATTTCCAGCGGTAGTGGCCGTTGATCGGGTAAACGTGGAGGATGTCCTCCTCCCGGGTGCCATTGCCGATGTTGTGGATGACGAGCGGCCTGCCGGAGGACGATTTGCGATCGCTCACAATCCCGATGTGCGGCAGGCTCGGCGGAACGGTGCAAGTGACGATGTCGCCGGGCTGGAACCCATCCACATGGCCATTTGCAGGCACCGGCAGATCGAAGCCACGACGTTTCAGAAAAGCGCGGAGGTTCGGGACCCGGCGGTGGTCGATGTTGCGGTCCGGTCGCTTGAGCCCCCAGATCTTCGGGTAGGCTTGAAAATCCCGCGCCATGTCCTCGTGCACGAGTTTCTGAAGATCCACGGAAAGCCCGTCCCGCATCGCGCGGATCAGGACGTCGGTGCAAACTCCGCGATCGCGCGGAACGTCGCCGCCGGGATAAGCGAGAGCGACGTAAGCGGGATCGTAGGAAACCGTGACGCCGATCTGCCTGCGCGCGGCCTCCACGAGCTTCTGCCCGACGGCGGCACTGAGGGGGATCGTGGTGGCTAGGAGCAGCAGCAGGGCTTTCATGAGGCATCCAACGAATGGGCGGCAAGGATCCGACGGGCTTCGAGGCGTGGCATCAAGCGCACCAGAAACCAGGTGGCGAACATGAAGAACGCATCAAAGCCGATCCAATACCTGGGGTGAATCAGATAGGAGCCGATCACATCGGGCTTCCACGGTTGCAGCCAGGCGATGCCGCCCGAGATGGCATCCGCGCCGAGATGAAGCGCGGCGGCCGCCCAGCAGGCGATGGCCGTGGCAAGCCGCCCGCCCTGCCCTGCCACCATCCCGGCAAGCGCACAGAATGGAACAATCGCAACGAGAAAGCCAAGCGTGTGAGAAAGACTGGAAAACCGCGCCTCCAACGAAAGATGCGGCGAGCATAGGTCAGGCAAGACCCCGAAGAAAGCGATGATCCAAAGTCCCCGCGCTGAGAACAAAGGCTCACGCCCGGTGACGACCCGAAGCCCGTCGACCGCGAGGCCGCCGCAGACAGGCAGGAGTGCGTGGGTGCCGATGAACATGAAGTTGCAATCCTGACATCCGCTGCCGAAGTGCGCACGGAAAAAACTCAGGAACCGGTCCGGGTGAGTTCCACCTTGCGGAACTCCACCTCGACGCCTTCCGACTGGATGGCGATCTTCCCCGACTTCGCGGTGCTCCGCCTGCCGTGGTTGACGAGGGTGCCATTGACGAAAACCTTCACTTCGTCGCCGCGGCATTCGATTTCCATGGCATTCCACTCGCCAAGGGGTTTTTCCGAATCGTCCGTGAGATTGAGGATGCGGCGGGCATCGGTGACCTCCCCGCCGAAGGCCTGGCCGGGATCTTTCCGCGGGCGGCGCTTCTCCATGTCAGGAACCTCGATGTTTTCCCCGATGCACCAGAAATCACCGGCGTTGCCATGCATCATCTGGACCTCGATCGACTGCGGAAACATGCGGTAAAGCCGGCGCGGCGTGGATGCATGCACGAGCACCCCGCAATTGCCGGCTTCCTTGGCGAAGCGGTATTCGACCACGAGCCGGTAGTTTGAAAACGAATCGTTGGTGACCAGATGGCCGCCCGGTTTGCCGAGACTCACCAGCTTTCCATCCCTCACGATGAACACCGGAGGAAGGGAGGGATCCGCATCCGCCTTGGGCACGTCCGCCGTCCAGCCGGAAAGGTCCCTGCCATTGAAAAGAGCCACAGTCTCCGCCCCGGCTCCCAGGGAGGAAACCCACCATGCCATGCCAAGCCACCAAATGCGCATGCGAGCGGCTACGCCCAGCCGTCGGATTTCTATCGCCGCCGGGCGCGATTTCCACGATCCTCCGGACAAGACCGCATGAACCTGCTCCGCCGCCTTTACCCGCTGTCCGGCTTCCCCCAACAACGCCAGCTGTGGTCGTGGATCTCGTTCGACGTCGCCAACCAGTCCTTCACGCTGTTGGTCAACACGCTGCTATTCTCGATCTTCTTCTCCCAGGTGGTGGTGAGGAATGACGCGATCGACGACCGCATGTGGGCCCTCACCTACGGTGCAAGCATGCTGCTCACCGCCCTGCTCTCCCCGCTCGCCGGAGCGGTGGCGGACGACCGGGCCTGGAAGAAACCGATGCTCATCGGCTCCGGCCTGCTCTGCGGGCTTTTCACCTGCGCCCTCGCCCTGATCCAACCGGGACAGATGTGGCTCGCCGTGCTTCTCTACATCCCGGCCAATTTCCTCTTCTCCATCGGCGAGAACTTCCTCGCAAGCTTCCTCCCCGGCCTGGCCAAACAGGACCAGATGGGACGCGTCAGCGGGTTTTCGTGGGCCTGCGCCTACTCCGCCGCCCTGGTGCTTCTCGTTCTAACAGCCGCGGCGATGCTGGCATGCGGATTGAAGGAAACGGAAAGCTGGCGGCCCTTCTTCGTCTTCGCCGGATTGTGGTTCGTGGCCTTCACCGTGCCGACTGCCCTTTGGCTCAAGGAACCGCACCCGGAGGCCGCGCCACGCGCAGGACGCGGTGTGCTCCGCACCGGTTTTGTCCGCCTCGCGGCGTCGATCCGTGAAACCGGAAAGCGCAGGGACCTCGCTATTCTGTTAGGTGCGTCGCTGTTTTTCGGAACCGGGATGAACGTTGTGGTCTTCTTCGCAAGCAAACTGGCCGGCGAATACGGATTCAGCCAGGTGGACCTGGTGGTGTTTGTGGGGGTGATCACCGTCTCCGGCATCATCGGCACGGTGCTGCCCACACTGCTCCAGGACCGGATCGGCCACCGCCGCACGACCATCCTGCTGCTTGTCCTGTGGATCGCCACCACCGCGGCCTTCGCGGCTTACGCATGGCTCCACGACGCCCACGCGGCCTCGGGTGCCGCCGGGGACTACCCGCGCTGGCCGCTTTGGCTGATCGGCAACCTGCTCGGCTTCGGCCTCGGCTCGCTCGGATCCGCAAACCGGGCCTTCGTCGGTTTCCTCGCCCCGCCGGATCGTGAGGCGGAAACCTTCGGCATGTGGGGGCTGGTCTGGAAGCTCTCGGCCATCATGACCTTCCCCTTTGCCTGGGTGAAGGACACGGTGGGCACGCCCCAGGCGCTGGTGCTGTTAGGCGGATTTCTCGTCGTGGGTCTGGCCCTCGTTTTCGCCATCGACGAAAAACGGGGAGCCGCAGCGGCGGGCCGCTGATTTCAGAATCGGCGGATCACCGTATCCGTGCGATAGCGGTCGTCGGTCTCCGGATGATCGAGCGTGAAGTGCAGGCCGCGGGATTCCTTGCGGCGCAGCGCGCACTCGACGATGAGGCTGGCCACGGCAACGAGATTCCGCAGTTCGAGGATGTCCGGATTGACGCGGTGTCCCCAGTAGAACTCGCGGACTTCCTTCTCCAGGTTCCGCAGTCGGGCGGCGGCGCGGCGCAGCCGGTTGTCGGTGCGGACGATGGACACGTAGTCCCACATGAGCCGCCGGATCTCGTCCCAGTTGTGATAGATGACAACCAGTTCGTCCGGCTCCGCCACATCGCCGGGCTCCCAGGGCGGGATCGCCGGAGGAATCGATCCCTCGCGGCCGGGCGGATGGAGACGCATCATTTCTTCGAGCGCGCGTCGAGCGATCACGTTGCCTTCAAGCAGCGAGTTGGAGGCAAGCCGGTTGGCCCCGTGAAGCCCCGTGCATCCGGCCTCACCCACGGCGAAGAGCCCGCGGATGCTGGTCCTGCCGTTCACATCGGTGAGCACGCCACCGCATTGGTAATGGGCTGCGGGAACCACGGGAATGGGCTGGGTTTCGCAGTCGAGGCCGAACTTGAGAAGCGTGCTGTAGATGTAGGGAAAACGCTCCTTCATGAAGCCCTTCGGCTTGTGGGTCACATCCAGATAGACGCAGGCCGCGCCGGTGCGTTTCAACTCGCGGTCAATGGCGCGGGCGACGATGTCCCGCGGTGCGAGCGAGCCCCGGGGATCGATCTTGCGGGTGAAGTCCTCGCCCTTGGCATTGATGAGGATTCCCCCTTCGCCTCGAACGGCCTCGCTCACAAGGAAGGAACGCGCCTCGGGCCCGGTGGCCCCGGGGTTGTAAAAACAGGTGGGATGAAACTGGATAAACTCCATGTTCGCGATGTTCGCACCGGCCCTCCAGCCAAGAGCCACCGCGTCGCCGGTCGCGGAGTCCGGATTAGTCGTGTAAAGATACACTTTCCCACAGCCACCGGCGGCGAGAACCACACGGTCGGACCGGAACACGGCGACCTCGCCGGATTCCCGTTCGAGCACATAGGCACCGAGAACCCGGTCGTCCGCCACGGCACCGAGCCGGCCGGTGGTGATCAGGTCGATGACAAAGTGATTCTCCAGCATCGTGATGTTGGGCGTCCGGCGGGCCTCCTCGATCAAGGCCCGGGCCACTTCACGCCCGGTCGTGTCCTTGGCATGGAGGATGCGCCGGTGGGAATGCCCGCCCTCCTTTCCTAACAGATAGTGCCCGTTCTCACGGTCGAAGCTCACACCGTAACCGGTCAGGTCATCGATCGCCGCAGCGCCCTCGTGGACGATGGTGCGGACGGCGGCTTCCTTGCACAGCCCGGCCCCGGCATCGAGGGTGTCCGCGACGTGTTTTTCCTCGTCATCCCCCGCATCGCGCTGGCCGGCCTCCAACACCGATGCGATCCCACCCTGGGCCCACGCGGTGTTTGATTCGAAGGCATCGCCCTTGGTGAGCACGATCACCGAACCGTGCCGGGCCGCACGCAGGGCGAAGGACAAACCGGCGATACCGGCGCCGATCACGAGAAAGTCCGCTGTCATGTGGCGCGAGCATGGACGCGCTGGCGTGGCGCGCAAAAGGAAATTTGTGGGCAGCGCCCTTGACCGCCGACCGGGCGGAAGGCACCACTTCCCCATGAGCTTGCTGGTTACGGGTACGGATACGGGAGTGGGCAAAACCTATGTGACAAGGCTGCTAGTGGCAGCCCTGCGCGATGCGGGCCTCGACGCGGTGGGCTACAAACCGGTGGCCTGCGGCGACCGCGAGGATGCGCGCTTGCTCGCCGAGGCTTCCGGCGGACTGGATCCCGATCTGGTCAACCCGGTCTATCTGCAAACGCCGGTGGCACCCTATGTGGCGGGGCTTCTGGAAAACCGGACCATTTCGCCGGAACCGCTCATCGAGGGCTATCGGGTGCTCGCCTCGGCTCATGAAATCGTGATCGTCGAAGGAGCGGGCGGCTGGGAAGTGCCGATCGCACCGGGCTTCCGCATTTCCGACCTCGCCAGGGAGCTCGCCCTGCCCGTCCTTCTCGTCGCTGCAAACCGGCTTGGCGCGCTCAACCACATCCTCCTCACCGTGGAGGCGATCCGCTCAAAAACCCTCGTCTGCGCCGGGCTGGTGCTCAACCAGCTGGATGACGAACTGGACACCGCCATGATCACCAACAAGGGCGTGGTGGAGGATCTATCAGGAGTACCGCTGCTCGACCATCTGATCCGCGACCAGGACTTCCTCGATGGAGACCTGATCCACAGACTGGGCTTCATCCGTTCCTGAAGCCATTCCCCCGACTGGCTCCGGGGGGGGAGAGTCCCGGAGCCGGTCAGGTGGATTGTGCTGTCCTTTTCAAGAACGGCGCTCTAGGGATACCGCCCCCACCCGCATCCGACCATTACGTGATCGGGGGTGGGTTTCCCCATCCGTCATGCCATCGAAGAACCTTCACGTCCGCCAGGCCGCCGTTTCCGCCCTCCGGGCCTGGGCCAAGGGCCACGACTACGCGGAGACCCTTGTCGACCGCCACGCCCACCGCCGCCAGCTTTCGAGCGCCGACCGCGGCCTGCTCCAGGCGATCCTTTTCGGCGTCCTGCGCAACCGCCGCCTGTTAGATCATTGGATCGGCAAGCTCCGGGATGGAAAACTCGACCCCGAGACCCGCGACGTCCTGCGTGTGGGACTCTGCCAGATCCTGCTGCTCGGCATCCCGGACCACGCCGCGGTCAATGAGACCGTCGAAGCCGGAAAGTCCGCAGTCCGCGGCTTGATCAACGCCGTGCTGCGCCGAGCGACCACCCAGCGCCAGCGCCTGCTGGACGAGGTGAAGGATCTCCCGCCCGCCGTCGCCTGCTCGCATCCGGACTGGCTTTTCAACCGCTGGAAGGCCTCGTTTGGCAAAAAGGAGGCAATCGCCCTGATGCAGTGGAACAACCGCCCGGCCGATGTGTTTTTCCGCGTCAACCCGCTCGCCGAAACACCGCAGGACTTGCCCGGCACGCCGCTGACGGGGGCCCCCGGTTTCCATCATCTGGCGGGATCGGTCCCCGGCGCGCTGATCCAATCCGGGGCGATCTACATCCAGGACCCGGCGACGCGCCACTCGGTCGAACTCCTCGCGCCACAGCCCGGCGAACGTGTGTTGGACGCCTGCGCCGCCCCAGGTGGCAAGGCCTTCCTGATCGCAGCAGCCCTCGGCGGCGCGGAGGGTCTCGTTTGCACCGACTCGAACGAGAAGCGACTGCCCAGACTGCAGGAAAATCTCGAACGCCTCCACGCCGGATGCGCGGAGGTTTCCGTGCACGACTGGACCAAGCCCGCCCCGGCGGATTGGCATGGCGCCTTCGATGCGATCCTGCTCGACGTGCCCTGCTCCAACACCGGCGTGGTCCGCCGCAGGGTGGACGTGCGCTGGCGTCTGCAGGCACCGGACATCGGGAAAATCACCCAAACCCAGCGCAAGATTCTCGAAAACGCCCTTCCCTGCCTCAAACCCGGCGGACGTCTGGTCTATTCCACCTGCTCGATCGAAGAAGAGGAAAACCGCGGCGTCGTCCAAGGATTCCTGACCGATCACCCTGAGATGGAACTGCGCGAAATCCGCGAAGCCCTGCCCTTCCGCGATGAGACCGACGGAGCCTTTGCCGCTCTGCTCACCCGCCGCTAGACCGCCATTCCACCGTTGGCAGTTCCAGGATTGTGGGACAAAGTGCCGCCGCATGTCCGCCCCTAAGCCTTCACGCTCCGCAGTCCCTACCCGGGGAGGGCGTGTCTTTCTCGTCTTCCTCGGCCTCTCGCTCGTCCTGATCGGCGGGGTTTTCGTCTGGCTCATGGCACGGAGCTATCTGCGCGCCAAGGACATGCGCTCATGGCCCGAAGTCCCCTGCGAGATCCTCGTTTCGGAAATCGAAACCCGCCGCCACGACCCCCAATCGCCTCTCGAATACCGGCATGATGTGACCTTCGGCTACGAGTGGCAGGGCAGGGCAAGAACCAGCGACCGCTTCTCGCTCCGCGGCGGTTCATGGAGCTCGAAGCGCGAAATCGCGGAAGGCAGACTCGCCGACCATCCCGTGGGATCCTCAAGTGTCTGCCGCGTCCATCCTCAGGATCCGGACTTCGCCGTGCTCAAGCCGGACTCGCTCGCCCCGGGTTACTCGATCTGGTTTCCCGGTCTCTTTGTGCTCGGTGGCGTGGTCATCGTTATCCGCGCCCTTGGATCCGGCCGGAATCCCGGCTGACCCGGCACGCAATCCCCCCAAACGAGGGGGAAAGGATCGTGCATTTCCTTACAAAGAGGAACGCAGTATCGATCAGGTTTTTGTTGCCTCACCCATTTTCCGTGGCTTACGCTCGCGCCCCGGCAATTTGTCTTGGCTGGCATCGTCAGCTAACGCGGTTACCGGGCCCCATTTCCCACCCTAGAAGCGATGAATCCAGACCGTGCCACTCTCAATTTCCTCAACAGTTTCCCCGAGGAAGCCCGCAAAAGGGGCGAAATGCTCCAGAAGGACGGAGCCGTCACCCAGATTTTCGGAAACCACCTGTTCATCCAGGGCCGCGTCGAAGACGAGAGTGGCACCTTCCGCACCAGCCTCCGCCTTCAGGGAAACCGCTGGTTCGGCTCCTGCACCGCCGAGGACGAAGTGATCTCCGGTGCCTGCCAGTATGCGACCATGATGGAGCGCATGCACCGCGGCGAGGATCTGCCCGAGTCGCCCAACGAGTTCGACGACACCCCCGTGCTCGACATCATCGAGGAGAAACTCGGCCGCGAACTCGATGACAAGGAAGCCGATTTCGTCACCAAGATCGAGAAGCGCTATCGCCGCTACGTGATCGAGGGCGAACTCCACGACCATGACATGGTCCGCATCAGCCCGCGTTGGGAAATCACCACCTACGAGCCCCTCGAACTGTGGCCGATGCCGCCCGGCGACATCCTCGAGTTCTGGAACTACATCGCCTACGCCTTCTACAAGCGCAAGCTCCCTTACCCGGAGTTCATGAGTGTCATCACCGACCTCGGCCACGTGCAGAAGAAAATGGCCGATTGGGAACAGGAGCGCGAAGTCGCCTCATGGTATGACCGGATTGAAAAGGTCAACGAGCGCCCGCCCCAGGAAGAACCGCTCACCGTCGCCTTCCGCCTCGTGGCCACCATCAACGAGGCCCGCATCGAAGTGAAGGAACGCAAGGGCAACGTCTGGATCCAGCTTCGCGAAAAGAACGACATCGAGCACTACGTCACCCTGCACCACGAGGGCGCGCTGCTCATGGACGCCCAGAGCCAGACGCTTTGGGAACACTACCTCGCCTTCTATCGCAAGCATGGCGACACCACTCTCGACTTCGACCAGGAGGAGTCCTGCCGCTTCATGAACCGCGTCTTCAGGCAACCCGCCTTGAAGGGCTACATCGTCAACCTCGACGAACGCGACTTCAAGGTCGTTGAAGACGCCCTCCGCTGGGTCTGCGAAGACGATCCATACGACGCCAAGAGCTTCGCCCTGCAACTGGTCACCGCCGCCGGAGAAAACGTCTCCCACTCGGTCCGCCTGCTCCCGGGCCGCAAGGAACTCTATCAGTCCGACGAGACCGTTTTCCCCGGACCTCCCCGCTGGCTTGAGGAAACCGAGGTGATGCCCCGCTACCTCATCCCCAAACGGGTGATCGACTCGCTGGAGGGCGTCGAGTTCCTCCGCAAGATCGGCGCTTCCCTTCCCGAGTCCCTCAAGAAGCGCGTCGTCGACCTCGAACTCAAACCGAAGTTCGAAATGAAGCTCGTCGCCGGGCTCACCGCCGCGGAAACCGAACACCTGGTCATCGACGTCAATGCCATCGAGACCAAGGGACGCCGCACCGAACGCCTCACCAAGGACGGCTGGGAACTCGCCGAACAACAACCGGTCAAGGGCAAGCAACTCCTCCGCTTCGCCCGCGAGTCGCTCTATCCGGTGCCGACCATCCTCGAGGAAATGGGGCTTTCCTACGATGAAAAGCTCCTCTCCTTCAAGTCACGCATCACCAAGCAATTCCCGGAAAAATTCGCGGAATGGATCCAGGCGATGCCCGAGGACATCGAGCTGGACATCGACCTGCGCCTCAAGTCCATCCTCGCCGACCCCGTCACCGCCGCAGTGCGCTTCGAAGTCGTCGGTCAGGATATCGACTGGTTCGACCTCCGCATCGTCATCGACGTCCAAGGCGTCAACCTCTCGAAAGCCCAGATCCGCCAGCTCGTCGCCGCCCGCGGTGGCTACGTCCGCATGGAGGACGGATCGTGGATGCGCCTCGAGATCAAACTCGACGCCGACCAACGCGAGGCCGTCACCCGCCTCGGCCTCGACCCCTTCGACCTGTCCGGCGAGACCCACCGCATGCACGCCCTCCAGCTCGCCGACCCAAAGGCCGCCGAGGTCTTCGACCCCAAGGCCTGGGAGCGCATCAAGAACCGCGCCGGAGACATCCAGCTGGAGGTCAATCCCGACGTCCCCACCACACTCAACGCCACGCTCCGACCCTATCAGATCGATGGTTTCAAGTTCCTCGCCTACCTCGCGGTCAACAACTTCGGCGGCATCCTCGCCGACGACATGGGCCTCGGCAAAACCATCCAGTCCCTGACCTACCTGCTCTGGCTCTTCGAAGAACACGCCAAGACCAAGGGCCCCAAAAAACCGGCGCTCGTCGTCTGCCCCAAGTCGGTGCTCGATGTCTGGGCGAGCGAGGCCCACAAGTTCGCGCCGAACCTCCACGTCCGCATCCTGAAAAACCGGGACGATATCGATGTGGACTTCATCCAGAACAAAGTGGACATCCTCGTTCTGAACTACGCCCAGCTTCGCGTCTGCGGCGAGGAACTCAACGGCATCAAGTGGCTCACCACCATCCTGGACGAAGGCCAGCAGATCAAAAACCCGGACTCCAAGGCGGCCAAGTGCGCCCGTGAGCTCGATTCGCAAAACCGCCTCGTCCTCACCGGCACCCCGATCGAAAACCGCCTGCTCGACATGTGGTCGCTCATGGCCTTCGCCATGCCCGGCGTGCTCGGCTCACGCGCTTACTTCAAGAAGCGCTTCGACAAACGCAAGGACCCCCTCAGCCAGACCCGTCTCGCCTCGCGCCTGCGTCCCTTCCTTCTGCGCAGAACCAAGCTCCAGGTCGCTCAGGACCTTCCCCCGCGGACCGAAGAAGAGGTTTACTCGAAGATGGAAGGCATCCAGATGGAGCTCTACAAAGCGGAGCTCAAGCGCATCCAGAAGGCCCTGCTCGGCCTCGATTCCGACGAGGCAGTGAAGAAAAACTCCTTCGCCATCCTCCAGGGCCTCATGCGCCTTCGCCAGATCTGCTGCCATCCGGGCCTCATCGATCCGAAGTATCTCAAGGAAGAGTCCGCCAAGATGGAATCCCTCTTCTACCTCCTGGATCAACTCCACGAGGAGGGTCACAAGGTGCTCGTCTTCTCGCAGTTTGTCTCGATGCTCGACCTCATCAAGGCACGTCTCGAACTCGAAGGACGCCCCTACAACTACCTCACCGGCCAGACCAAGGACCGCAAGGGTGAGATCGAGAAGTTCCAGACCACCAAGGATCCCTCCGTCTTCATGCTCTCGCTCAAGGCGGGTGGCGCCGGTCTCAACCTGACCTCCGCCTCCTACGTCATCCTCTACGACCCCTGGTGGAACCCCGCCGTGGAAAACCAGGCCATCGACCGGACGCACCGCATCGGTCAGAAAAACAAGGTCATCGCCTACCGCCTGCTCACCCGCGACACGGTCGAGGAGAAGATCCGTATCCTCCAGCACCAGAAGACCCAGTTGGTCACCAACGTGCTCGGCGACGAGGGCTTCGCCTCGAATCTCGGGCTGGACGACCTCCAGTTCATCCTCACCCACAACATCGACGAGGAAGACGAGATCGGCTCCGCGAAGTAATCGCTGGCGGACGGCTCACCGCTCGAAACCCATTCCTTCCTTCACCCGCCGCGGTCCCTCCGCGGCGGGTGATTTTTTTCGTCATCACGCCAATCGGAAAAGATTGCCGCGGTTTCCAAAACTTCCGCTGCCCCGCTCCCGGATTTCCGCAGTGGCGGAAAAATCTACATTTTCCGCGTTAGAAGTGCCACCCGCCGGTGAATTCGGCACGGAGGGGTTCCTTGCAACCCGTTCCAAACCCAGCAAACCCCGAAACCCAGGCACATTCCATGAAACCCAGACTCGTCGCATCCCCTCTCGCCCTTGTCATCGCCTCGTCCGCCCTCGCCGCGGTCATGACTCCCCTCCTCTCTTCGGCAGCCACCTTCACCTGGGACGGTGGAGACGCCACCAGCAACAGCTGGGGAACCGCCGGCAACTGGGATCCCAACACCGTCCCCACCTTCGACAACACGGCGGACCTCGTCTTCAATGTCCTCACCCGGCCCAACAACTTCATCGGGGCGAACCGCACCATCCGCTCGATCAGCTACGGAGCGGACATCGACGCCACCTTCCAATCCAACCTCCAGGATTTTTCGGGCGGCACCTCACGCAACCTCACCTTCCTGGCCGACGCCGGAAACGCAACCATCACGGTCGACGCCGGAGCCACCGGCGACATCACGCTCGGCACCGCAGGTGGCAGCGGTTCCTTCGGAAATCCCTTGCTCGGCAGCAATCTGGACATCGTCCACAACGGCACCGGCCTGCTGCTCATCAACCGGCCCTTCCAGGCCGCCGCCTTCAGCATCACCAAGAGCGGTTCGGGCAGAATGCAGACCAACAACAACAACCTGCTCACCGGCTCGCTCAACATCAACGGCGGCACCTTCATCGCCAACTCGTTCTCCAGCACCGGCCTGGACCTCGCCAACTTCACCGCGATCAACCTCGGTGGGGCCACCCTCCAAATCGCAGCCAGCACCGGAACCAACAAAACCTACGCCACCGGACCGATCACCGTGAGTGCCGCGAGCACTCTGGAATACCGGAACACCAACGCCACCACCTACACCACCTCGTTCACCGGGACCGGCTTCACCCTCAACGCGGACCTTCTTGTTAGAAACATCTCCACGGACACCACGCTCGTCAACGGACTGAACCTTTCGCGCCCGATCACAGGATCCGGCGACATCACCGTTTCCACCTACAACAATCTCGCAGCCAACACAGACACGTTCTCGCTCGGCCGGATCCTGCTCGCCGGCGACAACTCCGCGTGGACCGGCGACCTCACCGTGGCCCGCGGCTCGATAAGCATCGGCGGCACTGCGGTGAACGCGGCAGGCAGCGGAACCCTCACCATCGGCACCGCAGCGGACGCGTTTGGAGCGGGCGTCACCTTTTTTCCACAAGGTCCCAACGGCTCCAGCATCACTTACACGAACCCGGTCACCGTGGAAGCCGGAGGATTCCGCGCGATCAAGGGCGGCGGCACCGATCACAGCGTCACCTTCACCGGTAATGTCACCCTCAACGGCAACCTCGTCCTCGACCACACTTGGGGGGCCACCGATCGCCGCCTTGCCCTCAATGGCGTGATCACCGGCCCGGGAGGAATCACCGTCACCCGGGCTTCGGGCAACGCCGGAACCACCGCACGCCTCGGTGGTGCCAATACCTATCTCGGAGCCACCAGCGTCGCCACCGGAGCGTCGCTCGTGGTCGCCGGTTCCCTCACCTCGGACATCACCGTGGCATCCGGTGCCCGCCTCGGTGGAGATGGCTCCACCTCGGAGGACCTGACCCTCTCATCCGGCGCTCGTTTCATCTTCTCGCCATCGGCCACCTTCGACGCTTCCGGCGTGGTCACGGTGGACAGCACCTTCGGCGTGGCTAGCCTCCTCGGCGGCAGCCAGGGTGAGGCCGTCAACTGGACCCTCGTCGCGGACGGCACCTACACCCTGATCGGAACCACCGCGAGCACCTTCGATCACATCGCCAACTTCGGCAGCGCCAATGCCCTGGACCTTGGAGGCGGCCGCAGCGCCTACTTCAAGAATGGAACCGGTGGAGGCCTCCAACTCGTGGTCGCCACCGCTGGATACTCCGCCTGGCAATCCGCCAACACCACCACCCAGACGATGGACCTGGATCACGATGGCGACGGAGTTTCCAACGGGGTCGAGTTCTTCCTCGGCGGCAACACCAACACCACCGGATTCACCCCGCTTCCGGCGGTCGCCAGCACCAGCGGCATCCTCAGCATCACCTGGACCAAGGCCGCGACCTTCACCGGTGGCTACAACACCGATTTTGTGGTGGAGACTTCCAGCACGCTTGCCAACCCGTGGACCACCGCCCCTCTCGGCACCGGAGCCGGCAACGTGGAAATCAGCGGAAACACCGTGAAATACACCTTCCCGAGCGGGAGCGG
This sequence comes from Verrucomicrobiaceae bacterium, assembly GCA_027486655.1. GTDB lineage: Bacteria > Verrucomicrobiota > Verrucomicrobiia > Verrucomicrobiales > Akkermansiaceae > Luteolibacter. The sequence continues at coordinate 196,826 of JAIXOR010000086.1, read as the reverse complement.
AAACTTCGCACGCCTGCGGGTCTTCACGCCCTGATTCGGTCCGCCGCTTGATTCCAAAACACCGGGCACTCCTCCAGCGGGGAGCGCCCGGTTCGTTTGCTCGCCAATCGCGGATCAACCCTCCATTCTCCCTCCCACCCCCACCGCTCTCTGCATGCCAGATCCCCGACCCATGAAGGATCCACGTCCCACCCGCACGCTGTTGGGGTTGGCCGCCTCATTGGTTTTCCAAATGATCCCGCTCCCCGTCCAAGCGGCGACCATCCAGGGCGGCGATGTGACCGCCGTGCTTGGACCCACGTTTTTTGTCGATGACACCGCCCCCGGAGGATCCGATACGGACATCGCCCACAACGCGACCGCCTCGTTCATCCGGCTGTTCAACGGCCTCCTCAGCCCGAACCAAGGCCCCACCCGCGTGGTTCTGACCGGTTTCGGATTCCACACCCATACCGAACCCACCGCCAACGACGCCACCACGATCGCCGTCACCTTCACCTACCTCGGAGCCAACGAAGCCATCGGCGGGGGCGATGATGTGAACCTCGGCACAGCCACCGGCAGCTTCGTGTTTTCGGGCGGCAAGGAGTATGTCTTCGCTTTTGACAACCCGCTCGCGGCGGATCTCAACATCACCGGGACAAGATTCCGGATCCAAGTCACTCCGAGCAACGCCAACCACACCGGTATCCCCGACACCGTCCTCAAGCTCAAGACCGCCGCACTCACCAGCGAACCCGCGGTGACCGGTGCGAAGCTGAGTGTCGCCGGGATTGTTGCCCCCGTCATTGTTCCGGGCCGCGTCAACCTCGCGAAATTCCAGCCCGTCACCGCCAGCACGGTTTCGGGCCAGCGCAGCGCCGCTTACGTGACCGACGGCAACGCCGGAAACGACCACCGCTGGGAAAGCGCCAACTCAAGCTGGAACACGGCACGCATCGATTTCCCCTATCCCGTGGAAGTGGGAAGCGCCCATGTGTTCACCGGCATCCAGGACGGCCCCGCCGTTTCGAATTTCAATCTCCAGTATCTCGACGGCAACAACTGGATCACCATCCCGGGAGCTTCCGTGAGCGGCAATGCGAACGTTGAAACCAACCTCGTCTTCACCCTCCCGGTGACCGCCTCTTCCTTCAGGCTCATCGGCCAGGACGCACCTCTGCGAATCCGCGAAATCGCCCTCTATCCACCGAATGGCCCGGCGGGTTATCCGCTTGGCACCGATGTCACCCTCAACCTCGCCCATCAACGCTCCGCAAGCGCCTCCTCCCACAGCGCCGGCAACCCGCCGCTCAAGGCAGTGGATGGCCGCAGCCACACGGGATCCTTCTGGAAGACCACCACCGCCGGCACGCAGAACCTCGACATCGACCTCCAGTCCAGCACCAAGGTTGGAAGCATCCACCTCTACTCCGGATCACCCGGCGTGGCCCCACTTGCGGCCTTCACCCTGAGGTCCTGGGACGGCACGGCATGGCAAACCATCCCCGGCGGAAGCGTCAGCGGCAACAGCACGGCGGATCTCGTCCTCTCGTTTCCTCCCGTCACCACCACCCAGATCCGCATCGAGTTCACCAACCCCGGCACCACCTCGATTCGCGAACTCCAGGTCTTTCCGGCAAACTCCGGAAATACCGGCTACCCGCTCGGGACCAACATCGTCGCCTCAGGTGCCATCCCGGATTATGATCTCTATCATGACGCGTTCCATCAGCTGAGGAATCCGGCGTCCAACCGCTTCATCACTTCCACACAGCAAGGCAGTCCCGTGCTCGACCAAGCCGGTCAGACCATCGCCCAAGGGCAGTATCAGGTCCTCCTGAATCTCTCGAATGGCACCTACCGCCTCCGCAACCGCCAAAGCGGCAAGTGCCTCGTCGGCAACAAACTCTCTAACACACCAGGACTCCCTCTGATCGAGGAAGTCTATCAGGCACTGCCCCACCAGGACTGGATCCTCAGCCCGCTCGGCAGCGGGGACATCCAGTGGATCAATGCGTGGAGCGGACTCGCCATCGACACCCAGGCCAGCGCCACGACCCCGGGCACCCCGCTGGTTCAGAACACGGACAACGACTCCGCCACCCAGCGCTGGGAGATCGTTTCGTCGGAAAGATATCCGAAGAAAGGCATCGGCGGCACCCTTTTTGCCGGGCCCACCGAATCCAAATGGGCCTACCGATGGGGCCCCGTGCAGGTGAATGCCATGCCAGCCGATGTGTCGTTCTATCCGATGCAATGGGGTGACTTCTCATGGGACTTCGTTACCAGCACCAGCGCGCTGTGGGGCTATTATCCGTCCTGGCGCAGCCGCTCCGACGGCATCCACCTGATGGGCTTCAACGAACCGGACCGGGAGGATCAAGCCGGTGCCAGCCTTGATCCCCTCTTCCCGTCATCCCCATTCAACGTGAACCGGACCATCGCCGAGTCCCTGCGGCTCTGGCCCCGCCTGATGGCCATGGACCAACCGCTGGTCAGCCCCGTGCCGGCATCCTCGACCAGCAACTGGTTTCCCGACTTCTTCAGCCAGGCGGACAGCCTCGGGTATCGGGTCGACTACACCGCCATCCACCTTTATCCCGGACCCTCCGGCGGATCTTCCGATGGATTGATCAGCTCGTTGCAAACCGCCTGGAACAACTTCGACCGACCGGTCTGGCTCACCGAGTTCTCCTTCGTGGATTGGGGGAAAAACCAATCATGGAGCGAGGAGGACACCTATCAGGCCCTTGCCGAGTTTCTCTGGCGTGCGGAGAACCTGCCATGGCTCCGCAAATACGCTCTGTTTGTGTTCACCGAGGACGCCGAGTGGCCACAGCCGGCCAATCCCTGGCAGAACGTCACTCCCGGCCCGCGCTCGAACACCTACGACATCAACGGCAGGCTCACCGCCTTCGGCAAACTCTATGCAGCGTGGGACAACGACGCGACCGTCCGCACCGACAAGACCTACTACATCCATCACAAGCAGTTTCACAAACGCCTCGCCAACAACACCGCCAGCACCAACCTCGCCGGCCGCCACATCCGCACCGAGGGTGACCTCGTCCACTGGCGTCTCCTTCCCGCACCCACCGCGGGCCGCTACTACATCACCTCCCTGAGGGACGGACGCCGCGTCAGCACCAACGGCACCACCGCCAGCTTTGCACCGGCGGGAACCACAGGCACCGACGTGGAGTGGTCTCTAACCGAAGCGCAGCACGGATGGTTCTATCTGGTCCATTCCGCCTCGTCGAAAAAACTGCAACTCAGTTCCTTCGACAACACCAACAACTTCTCCAGCTTCACCATGGCGGCCTCCACCGTCACCTCGGATGCGGTGCAATGGCGCTTCATCGTCCCCGCCCACGTGCCCGTCTGGACCGGCCTCGCCGGCAATTCATGGAGCGAATCCCAATCCTGGTCTCCCGACAAACCCTCGTCCTCCGCAGACCTCGCCACCTTCAACTCCCTGTCCACCGCCAACCTCTCGACCGTCCTAGACCAAAACCTTCAGATCGCCGGCATCCAGGTCCTCAATCCGGCTGGCCATGTCTCCGTCGGTGGAAGCGGCGCGCTCTCCATCGACGCAAGCGGCATCGATCTGTCATCAGCCACCCGCGATCTCAGCCTTGCGGTTCCCGTCAGCCTTACGGCCGCACAGTCATGGAACGCCGCAGCCGGCCGCAGCCTGGCGGTTCAAGGCGGAATCACCGGCGCATCCGCCCTTTCGCTCGCCGGGGCGGGAACCATCTCTCTCGGCGGAGCGGTCTCTCCGCCGATCGCTCTAACCGTTTCCGCAGGAGCCACCTTGAAGACCACCGCCGCGTCCGTGCTTGCCAGCGGGGCCACCGCCAACCCGCTCAGCCTCGCCGGCACCCTCGACCTCGCCGGGACCAGCCAGGCGATCAACTTCATCACCGGGACCGGCACCATCGACAACTCATCCCCGTCCCCCGCCTCGCTCACCCTTGGAAACCAGGACACAGGCGGCACCTTGAGCACGGTCATCACCAACACCGGCGGGCCGCTCACCCTGATCAAGACCGGCACATCCACACTCACACTTCCGGCAGCCAACTCCCACAGCGGCGGCTTCACCAACAACGGCACCGGAAACATCCTGCCCCAGCACGCATCGGCATTTGGCAGCGGGCCCGTCGTGATGAACGGCGGCACCCTTTACTCCACCTCCGCCAGCCTCACCTTCACCAATCCCCTCACCCTCAACGGCGCCACCCTGCGACTCGGCGGAGGCGGTGGCAAAACGCTCACCTGGGACGGCCCCGTCACCGTCACCGGCAGCTCGGGAATCCTGATGGACAACAACACCACCAGCATCACCCTCAATGGCGCCGTCGACATCGCCTCGGGCACGCTCTCCACCTCTGCAGGCTCGCTCACCCACTTCATCAATGGCCCGATCACCGGCACCGCCGGCAATCTCACCGTCGCCACCGGCATTCTTCAAATCGCCGGCCCCTCCACCTTCGGCGGCACCACGACCATCGCGGACGGTTGCTTCCTCCGCCTCACCGGCAATGGAACGCTTCCACCTAACAGCAACATCGTCAACAACGGCGGTCTCACCATCCGCAACACGACGAACTGGGTCCACAACGGCACCATCACCGGCGACAACACCGCGTCCATCAGCCTCAACACCGGCACCAACGCCACGCTTGCCGGCAACATCTCCGGCATCAGTTCGATCACCGCAGATCACGGAGGAACCGACGCCACCATCAGCGGAGCGATCAGCGGCTCCGCCAGCATCACCATCCAGACGAGCGTGAACGCCAGTGGAACCGGGGCCATCCTCCGCCTCGGTGGAAACAACAGCTACACAGGCACCACCAGCATCCAGCGCGGCAGGCTCGTGCTCGCAGCCTCCAACGTGCTGCCGAATACCAGCGCGATCAGCATCGGCAACGCCACTCTCGATGCCGGCGGATTCACCGACAGCACCGGCACGCTCGACCCCACCGCGGCCGCCACCATCCAACTCGGCAGCGGCTCGGCCCTCGCCTTTGCAAACAGCAGCGCGATCAACTGGAGCGGCGGTTCGCTGGCCATCAACGGTGCCTTCACCTCCGGATCATCCATCCGCTTCGGCACCACCTCCACCGGACTCACCGGCACCCAGCTCGGGCTCATCACGGTCAACGGATCCACCGGCCCGTTCATCCTCAACTCCGGCGGATACCTCGCCTTCCTGGTCACGCCACCCTACGATCTCTGGAAATCGGTCATCACCAACGGCCTCCAACAGCGGACGGACGATGCCGATGCCGACGGTTTCACCAACCTCCAGGAATTCCTCTTCGGCACCTCCCCCGTGGCCGGAAATGGATCCCTTGTCTCTGCGACACGAAGCGGAGGAAACCTCATCCTCAGTTGGATGGAACGGACGAGCGGCGCTTCCTATGCCCTGCTCCAAACCAGCAGCCTTTTCACCGAATCGTGGAGCACAGTGACCAGCCCGGTCCCGTCCGCGGACCCGAACCAGACCGCCGTGCCATCCGGATACATCCGCAAATCCGTAACGATTCCAATCAGCCCGGGTGCACGCTTCCATCAGATCCGTGGCACCGAAAACTGATGCCAACCGGCTCATCTAACGGACTGTGAGCGGCAGGTTCGCGGTCGCCGCGTGGTTCTTGCCGTCCTTCACCCAGATGTGCACCCGATAGGTCCCGGGTTTCTCCGGAGCCTTCAGCAGCGCCCTCCCCGGACCGGATTCCAACAATGAACCCGCAACCGGCTTCGGCATGGGAAACTTCTTCTGTCCGTCGTGCCGGGTCGCCTCCGGCAGAACCGCCCAGCGCCACTCCAGCGGATCTCCCTCCGGATCCACGGCCGTGACCCGCGCCTCGAATGTCCCGCCCGGTTGGATTCCCTTCATCGGCACGCCTTCAAGCTTCCCGATGGCGGGAGCGCGGTTGGCAGGAACGCCTCCACCCCACACCTCCTGAAGGCTGTCCGCCACGGCCGTGCTCTGGCCCTCATCGGTGAAGATGCCGAACCATGTGGCCGTGGCCTCGAACTTCCAGCCCCAGATGAAGACATAACTTCCAAGGCAAGCCCCCTCCGGCCGGATCACCTTCTGATAGGCATCGCGGATCATCGTGGCCTTTTCCGTGCTCGTTTGTTCGAGGGCCGCGCCCGCCGGAGTTTTCGGGCTCTCCCAGAATCCCCGCGGACCCCACTCGGTGAGCAGCCAGGGACGTTTCCATCCCGCTTTTTCGAGATGCTTGCGCACGCTGACGATCGCGCCGTAGGTATTGATTCCCACAAAGTCGAGATGCGGAGCGTGCGCATCCATGCCCGCCGCCTTGGCGGCATTGAATCCCGCCACGGCAGTGAACGTCGGATGCGCGGGGTCGAGCTCCTCAACCAACAGAGCCAGACGATCGATCTGCTTCCAAAACGCCACATTGGAACCATCCCCCTCCACTTCATTTCCAAGTCCCCAGGCTAACAGCGCTGGATGATTCCGGAACTCGCTGACCTCGCGGCGGACCCGCTCGGCCTGGCGGGCGCAGTGATCCGGATTCGAGTAGGAAAACCACGAGCATTCCGGCTCCAGCCAGATGCCGGCACTGACGGTGAGCCCAAGACTTGCAGCCTCATCGAGAATCGCCCCAAGTCCGCGTGTCGACCAGGTGCGGATGGAATTGCCTCCACGGGCGGCGAGCTGTGCCATGCTTCCCTCACCACCGGCCCCTTTGACAAAATAGGGCTGCCCCCCGCGCTTCATGCCCTCAGGCCCCAGCAAGACCGGCACCGCTCCAGCTTCCGGGGTAGCGGCGCGGCACTCGTCATCAAGACAGCTCGCCCACAATGAGAACACGGCCATCAGGGCGGCACTTGAGGCATGACAGGATGTCTGGAATGTTCGGGATCTCATGGATGCTTCAGGACGCTCGCCCGCGGACCAGGCCGGTGCGGCGATCCTTGGGTCCGGAGACTGCCGCTTCAATGTCGAAATGACGGCCGCGGCACACCCTGCATAGCCCCCGCGGCTCTTGATCTCACGGGAACAAAAATCTCTATTTCGCGAGAAAAATCCGAAAGATCGGATCCGCCGTGGCATAGTTTCCATGATGGACGGGAAGGAAGTCGCCGATGTCATCCACGCGGTTCTCAAGGGGAATCCGCGTGAGTTTTCGCGGCTCGTTTCGGAGTTCGGATTGCCCGTGCGTTCGTTCATCCACGCCAGGGTGCAAAATGCGGCGGATGCCGAGGACCTTGCGCAGGAAACCTTCATCGCCGCCTTCCGTGGACTCGCGCGGTTTGAAACCAGCCAATCTTTCGAAGCCTGGCTCATCGGCATCGCCCGCCACCGGGTCCTGGGCCACTTCCGCTCGAGCGACCGCCGCCACCGGGCCAACCAGCGCTTCCGCGAGGAATGCCTGGCCACCATCGATGCCGAGCTCTCCTCGATCGAAACCGAGACCGGCCATGATCCGCTCAAGCGCCTCATGGACTGCGTCGAGAAGCTGCCCGAGCGCATGCGCCAGGTGATCCGTTCCCGCCTCCGCGGCGAGGATGGAGCCATGGCCGCCCAGCTCCTCCACACCACGCGAGGTGCGATTTACATGCTCCAGCTCCGGGCGAATGATCACCTCAGGGACTGCATGATGAAAGGAAACCCATGAACACCGAAGCCGCTCTCGCCCGGATTCTTGAAGGCTGGCTCGACGGTGGACTCGCCGATCATGAGCAGGAGGAATGGCTCCGCATGCTCGCGGAGGACCCCGAGCTCCGCCATCGCTTCGCGTCCCAGGTTTCCATGCTCGGAGCCACCCGGGCCGCAGCCGACGCCCATCCGCGCTGGCTGGCGCTGTTCGATGCCATCGAGCCTCCGGAGTTTTCGAAAGAAAACCTCAGCTCTTTCGAAGCGGCCACCATGAGCCGGATCCATGCGGATCGAACCACCCGCAAATCCTGGGCCGTGCCCGCAGCCTGGGGCTTTGCCGCCGCCGTTGCCTTGTCCTTTGCCGGGATCTTCCTGATGCAGCGACCTTCGCAAAGCATCGGTTCGGCGGACAGTGCCTCACCCGCAGGCTCCATGTCCACCGCATCGCCTCGATCGATCGCAGTGGCCATGGCCGCATCTCCAGGGGCTTCGATCGCTCCGGGGGATTATCTCAAACCGGGTGTCATCTCCCAGAAGGAAGGTTGGCTCACGCTGCAAACACTCAACGGCGTATCCGTCACCTTCGATGCCCCCTTCGAGGCGAAACTGATCGATCTCGACCGCATCCACCTCGCCAAGGGCGTCGCACGGGTCCGGGTCCCCGAAGGTGCGGAGGGCTTTGTTTTGGAATCCCCCACGTTCAACGTGCTCGATCTGGGCACCGAGTTCGCCACCAAGGTGCTCGCCGACGGCACGGGCACCTGCCGGGTGTTTGAAGGCAAGGCGGATGTATTCCTGCTGGACTCCATGGGCGAATCCAAAAAATCCCGCAGACTCGCAGCCAGCGAATCCGTGCAAATCGACCGCTCCGAGCAGGCACTCCGGACGATTGTGGAAGAGGACGATGCCTACCCGGCAATGAGGCAGGCCCCGCGGCCCGGCCTCCGCCTTGCACCCGGATATGCCTCCATCGTGATGGCCGCCGAGCCGGCGGGATATTGGCGCTTTGAGGAGATCGAGTCCGGGCTTGTCCCCAACGAAGTTCCCGGCAACGCGCGCATGAGGGCGATTGGAAGCGCATCGATCGCCGAAGAAACCGGTGGCAACCATTCCGGAAATCTGACGCACCTCGGACAAGCCGAGTCCTTCCACATCCATGGCGGGACCAACGCCATGTTCAAGCAGGACTTCACCATCAGCTTCTTCACCCAATTCTCATGGCTGCAGAACTTCTGCCTGGTCTCCGGCATGCGCTATGACCGCCGGATCCAGGGGCACTCGCTCATCCTCCAGTGTTATGCCTCGTTGTCCAAGATTGGCATCGAGGGATCCGCACTTCACTCGGAACTCCGCAATCCTCCGGCTTGGGAGGGAGGACTGGTCACTCTGGGCCCGGCACGGCTGCAACCACTCCGCTGGCACCACATCGCCATGACCCGCGATCAAAACTCGGTGAGCATCTATCTGGATGGCGAGGTCATTGCCAGGCAAGCCGCCGAAGCCATTCCGCTCGATTGCCCCGAACTCTTCATCGGCCGCCTCAACGGCAACTCCACCCAGTCCCGCCCGGAAGCCCGGGGAATGGTCGGCCACATCGACGAACTGGCCCTCTTCACCCGGGCTCTCTCCCCGGACTTGATCCGCCGCCTTGCACGCACCGGCGACGGCGGCGAGTGACCTGGAAACCCATCCGGATTCTCCGGCCCCATCCTCACCCGGCGTCCGGCCTTTTCACGGTCGGCGGCCCTGGCTGACTTCCCTCCTCCCATGAAACCCAACCCAACCCACTCGCATTCCCAATCGGCCGGAAGCCCGGGCGACCGCGGATTCACCCTGATGGAGGTCCTTGTTGTGATCACCATTGTCGTGGTGCTCGCGGGACTCATCCTGATGATTGTTTCCAATGTCCGTAAAAAAGCCCATCAAGCCAACGCACTCTCCTCACTTCGGCAGGTCGCAGCGGTGAGTACCGCCTATTCGATCGAGAACAACGGCGACATCAACACCCTGCGCTGGGTCGGCGACCCCAAGGAAGGCGGCGGCAATTCCTGGGTCCGCAATTCGTTCTGGGGCCGCCTCCAGCCCTATCTCTTTCCGGAGGTCTCCATCACCGACCAACGCAAACTCAAGGAAGAGCTCGAACGCAGGCTGGACAACCTGTTCAACACTCCCGATTCCAACACCATGGCCAACACGATGCTGCAGGGAGCCCGAATCTATCACGATGGCTCGGGACTGCCGGTGCCCATCGGATTCAACAGCAACCTTCACAAGTGGGGCCAGTTTCTCAAGGTCGCCAGTTTCAGCGATCCCGGGTCGGTCATCTACGCGGCCTACGGATACGGATTCTTCAACGAGGAGGACGGCAAGTCCTACGTCCCCATCCCGAAGGACAAGACCATTCCGAAGAACAACATTTTCTATCAGGACGACCGCAGGGCCCTCGCCTCGTTTCTCGACGGGCACATCGAACAGATCGGAACCCCGATTCCCAAACGCAGGTTCGAATGAAACACGGGCTGCCATCCACCTCCATGATCCGCAAGCTCCTCATCCTTCCGGCGCTCATCCTCCAAGCCGCGGCCGCACCCAACATCATCCTCATCTACGCGGACGACCTCGGATATGGCGACCCGGGATGTTATGGAGGCAGGTCCATCCCCACCCCCCACATCGACCGGCTCGCGGCAAACGGCATGCGTTTCACCTCGGCTTATGCCACGTCCTCGACCTGCACCCCCTCCCGCTATGCACTGCTCACCGGCCGCTATCCCTGGAAGCGGGAGGGCACGGGCATCCTGCCGGGTGACGCATCGATGATCATTCCACCGGGCAGTCCCACGCTCGCCTCGGTCTTGAAAGCGGCCGGATACCGGACTGGCGTGGTCGGCAAATGGCACCTCGGTCTCGGGACCGCGAGCGAGCCGGTGGACTGGAATGCATCCATCAAGGCGGGGCCGCAGCAGATCGGCTTCGACCACTGCTTCATCATGGCCGCCACCGGGGATCGCGTGCCCACCGTTTACGTGGAGAACGACCGAGTCCGCAACCTCGACCCCGCGGACCCCATCCAGGTGAGTTACAAGCAGAAGGTCGGCAACCTGCCCACCGGGCGTGAAAACCCCGGCCAACGGAAGTTCGGCGCGGACGACCAGCACAGCGACACCATCACCCACGGGGTGAGCCGCATCGGTTTCATGTCGGGAGGCGCGAAGGCCATGTGGAAGGATGACGAGCTTGGCGATGAATTCACCGCCCAGGCCCTGAAGTTCATCGAGCGGGAAAAGGAGCGGCCCTTCTTCCTCTTTTTCGCGCTTCACGAGCCGCACGTCCCGCGGGTTCCGGCGGCCCGTTTTGTCGGAAAATCCGGCCTCGGACCGCGCGGGGATGCGATCGTCCAGCTCGACTCGCATGTGGGGGCCGTGGTGGAACGGCTTGAACGGTTGAAACTGTTAGAAAACACCCTGATCATCCTCAGCAGTGACAACGGACCGGTCCTCGACGACGGCTACGAGGATGGTGCGGTGGCGATGAACGGGGACCACAAGCCCGCCGGCCCGCTGAGTGGCGGCAAGTATTCCAAGCTCGAAGCCGGCACCCGCGTGCCGATGATCGTTTCCTGGCCGGGGCGGATTTCCACGGGGGTGAGCGATGCGCTTTTCTCGCAGGTGGATTTCACCGCCACCTTCGCCGCGCTCGTCGGGCACCGGCCGCCACCGGGAGACGGGCTGGATGCGCTCGACGTCCTGTTAGGGAAAAACCGGACCGGCCGCAGCCACGTCGTCCAGCACGGGATGTCCGGCCTTGCCCTGCGCGAGGGGGACTGGAAATTCATCCCCGCGTCCAAGGGCGCGCCGACCTTCAAGGACATGCGCTCCGGCAACAGCGGGCGGCCCCAGCTCTATCAATTGTCCAAGGATCCGGGCGAGACCGACAATCTCGCGGAGTCCCAGCCCGAACTGTGCACCCGCCTTGCGACCCTGCTTTCCGAGATCACCAGCCGACCCTGAGCACGCAAGGTTGGCGGGTTTGGCGGCGTAAATCTACGAGTATGAGTTGGAGAATCGGGTGTGTGGCCTTCGCCGGTCTCATCGGAATGCTGGCAGGAGCGACGGATCCCTGGGAGCTGCCGCCGGTTCGCTATTCGGAGACGTCCGCCTCCGGCCCGGTGGGTCGTCTGGAGACCGAAATCCGTGAGGGACGGCGAATCACGGCGATGTCGCCTCTGGATCGGTTGCGCTTCGTTTTGAAACTGTTGGAGATCCCCGAAGAGTCGCAGGTGCTCGTATTTTCCAAGACCAGCAAACAGAACTCGCTGATTCATCCGGGAAATCCGCGCTGCCTGTTTTTCAACGAAAACTCCTACGTCGGTTACGTCCCCGGAGGCGACATCGAGGTGGCGGCCCATGACCCGCTCCTTGGCCAGGTGTTCTATCTCGTCAGCGGCGGTCTGGGCGAAGCGCCGATGAGGGTGGAGCGGGACAGCTCGGACTGCCTTTCATGCCACGGCACCGCACGGACCGAGTCGGTTCCCGGCGTGTTGGTGCGCTCGGTGTTTCCCGATGCATCGGGGCAGCCGATCCTGCCATTGGGCACCTATCAGATCGATCACGAAAGCCCCATCGAGGAGCGCTGGGGCGGGTATTATGTGACAGGACGGATCGGAAAGCCCCATTTGGGAAACCGCACCTACGCGGAAGATGCAGGACGCGAAGCCCCCACCCCATCCCCGGAACTTTCCAGCGTGGCTGGAAAAGTCGAACCCACCCGCTATCTCCGCAGCACCAGCGATGTGGTCGCCCTGATGATCCTCGAACACCAATGCCGCGTCCAGAACCTGATCACATCCGCCTCGATGAACTACCGGCGGGTGAGTTGGCTGGAAAAATCGCTGGATCCCACCAGAGACCCGGATCAAGGTGGAGCCGGTCGGCAGGCGGATGCGGCGGCGGTCAAGATCGTGGATGCGCTCCTCTTTGCCCGAGAAGCGGACCCCGGCGAGGGCGGGATCGAGGGGGATCCGGCGTTTCAGGAGGCCTTCGCCAGGCGCTTCCCGAAATCGCGGGATGGCCGATCGCTGGCGGACTTCCAGCTGCATACCCGCCTTTTCAAGCACCGCTGTTCGTTCATGGTGTATTCCAAGGCCTTCGAGTCCATGCCGGACCGGCTGGAATCGGCCGTTATGGCCAAACTGCGGGAGGTCCTGACCGCGCCGCCCGGTTCGGGCAGCCACCCGGACCTCCGGGGCCCGGAGCGGGCGAGGATCATGAAGATTCTTGCAGAGACCTTGCCATCCTGGAACCGGGGTTGAGCCGTTTTCATGGGGGGCTTCGGATTTCTCTTCACTCCGGCAATCCCCCCCCCTAAGACAGCCCGCACACATGTCCGAAAAGCCCATTCGACCCGGAAAACTCATGGCCGCGAACCGCGGCGAAATCGCGATCCGCATCTTCCGTGCCGCGAACGAACTCGGTTTGCGCACGGTTTCCATCTTTGCCGAGGAGGACCGCTTCTCGATCCACCGCTTCAAGGCGGACGAAGCCTATCAGCTCGATGCCTCGAAGGGCCCGGTGGGTGCCTATCTGGACGTCGAGGGCATCGTCGCCCTCGCCAAGCAAAAGGGCGTGACGATGATCCACCCGGGCTACGGCTTCCTTTCGGAAAACGCCGCCTTCGCCCGGGCCTGCGCGCGTGAGGGCATCATCTTCATCGGTCCCTCTCCGGAACTCCTGGAAAACATGGGGGACAAGACCGCCGCCCGCACGTTGGCGCACAAGTTCCAAGTTCCCACGCTCCCTGGCACCGAGGAGCCCATCACCGATCCCGACGAGGCGCTCACTGTGGCGCACGAGATCGGATTTCCACTCATCATCAAGGCGGCCTTCGGCGGCGGCGGCCGTGGCATGCGCGTGGTCGAGAAACCCTCGCAGCTTCCCGGCTTGCTGGCGGAGGCCCAGAACGAGGCGCTCAATGCCTTCGGCAATCCCGCGGTTTTCCTCGAGCGTTACATTTCCCGTGCGAAACACATCGAGGTGCAGATCCTCGGGGACCAGCACGGCAACGTCGTCCACCTGCATGAGCGCGATTGCTCGGTGCAGCGCCGCTATCAGAAGGTCGTCGAGGTCGCCCCGGCGATGAACCTGGATCCGAAGGTGCGCAAGGAGCTCTGCGACGCCGCCGTGGCTCTCGCCAAAGGCATCGGCTACAACAATGCGGGCACCGTCGAGTTCCTCTACGACATGGACAAGAACGACTGGTTCTTCATCGAGATGAACCCGCGCATCCAGGTCGAACACACCGTGACCGAGTGCGTGACCGGCATCGACCTCGTCCGCTCGCAAATCCTCATCGCTCAGGGCAGTCCGCTTTTCGGCGGCGAGGTGGCGATCCCTCCGCAGGACGAAATCCCGTGCAACGGCTTCGCCATCCAATGCCGCGTCACCACGGAGGACCCACAGAAGGGTTTTGCGCCGGACTACGGACGCATTCTCAACTACCGCTCGGCCGCCGGTTTCGGCATCCGTCTGGACGCCGCATCGGGAGACGCGGGTTCGGTGGTCACGCCGTATTACGACTCGATGCTGGTGAAGATCACCGCGATGGGCCGGGATTTCCCGATGGCCTGCCAACGGATGGACCGCGCCCTGCGCGAGTTCCGCATCCGCGGGGTGAAGACCAACATTCCCTTCCTGGAGAACGTCATCGCGGACGACACCTTCCGCTCCGGCCAGGCACACACCAAGCTGATCGATACCAAGACCGAGCTGTTCCAGTTCCGCACCCGCCGCGACCGGGCCACGAGGACGCTTTCCTACCTCTCGGACATCACCATCAACGGCAACGCCACCGCCAAAGGCTGGAAACCCGCGGCCGCCATGCCCAAGGCGCATGTGCCGGACTCGCTCGTCATCGAACACCATGCCGAGGTGCCCAAGGGAACCCGCGACCTGCTCCGCGAACTCGGCCCGGATCAATTCTCCAAATGGATCCTCGATGAAAAGCGCCTGCTGATCACCGACACCACGCTTCGCGACGCCCACCAGTCGCTCATCGCCACCCGCATGCGTTCCTACGACATGCTCCGCGTGGCCGAGGCGATCGCCCATCGTCTGCCCCAGCTTTTCTCGTTGGAAATGTGGGGTGGAGCCACCTTCGACACGGCGATGCGCTTCCTCTCCGAGTGCCCCTGGGACCGGCTGCGCCGCCTGCGCGAAAAGATCCCGAACCTTTGCTTCCAGATGCTCTTCCGCGGCTCCAATGCGGTGGGTTACTCGAACTATCCGGACAATGTGGTCGCCGGATTCGTGAAGCACTCGGCGGACTCGGGCATGGACATCTTCCGGATCTTCGATTCGCTCAATTACCTTCCCAACATGCAGGTGGCCATGCAGGCCGCACGCGAGCACGGCAAGGTGCTTTGCGAGGCCGCGATCTGTTATACCGGCGACATCAACGACGAGAAGCGGGACAAGTATTCGCTCAAATATTACGTCGAGAAGGCCAGGGAAGTCGAGAAGATGGGAGCCCACATCCTCGCCATCAAAGACATGGCCGGCCTTTGCAAACCGCTCGCCGCCCGCAAGCTGGTCACCGCGCTCAAACAGGAGATCGGCATTCCCATCCATTTCCACACCCATGACACCTCGGGCCTGAACGCCGCTTCCGTGCTCGCCGCCAGCGACGCCGGAGTCGATATCGTGGACCTCGCGATCGCCTCGATGTCCGGATCGACCTCACAGCCGAATCTCAACTCGGTCTCCTCCGCCCTCGCCAAGACCGAGCGCGATCCCGGGCTGGACTTCGATTCGCTCAACGAGTTCTCCGACTATTGGGAAGAGGTGCTCGGATTCTACAAACCCTTCGACTCCGCCCCGCGCTCCGGCACGGCGGAGGTTTATGAACACGAAATGCCCGGCGGCCAGTACACGAACCTCCGCGAGCAGGCCAATGCCATGGGCCTCGGCCACCGCTGGCGCGAAATCGCCCGCACCTACGCCGAGGTGAACCAACTCTTCGGCGACATCGTCAAGGTCACCCCCTCCTCCAAGGTGGTGGGTGACATGTGCATGTTCCTTGTCACCCGTGGCATCAAGGCGGCCGATGTGCCCAATCTCAAGCCGGGCACAATCGATTTCCCGGAATCCGTCATCGACATGCTCGCCGGCGGTCTCGGACAGCCCGACGGCGGTTGGCCCGCCGAGGTGCAGAAGGTCGTTCTCGGCAACCGCAAGGCCACCACCAAACGCCCAGGAGAACTTGCCGAACCCGTCGATCTCGAAGCCACCCGCACCGAGCTTTCCACCAAGCTGGGTCGTGCGGCAAACGAGGACGATCTCTACTCGCACCTGATGTATCCTCAGGTGTTTGCCGACTTCACCGCGTTCAAGAACCAATACGACGACCTCAGCGGCCTGCCCACTCCCGCCTTCTTCTACGGGCTTCAGATTGGAGAGGAGATCGAGATCGAGATCGATCCCGGCAAGATCCTCATCATCAAGCTCATCTCGATCGGTGAAGCGGACAGCTCCGGACGCCGCGCCCTTTTCTACGAACTCAACGGCATGCCCCGCGAGTCCGTGGTGCTGGACAAGTCGCTCAAGTCGGTCTCCAAAGCCAGCCGTGTGAAGGGCGATGCCAACGACCCGTCGCAAGCCTGCGCACCGATGCCGGGCATGGTCACCGAGGTGGCGGTTTCCGTTGGTCAGGAGGTCAAGGCGGGCGACAAACTGGTGGTGCTCGAAGCGATGAAAATGCTCACCACCGTCAGCGCTGGTGGCGATGGCACCATCGCGGAAGTGCTCGTCAAGAAGGGCGACCAGGTGGACAGCGATGACCTTCTGGTGAAAATCACCCTCGCTTGATTTCGCAGCCGGCAGATCACCACGCAGGGGCATTCAGGCGGGATTCGTCCGCTTTCCCCTTGCGTGGAGGGTTTTCCGTCCGATGATGGCCGCCCCGCAGGTGCGCAGGATTGCGTTGCCTTGCGGGATGTCCTTTGATTCCGGCGCACCCATGTCCATCCGAGTTTCCCGTTCCCTCCCTAAGCACCGCCGCTCCTCCCGGTTCGGAAAAGCCCTGCGGACCACTTCGATCCTTGCCATGGGTTGGGCTTCCTCGTGTTCCCCCACGGCCGGGCCACCGCCGCAGGTCCAGGCGCGCAGGCCCCAGGCCCCGGCCATCCTTCCGGACTTCCTCGCGGATCCCCTCGAACCCGTGAACCGCGGGGTGTGGGGATTGAACCGGGGCCTCCTGCTTGGCGTGATCGAACCAACCGGACGTGTCTATCAGACAATCGTGCCGAGGCCGGTCCGCTCGTCGATCAACCATTTCAGCCACAACGTGCTCTACCCCGGCCGCCTGGTGAATGAGACGCTGCAAGGCCGTTGGAAGGACGCTGGCGACGATTCGCTGCGTTTCCTCACCAACAGCACCGTGGGCGTGGCCGGATTCTTCGACGTGGCATCAAGGTGGAATATGCCCAAACCCGGCGCGGATTTCGCACAGACCTTCAAGGGTTGGGGCTGGAAACCATCCACCTACGTCATGCTCCCGTTCCTCGGACCAAGCGACGATTGCAGCGCCACCGGCAGCGTTCTCGATGAAGCCACGGAGCCCTGGAACTACGTGGGCGTTTATCGCAGGATCTCCTACGGCACCACCTACAACCGTATCACCGAACGCAGCGGCGAGACCGCGCGGATGGTCCGCTCCGAGGCGGATCCCTATTCGCTTACCCGCCTGGCCTGGTCCTACATCTCCAAGGATGAAGCTCCCGACTGGACCTTGCGCGGACCTCGGGACCCGGCCACCCTGCAGACGCTGGCAGTGGCCGCCATTCAGACGAAGAACCCGGGCTTCGCCCATGCCGGACGGCAGACAAGCGTGGTCGTTCCCACGACCGGACGCAGGCTTGCTTTCAATGTCTGGCTCCAGAAGCACAAGGCACCCCTTGTCTACGTCACGCCCGGGCTCGGTTCCCACCGGCTCTCCACCACCACCCTTTCCGTCGCCGAGGCGCTCTATCAGAATGGATTCAGCGTGGTCGCCGTGGCCAGCGTGTTCCACCCGGAGTTCATGGAGAACGCGTCGACCGCCGCGATCCCCGCCTATCCGCCGACGGATACGGGTGACCTCCTGACGGCCCTCACGGCGATCGACCGCAGTCTGGAAAAGCAGCACCCGGAGCGTCTCGGCAAACGTGCGCTGGTCGGCTGCTCGATGGGCGGCTATCAAGCACTCTATCTCGCCGCCCACGAAAAACGGCAGGCGGCAGACCTTCTCCGCTTCGACCGCTACATCGGCATCAACACGCCGATCAGCCTCCATCACGGAGTCGAGTGCGTGGACAGCTTCCACGATGCTCCGCTCGCCTGGCCTGCGGACCGCAGGCAGCAACGGGTCAACAATGCCGTTCACAAGGTCGGCGGGCTCACCGCCCTGCCCCCGTCCGCACTGGCGGCTCCGCCGTTTGATGCGATCGAGTCGAAGTTTCTCATCGGCGCGAATTTCCGCCTGACCCTTCGCGACATCATCTTCAGCAGCCAGACGCGGGAAAACCTCGGTATTCTGCAAACCCCGCTCTCGAAGTGGCGCAGGGAGCCGGCTTACGAGGAGATCATGGATTACTCGTTCAAGGACTACGTCCGCATCTTCGCGGTTCCCTATCTCGCTTCCAAGGGAATCAGCCAGGCTGAGTTCCAGCGGCAGGTCACCCTCAGGAACTTCGCTGCGCCCTTGCGCAGTCAATCGAAGGCGCGGGTCATCACCAATCGCAACGACTTCCTTCTGGCTCCAGGAGACCTTGCCTGGCTCGGCTCCACCCTGGGTCGTGAAAACCTCAGGGTGTTCCCGGACGGTGGCCACCTCGGAAATCTCGCCAGCCCGCACGTCCAGGGAGCCATCGTTGGCTTTCTCTCTGATCTCAAGTGATCCCGCACCCGGACTGCTGCGTGGATTCTTGGGACTTCCCTATCCCTCCGCCCCCGGCTAGGTTTCCAATATCGATGATGCGACGCACCCTTCTCCTTCTTCACCTGAGCGCGGGACTACTGCTCGCCCAGGAACCCGCCCCGGTCATTCCGCCGGCGGAGACGCCTGCCGCGGCTCCTTCGGCCGAGGCCGCCCCCGCAGCGCCGCCGGTCGCCACCGTCGTCGAGGAGGAACCGGATGACGGCGTCCGGGTCTCGGTGCTCGGATATCACGATTTTTCGGAGACCGCACCGGAGACTGCCATGCGCATCCGCACCTCCAAGTTCCGCAAGCAGATGGAAACCATCCGCCAGCTCGGAATCAGCGTGGTGTCCCTGGAAGACTTCTCGGAATGGAAACGCGGCGGACGCAAAATCCCGGACAAGTCGATCGTGATCACCCTCGATGACGGGTGGAAGTCGGTTTACACCGATGCCTTTCCGATCCTCAAGGAGTTCGGCTATCCCTACACCCTCTACCTCTACAAAAACTACGTCGACGGCGGAGGCAAGGCGCTGACCACGGCGATGATCGAGGAAATGATCCGCTCCGGCGCCACCATCGGCAGCCACTCGGTGAGCCACCCCTATCCGCTCACGGTGAAAAGCCATCGCAAAAAGGGACCGGACGCCTACGACGCATATCTGCGCAAGGAAATGGGCGAATCAAAGCGCTTTCTGGAGTCCAAGTTCAAGGTCAAGGCCGCCACCTATTCGTATCCCGGTGGCTTTTTCACCGAGGAAATGCTGCCGCTGGCCAAGGAGTTCGGCTACACGCACGCCTTCACCGTGCAGCCGGGCAAGGTGAAACGATCCATGCCGGATGCAAACCTGCCGCGCTACATGATCCTCGGGAACTACGACAAGATCTTCGAATTCGCCACCACCTTCCGCGAATCCGGAAACCCGGCCGCCGCCCCCGAAGGTGCGATCGCCGGGATGATCCAGACCACACCCCACCCGGTCGTTCCCGAGCCCGGGGCCATCGTCAACTCGCGCACACCGGAAATCTCGGCGGACCTGTCCAAGGTCACCGATCTCGACCCCGCGACGTTGGTGATGAAGGTCTCGGGATTCGGTGAGGTGCCCGCGAAATTCGCTGCGGAGACCGGAAAGTTCTCCTGGCAAGTGAACCGGAAACTGCGCCAACCCACGTGCCAGGTTTCCGTGAGCTGGAAGGACAAGGCAGGCAAGGCCGTGGAAGCACCGCTGCGCTGGTCCTTTCAACTCGACCGCGAGGCGGCCTATCTTCCGGATGGCGAGTGATCAGGATCCGCTTGCGCTCCTCTTTTCGGCAGGCAATCGGCCGGGCGGTCCCGGTGTGAGCTCTTGCATCATGGGCCGTTCCATGTCAGCCCTAGCGCCGGGCGGATCCGCGGGATCAATTGGAAACGCGCACGCCCCCGGCCCCTGAAACGCCCACACCCACATGTTCTCCTCACTTGCAGACAGCCTCGACAAGACCTTCCGCAACCTGCGCGGCGTTGGAAAGATCTCGGAAAAGAACATCTCGGACGCCCTCCGCGAGATCCGGATCGCCTTGCTTGAAGCGGATGTGGAATTCGGAGCGGCCAAGGACTTCATCGCCCGGGTCAAGGAGAAGTCGATGGGCGAGGACGTCCTCAAGTCAATCAAACCGGGCGAGCAGATCGTCAAGATCTTCCATGACGAACTCGCGGATCTGTTAGGTGGCGACCAGTCCCCTCTCGATCTCAATCCTCCCGCCCGAATTCTGATTTGCGGCCTGAACGGTGCCGGAAAAACCACCACATCCGCCAAGTTGGCCAACCGCCTCAAGAAGGAGGGCCGCCGCCCCTTGCTCATCGCTTGCGACCTTTACCGTCCGGCCGCGATCGACCAGTTGGCGACGCTCGCCAAGCAGATCGACGTCCCTTGTTTCACTCCCGATGCCGGCGAGACCGACGTGGTGAAGGTGGCCCGTGATGCCATCGTCTGGGCGGAACACCAGCGCGGCACCGTGCTCATCTTCGACACGGCCGGGCGCCAGGAAATCGATGAGAAACTCGTCGCGGAGCTCAAGCGGCTCCATGATTTCGTGCAGCCCAAGGAAACCCTGCTCATCGCCGATGCGGCGACCGGCCAGCAGGCCGTGTCCGTGGCCAGGCACTTCGACGAGGCGGTCGGCATCACCGGCATCATCCTCACCAAGCTCGACGGCGATGCCCGCGGCGGTGCGGCGCTTTCAATGCGTGCGGTGACCGGCAAGCCGATCAAATACGCCGGCGAGGGCGAGAAGCTCGATCAGTTGTTCGAGTTCCACCCCTCGCGCATGGCGGACCGGATTCTCGGCATGGGTGACATTGTCGGCATGGTCGAGCAGGTCGCCTCCAAAGTGAACGAGCAGGATGCGATGCGTTCGATGCAGCGCATGCAGGAAGGGAAATTCGATTTCACCGACTTCCTGGACCAGATGAAGATGATCCGCAACATGGGTCCTCTGGACGGCTTGCTCGGCATGCTTCCGGGTTTCAACAAGATCAAGAAACAACTGCCCGGCGGGACTTTGGACACCTCCAGGATCAAGCGCACGGAAGCCATCGTGCTCTCGATGACTCTGGAGGAGCGCAGGAGGCCGGAGATCATCAAGGGATCCCGCCGCCAGCGCATTGCCGCCGGCTCCGGCACCTCGCTGATGGAGGTGAACCAGCTGATCAAGCAGTTCGGCGAGATGCGCAAGCTGATGAAATCGCCCCACAAGATGCGCGGCATGATGAACCAGCTTGGCGGACTCTCCGGGATGAAGGACATGATGAAGGGCATGGGCGGCAAGTTCCCGTTCTAACCGATCATCGGAAGAACGATCTAACAGGGAATGCAGGAGCCGTTTTACATCTGCGGACCCACCGCATCCGGAAAGTCGGCGCTGGCCTTGAAAATGGCGGCGGAGCTCGATGGGGAAATCGTCAATGCGGACGCATTCCAGCTTTATCGCGGCTTGGAAATCGTCAGCGCGGCACCCGGCGCGGAGGACATGCGGGGTGTGCCGCATCATCTTTACGGCGTGCTCGATCCCACCGAAGCCGCCGATGCGGGGACTTACATGCGCATGGCCCAACCGGTGATCGAGGAGATCCGGCGACGGGGAAGGACCCCCATCGTCACGGGCGGTTCGGGGCTCTATCTGAAATTCCTCACCCACGGTCCGGCCCCATTGCCCGCCGGCGACCCGGAGTTGCGCGCCTCGCTGGATGCCCGGCCGCTGGAGGACCTGGTGGCGGAGTTGGAACGGGTCGACCCGGTCGAGGCTTCACGCACCGCCTTGAAGAACCGTCGATTCGTTTCCCGGGCCCTGGAAATCTGCCTGCTCACCGGAGCAAAGGCGTCCGACCTCCGGGACTGCTGGGAATCGCGCACCCGTGAGATCACCGCCGGTCTTCGCGGACTGCTGATCCAGCGCACCCGGGCCGACCTGCACGCCAGGATCGCCCAACGAACCCGGGCCATGCTGGATGGCGGTGCCATCGAGGAGGTGGCCGCACTGGCAAGGGTTTCCACCAACTGCGAGAAAGCCATCGGCTTCCGGGAGATCCGCTCCCTGTTGATTGGGGAGATGGACCGGGCAACCTGCGAGGAGCGGATCAACGCCGCGACGCGGCAGTATGCAAAGCGTCAGGAAACCTGGTTCCGACGCGAGAAATGGCTGAAGTCCGTGACGGTCTGAGGCTGGATCAAGTTCCCCTTGCGGCGCTGCTGCCCCCCCGGTAAGACTCGCATGCATCGCCATGAAACGATTCACCCATCCGCTCTTCCTCATCGCGATTCTCCTGATTTCGTGCGTCCTGACGTCGATGGCCGCCGATGTCGTGAAGCCAGCGTTTACCGGTCTTTCCGACGGTGCGGTCCAGTATGCCCACTTCCCCAAGCCGCTTGAATCCTATCCGAAGGTGGAGGGCAGCGCTTGGGATGTGATCAAGGCGCGCGCGGCGGCCGATCCATTCAATGTCGCGGCCAGCGTGATCTTCCTGCTCGCCATCCTGCACACCTTCGCATCCAGCACCTTCCTCAAACTCTCCCACAGATATGAACACGAGCACGAGGAGGAATTGAAGCGTCGCGGCCGCAAGGATGCGGACCATCCGGACGGGGTTCCGGAGGTTTCCTTCAAAGCCACGCTTTTCCATTTTCTCGGTGAGGTCGAGGCGGTCTTCGGCCTCTGGGTCATCGCCCTGGCGGCGGCCGCCGTGCACTACCACTCGTGGGAGGACTTCAAGCTCTATGTGGGCAAGGACCGTGTGTTCATCGAACCCTTGTTTGTCGTTGTGGTCATGGCGATCGCATCAAGCCGCCCGGTGCTTCGCTTTGCGGAAATGATGATGTCCAAGGCGGCCGCTCTCGGCAAAGGCTCCCCGTCCGCTTGGTGGCTCAGCGTGCTGATCCTGGCTCCGATCCTGGGTTCCTTCATCACCGAGCCCGCGGCGATGACCATCGGTGCCCTGCTTCTTGCAAAACGTTTCTACCGCCACCGCCCGCCGGCCAAACTTGCCTATGCGACGCTGGGACTCCTGTTTGTAAACATTTCGGTGGGTGGCACCCTCACTCACTTCGCGGCACCGCCGGTCCTGATGGTCGCCGGCAAGTGGGGTTGGGACACGCTTTTCATGATGGAACACTTCGGGTGGAAAGCCGTGACCGGGGTTCTCCTTTCGAGCGGCCTCTATTTCCTCTATTTCCGCAAGGAGCTGTTCAAGCTTTCGGATCGCGCGGATGGGTGTGAGGATGGAGTGGTGGAAGCCACTCCGTGGGCGGAACGGGAGGTTCCGGTGCCAGGATGGGTCACCTTCGTCCACCTGGTGTTCCTCGCATGGACCGTCGCCAACGCGCATTACCCGGTCTTGTTCATCGGAGGGTTCCTGTTCTTCATGGCATTCACGACCGCCACCCAGCATCACCAAAACCCGATTTCCCTGCGCGGGCCGATTCTCGTCGGCTTTTTCCTCGCGGGGCTGGTCATCCACGGTGGTTGCCAGTCGTGGTGGATCGCCCCGGTGATCACCTCGCTCAACGATCAGGCGCTGATGTTCGGAGCGACGGTTCTAACGGCTTTCAATGACAATGCGGCGATCACCTATCTTGCCGCCCAGGTGCAGGGGATCTCGCCAAGTGCCAAACACGCGGTTGTGGCGGGAGCTGTCACCGGTGGCGGGCTCACCGTGATTGCAAACGCCCCCAACCCGGCCGGGCAGAGCATCCTGGCGAAGTTCTTCAAGGACGGCATCTCGCCGCTCGGTCTGTTCCTCGGAGCCCTGGTCCCGACCCTCATCGTCTACGCCTGTTTCGTCTTCCTTCCCAGCGGCCCTGCCAAGGAGGAACCGGTCGGCGAAAAGGCAAAACCCGTGATTGAACAACCTGTCACTCCCCATTGATCCATGTTTACCGGACTCGTCGAAGCCCTCGGAACCACGCTCGCCCTTCAAGATCGGGGCGAACAGGCGCGCCTCACGATGCAAATCCCGTTTGCGGACGAGCTCAAGCTCGGTGACTCCGTGGCGGTCAACGGCTGTTGCCTGACCGTGGCGGATCTCGGCGATGGGGTGGCTTTCGACCTGCTGGCGCAAACGCTCCGGGTCACCTCTCTGGGCAGCCTGCGCCCGGGTTCGATCGTGAATCTCGAACGCGCCATGAGCCTTGGTGACCGCTTTGGCGGACACTTCGTCCAAGGCCATGTGGACGCCACCGGAACCATCACCCGCTTGGAACGGAACGGTCAGGATCACATCCTCGGGGTTTCCATACCGCCGCACATCCACCAGCTCTGCGTGGACAAGGGCTCGATCTCCATCGACGGCATCTCGCTCACCATCGCCGAGCTTCACGAGGCGGAAGCGGTTTTCTGGATCACTCCCCACACCTGGCAACATACCCACCTTCATCAGGCGGTGCCCGGTCAAACGGTAAACCTGGAAGCCGACATGCTGGCGAAGCATGTGGCAAAGTTGATGGAAGCACGCCTTGGCCGTTCCTGATCAACGATCCCCACGGCGCTTCGCATCCACCTCCCAGGCGTGATCGTCCTCACCGTGAGGATGAAGCGGGTCCATCCGGAAAAGGTTCTCCAGGTTCGCGACCCGTTCTCGCACCATCGCGGTGTAGGCGGATTCGTCGTGCATCACCGGGGCAAGTTCCCGGGCAGACTGCAGGTCATGGCGGGCCATCCGGCGTGCGGCGCGCTCGGCGGTGAATGCAGGCAGACCCAGCAATCGCAGCGAAGCGGCCCCGGCATCCAGCGCACTGCCGGACATTTCATGAAACACATGCTCCACGCCCCGGTTGTAGAGCGCCATCCGGTGGTTCATCCCGTTGGCGCGCACCACCAGCTTGAGCTGCGGATAGTGCCGGGTGGCGGTTTCCACAAGACGGTCGATGGTCTCCTCGTCACCGGCTGCGATGATCATGAGTTTCGCGTTTGCCGCTCCGGCAGCCTCCAGAAGTTCGAGTCGAGTGGCGTCGCCATAGTGCACCTCGAAGCCGAGCCGCCGGGTGAGTTCGACATGCTCGGCATCGGTCTCGAGAATCACCGGGCGATGACCTTGGGAACGAAGCAGGCGGCCCACGTAGTTTCCGAAGCGGCCAAAACCGACCAGGATCACCGGTGACGCGTGATCCACCTTGTCCGCCTCGCGGGGGGCGATTGCGGAGCTTTTGCCGAAACGAGGCATCCACAAAAACTGATAGACCAAGAGCGCCAGCGGGGTGAGCACCATGGACAAGGCCACCACCAGGTTGAGCTTGCCTGTGAGCGACTGATTGAGCACCCCCATGCCGTTGGCCTGGCCGAGAAGCACAAAGGCGAACTCTCCCGCTTGAAACAAGGAAAGCGTGTAAAGCGCCCCGGTATCCGGACCGAATCGGAACACCCGCGAAAGCAAGGCGAGCACGCCGCCTTTGACGAGCACGAGCGCTCCGACCATCGCCGCGACTTCCATCGGATACACGAGCAGCAGGCTCAGATCCATCGCCGCCCCGATGCTGACGAAGAACAAGCCTAACAGAATTCCCTTGAACGGCTCCAGATCCCCTTCCAGTTCGTGCCGGTAAGGACTGCCTGCGAGCACCACGCCGCCGACGAAGGCACCGAGTGCCGGTGAGAGACCGACCCGGGTCATCAGCACGGCAATGGCGATGACCAGCAGCAGGGCCGCCGCCGTGAACATCTCGCGAAGGCCGGACCTCGCGATGAATCCGAACAGTCGGGGCACCAGCCAGCGACCGAGGAACACCACCCCGGATACCGCAGCCACCACCGCCAGCGCACGCAGCCAACCGGGTTGCCCGGAGAGCCCGCCGTGCCCCGCAGAGTCGTTGCCGGTGCCGAGCAAGGGCAGCAGCGCGAGCATCGGAATCACCGCGATGTCCTGGAAGAGAAGCGTGGCGAAGGCATGCCTGCCACCGGGGGTGCCATGCAGCGATTTCTCCCGGAGGCTTTGCAGAACAATCGCCGTCGAGCTCAGGGACAGGATGAAGCCGGCGGCCAGCGAAGCTTTCCACCCGACGCCCCACGCCATCGCCGCGCCGGCGAGGGCAAGACCTGATAGAAGCACCTGCATCCCACCGAGGCCGAGCAGCGAGCCGCGCATCCGCCAAAGGACGGGCACACGGAGTTCAAGGCCGATCATGAACAACATCACCACCACCCCGAACTCCGCCACGTGCATCAGCCCGCCGGTCTTCCCGGCATCGCCCACCAGATTGAGGGCGAAGGGGCCGATCGCCACACCGGCGGCGAGATAACCGAGGACGGATCCGAGCCCGAGACGTTTCGCAACGGGCACGGACACCACCGCTGCGGCCAGATAGACGAGCGCGGATTCGAAAAATGCGGTGGGATCATCCATCAGCGTGTCTCCTGGGATCTGCCATCGCCGTCGCGCAAGGATTCCAGCCATGTGCGGTAGTCGAGTGCAAAGGGTTCGATTTCTCCTGCGGATTTCAGATCGCCGGTGCCATGGACCACAAAGGGCGGCCGCCAGTCCATTCCGCAGAGCAGGGCGCTCTGTTCGAAGGGCAGCAGGAAATCGCGCACCGAATGACGGTTTCTCCCTTCGCTGCAGTAAACATCCCTGCCGCCGCCGCAGGTGACGGCTTGCGCGAAGATCCTGCCATGCAGGGCCGTGCCACCACTTCCGTAGGCCCAACCATGTTCAAGCACCAGATCCATCCATTCCTTCACCAGCGAGGGCGCGCTGTACCAATAGAATGGATGCTGGAAAACAATGGCGTCATGAGACTCCAGAATCCGCTGCTCCTCCCTCACATCGATGAGGAAATCCGGATAGATTTCATACAAGTGCCGGACGGTCACGCCGTCGACCCCTTCCGCCTCCGCAACAAGCCGCCGGTTCACCCGGGACTTGTGAGGTGCGGGATGGGCGTGGAGAACGAGAACGCGGCGGGAGGGCATCGAGGGGACTTCACGATGACTGAAATCCGGAGTGACGTCAATTTCCGGAGAGCAGGCCGGATCACGGTCGATCCGCGTGGATTTTCAGATGGAGCTGGATGTGGTCGTTGACCACATGCTTGCCAAGAAAGCGGAAGAAGCGGCTGGAGCCGTAGATGCTGCCGAAGTCCGTCCGGTCGATCTCCACCTGCGCCTGACCGGTGACGCGGGTGCCATCCGCACTGGCGATCACGGCGGGGAACCCGAGCTCCCGGGTCACGCCGCGGAGCGTCAGTGCCCCGCGGAGCAGGAAGTTCGGAGTGCCGGGCGTGGCACCCGGAAGGGCCTCCGCGGAATCCACGACAAACCTCGCGACTGGGTGCGACCGGATGTCGAAGAAGTCGCTGTCCTGAAGATGGCGGATGAGCATCCGGTTCCATGCCGGATCGGTTAGATCCTCGCAGAGCACCGATGTCAGATCGATCTCGAAACAAGCGGAGACCAGCCGGCCATGGGACACATGAATCTCCCCCGCGAGAAGTCCGACGGTGCCGTGGTGGTGGTTGAAAAGATTGCGACCGGTCCAACGGATCACGCTCCCGGCCGTATCGACCTGATAGATCCCATCGATCACCGGATCCGCCGGCAGCCGTCCGTGGCCCTCGACCGGAAAACCCGCGGCGCGCCAGGCATCGAGGCCGTCCTTGAGAGACATCACATTGAGAAAACCTGCCGAGACCAGTTTGGCGAGCGCCTGTTCCGCATCCATCGAGCCCGCACCGGCTCCGTAGACGACGATGACCGTGTGGGGATCCGGAGAGAGCTCCCTGAGGCGATCGACAAAACCCATCTCATACACGCAGGCATTCAGTGATCCCGGAATGCGCTCCGCGGCGAAAACCTCTTCCGGGAGCACATGCACGAGCAGGTGCGGTTGCCCGGAAATCCTGAGCGAGTTGAGTTCCTCCGCATTCATGAAAGTGCGGGATAATCCGTGTAACCGGCGGGCCCCGGAGAGTAGAAGGTCGAGGGGTCCGGAGCGTTGAGCGGAGCGCCGGCTCGAATCCGGGCCGGGAGGTCGGGGTTGGCCAGGAAGGCGGTGCCAAAGGCAACCGCATCCACAAGACCGGACGCAATCGCCGATTCCGCCTCGCCCGGGGAGTAGCCCATGTTGGCCACCAGCACGCCCCGGTAGTGCTCGCGGATGGGCGTGAGGACATCGCCGGTCTGCTGTTGGAAGAAGTCCCCCCGCATCACATGGAGGTAGGCGAGATGCGAGTCGTTGAGCCGCTTTGCAAGCCAGGTGGCCAGTCCCACCGGATCGCTGTCAATCATGCTGTTGTAGCTGTTCAGCGGGGAAATCCGCAGGCCGACGTGATCGGGGCCCCACACCGAGGACACGGCCTCGACCACCTCTAACAGGAGTCGCGCGCGATTTTCCAGGGATCCGCCGTAGGGCCCGCTGCGCTGGTTCGATCCATCGCGGAGGAAGGAATCCAGGAGATAGCCGTTGGCACCATGCACCTCGATGCCATCGAATCCGGCGGCCTTGGCATGGCGGGCCGCCTTGCGGAAGCCTTCGATGATGCCGGGAATCTCGTCATCCCGCAACTCGCGGGGGACGACGTGGGGTTTCTTTCCTTCCGGCGTGTGCACCTCGTCATTGAGGATGGCAAGAGGGCTGGGAGCGACCGGGAGCGCGCCGCCGTTCAACAGCGGATGGCAGGCGCGGCCGCCGTGCCAGAGTTGCAGGAAGATGCGCCCGCCTGCGTCGTGCACGGCATCGGTGGTGAGTTTCCAGCCGGCGACCTGCGCTTCGGAATGAATGCCGGGTTCCATCCAGAAGGCGGAGTTTCCCGGCATGGCCATGGTGGCCTCCGCGATGAGCAGCCCGGCGCTTGCCCGTTGTGCGTAGTATTCGGCCATCAGCGGGCCGGGCACATGATCCGCCTCGGCGCGGCAGCGGGTGAGCGGTGCCATCAGGATGCGGTTGGGAAGCCAGTTGGCTCCGGCTTGGAGGGGCTCGAAGAGGGATGAGGCCATGGAGGTGGTGAGAGGTTGGTGTGGGTGATCAGGAATTCGCGCCAAGGGGCGGGTAGCCAGCCTTGCGGCCGAAGAAGAATGAGACGCCCGCGAGGATCGCGGATGCGAAAGCGGCGCTTGCGAGAAAATCGACGCCCGGGGTGAAACGCTCGACGGTTTCCGGATAAGAAATTTCCGTGATTTCGTCGTATTTCCAGACCTTGTCGGTGGTCTTGGTCCAACCCGGGTGGGCCCCTGCCTTCCACCACCAGGCGATGGCAGTGACGAGAAGCATCACGGAAATGGAGCGGAGCAGCAGACGCATGACGGGGTGGGCTTGAGGTGAGAACGTGCCCCGGTGGGGAACCGGGGCACGTGGGCTGTTAGAGCTTCATTTCTTCGGCGAGGCTCCGGCGATCGCCAGCGAGACCGCGACTTCATCGGAGACCTTGTCTTCGGGGGCCTTCGGATTGATGCCGAAGTCCGAGCGTTTCAGGGTGAAGGAAGTGCGGATCACGGCGAGATCACCCTGCATTTTGCCCCCGGTGCGGTCCCCGAGTTTGCCGGGCAGCAGGGAGACGGTTGCGGGCACCGAGATTTCCTTATCCACGCCTTTGAGAGAGAAGGTCCCGACCACGGTGGCGGAGGCCTTTCCATCGCTCATCTTGACGTCCTTGAGTGACTTCACCGTGAACGTGATCTTTGGGTGCTTGGTGGCATCGAGCCAATCGGAGCCGAGCATGTGTTCCTTCATGACCGGGTTTTCCACATGGAGCGAGGCGGTATCGACCGTGATGGTTCCGCTGGTGGCTTCCGGTTTTTCGGGATCCACAGTGAGTGTGCCGCTGACGCCGTTGGCGACGCCGCTGATGGTTTCGAGCGGTGCGTCCAAGGTGAACTTGGCATGATTGACGCCTTTGGGATCCTTGAAGTCGAAGGTTTGCGGCGCAGCGAAGCCGGTGGCGATGCCGAGGGCGGAGACGATGGGGAGGAGTGTGGCTTTCATGGTGGGATGGGAGTATGGTTTGCGGTTTGTGACGAATGGAGCGTGTTTCGGATTTTTCAATGGATTTCGTTGGAGAGGTTTGATGTTCAGCGGAGATCGAAGAGCAGGGCCTCGGAGTCCTCGATGGCGCGCACTTCGAAATGGCCCGCACCTTCGGCGGACAGGGCATCCCCCGCAGCGAGTTCTTCACCTGCGGCGGCGAGTTGTCCGCGGATCACCTGAAGCCAGAGCCCGCGGCCCTCGGCGAGCGGGTGCCCGACCGAGGAGCCGGCAGCGAGGCGGATCCGATAGATTTCCGCGTCCTGCTGGATCGTGGCTGAGTCATCCCGGCCGTCCGGGGAAATGACGAGCACCTTGGATGAACCCTCCGTCCCGGGAGCGGGATGCCATTCCGTGTAGGATGGGGTGAGCCCGTGCGTCCGGGGTTTGATCCAGATTTGCAGGAAATGGGCGGGCTCGCCCGGTGAAGGATTGAATTCCGAATGGGCGACACCGGAGCCGGCGCTCATCAACTGGATCTGCCCGGGCTTGAGTTGGCGGCCGTTGCCCATGCTGTCCTTGTGTTCCAAAGTGCCTGCGACCACATAGCTGAAGATCTCCATGTCGCGGTGAGGGTGGGTTGGAAATCCACCTCCCGGCGCGACGCGGTCCTCGTTGATCACTCGCAGGCTGCGGAAGCCCATGTGGTCGGGATCGTAGTAATCGGCGAAGCTGAACGTGTGGTGGCTGTCCAGCCAGCCGTGACGGGCGTGGCCTCGTTCGGTGGATCTGCGGACTTTGGTTTTCATCATGGGACGATGCTTTCATTTCCCGGAGGAACCCGCCAATGCCACTTGCCTCCGAACTTCATGCTCTCAGGTTATGAACTTTCTTGCCCAGTCGGTTGACGCGTGCGACGATGCGCCATGGAGTTTCACCAACTGCGCTACTTCGTCGCCGCGGCGGAGGAAATGAGCATGTCACGGGCGGCGCTCCGGGTTCACGTCTCCCAGCCCGCCCTGAGCCGTCAGATTGCATTGTTAGAGGATGAGATCGGCGTGGCCTTGTTTGACCGGGTGAGGAAGCGCATTCACCTGACCGAGGCGGGCGCATTCTTTCTCAACAAGGCGCGGCAGATTCTGTGCGATGCCGAGTCCGGGGTGCAGCAGGTACGCGAGCAGTTCGGCGGGGTTCGTAGGACGCTGCGCCTGGGATTCATCGGGCCGTTTCTCGATGACCTGGTCGCGCCGGCCGTGCGCGAATTCCAGCAGCGCCATGCAAACTCGCGGGTGAGCCTCTTCGATCTTCCGCCGAGCGCGCAGATCGAGCGGCTCAGGCAGAACGAACTCGATGCCGCCATTCTCGGCAATCTGGATGATCGGGATCGCGACCATTTTGTGGTGAAGCGCCTTTCGAAGCACCGCATGGCGGCCGTGCTGCCGGAAGCCCATCCCCTCGCCCGCCGGAAATCGGTGAAGCTCGCCACGTTGAAGGATGACGAGTGGGTCTCACTCTCCAACACCTTCTTTCCGGGCAGGCGGGATTTCCTGACCGAATGCTGCCGCCAGGCGGGGTTCGTTCCGCGGATCACGGCGGAGCCCGACTCGCTGCCGCTGATGCTTGCCACCATCGCGACCACCGGCGGTGTCGGACTGATCCCTGCGCACGCGCGCAAACTTCCGCATTCCGGATGCGTGATCCTGCCACTTGCGGCGCCGGTCATCACCACCCAGCTGTTGCTGGTGCTTGGGAAGCAGGCACCCAGCCAGGAGCTCGCCGGGTTGATCGCCCTGATCCGCGAACGTGCGGCGGAACTGGGCGATGCCTGAAGCATCGGCTGCAATTCGAAACTGTTAGAAGAGCCAGCCGGCGCGTCAGGCACATTTCGGGCAGACGCCGAAGAACTCGAGTTCGTGATAGAGATTTCTGAAGCCGGTTTTCTCGCGGATTTCGTCTTCCAGGTGATGGACCGGGCAAGGCGCTTGAATGGCCTCAATGCTGCCGCAGGAGGTGCAGATCAGGTAGTCGCTGTGATTTCCCGGGATGAGCAGGGCGAAGTAGGCGGCGCGCTCGTGCAGGCCGAGCCGGCGGACGATGCCATGACCGGCGAGCCGCTGAAGGAGGCGGAAAACCGTGGCCTTGTCACATTGCTCGGACAGGCGCTTGGAGGCGGCGAGTTCGGAGAGTGTCATCGGCCGACCGCTTTCGAGCAGGGTGGCGATGAGTTCCTCGAGCGCTTTGGTGCGGCGGAGGCCCACCTTGCGGCAGCGGTCGACGGTTTCCTTGATGACGGGGTTCATGGCGATGCGGCGGATGCTAGGGTCTGCGCGGCGTTGAGGAAAACCGGGATTTTCAGAAAAGCGCCTGCTGGGGATCCTCAGGGCCCTGCGGGGGTGGTTGGGCACCGATTTTCTCGTAGGCGCTGGCAAGGGCCATCCGGCCACGCGGGGTGCGCATCAGGTAGCCCTTCATGATCAGGAAGGGTTCGTGGACCTCTTCGATGGTGGCGGCGTCCTCGCCGACGGCGACGGCGAGTGAGTTGAGCCCCACGGGTCCGCCGTGGAACTTGTAGATGAGGACTTCGAGGAGGCGTTTGTCCATTTCATCGAGTCCCTGGGAATCGATCTCGATCATCGCAAGGGCGGCATCGGCGATGGGACCATCGATATGGCCGCCACCGCGGACCTGGGCGAAGTCCCGGACCCAGCGGAGCAGCGCATTGGCCACGCGGGGCGTGCCGCGGGCGCGGGAAGCGATTTCGAGGGCACCGGAGCGTTCGATGGGGACATCGAGGAGGCCTGCGGAGCGTTCGATGATCGAGGCGAGTTCGTCGTGAGTGTAGTAATCGAGCCGGTTGGCGAGGCCGAAGCGGGAGCGCAGCGGCGCGGTGAGCATGCCGGAGCGCGTGGTGGCACCGACGAGCGTGAAGCGGGGCAGGTTGATCTGGATGGAGCGGGCGGATGGGCCGGAGTCGATGATGATATCGAGCCGGAAATCCTCCATGGCCGGATAGAGATACTCCTCGATGGCGGGGTGGAGCCGGTGGATTTCATCAATGAAAAGCACGTCGCCCTTCTGGATGTTGGTGAGGATGCCGGCCAGGTCGCCGGCTTTTTCGATCTGTGGGCCGGAGGTGGTGTGGAGTTGGGTGCCGGCGGCCTTGGAGATGAGGTTGGCGAGGGTGGTCTTGCCGAGGCCGGGAGGGCCGGAGAGCAGTACGTGGTCGAGCACGTCGCCCCGCCGTTTGGCGGCTTCGAGCATCAGGAGGATGCGTTCCTTGACCTTTTCCTGCCCGATGAATTCGGAGAATGCGGGCGGCCGCAACGAGACGTCGAAGGCCGTGGAGGGCGCGGACGTGGTCTGCTGGTAAAAGTTCTCGGACATCGGTGGGCTGGCGCGGATTGGAAACGAAGCCGGGCCAGGAGAGAAGCGCGGATTTTGGACGAGCACCGGGTCACCCCGCGCGTTCGCGTTGAAAAGATGCCTTGGCAGGGCGTCGGGGGCCTTTACTCTGACGGTGCGCGGAATCGTGGATACCGCATGCCTCCCCCGCCCCCCACATGACGGATGACGTTTCCATCAACCCGATCACCGGCCGGCCGCAGCCGCCTCGGATGAGCAAGCGCGGACTGTTGCGGAAATTCGTCCACTTTGCGAGGGATCGGGTGATTGCGGCGCGCAGCTGGCATTTGCGGAAGGTGCTCAAGATGGACATCCACCCGAGCTGCCGTTTTTCACTCAAGGCGCATTTCGACACCACCCATCCCAAGGGGATTCACATTGGAGAGGGCACGTATGTGGCGTTTCACGCGGTGATCCTTTCGCATGACATGTCGAGGCTCCTGCACGTCGACACACGGGTCGGCCGGAACTGTTTCATTGGAGCGCACGCGATCATTCTGCCGGGAGTGACGATTGGAGACGAATGCATTATCGGGTCCGGCTCGGTAGTGACCAAGGATGTGCCGTCGCATTCGATCTGTGTGGGAAACCCGGCGCGCATCATCAAATCGGGCATTCGCACGAGAGAGTGCGGCATCCTGCTGGATGTTTACGATGCTGTGAAAGCCGTCGAGGATGCCGAGGACGCCGCGGGTGAGTCATGAGGATCACGAAACTGCGATTGGCGGCGATCATCGGGATCGGGCTTGCCGGACTGGCATCGATGGCGGTTTTGGCGAGGCATCATTATTTCCGGGACAAGCTGGCGGCTGTGGATCCCGTGGCCATCGATCGTTATGCGTTGGACAACGCGAGCCTTGAGGCCACCCCCGCTGGAAAGCCGCGGATGGTTTTGATCGGTGACTCTCGCATTCACGCGATGAAGGCCGCCGGATTCGGGGAGCACTTTCAAGTGGTCAACCGGGGCATCCCCGGCGAGACGGCGGCGCAGATGCGTCTGAGATTTCCGGATGACGTGTTGGCCCTGAAGCCGGACCTCGTGATTGTGCAAAGCGGCATCAACGACCTCGTCGCGGGCATGACCTCGGCGGAGCTGGCCCCGGAGATCAGCCGTCGCGTGGTGGAGCATCTCAAGGCATCGAGCACGAAGGCGGCGGCCGGCGGAGCGCGGGTTTACCTGATGACGATATTCCCCCCGTCGGATCCTGAATGGGTGCGTCGGCTGGTCTGGAGCGAGAGGATCCGCGAGGAAGTGCGCAAAGTGAATGAAGCGCTCCTGCGCTGGAATGCTCCGCCCGGAGTGACGGTGGTGGATTGCTCGCAGTGGTTCGGCTCTGCCACCCGGATGCGTGAGGACTACGTCCTGAACACCCTGCACCTCAACGAGAGCGGATATGTGAGGATCGAGAGCGAGCTTGCCCGGATCATCGGCGGGGCGTCGAAATGATCACTGAGCCTCGGTTTCCGTAGAATCCTCTTCCATCAGTTCGCGGATCTTGCCGGCGCGTTCCTTCATCTTTTCCGCACGCTCCTTCATTTCGCGGACGCTCTTTTTGAAGTTCTCCGGCACGTTCGGATCGTCGAGCACGGCATCGAGTCCATCACCAGCCTCCGCATGGGCCTCGGCATGCCCACCGGCTCCATCGATCTCGATTTCCGCTCTGGCGGGTCCGGCGTCCTTGCGGGCATCGGGTTTGCCTGCAGCGCGTGGTTTCCCGCTCTGATCTTTCTTTTCGCCGAGCACGATCGATTCGGTGCTCTTCTGGCCCTTTCGAAGGAGTTCGAGGGTCACCGAAGCCCCGGGTTCGCGGCGCTTGAGTTCGGCGCGGAGGTCATCGGCGTCGGAAAGCCTCGCTTCGTCGAGCGAGAGCAGGACGTCATTGACGCGGATGCCCGCTTTGGCTGCCGGGCCGTCCGCCGCGAGGGCTTCCACGACCACGCCTTCATCGGAGGCGAGGCCGAGTTGGTCGCGCAGGGCATCGGGAGCCGGGCGCACATGCACGCCGAGCCAAGCGGCACCGGCAGTATCGGCGGGCTCGGGCTCACCGGGTTTCTCCTCCGCCTCCCCGCCATTGCGGGTGACTTTTCCGTTGGCATCGATGATCTCAGTGACCACCTCCTCTTTTCCGTTCCTGACCGTGACGGTCTTGCGAATGGTCTTTTCGCCGTCGGATGTGACGGTGACGGTCTTGCGGGTAACGGACGAATCGCAGTCCGTGGATACCTCGGCATGGGCCTCGGCGCTGGATTGCTTGAAGACCCGGGTCTCGGCGGATGCAAATGCGGCACTTCCTAACAGAATGGCAATCGTGGTGGATATCAGTGGTTTCATGATGGAGTTGGGAGTTTGGGTTGGGCATTTTCAATCAAAACGGACAGGTTGATAGATGATCTCGCGGCGGTCCTCGTGAAGCCGGACGCTGACCGGGCTGCTGGAACAGAGCGCTTCCTCCTCATCGCGCCAGTGGCGTTCCTCGACGCGGAACACGCGGCCATCCTTCTCCACGAAGCCGAGTTTGCGCGTGGCGACCAGCGACGAATCGCGGTGAAGCACCGTGACCGTAGGGCGGGCGGGCGAGGATGGCGGTGCGCCGTGTTCACGAACCACCAGGACCAGGGCAGCGGCCGCGGCAAGCGAGAATCCCGCGATCATCATCCGGCGGTGAGCGGGCTCCCGCGGCGAGGGTGCGGGCGATGGTTCCACGGCGAGGCGGGCCTTCAGATCCTCCGGAAGAGTGTTCGGAGTGAGGCTGCGCAGGAGGGATTCAAGATCGTCGGGTGCTTTCATGGCTGGAGTTCGGCCAGGTGTTCGCGAAGATGTTCGATGGCGTAACGATAGCGGGAGGTGGCGGTTGCGCAGGGCACGCCGGTCAGTTGGGCAATCGCAGGAAAAGTCAGCCCGCCCCAGATTCGAAGAGTGAGCACTTCCCGAAAATCCGCGGGCAAGCGGGCAAGTGCCGCCGCCAGGGTTTCCCGGGTGTCACCTTCCGAAAAATCGGGATAGAACCAATCCTCGCCCGGGTGGCCGACGGCAAGTTCCCGTTTCTGCCTGCGATCCATGCTGCGTCCCAGATCGATCGCGCGACGGCGGATCGTGGCGAAGACCACGGCTTTGTCGGGTGACCGGTCCGGACTGCGGCGCCAGGCTTCGGCAAGTGCCTCTTGAAGCACGTCTTTGGCATCCGACTCGCACCGCGTTTGTTGCCGTGCATAAAGAAAGAACACCCTGCCATGCCGCTCCACCCACTGCGGCCAGGGCAACGGTTTCGAGTCGGCATCGGGATCGGGGTTCATGAAAAGGCGCTTCATGAGGCGAAGCGGCACCCGCCGGGCAATCGATCTTTTCGGATTCCGATTTACAGCGCTGCGGCGGAATCCCCCCTTGTTTCGCAACGGTGCCCCGCTCAACCTGCGGAATGCCCCAACGCGGATCACGGATGGTGTCGATGACTTTTCTGGCGGCGTCTCTAGTGATGTTTGTCGCCTTCCATTTCCTGCCCTGCGGAGACGATCTCCGTGGCTGGACCATCTGGCGCGATGTTTGGCGAATTCTTCAGAACCCGCTCGATATCCTCAGCAGCGTGAGGCAGATGATCGCTTTGGCCTCCTTTCTGAACTTCGCACTGCTCATTCTCGCTGCGCCTTTTCTATCGGCCATCTGGCAGAAATCCCGCCTCGCATGGGGAATCGCACTCGCCTGCAGCGGTGCGGCCGCCTCCGGATTCTGGATCCTGCTCGCCCTGGAACCGCCGAACGACCCGCTTCCGATCGGCGGATGGTTTCTGTTTCTCTCACCTGTCCTCAACTTCATCGGCCTTCTTTTTGCCCGCGGAGGGCTGCTCCCGAAGATGGCTTCGCCCTCCCCGTGATTGGAAAACCCCTCGGAAATCCGTTGGAATCGGGAAATCCGGCCGATTTTTCCGCATTTTCTGCCGAAATGTCCGGCTTTGGCCTTGCCATGGGGTCTCCGGGGCCTAGTCTCGCGCTCCGTTTTTCTTTCTCTCTCAGGCGGTTGGAGCCCCGGTGCCTGAGGGAAATCCTTATCCGGGGCAATGTCGGAAGGAAAACGAACCCCTAACCTAACCCCAAACCAAACACCATGAGCGCCACGCTCGCCGCACCCACCAACACCGAACTGAGCGACCTGATCGACTCGAAATTCCGCGAGTTCCGCGAAGGCTCGATCGTCAAGGGCACCATCCTTGAGATCCGCCCGCAGGTCGTCCTCGTCGACATCGGCTACAAATCCGAAGGAGCGATCCCGTCCAACGAATTCGAGGACGAAGAGATCGAAATCGGTGACGAAATCGAAGTCCTTCTCGAAAAACTCGAAAACGAAGAGGGCATGGTTGTCCTCTCGAAGGAAAAAGCCGCCCACAAGCAGAACTGGGAAAAGATCGTCAAGGTGTTCCAAGACGGCGGCCTCGTCC
Source organism: Verrucomicrobiaceae bacterium (assembly GCA_027486655.1). GTDB lineage: Bacteria > Verrucomicrobiota > Verrucomicrobiia > Verrucomicrobiales > Akkermansiaceae > Luteolibacter. The sequence continues at coordinate 158,995 of JAIXOR010000086.1, read as the reverse complement.
GCGGCAAGGTCAAGTCCGTTGTCAAAGGCGGCCTCACCGTCAACGTCGGCGTCGAAGCCTTCCTTCCCGGCTCGCAGGTGGACATCATCCCGCCGAAGGACCTCAACGAATACGTCGGCAACGTTTACGAGTTCAAGATCGTCAAGGTCAACGACGAGCGCAAGAACATCGTCCTTTCCCGCCGCGAAGTCATCGAAGCCGAGCGCTCCGAACTCCGCCAGCAGTTCCTCACCACCGTCAAGATCGGCGACAAGGTCACCGGCGCGATCAAGAACATCACCGACTTCGGTGCCTTCGTCGACCTTCAGGGCATGGACGGGCTTCTCCACATCACCGACATGTCGTGGGGCCGCATCAACCATCCTTCCGAACTCCTACACATCGGCCAATCCGTCGATGTCGTCATCCTCGACGTGGACAAGGAAAAGGAGCGCGTTTCGCTCGGACTCAAGCAGATGTCCGACAACCCCTGGGAAGACATCGAGCGCAAGTTCCCGATCGGTCAGCGTGTCAAAGGCCGCGTGACCAAGCTCCTGCCTTACGGTGCCTTCGTCGAAATCGAGCGCGGTGTCGAAGGACTGGTCCACGTTTCCGAACTCTCCTGGGTCAAGCGCATCACCCGTCCCTCGGACGTGCTTGAAATCGGTCAGGAAATCGAAGCCGTGGTCCTCGGCATCTCCATCGAGGAGCAGAAGATCTCGCTCGGCGTCCGCCAGCTCGACTCCAACCCGTGGGACGAAATCGAACTCCGTTACCCCGTGGGTGCCACCATCAAGGGCCCGGTCCGCAACCTCACCGCTTACGGTGCGTTCGTGGAACTGGAAGAAGGCATCGACGGCATGATCCACGTGTCCGACATGTCCTGGACCCGCAAGATCAACCACCCGTCCGAAGTCCTCAAGAAGGGCGACGAAGTGGAAGCCTGCGTGCTCGCCATCGACAAGTCCAACCAGCGCGTCTCGCTCGGCATCAAGCAGACCGAAGACGATCCATGGAGCCTCATCGACAGCCGCTTCAAGGTGGGCGACCTCGTCAAGGGCACCGTGGCCAAGATCGCATCCTTCGGCGCATTCGTCAGCCTCGATGGCGACATCGACGGCCTCATCCACATCTCGCAACTCAGCGAGGACCACGTGGAGAAGGTCAAGGACATCATCAAGGTGGGCGACGAGATCGAAGCCCGCGTCATCAAGGTGGACAAGGTCGAGCGCCGCATCGGTCTCTCCATCAAGGCCGTTGGCTACTCCGAGGAGCAGCTGAAGAAGGAAAGCGCCAGCTTCGAATCCCTCCGCCCGTCCTCCGAGATGGTCGGCCTCGAGCAAGCGTTCAACCTCGCTTCCGCCGCCGCTTCCGAAGAGTGGAGCCCCGGTCAGGACTGATCGATCGAACCATCATCGCAGAAAGCCGGGAGGGGAAACCTTCCCGGCTTTTTTGCGTCCTGGATTCCACTCCCGGGTGGACCTGACGATTGCGCCCTCCCTTATGGCTTGCTTCCTGCTGTGCCAGCGGGTGGATTGACATCGCACATCCCCTCTATGGAATCCATCCGAGCCGCCTCAGTCGTAAAATCCTTCGGAACCGTCCGCGCGTTGGATGAAATCAGCGTCGATATCCTGCCGGGCGAGCTGTTTTTCCTCCTCGGAGCCTCCGGCTGCGGCAAGACCACCCTGCTGCGCTGCATCGCGGGCCTGGAGACACCGACCAGCGGCAGCATTTATTTTGGCGACCGCGATGTCACAAAACTGGCCCCGCACAAGCGGGAGGCGGCCATGGTTTTCCAGAGCTATGCACTGTGGCCCCATCTCACGGTGGGCCAGAACATCGCCTTCGGGCTTGAAGAGCGGAAGGTTCCCCGTGCGGAAATCAAGCGGCGGGTCGAGGAGGCTCTCGAAATGGTCCAGCTCCCGGGCTTTGGTGATCGTTCGATCGACCAGATGTCCGGCGGCCAGCAGCAGCGCGTGTCCCTGGCCCGCGCCCTGGTGGTGAAACCGAAGTGCCTGCTCCTCGATGAACCGCTCTCAAACCTCGACGCCCAGCTTCGCGTCGAGATGCGCCGCGAGATCCGCCGCATCGTCAAGGAGAACGGGTTGACCGGCATCTACGTCACTCACGACCAGGAGGAGGCCCTTGCCATGGCAGACCGCATGGCGGTGCTCACCCGCGGTAAGATCGGCCAGATCGGCACGCCGGAGGAAATCTATCGAACACCGCGCAGCGCCTACGTGGCCCACTTCATTGGGGAGACCAACATCATCGAGGGCACGGCCATCGAGACACGCGATCGCTTCGCATTGGTCAGCACGGCCGCCGGTCCCATCGCCGGACGCATCACCGCGGATGACTGGACTCCGGTCCCTGGAGAGAACGTGCGGCTCTCGATCCGCCCGGAAGCCTGGCGCCTGCACAAGGAGGTCGGCGACAACCCGGTGAGCGGCCGGATTGTCGAACGCTCGTATCTCGGACAGCGCATCCAGTATTGGATCGAGACCCCCATCGGCCGGCAGCAGGTGGTCGAAATGAATCCCCACGTGATCCACGAGCCCGGCGATGAACAGATCACGCTGCACTCGCGCCACGACGACGTCGTCATCATCAAACCCTGAGCGCATGAGAACCCGGGCCTTCATCATCTTCGGGCTGCTTGCGTTCATCGTGGCGCTTCCGATCACGATGCGACGTGAGACGGCGACGACGAGTTCCCGCAAGGCGGATGATCACCTGGTGGTCTTGACGCCGCACAACGAATCGATCCGCCAGGAATTCGGAGAGGCCTTCGCCGCGTGGTGGAAAGGCCACACCGGGCGCTCGATGCACATCGACTGGCGCACGCCCGGCGGCACCTCGGAAATCCGCATGGTGCTGGATGCCGGATTCAAGGCTGCCGCGGACACCGGTCGAGATGGAATTGGCGTGGATGTCTTCTTCGGCGGAGGAGAACCGGATTTCGCCAGTCAGGCAAAAAAGGGTCGTCTGGTGCCGCTCAAGGTTTTCGAGACTCGCCCCGAACTCTTCGCGGAAGGTGGGCCGATCCCGCAGAGTTTCACCGGAGAACGCTACTATCCTGCCGAGCACGATTGGGTGGGCACCTGCATGTCGCAGTTTGGTATCTGTTATAATCCTGAGGTGTTAGAGCGGATGAAACTTCCCCTCCCCGTTTCCTGGCGGGATCTCGCGGACCCGGGATACGCTGGAAGTCTTGCTTTGGCCGACCCCACCAAGAGTGGATCGGTCGCGAGGGCCTTCGAGTTGCTGGTCCAGGGGGAAATCCTTCGTTGCCTCAAGAACGATCCCGGGAGCAGGGACGAGGCGATCGCCCAGGGATGGAGCCAGGGTCTTCAGCTCATTCAGAAGATGGCGGCAAACTCACGCTACTTCACGGACAGCGCTTCGAAGATCCCGCATGACGTCGGGCAGGGCAATGCCGCCGCGGGCATGTGCATCGATTTTTACGGCAGATCGTATGCGGATGAATTGAAAAGCCCCAGCGGCAGACCTCGGGTGGTCTGGATCGCCCCGGAAGGAGGAACCACGCTCAGCGCGGACCCGATCGCCGTGCTCAAGGGCGCCCCCAACATGGAAGTCGCGCAGGCATTCGCCGAGTTCTGTCTGAGCCCGGAGGCCCAGGTGCTGTGGTTCCTGAAGCCGGGCGCTCCCGGTGGTCCCAAGGAGCGGGCCCTTCACCGCACGCCGATCCGCCGGGACGTTTACACCCCGGAGAACCTCTCCCGCTCGACCATTTCCAAGGTGCTTCCCTACGAGGACCCCGGCAACTTCACCTATCAGAAGGAACTCACCGGCTCCTCGTTCAACACGCTGCGGCAACTGGTGAAGGTGATGTGCATCGATTCCCATGAGGAAATGAAGTCCGCCTGGCTTGCCATGAAGCGAGCCGGCATGCCGCCAGATGCCCTCGCGGTGTTCAGCGACGTGTCGATCATGCCCTACGCCCTCGGAGGCAAGGGCGATCCGGGCTTCGACGGCACCGACGCGCTCAAGACCGCCGAGCACGCGGCACGCATCGGCGAGTGGTTCCGCTCGAACTACCGCAAGGCCGAAGCCATCGCGAACTCCAAATCGCCCATCCCATGAAACGCGGACCCGCACTCCTCATCACGTTCATCGTTTGCGCGCTTTTCGCCGCCTTCTTCATCTATCCGGCGGGCATGGTTGTGAAGCAGGCCTTCGAGGGCCCCAAGGGCTTCACGCTGGAGTTCTTCGCCGCCGTGTTTCGCAATCCGATCTATCGGGAAGGCCTGTGGAACTCGTTTGCACTTGGCGCGGCATCCACTCTGGCAGCTCTGGCGATCGCCTTTCCGCTCGCACTCGTCGGGCATCGCTACGATTTCATCGGCAAACCGGCTCTCGGAGTTCTCGTTCTCGCACCGATGATCCTGCCGCCCTTCGTGGGCGCGGTGGGCATCAAACAAATGCTCGGCGTGAACGGTGCATTCAACGCGGCGTTGATCGAGGCTGGATGGATGGACGCCACTGCTCCATACGACTGGCTGGCGGAAGGCCGCTTCGTGGGCATCGTGCTGATGATCGCCCTGAACCTCTATCCGATCCTCTACATGAACATCGCCGCCGCCCTCTCGAATCTCGATCCGGCGATGGAGCAGGCTGCGGAAAACCTCGGCTGCCCACCTTGGAAACGCTTCTTCCGCATCACCCTTCCCCTGGCCATGCCGGGCGTGTTCGCGGGAGCGTCGATCGTCTTCATCTGGGCCTTCACCGAACTGGGAGTGCCTCTGGTGTTTGACTATGGCCGCACGGCATCCGTCCAGATTTTCGACGGACTCAAGGGACTCGACAAGAATCCGATCCCCTATGCGCTCACCAGCGTGTTGCTCATCGTAGCCGCTTCCGTGTTTGCCATCTCCAAGATCGTCATCGGCCGCTCTCCGCTGGGCACCGCACCGCGGCCGAAAGGGCGTTCGAATTCACTGAAGCTGCGTGGCATTCGTTCGCTGGCCTGCGCCTCGCTTTTCCTCGGAGTCTTCCTGCTCGCAACCATCCCGCACATCGGTGTAGTGATGCTTTCGCTGGCGGAGCGTTGGTATGGCACGGTCGTCCCGGACCAGTTCACGGCCCGCCACTACATCGAGGCCCTGGGCAACGGGCTGGTGGTTCCATCCATCCAGAACAGCCTGCTTTACGCCGGTTGCGCCACGATCGTCGCCCTGCTGATCGGCTTGGGCGTGGCGTGGGTGGTGGTGCGCTCGGACCTGAAAATCCGTGGATTTCTTGATGCGGTCGTGATGCTTCCCCTCGCGGTGCCCGGTCTGGTGATGGCATTCGGATATCTCGCCTTGTCGCAGGATGGAAAGCCTTTCCACTTCCTGGTGGGTCCAGGCGGCAGTCCCTTCCTGCTGTTGGTGATTGCCTACGCGATCCGCCGCTTGCCGTATGTCGTCCGTTCCGCGGTGGCCGGACTTCAACAGAGCAATCCCACGCTCGAAGAGGCGGCCAAATCCCTGGGTGCCACCCCCTTTCGCACCTTGCGGCGGGTTGGCATTCCTCTGATCGGTGCCAATCTCGCGGCAGGCTGCATCCTCGCCTTCGCCTTTGCCATGCTGGAGGTGAGCGACAGCCTGATCCTTGCCCAGCAAGCCCAGCATTTCCCGATTACCAAGGCGATCTACACGCTGCTCTCGACGCTCGGCAATGGCACGGAACTCGCCGCGGCACTGGGCGTCTGGGCGATGGTCTTCCTTTCCACGGCCATCATGGGAGCCGCCATCCTCGGCGGGAAGCGCGGGGGCCTGTTCAAGGTCTGAGTCGCCCTGCGCCACCCAATTTCTCCCCGGGGTGATAAACAGCTCACCCGTCGGCGTATCGGGATCCCATGTCGATGCAACGCCGGGATTTCCTCAAGCTCACCTCCGCCACCAGCCTCGGTTGGGGCCTGGGTTTCTCGCATTCAAGAGCGGACAGCGGCGATGCTGTGGCCTCGCTCTATGCGAAATTCATTCCGGCTGAAAAGAACCTCTCGGCGGATTGGATCGCCTCACTGACCACCCGCGGTCACGCGCTCGACGCGGGTATCTCGCATGCCAAGGGCGATGCGGATCTGGAGGTGATCGGCATGACCACTGGAGGCATCGGCTGCGGCACCGTCTATCTATCAGGCGACGGCCGTCTATGGGTTTGGGACATCTTCAACCAACACCACGAAGGAGTCGTCGCCAACCGCAAGGCGAAGACCCCTGAAGGCCTTGAGAACATCCAGGGCCAGCCGATTCGTGAGCGGGATGGCTCCAACTTCGTGCTGCCTCCCCGCGCCAGCGAACACACGGGAGGCGTGGATTTCCACGTGACACTCGATCATCAAGGGGGATCCCGGCGGATGGACGCATCCGGGTGGAGCAAGGTCCACTTCACCGGTCACTGGCCTATCGGGCGGGTCCGCTACGAAGATCCCACGGCACCCGTAGCGGTGGACTTGGAGGCCTTCTCGCCCTTCATCCCTCTTCAACTGGAGGACTCCTCCCTCCCCGTTACAATCCTAGATTACACCTTGGAGAACACGACCGAAAAGGAGCAGGCGGTCACCCTGCGCGCGCACCTCACCAATCCGCTTGGAGCGTTTTCCAACCTCAAGCACCTCAGGGCCACGAAAGCCATCGAAGGCAAGGGCTTCCGCGGGATCCAGCACGATCTGAGCGGAAAACCCGATGAAGTGAACAAGCGGCCGGACCAGATTCTCTTCGACTTTGAAAACGGCACTTACGATGGCTGGACGATCGAGGGCAAGGCCTTTGGCAGTGCACCCGCAGAGGCTGCAACCACTCCGGCCTATCAGGGAGACACCGGCTTGCAGGGCAAACGCTACATCAACTCTCACGCCAGCGCGCCGGGCGAAGGTGTGGAGGTCCGCGACGACGCCACAGGCACCCTCACTTCTCCTGAGTTTCTGATAGAGCGGGATTACATCAACTTCCTTATCGGCGGCGGAAACCACAAAAGCATTACCTCCGAACCCCTGCTCTCGGTTTCTTTGCTTGTCGATGGCCGCAGGATCCAACCGGTGACCGGCCATTCCTCGAATGCGATGCGTCCGGCGTGTTTTGAAACCTCGACGCTCATCGGCAGAAAGGCCCGGATCGTCATCGATGACCAGGCCGCCAAGCGCCCCTGGGCCAACATCGGATGCGATCACTTTGTACAGAGCGATACACCCCCGTCCAAGGGTGTCCCTTCGGCACAACCTGACTTCGGTTCGATGTCGATGGCCATCTTCGACGCCGGGGATTCGCCCGCAACGGTCGAAAACCCGAATCTCAGCCTTCGTGTCACGCTTCCGCCCAAGGGCCGCCGGACGGTCCGCATCGCCATCACATGGCACCTGCCCAACCTCAACAACGCCACCGGCATCCCTAACAAAAAGCGCCACTACTCCACCCGTTTCGCGGATTCCACGGCTGTGATGCATCATCTTGCCAAAGAGGGCGAGCGCCTTTGCAGGGACACCAGGAAATGGGTGGACACATGGAATGACTCCACCCTGCCCCAGTGGCTGCTTGACCGGGTGATCCTCACCACCAACACACTCCAGACGCAGAACTGCCTGATGTTCGAGGACGGTCGATTCTGGGCTTGGGAGGGCATCGGCTGCTGCCAAGGCACCTGCGGCCACGTTTGGGAGTATTCCCAGGGACACGCCCGGCTGTTCCCGGAGATCGAGCGGCGCCTGCGCACGATGACCGATTTCAAGATCGCCCAGAAACCCGACGGCTCCATCCGTTTCCGCGGGGAAAACAACCGGGATTCCGCCATCGATTCGCAGGCCGGCTACATTCTCCGTTCGCTGCGTGACCACCAACTCAGCGAGGATCCCGACTTCATCCGCAAGATCTGGCCCGGCGTGAAATCCGCAGCGGAATACCTGATCCGCTTCGACGGAGCCGATGCGCGCGGTGGTTTGGACGGATTGCTCGATGGCAAACAGCACAACACTCTGGATGCGGACTGGTATGGCAAGGTTCACGTCCTTTGTTCGATGTATCTCGCCGCACTGCGCGCCGCTGAAGAGCTCGCCAAGGCGGTGGGTGACTCCTCCTTCGCCGCCCGGACACGCTCGGTTTATGAACTTGGGGCAAAGAACATCGGCAGCCTCTTCAACGGAGAATACTACGAGCAAATCCTCGATCCCCAGCACGATCAATCCATCGGCGTGGGCAAGGGATGTTACATCGACCAGGTGATGGGGCAGTTCTGGGCCAACCAGGTGGGCCTCGGCCGGCTCTACTCCGCAGAGCATCAGAAGTCCGCGCTGCGATCGCTTTGGAAATACAACTTCGTCCCGGAATACGGAAGTTTCCGCCAGGCCTTCCGCCAGGGCCGACACTACGCCTCCCGGGGGGATTCCGGTCTGGTCATGTGCACCTGGCCCAAGGGCGGGTTGAAGGAAAACTTCAAGAGCCATTGGGCTTATGCCTACTTCAACGAGTTCATGACCGGCTTCGAGTATGAGGCCGCCGCGCACATGATCGCCGAGCGGGACGACGATCTTGTCCTCAACGGGCTCGCCGTCGCCCGGGCCGTACACGACCGTTATTCCGCCGCCCGCGGCAGAAATCCCTACAACGAAATCGAGTGCTCGGACCACTACGCCCGTGCGGGATCAAGTTACGCGGTCTTCCTGGCCCTCTGCGGCTTCCAATTCGACCAATCGCGCGGGCTCCTGGCATTTGACCCGGTGATCGGCAAGGACTCGTTCCGGGCGCCCTTCACCACCAGTGCGGCCTGGGGCACCTACGAGCAAAAAGGTGGATCCGCCACCCTGACCATCCGGCATGGACGCTTGGAGATCCGTGAACTCCAGCTGGCCCTCTTCAAGGAGCGCAAACCGAAGGCGATGCTCAACGGCAAGCCCGTGGAATCCGTCAAGCTGACGCTCGTCGAAGGCGACACGCTCGTTCTTTCCTGAGACGCGCCATCTCTAACGGGCACCGCTGACCGCCATCTCCAGCGTGTAAACCGAGTCCATCGCGGTGATGAAAAGCGTGCGTCCCTCCCTGCCGCCGAAGGTCACATTCGCCGTCCATGACTCCGGCACGGCGATGTTTCCGAGAGGTTTCCCATCCTTGTCGAAAACTGAAACCCCTTTTCCTGTCAGATAGAGGTTCCCCTGCGAGTCGAGCGTCATGCCATCCGAGCCCATGTCACAGAACAGTTTCCGATCCCTGAGAGAACCGTCCGCAGCAATCTGATAGACGTAGGTCTTGCGGTCACCAATGTCGGCGACGAACAGCTTTGAACCGTCCGGTGTGCCAATGATTCCGTTGGGTTGGATCAGGGTGTCATCCGCCACAAGGGGAACCTTGGCGTCCTTTGGCAGAAAGAAGACCCGTTGTTTCTCCTGATCGGGCTTCTCGCGATTCTTCCAGTAGGGCCGCTTGTAGAACGGGTCGGTGAAATAGAGTCCGCCCTTGGGATGGGGCCAGACGTCGTTGGGCCCGTTGAGCAGTTTGGAATCGAAGCCATCGACGAGCACCGTGAAGCGTCCGCTCGCGGGGTCCACGCGCCGCAATTCCCCCTTTTCATCGGCGCAGGCGATGAGCCCACCGCCGGGCTCAACATACAAGCCGTTGGCACGGCCGCTGGGTTGCATCACGGTCTGGATTTCACCGGTGCGGGCCGACCACTTCAGAATGCGGTCATTCGGCTGATCGGTGAAGAAGACATCGCCCTTCGCATCCGCAGCGGGGCCTTCGGTGAATTGGAATCCCTCGGAAACCAGCTTGAGCTCCGCACCGGGAGCGGAGGGCACACCCGCCATGGCGGCGGACGAGGCGAGGATCGGCAGAATGGAAAGGGCGGGAAGTCGCATGGGATCCGGATACTCACGACAGGTCATCCGTTCTTTCCCCGGAGTTCCGGCGGGAGTTCGACCACCCGGTCTCTCAGGGCGACAAACAACCGATCGCCCGCCTCGTCCGGGACGACCGCGCCGCCGGTGAAGCTTCCGAAGGAGGGCAGCACCAGCAGGTTTTTCCGGAGAAGAAAACACGGGAGACGCAGCGTGGTCCGCTTCCCATCGCGGATCTTCGCCACCGGGTGCCAATGCCCGGCGAGGTGCAGGACACCGGGATCGGAAGAGTCCGCGGGATCATGGAGAATCCGCACACCCGCACGATCCATGAAGGGCTCGGAAACCAGTCCGCAGGGAAGCGTCGCGATCTTCGCGTCGTGGTTTCCCCCGGTGAGGAGGAAAGGGATGCCGATGCGACGGATGAATGCGTCGAGTTCGTGGGTGATCTCCGGCGTGATGCCGGCTGTACCATGGAAGAGATCACCGGCGATGACGATTTCCGCAGCTTGATGTTCGGCCGCCAGTTGTTCGAGGCGCTGCAGGTCGCGGGATGTGTCTCCCTCCGGCACGGGCAGGCCATTGGCGCGAAAGACCGCGGATTTGCCGAGGTGGAGATCGGCTGCCACCAGAGTGGAGGTTTCTGTTAGAAAAACGACTCCATCCGCGGATAACAGGACGTGATGACCGTGGAAATCAAAGCGGTTCATCCGGCGGCTTGGTTGAGTTGTTGGAGCATGGCTTCGAGACGGCTTGCGGCATCACCTGCGGGAAGCAAAGCCGAGAGGCGGTCCGCCCACAAGGGAAAGGCCATCGGGGTCAGGCGCGGGGTTTCGATAAAATGGATCGGACGATCCTGCAAGGCGAGGATCGCCGCGTTGAGCCGGGTGAGTTCCAACTGCCGCTCAAGAATCTCGCGGCGTGATTGGTGGAGAAGCAGGTTGTCCGGATCGTAGCGTTCCAGCACCTCGAAGAGCAGGGAGGAACTCGCCTGCAGTTCGCGCTGGCCACGAGGAGCCGATCCCGGTGGCGGATTGAGGATCAGACCGGAGACCCGCGCGATCTCGCGGAACTGGCGTCTGGCGAGTTCCGCCGTGTTCATGCAGGAGACGAGGTCTTCAAGCAGGGAGTCCGCGGAAAGCGCGGCTCGCAAGGTGTCCACCGAGACGCACAAGCCCCGGCGGGCGGTCAGGGAAAATCCGTAATCGTTTTGGGTCGTCTGGATGGACTCCCCGCTTTCCAGCGAGAGACGGTAGGCCATCAACGCGGCGAGTCCCTCGTGCACGAGCCGCCCGGCCAGCGGATAAACAAAGAGGTGCTCGCCCTCTTTCGATGACGCGTGCTCGATCAGAAGCGATTCATCGTCAGGCAGGCGGGACCAGGCGGATTGGATCGAAAGAATCGGTGCCAGCGCATGCATCTCGGGACAGGGCGCCCCCTGCCCTCTGAGCCGGAGCGAGACGGCGTGGGCGAGCTCGGAGGAAAGCGGCATCTTGCTGCCCCCCCAGATCGCCACGTGGCCGCGGGTATGCTTCGGCGCGGCCTTCACTGTGGCCACCCGTTGATGAAGGCGGACAAGGACCAGGTGCCTGCCCGCAAACACCATCACGGAGCCGGGCTTGAGCTTGGATACAAAACCTTCCTCCACCGTCCCAAGCGTCCTGCCGCTGGCGAAGCGGATGCTCACGGTCGAGTCACTGGTGATCGTGCCGATGCTGAAACGGTGCTGTTGGATGAGCCGTTTGTCATCAACCCTGAACCGCCCCCCCTCATCCACCATGGCTTTCCGGTAGCGGGGGTAGGACGAGAGTGCGGAGCCACCGCGTGTGATGAAATCGAGCGCCCAACCCCACTCAATATCTGTTAGATCGCGGTAGGCGTGTGTGGATCGGATTTCATCAAACATGACATCCGCGGCAAACGGCTCGCCGATCGCGCAGGTGACGAGGTGCTGCACGAGGACATCGAGCGGTTTCCCCAGTGGCTGGCGGCTCTCGATCCGTTTCGCGGCCGCAGCATCCCTGGCCGCGGCGAATTCGATCAACTCGACGGCATGGGTGGGCACACCGAGGATTCTGGATTCCTTCCCGGGTTGGTGGCCGGACCGTCCGGCACGCTGGAGCAGACGGGCCACGCCTTTCGGTGAGCCGATCTGTATCACTTGATCCACCGGAGAGAAGTCCACCCCCAGGTCCAGTGATGAGGTGGCGACCACGCATTTCAGGGAGCCGTCACGCAGTCCTTGTTCCGCCTTGGAACGCTCCTCGGGATCAAGCGATCCGTGGTGCATGGCGATGAGATCCTTCCATTGTGGCCGCAGTTCGAGAATTTCCTGATACCAGATCTCGGTCTGCGAGCGCGTGTTGGTGAAGAGGAGTGTGGTTCCCGCTCTTTCCACCTCTCGAACCACATCCGCGCCCAGCTTCAAGCCAAGGTGCCCGGCCCACGGAAATCGGTCGATCTCGCGCGGTATCAGCGTTTCGATGAGAATCGGCTTGCGGGTGGAAGCGGCGATTTCAACCGAATCCGGAAACGACGAACCCAGGAGCGTCTGGCGGGCTTCGGTGAGGTTGCCGAGCGTGGCGGATAGGCCCCAGATGCGGAGGCTCGGCATCCATGCCCGGAGCCGTGCGAGGCAGAGCTCCGTCTGCACCCCACGCTTGGTGCCTAACAGCTCGTGCCATTCATCCACGATCACACAACGGAGCCCGGAGACCCGATCACGGAAGTCATCATGGGTGAGCATCAGCGAGAGCGACTCCGGGGTGGTGACCAGCGTGTGCGGAAGTCGCTTGCGGAGCTTCGCTCGAACGGCGGAACTGCTGTCGCCGGTGCGAGCCTCGGCACTCAGCCGGGGCGCAAGTTCGGCCATGGGTTCCCTCAGGGCGCGGAGGGTGTCCGCGGCCAGGGCTCGGAGCGGTGTGATCCAGATCACCGAGCAGGCGTCGGTCCGATTAAGCGAATCGGCGAGCGGTCCAAGGAACACAGCCAGCGTCTTCCCCTGCCCGGTCGGAGCATGAAGGAGCCCGGATTTTCCATCGCGATACGCCTTCCAGGTTTCCTTCTGAAAGGCAAAGGGCTTCCAACCCCTCTTGGAGAAGAAGGGGGCGAGAGAACTGGGAACCGTCGGCACGCGGCCGGATCATCGATCACACAAGGGCGGCGGGCAACCGCACAGTGCGGCTTGCGAAACGACCGATCCCCGGCATCGTTTCCATGTGACTGAAACCAAGACATGCCGGAGCTGCGGCCGCACCATCGAGTGGCGGCGCAAGTGGGCCGATTGCTGGGACGAGGTCCGCTACTGCTCGGATGCCTGCCGAAAGTCCAAACCCTCGTCGTGCGATGCACGGATCGAGCAGACCATTCTCGAACTCCTCGCCTCACGCCCGGCCGCGGCGACGATCTGCCCGAGCGAGGCGGCGCGGCAGCTTTTCCCGGACGGCTGGAAGGATCAAATGGAGGCCACCCGACGAGCGGCGCGGCGGCTCGTCGAAGCAGGCCGAATCGTCATCACCCAGGGAGGTCGGGTGGTGGATCCATCAACCGCCAAGGGGCCGATTCGTTTGAGAAAATCCCGGCAAACATGACCCCGGATCCGCCAAGAGGCCGCGGTGCGGATGCCAACCCGCCCAACCGATTCGAAAGCCTGCGCGTCGAAACCGATGAGGATGCCTGGGTGGATGAGGATCCGCGTCCGCTCCGCACGGTTTTCCTGAAGGACGACTCCAAGTCGGTTCTCAGTCCGAACGACGCCGCGGACCTGAGTTTCGACTACGGGCTCAATCCCTACCGCGGCTGCGAACATGGCTGCGCGTATTGCTATGCCCGGACCTATCACGAATACCTCGGATTCTCGGCGGGACTGGATTTCGAATCCAAAATCGTGGTGAAACCCGACGCGCCGGATCTGTTAGAGAGAACCCTGGCGGCCCCGGGCTACAAGCCGGGCTTGATCAGCCTTTCCGGAGCGACGGATTGCTATCAGCCTGTGGAGCGGAAGCTGGAGCTCACCCGGCGCTGCCTGGAGGTGCTTTCCCGCTTCAGGAACCCGGTGATCGTGATCACCAAGAACGCACTCGTTGCGAGGGACATTGACCACCTCGGCGAATTGGCAAGACACAAGGCGGTGGCGGTCTATCTTTCGATCACCACGCTGGACCCGGCTCTTGCAAGAGTCCTCGAGCCCCGCGCCTCCTCACCGCGTTTGCGTTTGGAAACCCTGCGCAGGCTGGCGGATGCGGGCATTCCGACCGGGGTGAGCGCGGCACCGATGATTCCGGGCCTGAATGATTCGGAAATGCCGGCGATCCTCAAGGCCGCGGCGGATCATGGCGCGAGTTTTGCCGCGTATTCGATCGTCCGTCTCCCAGGAGCCGTGGCTGATGTTTTCACAGGCTGGCTGGAAAGGCACCAACCGCTGGCCAAAGAGAAAATCCTCGGCAGGATCCGCGCCGCACACGGAGGGGCGCTGAACCAGGGCACCGCAGTCACCCGCATGAGGGGCAGCGGCCAGGCAGCGGAGCAATGGAAGACCCTATTCCATGCCTGCTGCCGCAGAAACCAACTCCACCTTGGAACGCCAAAGATGGACACCTCGATGTTCAGACGGATCATGCCCGGCCAGTGCGAGCTTTTCTGATCACTGGCTGCAGGAGCCACCGCCGCAACAGGACGATGATGAAGAGGGAGCGGACGGTGCGGGCGAAGCGTCGGATTTCGCGGAGCCGCCTCCATCCGCCTTGGCTCCCGCCTGATACGAGGACGAGCGGTAGTCGGTCTGATAGAAACCGGAGCCCTTGAAGATGATGCCGCCACCCGTGCCCAGGAGGCGCTTGACCTGGCCGTCACAGGATTCCACCCGGCAATCGGTCAGCTTCGCGTCGTTCATGCTTTGGAAGACCTCGAAGCGATTTCCACATTTCTGGCATTCGTAGTCGTAGTTCGGCATGGCTTTGGGCGGAGACGGATACCACGTTTCCGCCGCCCTGCAAGCCCGGAAAGGCCCTCGAGATCAGCGTTTGCCCCCGTAGCAGCGGACCACCCGCGGGGTGATGCCCGTGAAGATCTCCCAGGCGATCGTGCCGGCCCTCGCCGCCACGTCGGTCACTGGAATCCGCGAGCCGAACATCTCGACTTCATCCCCGGCTCCCACGTCGCCGGCATCGGTGACGTCGACCATGATCTGGTCCATGGTCACCCGCCCGAGAATGGGGCAGGCCTTGCCGCCCACCCAGACGCTCGCCCCCTGACCCGAGACATGGCGCGGGTAGCCATCGCCATAGCCCACACCGATGGTGGCCACACGGGTCGGGCGTGTGGTGACGTATTGCCTGCCATAGGAAACCCCGTGGCCACTGGGCAGGGTGCGGACCAGAGTGACGCGGGATTTGAGGCTCATCACGGTGGCCAGGCGGTCCTGATACTCCGGCAAAGGGGACACGCCGTAGAGCATGAGTCCCGGCCGGGCGAGATTGCAGAGCTCCCGTTCGTATCCGAGGAGGCCCGCGCTGTTGAGCAAGTGGCGCCAGCGGAAACGCTCCGGGCCACCGAGCTCGCCGATGATTTCCCGGAAGCGGGAGACCTGGGAGCAGGTGAACTCGCGGTCCTCATCCGCGGATGGGAGGTGGGAGCCGATGCCTTCGATCTCAAGATGACGATAAGCTTCGAGTTTCTTCATCAAGCCGGGGATCTGTTCCTGGATGAAGCCGCCGCGGCCCATTCCGGTATCCACGCCAATGTGGACCCGCAGACGTTTCCCGGATCGACCGGCCAGTTCATCGTAGTGCGCCGCGTCTTCAAACGACGACAGGAAGGGCGTCAAGCCGCGGGCCACCACTTCCTCGCGCTCTCCCGCCCAGGCGGGACCTAACAGATAGATCGGGGTATCCACGCCCGCATTGCGGATCCGGCGGGCCTCGCCGACATTGGCGACGCCGAAAAAGGCGATGCGCTCATTGGCCAGGGTGCGTGCGATCTCCTCCAACCCGTGACCGTAGGCGCCGGCCTTGACCACCACCATGAGTTCACCTCCGCAGGCGGTGCGGGCCACCTCCAGATTGTGGAGGAGGGCTCCGAGATGGATTTCCGCCCAGGCACGCGGCGGGGAGACGGGCATCGGATCGTTCACGTGACGAGCCTAGGCGTAGCGGGCCTGCTGGCAAGACTCCGCATTCGGCTTGCCGAGGCTAGAGCTCCGGGTTTGCCTTGGAGCCATGCGTTTCCGCGTGCTGGCGCTGTTTTCCCTGCTTGTCTTCCCGTGCCGCGGCGAAGGCATGGAAATGGATCTGATTTCAGCCCCGAGTCTCTCTGCGAATGGCGAGCAGGTGGTTTTCGAGTGGTGCCAGGACCTGTGGATCGCGCCAAGCGGAGGCGGTGAGGCGAAACGATTCGACGATCACCCGGGACGCGATGCCTACCCGCGGTTCACGCCGGACGGGAAACGCGTCGTGTTTTCGTCCGACCGGAGCGGATCCATGGAAGTTTACTCGCGGGCCATCACCGGCGGGGAAACCCTGCGGCACACCCATCATTCCGAAGGCAACGAACTGGAGTGCCTGTCACCGGACGGTCGGCGTGCGGTCGTGCGCGGTCTCCGTGAGCGATCCGGTTTCCGAGCGACCCGTTTGATGGAAGTCGACCTCACGGAAGACCGCAGGGAGAGGCGCATCATGGATGCCACGGCACACTCGCCCGCCTGGTCGCCGGATGGCAGCACACTGCTGTTCTGCAGGGGCGGAGAGCAGCTTTACCGCAAGGGCTACAAGGGCGCGCGGGCATCCCGGATTTGGAGGTTCCATCCGACAGACCGGAGTTTTCATTCCGAAACCCCGGGTGACTTCGAAGCCCGCTCACCGATGTGGCTGCCGGACGGCACGGGATTCTACTTCGTCTCCAATGAGAGCGGCACCGCCAACCTCTGGCTCAAGCGGGATGGCCGGGCGGCTGAGCGCCTCACGGACTTCCAGGGCGACGGCATGATCACTCCGGATCTGTCGGCGGATGGTTCGACGATGGTTTTCCGGAGAGGATCCGGCGTCTATCGGATGAACCCGGGCCGCAGAAGCGAGCCCGAGAGGATCCACTTCCGAACCCGGGAAGTCCTGCCGGATCGCTCGAAAATCACCCGGATCCACCGTGGATGCGACGATGCGGACTTCACCAGGGATCACACTCAAGTGGTCTTCTCGGCAGGCGGCGACCTGTGGTGGATCGGCGGGGTTGGTGAAAAGGCCCGCAACCTCACCGAAAGCCCCGAAGCCGAGGATCAACCGCGATTTTCCCCGGACGGGCAGTGGGTGTATTGCCTTCACGACGACGGCTTGCGCTCGGATCTGCGCAGAGCCCGATGGCAGGATGGGCGGGCCATGGGATGGACGGCGATTACAAAGGATGGCTCGCCCAAGCACTCCTTCAAACTGTCCCCGGACGGTTCGAGGATCGCTTGGATCAGCGGAACGGGCGATGTTTCGACCGCGAACGCGGACGGATCTTCTGTTAGGACGGTTTTCCCTTGCCGGGACAAGCCGACGATCGATTGGTCACCGGATGGAATCTGGCTCGCGATCGCCGCGGAGGACCACCATGCGAACCGCGACCTTGTTTTGTGCCGGGCGGACGGCTCGGGAAAGCCGCTGAATCTAACAAGACACCCCGGGTTCGAAGGATCTCCCAAATGGTCACCCGACGGGCGCTGGCTGGTCTTTACCGCACGACGGGAGCCAAGCGCGCAAGCCACCTTGTGGAGGATGGATTTTGGAAAAGGAGGCATCGGCGCGTCACGATCCGAGGCATCCTTGATCCGTGTGGGAGAAGCGGCCAAGCAGATCCCCACCGGAGGCATCGAGCCGAGCCGCGTCATGTGGGCTCCGGATTCCAGGCGGATACTCCTGCAAAGCCGGGATTCGAAAGACGAGGAACTGATCTCCCTGACGATCGATGGAGAGGAACGCAGGATCGTCGCCCGGCAAAGGGGCGTTCCCATCCGCGTCGCACCGGACGGCACGATTCTGTGGCGGGTAAAGCGTCGGCCGGAGGCACTTGCTGGGGATCGCAGCACTTCGTTCCCCATCGAGGTCGAACACACCCGCACCAGAGAGGAGGTGCTGCGTCTCGGATTCCGGAGGATTTGGCGTACACTCGAAACTCGCTTCCACGATCCACGAATGAATGGAGCGGACTGGCGTTCATGCCTCGAAACCTACGAGAAGGAGGCTGTGGCCGCCCTCGACTCCCGCCAGTTCGATCTGGTCGTCAGCCGCTTGCTCGGCGAGTTGAATGCATCCCACCTTTCCTTCCTGCGTAACTCATGGCCCGGTGAGGAGGCTCCCCGAAAACCCAAGCAATCCACTGCATTTCCGGGAATCCGCTTCGATGATCGATCGACGGATGCGAAGTCGCCACTCGTGATCGCCGAAGTACTCCCGGGCAGTCCACTTGCGGAAAGCGCGCATGCTCCAAAGGCTGGGGACATCGTTGTCAGAATCGCCGGCCAAGAGGTCAAGCACCTCACTCCGCTGCACGGCATTCTTGATGGAGCCGAGAACCGACCTTTGCCGATCGTCATCCGTGAGTCTTCCGGCAACGAGAGGGTCCTCGAGTTGCGCTGTGTTTCCTATTCGAAAGCACGAAGGCTGGACGAGGCGGCCTCGGCGGACCGAGCCGCCCGGCGGGTCCATGGGCAGTCCGCCGACACCGCCTATCTCCGGGTGGAAGACATGAGCCGCCGATCGCTGGAGAAACTCGCCATCGAGATCCACCGTGCCAACGAATCCTCGAAGCGGTTGATCCTCGACCTTCGCCATAACGGCGGCGGGCGCGAGGCGGACCGGATGCTCAACCTGTTCACGCAGGTGAGGCATTCTTACACCACGACCCGTGGCGGCCCACGGGGTTATCCATCGGACCGCCTGAGCGCCCCATCCTGGTGGCGGCCCATGGTGGTGATTTGCAATGAACATACCTTCTCGAATTCCGAGATCTTCTGCCACGCACTGAAAACATGTGGCCGCGCCCCGTTGGTAGGCACCGCCACGGCCGGTGGAGTCATCTCCGCAGTGGGCGTGGGGATTCCCGACGTGGGCACGCTCCAGGTTCCCTACCGATCCTGGTTTCATTTGAAAACCGGCGAAAATCTCGATCTCAATGGAGCCCGTCCCGACCATCCATCGAATCTAGGTCCCGGCGACGAAGACGCAGGACGTGACCCCCAACTTGGCGAAGCCCTTCGCATCCTGAAGGACCTGCCCGAGCCTCCCTGATGACGAGGTCCGGATCCGCACTCGCACGTTGACACCATGGGGCCCGGGCAATTGAATCACCCAGCGGTTTTCTCCTCATGGCATTCGGCAAAAAGCTCCTCATCACGGCCGGACTCGTCGCGGCCTGCACGGCCGGATTTTTTTTCTTCCGCGGCGGCACCGCTTCCGCCCCTGAAGCGAAGTCCAAGATCGCGAGCGATGCCATCCTGCCTCCGGATGATGTGACCCACGCCGGATACGCGGGTTCGAAGACCTGTCTCGATTGCCATCAAGCGGAATACACCGCTTGGATGGACTCCAATCACGGCCTCGCCGAGCGCGATTACCGTCAGGACATGGATGAAAAGGCGTTCTCGCCCAAGCAGACTCTGCAGCACGGCAAAGACAGCTCCGAGGCCTTTCTCGACGCGGACGGGCTCGCCAAGGTGCTGACACGAGGTCTTGGCAACGAGCGCCGTGCCTACCCGGTCGTGCGCATCATCGGCAACAACCCGCTGCGCCAGTTCCTCGTTCCCGCACCCGGAAACCGTCTTCAAACTCTGGATGTGAGCTACGATCCCCACCGGAACGAGTTGTTCGACGTCTATGGCAATGACCCCCGCGAACCCGGGGACTGGGGTGCGTGGACCGGCCAGGGCATGAACTGGAACTCGATGTGCGCCGGATGCCACAACACCCGCCTCCGGAAAAACTACGATCCGCAAACCAACAGCTACCACACCCGCATGGCGGAAATGAGCGTGGGCTGTGAAGCCTGCCACGGGCCGATGAAGGATCACGTCGAGTGGCACCGGAACCCGCCTCCTGGCACTTCGAAGGGAGCCAAGGACCCAACCCTCAAACGTCAGAGCCGCGATCAGATGTTGGAAACCTGCGCCGCCTGCCACGCCCGGCGCGGCGAACTCACCGGCGACATGGTCCCCGGCGAGTCCTTCTTCGACCACTTCTCTCTCACCGTCACCGACGCAACGGACACCTACCATCCCGACGGCCAGGTGAGGGACGAGAACTATGAATACGCGTCGTTTCTCTCCAGCAGGATGCATCACGTGGGCATCCGCTGTGGCGATTGCCACGAACCCCACAGCGGCAAGCGCCTGGTGCAGGGCAACCTGCTCTGCATGCGCTGCCATGGCGGCGGCACCGAGCCACCGGCCACCATCATCGATCCCCTCACCCATGGGAAACACGGGGAAGGCAGCCCGGGCAACGACTGCACGGCCTGCCACATGCCGGTCACCACCTACATGCAGCGCCATCCGCGTCATGATCATGGCTTCACCATTCCCGATCCTCTGCTCACCAAGGAATTCGGCGTGCCGAACGCTTGCAACCGCTGCCACACCGACAAGGACGCCGACTGGGCACTCAAGAAGACCGATGAATGGTACGGCGAGCGCATGAACCGCCCCACCCGCACCCGGGCCATCCTCATCGCCAAGGCACGTCAGGGCGAACCTTCTGCCCGGGACGGTCTCATCGCCCTGCTCAAGACCGAGCCCATCGCCGCGTGGAAAGCAAGCGCCTGCCACCTCCTCGAACAATGGTCGATGGATCCGGCAGCCTCCACCGCCCTGGTTTCGCAACTGGCCGACCCGAGCCCGCTGGTCCGCGAGGCCGCCGTCCGCAGTCTCATCCATCCAAGCCGCAATCGCGACGAACGCATCCGCATGGCCCTCCAGCCGCTGCTGGCGGACCCGTCCCGGTCGGTCCGAATCGCCGCTGCCTGGTCCTTGGTCGACACACTCGACCTCGACAGCAAGGCCGGCAAGGAGCTTGTTCACATGCTGGACCTCAACTCCGATCAACCGACCGGCCGCATGCAGCTCAGCCAGTTCGCCTTCCTTCGGGGAGACAGCGCCTCGGCCATCAAGCAGATCCGCAAAGCCATCGAGTGGGATGCCAACTCGCCGCCTTTCCATCACGATCTCGCCATCCTGCTGAGCACCACAGGCGACTCCGCAGGGGCCATCCGCGCCTTGCAGGAAGCCATCCGACTCGCCCCGGAGGAAGGTGAGTATCGCTACAAACTCGCACTCGCCCTGAATGAATCCGGCGACACCCAGGGGGCCTTGAAGGCCCTTGAGAAAACCGTCGAGCTCGACCCCGGAAACGGCCGCGCCTGGTACAATCTCGGTCTGGCACGCAGCGCGATGAACCAGCCTCAGGAGGCCATCGCCGCGTTGGTCAGTGGCGAACGGGCCGCCCCTTCCGACGCCTCAATTCCCTATGCCCGGGCGACCATCCACGCACGCCTCGGCCAGCGGGACCTGGCCATTCAGGCGGTCACCCAGGCCCTGCAGCTTCGACAGGATTTCCCGGAGGCGATCCAGCTGCTGCGCGCCCTTTCCAGGTAGACCGGGCCCCGGAGCCCTGAAATTCCGGAGATCCCAATCTTCAGCCCTCGCGCACATTACCCCCATGAAATCCTTTCTTCCTATCCTGATGGTTTGTACCGGCGTGCTATCCGGATGTGCGGGCTTCCATTCGAAAAAAAAACCGGATCCCCCGACTGCCGCGAAGTCGCTCACCTTGATCGGCAGGATCGCCTCCCTGCCTCCGGACCGCAAATTCGTCCTGATCCAGAGCTACGAGCGCTGGGCCCTCGAACCCGGAACCATCCTCACCACCCGCGGGACGGACGAGCGCACCGCAAACCTCAAGGTGACCGGCGAAAAGATGGGCCAGTTCGCGGCCGCCGACGTGCAGTCCGGAACGGTCGAGCTCGGCGACGCCGTCTATTCCCTCCACGTGCCCAAACCGGTTGCCGTGCCTCCCGCCCCTTCCCCATTGCCCTCCGGGCCAGGCGGCGGGACTCCCGAGAGCACAACTCCGGATCCAAAAACTGACCCTGCCTCGCCTCCTTCCACCGCTCCGGTGCCCGAGCTTCCGGAACCCATGCCCGAACCGCCTGCTGAAAATGTTCAAAAAAATATTTAAGATTCAGCGAATTCTTTTCTTCCAAAACCGTTCAGAATCCTGTAATTTCCGTCTGTCCCGACCAGCACAGACCATCAACTAAAAAGTTTTTTAATTTTAGGGTTGATTACTATCCGGCTCTCCGGGTAGCTTCTCATCCGCAATGGCTGTGCCCCCTTACATGTCCCGAAACATGAACACTACAACCAGCCATAATGAAAACCATGAACGCCTCGGGCGCTTCGGTGAAAGCCGATGCGGACCGTCTTGCTGACTTCGTCCTGTTTACTCAGCGGAGCTGCATCCTCAACCTGTCTACGGAACTCAACAAAGGAAACATCTCGTTCCCCCAGTTTTTCCTTCTGACCTATCTGTCCAGCGAAGAATACCTGACCATGTCCGATATCGCGAAGAAGATGGGCCACTCGACCGCCGCGGCCACGGGCCTCGTCGATCGATTGGAGAAGCTGTCGTACGTCGAGCGTGTGCACGCTGCTGAGGACCGCCGCAAAATCATGGTCCGCATCACTGCGAAGGGAGTTGAACTCGTTTCGAAGATGCGTTCCGAAATTGCGAACGATTTGGCTGGGATTCTTGCAGGTCTCGATGAGGACCAGGCGGAAGCCCTCGAACACACCAAGCGTGCCATCAACGGCCGCGCGATGGCGTGATCGGAGGCAGAACAACCTGATTCACAAAAACCAGCTTGGCGAATCTAAACGCCTCCGTCACCGTCCCCGGGTGACGGAGGCGTTCCCCTTTCTGGATGGACTGAACGGAATCCCGGGCGTGAAGGCGGCCTGGGTGGGAAGTGTCACGGATCTTGAGATCACGGGCGACCGCGACGAAGCGATGCGCGCCCTGCGACCACTCCATGAGACGGAGGTGACCCGGTTTTCCCCTGGAAGCGCATGGTGGCGTGCCGAACAGGTCCACGGCAGCGAAGTGGCAGTGGTTCCCGGGGCTTCGACGATCATCGCGCCCGACGGATTGCCGGTGGTTCCGCGGGTGGACGGCCTGCTGACGGCCGAATCCGGGATCGTGCTCGCGATTTACGTGGCCGACTGCGGGGCCATCTGGCTCGCCGACCGCCGGACCGGGGCCATTGGATTGCTCCATAGCGGCAAGAAAGGCACGGAGTCCGACATCCTCGGCAGGGCCATCGCGCGGATGGAGGAATCCTTTGGCACCCGGCCGGAGGATCTCAGCGTGGCGTTGGGCCCCTGCATCCGTCCACCCGACTACGAGGTCGACTTTGCCCGTGAGATCGGTCGGCAGGCAGCCCGGGCACGGGTGGGAAATTTCATCGACTGCGGGCTCAATACCGCATCTGATCCTTCGCGGTTTTACAGCTACCGCAAGGAGCTCGGAAAAACCGGCCGCATGATGGCCCTTATCGTTCGCGATCCCATGCCATGAGCCCTCTCGTTCTCAAAGCGCCTGCCAAAATCAACCTTTCCCTGAAAGTCATCGGCAAACGGGCCGATGGCTTTCATGAGCTGGACACCGTCATGGTGAGACTTCCGGACCTGGCCGACGAGCTTGTGTTTTCCGAGAGCCCCGGGTTTGCATTCACCTGTGACGACCCCTCCTTGCCGACCGATGAAAGCAACCTCGTGGTCAAGGCCGTCCGCTCCTATGAGCAGGCGACTGGAACAAGGTGCGAATATGCCATCCACCTCATCAAACGCATCCCCCACGGTGCGGGCCTTGGGGGCGGGAGCAGCGATGCGGCCACGGCCTTGCTGGGGCTCGACCGCTTGAACGGCGGCCAACTCGGGCTTGCACGCCTTTCCGAAATGGCCGCGGAACTGGGATCCGACATCCCGTTCTTCCTGCTGGAAGGAACCGCCAGATGCACCGGTCGGGGCGAGATCCTTGAAAAGGCACCGGAACCCCCGAATTTCCGGCTGCTCCTGCTCAAGCCGTCCTTCGGGGTTCCCACACCGGATGCCTATGGCCGCTGGAGCCGATCCAGGGAAATCCCGGGGGTTCGCTACTCTGTTCAAAGTCTCGACTCGGTGGAGTTGATCAACGACCTCGAACGCCCGGTCTTCGAGAAGCACCGGTTTCTCGCCGAGACCAAAATGTGGCTGCTCGCCCGCAACGAGGTGGCGGCCGCCCTTCTTTGCGGGTCCGGCTCCACGATCTTCGCCGTATTGTTCCCGGATGCGGACGGCGAGGCGTTGGCGGCTTCCGCACGCCATGAGCTGGATCCGAACCTGTGGCATTGGTGCGGATCGATTGCGTCTTGATGCCTGCGGGGCATCGTTTGGCGTGAACGCAGTGGGTCGCCCCGCATATTTTGCGCATTGCGGAGCGATGGAGACCTTTTCGAACACCCCGTTTGACAAGCAGCATTGCCATCCACTAGCTTCCCCGCCCCGACAGTGAAGTCGGCCCCATTTCATCATGAACATTGTTGTTGAGAAGCAGCCCAAGTGCGTCGCCACCCTTCGCGTTGAGATTCCGGCGGAGAAAGTCCAAGGTCAGCGCGATCAGATCGTCCGCGGATTCGCCAGCAAGGCCCGCGTGCCAGGCTTCCGCCCCGGCAAGGCTCCGAAGGCGATCGTCGAAAAACGGTTCGAGCGCGAAATCACCGAAGAACTCAACGAGCGGCTGGTCAACGAGGCCTACGACGAGGCCCTCAAGCAGGAAAACCTCAAGGTTCTTGATTTCGGCATGCCGGAAAACCTGACCACTGCCGAAGACGGAGCGATCTCCTTCGTGTCCAAGCTCACGCTGGCCCCTGAAGTGCAGATTCCCGAATACAAGGGCATCCAGGTGACCGTTCCGCCACTCGCGGTTCCCGAGGAGGAATTGCAGTCCCAACTGAAGGCGCTCCAGGAGCGTTTTGCGGACTTCAAGGATCTCGAGGGACGTGCCGCCGCCATGGGCGACTTTGCGGTGATCGACTATTCGTCCACCGTCGAGGGCAAGCCCACCGAGGAGTTTATCGGAAAGCCCGCGGGCTACCTCTCGGGGCGCGAGGGCTTCTGGATCCGCCTGGACGAAAAAGCCTTTCTTCCCGGCTTCGCCGCTCAGATGGAGGGCATGAACCCGGGCGACACGCGGGAGATCTCCGTGACGCTGCCCGATGATTTCCCGGTCGCCGACCTGCAGGGAAAACAAATCACCTTCTCCACCACCCTCAAGGAACTCAAGGAGGCCATCCTTCCCGAACTGGATGACGAGATGGCCGCCAAGCTCGCTCCCGGCAAAACCATGGCCGAAATCACGGAAATCATCCGCGAGAACATGGCCGGCGAGCGCAAGCGCAGGATCGATGACATGAAGGTCAACCAGATCGTCGCCCACTTCAACAGCCTCGTCGATTTCGACTTGCCCGACGACCTCGTGAATCAGGAAACCCAGTCGCAGGCCGATGCGATGGTCCGCCGCGGCGTGCAAGCCGGCATGAGCGAGGAGGAAATCGAGTCCCAACAGAACGAAATCTTCGCCAGCGCCGGACATCAGGCGGTGTCGAATCTGCGGACCAATTTCATTCTTCAGGAAATCGCCCGCGTGGAAAAGATCACCGTCAGCGACGCTGAGTTGATCAACCACCTCGCCCGTGTGGCCCAATCCCGCAAGGTGTCGCCGAAGAAGTTCATCAAGGACATGCAGCGCGCCGGCCGCCTTTCCTCCGTGCGCAGCTCGATCGCGATCGGCAAGGCCATTGACTTCCTCGTCGAAAACGCAGAGGTTGTGGAATCCGCCGAAGCGGTGTTGACCGAAGAATAACATGACTTTCCAGCCCATGAGTTCCCAAGCCCCCCGCAACAGCTATTACGTCCCGGTCGTGATCGAGCAGGACGGTCGTGGCGAGCGCTCATTTGACATCTATTCGAGGCTCCTGAAGGACCGCATCATCTTCATCGGCACGCCGATCGACGATTTCGTGGCCAATTCAGTGATCGCGCAGCTCCTTTTCCTGCAGATGCAGGACCCCAAGAAGGACATCCACATCTACATCAACTCGCCGGGTGGCTCCGTCACTGCCGGACTGGCCATGTATGACACGATGCAGTTCCTCACCTGCGATGTGAACACCTACTGCATCGGCATCGCCGCATCGATGGGATCCGTGCTGCTCACCGCCGGCACCAAGGGCAAACGCTTCTGTCTCCCCAATTCCCACGTGATGATCCACCAGGTCTCCGGTGGAGCGCAGGGCACGGCCTCGGATGTGGAACGGACCATCGGTTTCATGTTCAACCTCAAGAAACGCCTCAACGGAATCCTTGCCAAGCACACCGGCAAGACCGTCGAGCAGATTGAGCACGACTCGGACCGCGACAACTACATGAGCGCGGAGGAGTCCGTGGCCTATGGCCTGGTCGACAAGGTGCTGGAGAGCCGCAAGCAGCTTCCCGACGCCGTGGCCGCTCTTGCGGAACCGAAGAAATCCGAAGACTGAGATCCCCTACCCACCCCCAATCATGGCCCGCGCCTCCAATTTGACGATGTGCTCCTTCTGCGGAAAGAGTCACTCGGAAGTCAAAAAACTGATCGCCGGGCCGGGGGTGTACATCTGCAACGAGTGCATCGACGTCTGCTCGAACATCCTCGAGAAGGAACTCGGCGGGGCCCCCGCCAAGGGCAAGACGGCCGCCGAAAAACCGGGTTTCAAGATCCCCTCGCCCGCCGCCATTCTTGCCAAGCTGAATGAGTTTGTGATCGGTCAGGAGAACGCAAAGAAGGTGCTCTCCGTGGCGGTTTACAATCACTATCAGCGCCTCCGGCAGGACCAGGCGAAAGTCGACGAGGAGTTCCGCGATGTGGAAATCGAGAAGTCCAACATCCTGCTTCTCGGGCCGACCGGTTCCGGGAAAACCCTGCTCGCCCGGACCCTGGCTCGGGTGCTCGACGTTCCATTCTGCATCGTGGACGCCACCACGCTGACGGAAGCTGGCTACGTCGGTGAGGACGTCGAAAACATCATCCTGCGCCTGCTCCAGGCTGCGGACTTCGATGTGACCCGCGCCGAGCGCGGCATCATCTACGTGGACGAAATCGACAAGATCGGCCGCAAGACCGAGAATGTGTCCATCACCCGTGATGTTTCCGGCGAAGGCGTGCAACAGGCTCTCCTGAAGATCCTCGAGGGAACCGTCTGCAACGTGCCGCCTCAAGGAGGAAGAAAGCATCCCCAGCAGGAATACATCCAGGTCAACACTGAGAAAATCCTCTTCATCGTCGGTGGCGCCTTCGTGGGCCTTGAGGACATGGTTCGCCGCAGGTTGGGCAGCAACACCCTGGGATTCCACTCGGGCGGCGCGGACACCTTGGACGATCCCGGTGTCAACGTGCTCGACAAGGTGCAACCGGAGGATCTCCTGCACTTCGGCCTCATCCCCGAGTTCATCGGTCGCCTGCCCGTCATTTCCTCGCTGCGCAAGCTCACCGAGGACGAGTTGATGTCCATTCTCACCGAGCCGAAAAACGCGCTGGTGAAGCAGTATGGAAAGCAACTCGCGATGAACAACGTGAAGCTTCACGTCAAACGCGATGCCCTGCGGGCCCTCGCCGAGGAAGCCGTCCGCCGCGGAACCGGCGCACGCGCCCTGCGCTCGATTTTCGAGAAGATGATGCTCGAGGTGATGTTCGACATCCCGTCTAGAGACGACATCGAGTCGGTGACGATCAGCCGTCAGGTGGTGACCGGCGAAAAACCTCCCGCCATCCGCCGGAAGCGGGCCGACCAGGACGCCGCCTGATTTTCAAGGTGCCGTCGTTGGCATTCCGGGCACGCCTTGACGGATTCTCGCTGAGAACGCCGGATCAGAATCCGCCGCTTTGGCCCTTTCATTGATGTGGGCGGCCCGTTTGAGGTCATTGAAGGGCAAAGCCGTGTTGACCACTTTCCGGTCATACAGCAGCTGGTCCCCGAATCCGTTGACGATCATGCGCCAGTCGAATGGAGCCCTCTCATCGGCCGCCCTTTGGTGCCGGATCGCGGTGGTGCAATTGTTGGTGATCGCATTGTACCAACGGGGAGTCTCCTTGAGCTCGTTGACGGTGCGGACATACTCCATGAACGACTCACGCGCTTTCGGCGCATTGAGTCGATAGACATAGGAATCCTCGCCCTTGCGGTAGTTGGTGCGAAGGCGGATCACGTCCCGCTCGTCGGCCACGATGTAGATCAACTCGAACTGACGGTAGAGTCCGCCGATCGCCGAGTAAGCCTCCCCCTTTTCCGGACGGGTCTCGATGCTGAAGCAGACGTGACCGTCGCGGCCGAAATCGAACGAAACGATCGGATGAGCCATGTAGGGTGAACCCCAGTAGTTGATGAACATATCCACCCCCCGCAGATTCCGGAGGTCGTAACGGCGGGTTTCATAGACCGGAGTGAACTCCTTGTCCGTCCGGTAATCGAAATTCCGGACGTTGTGAATGGTGACGATCTCGTTCTCGATCTGGGCGTATGGAAGCAGCGCCACTTCGGTTTTCCAGTCCCGGTATTGCCTCGGAGGTATCGTGAACCACCAGACCATCACGAGCACGATTGAGACCACCACCACCAGCTTCGCCCTCCAAACCGGGCGCATCGAAAACAGCACCAGCAGGGCGAACAAAGCGAATCCGGAGGCAACCCAGGGTTTCATGGCCTCGTCCGGGAAATCAAACCAAAGGGCACCGAAGGCCCAGAGTCCGCCAATCAGGACGAGGGACCAGGTGATTGAGGCAAACACAAAGGCAAACAACCGCGGGATGAGCCCCCTCTGCTTCTTCTTGGATTCGACTTCCTCGTCCGACATGGCACCGCATGGTCACCGAGGATGCCACCGAAGGCAATCCGATTACCCGATTGGAATCCGCGGCCTCTTTTCCAATCCGGTTGCAATTGCGAATTCGGATTTGCCGGATATTCTCGCGTCCATGATTGCGAACTTCCTTTCGTTCCCACCCCTCGCCTACCTCCCGGGTGGATTTTCCCCTCTCTACCTGCTGATCATCGGCGTCACCTTCGCGGTCAGCATGCTCATCAGTGGAATGCTGAAGCGCCGTTTCCGGCAGTATTCGGAGATTCCCTTGCAACTGACCGGGGCCCAGGTGGCCGAATTGATGCTCAGACAGAACGGGATCACGGACGTGAAAGTGATCAGCGTGCCCGGACAACTCACCGACCACTATGACCCGGTCAGCCGGACCGTGAATTTGAGTGAACCTGTCTACCACATCAACTCCGTGGCCGCCGCCGCAGTGGCCGCCCACGAGTGCGGTCACGCGATCCAGCATCAACAGGCCTACGTTTGGCTGGGCTTCCGCTCCAAAATGGTTCCTGCCGTGCAACTCTCGAGCAGCCTCCTCAACTTCGTGATGATCGCCGGTATGCTCGGGGTCGGCCTGATGGGGAATCCGACCTTCCTCTGGATCTGGATCGCCCTCTTCGCCGTGACCACGCTGTTCTCGGTGGTGACCCTGCCCGTGGAGTTTGACGCAAGCCGCAGGGCCTTGGTCTGGCTGGAAAGCAGCGGACTCGCCGCCAGCATGGAGCACGAGAAAGCGAAAAACGCTCTATTCTGGGCAGCGATGACCTACGTCGCAGCGGCGGTCGGATCGGTGGCGCAGTTGCTCTACTTCATCATGATGGCCCTCGGCGGCCGCCGCGAGGAGTGAGGCTGCCCTCGCGCGACGCGCACCCCGGGAGGAGGTCCAATCCGATCGCCCGGAGTGCGCCAAATTCTCGGGTCCCCGGCCTTTTCGCCGATAGGTCAGGGGCGGGGTGGCCGTAACTCAAGCCCGCTTCCCTGGCGGGTTTGGAGCTTGACATTGGGTCCCCGGAATGTTTGCCTACGGCGTCCGGTGACTGATTTTCAATCCGTTACCGCCAGGACATCCTGAACCTCCCCACCCCATTCAAGATCGGGTGACCTTTAATTTTTCCGCGAAATCATCTTCATGGACTGGCAATCACCCCTCTGGTACGCGTCTTACATCCTCGTTTTGCTTGGCTTGGCCGGCTATGGTTCCCATCGGCTTGTCATCGTCTTTCTGTATCTGAAGCACGCCCGGAACCGGCCCCAGCCCAAGGAGCATTTCTCCGAGCTCCCGCTCGTGACCATCCAGCTCCCGGTTTTCAATGAGATGCACGTGGTCGACCGGCTGCTCGATTCCGTGGCGGCCTTGGACTACCCACAGGACAAAATGCAGATCCAGCTTCTGGACGATTCCACCGATGAAACCGTGGACATCTGCCGGGCCGGGATCGATCGCCTAAAGGCCCGCGGATTCGATGCCGAGCACATCCACCGGACCGACCGGACCGGTTTCAAGGCCGGGGCCCTCGAAAATGGCACCAAGTTCGCCAAAGGGGAGTTTCTCCTGATTCTCGACGCGGATTTCGTCCCCAATCCGGACTTGCTCCAGAAGACCATCCATTACTTCACGGATGACAAGATCGGGATGATCCAGACGCGCTGGGGCCATCTCAATCGCACCTTCAACGTGCTCACCCGGATTCAGGCGATGTTCCTGGACGGTCACTTGGAGCTTGAGCAGACCGCCCGCAACCGCTCGGGCAGGTTCTTCACCTTCAATGGCACCGGCGGCATCTGGAGAAAATCCTGCATCGCCGATGCGGGCGGCTGGGAGCACGACACCCTCACCGAGGACATGGACCTCAGCTATCGCGCCCAGTTGAATGGCTGGCGCTTCATCTTCCTCAACGACGTCGAGACTCCCGCGGAATTGCCCGTGGATATGGACGGATTCAAGAGCCAGCAGCACCGCTGGACAAAAGGATCGATCCAGGTCTGCAAAAAGGTCCTGCCTGCGATCTGGAAGGCCGATGTGCCCCTCTTCATCAAAATGGAGGCCACCGCCCACCTCACTTCGAACTTCGCTTACCTGCTCCTCATCGTTCTGTGCTTCCTGATCTATCCCAATCAGCAGTGGCAACCGGATTTCGGAAAGCTCACCTATTACATCATCAACGTTCCGATCTTCTTCTTCTCCTCAGTCTCGGTGATTCTTTTCTATCTCGTTTCGCAAAAGGCCCTGCGTCCAGGGTCATGGTGGCGGGAAATCCCCTACCTTCCCCTGCTTCTCGCCCTCGGCATCGGCATGTCGATCAGCAACGCGAAGGCGGTGATCGAGGCGCTCTGCAACCACCAGACCGCGTTTGTCCGCACTCCCAAGTATGGCATCGACCAGACCAAGCGCTCCGGCGACTGGAAAAAGAGCAGCTACAAGGCGATGAAGACGTTGACGCCGTTTGTGGAGCTTCTCTTCGGATGCTTTTTCCTCTTCATCGTCGTGGATGCCGCACTGCGTGGCAGCTGGTCATCCGCCATCCTGCTGCTCCCCTTCCCGATCGGTTTCTTCTACACTTCCTTGTCGTCGATCGCCCGGATGCTGCCTTCCGGCCCCACGGAGGCCCAGCCGAAGGTGGTGAACCGGAAATCCCCGTGAAAAGCCCATGGCCGTGTTTCAGAAGACGCGTCTTGTTTTGCTCTCCGCGGCAGCCCTCGCGGCCGCCTTGGTGCTGAGCAGCTGCGGATCGACGCCCTTCGGTAAGGACAACCGGAACAAGATGATCGTCAGCGTGCGGGACCAGAAAATGCTCCTCGTTCGTGATGGCAAGCCCGTCAAAACCTACAGGATCTCGACCTCTAAATTCGGCGTTGGCGACCGCCCCGGCAGCAACTGCACACCGCTTGGCAGGCTCAAGGTTGCCAAGAAAATCGGAGCCAACGCCCCGATCGGCGCGGTCTTCAAGAACCGCAGGCCCACGGGCGAAGTCCTGAAACCGAACGCCCCCGGGCGCGATCCGGTGGTTACGCGGATCCTTTGGCTGACCGGCACCGAATCCCGCAATCGCAATACCTTCGCCCGCACGATCTACATCCACGGCACCCCCGAAGAGCGGCGCCTCGGCTCGCCGGCCTCTTATGGGTGCATCCGGATGGGCAGCCGGGATGTGGCAGACCTTTTCAACCGGATCGGCCATGGAGCCGATGTGTTTGTCATCCGCGGTTCGATCCAGTCCAGAACTTCCAACTCCGCCGCCGCCTCGAACAGCAGGCCCGGGGGGCGCTACAACGGTTGATAAAGTTCGGAAACACAAGCTTGACAGCCGCTAAGGATTCCGTAATTTCCCCGGCCCGCCTCAGGGCACACGACCTTCCCAAGACATCATCATGGCCAACCACAAATCCTCCATCAAGCGCACCCGCCAAACCATCGTCCGGACCGAGCGGAATCGTGCGGAAAAAAGCCGCATGAAGACCCTTCGCAAGAAGACGCTCGCCGCGATCGCTGCTGGTGACAAGGAAGCCGCCGCCAAGGCGAGTTCCGAGTTCTCGTCCGCTGTGGACAAGGCCGCCAAGAAGAATGTGATCCACCCGAACAAGGCTGCCAACCTCAAGAGCAAGACCTCCAAGGCAATCGCCGGCATCGCCTGAGATGGGTTAACATCAGCCGCTCATCCCGGCTGATCGGAAACAAGCGGACCGGACCACCGGTGCCGCTTTTTTCGTAAATCGCCATGTCCGAAACGCCACCTCAAAACCGGGCCGCCACGGCAGCCAAGATCATTGCCAACCCTGGCGCCTACAAGGTTTGCGAGGGGTGCGACTCGATCGTGGGATCCGGAGCCGCCTTGTGCCCGAACTGCCACAGCTATCGCTTCGAGACATCGGCCGAGCGTG
The DNA here is from genome assembly GCA_027486655.1 of Verrucomicrobiaceae bacterium. GTDB lineage: Bacteria > Verrucomicrobiota > Verrucomicrobiia > Verrucomicrobiales > Akkermansiaceae > Luteolibacter. The sequence continues at coordinate 126,344 of JAIXOR010000086.1, read as the reverse complement.
TGATCCTCCAGGCCAAGATTCTCGGTGCCCGGGAACAGACCTCGGTGACGGCGGATGATCTGGGTTGAACCGGAAAACGGGCGTTGTTTCATGAAGGAGGCCATAGGATTCAAGGAGTGGCAGGTGGTTTGCGAGGCGATCGCATCCGGCAGGCAAACGCTCATCCTCCGCAAGGGCGGCATCCACGAGGGACGCGCCGGATTCTCCTTCGCCCATGAATCGTTTTTTCTGTTCCCTACCCGCTTTCACGCTCAGGGCGACCAAGTGCGGGAAGGGCACGTCGAACCGCTGCCGGAGTGGCAGCCCGGCGAAACCGTGCGCATCACCCACCATGTCCAGGCCCTGTGTGCGGTGACGCTGACCGATTGGGAGAAGGTTCTCGCCTTGGCACCTCACCATATCTATTCGGAAAGTACGGTCAGGGATCGTTTTGATTGGGAGGGAAAGGGCATGGCAGCCGGGAGCATCCACGCGGCGCTCATTCAGGTCCGCAAGCTCCAGAGCCCTTGGGAATTCCCTTACGAAAAGAGCTTCGGAGGTTGTCGCAGTTGGTTTTCGCTCCCGGAGCCACCGAGCCTCTGCCTCGACGCGGCGACTTGCGTCGTTTCCGAGGAAGCGCTCGAGTCCATCCGCCCGCTTCTGGGCTGAGTCCCGCGGGGGTCAATCCTCGATCCAGCGATCGAGAGCCGCCAGAAGGGCGTCGCATCGTTTCACATGAAACGAATCGTCCGCCGCCACGGTGACGCGTCTTCCCGCGCTGTTTTGGAAATGCAGGAGAAGCGGCGTGTTTCCCGGGTGTGCGGAAACCGCATCCAGGATCTCGTTGAGGTCTCTTTCCCCATGGCGAGTGGTCCAAAGCATCAGTTCCAAGGGACCCTTGCCGTTTGCCGAGGCTTTGCGGGCCTTGAGTTCGGACAACTCGTATCCGGTGAGCCTGCGGCCGCCGGTGCGGTCGTCCACTTGCACCGCGCATTTGAGACGGATGATCCTGCCCACCTCGAGCAATCCCGCGTCGCGGGCAGGCACGAAGGTCTCGCCCCATAACATGATCTCGGCGCTTCCAGTGAAGTCCTCAAGGATCAGGATTCCAAAGGGCTTGCCGGTTTTGGTGACCTTGGACTCCAGTGAGCGGATCATGCCTGCAAAGGGAAATCGCTCGCGGGGATTGGTGACGTCGAGATCATCGATCAATCCGAGTCGTTTGTATTTCTCCGAATCGATCACTCCGCGGAACTTGTCCAGCGGGTGTCCGGTGACGTAGAACCCAAGCAATTCCTTCTCGTGGGCGAGGCGATCGTCCTTGCTCCACTCTTCGACAAATTCCGGGCCCGACTTGGCAACCGGAGCGGGAGCGACGAACTCCATGGCATCGAACATTGAAACCTGCCCGGACGCGCGGTCCTTTTGTGCGGATGAAGCGGAGGCGACCACCTGCTCCAACCGAGCCGCCATGCCGGCACGGGTTTCACCCGTCCAGTCGACCGCTCCGGCCTTGATCAGGTTTTCCAGGATGCGCTTGTTGACCACCTTGGAATCAAGGCGGGTGGAAAAGTCTTCGAGTGATGCGAATGGTCCCCTCGCCTTTCGTTCCTCGATGGCGGCTGCCATCGCGCCTTCGCCGCAATTCTTGATCGCTGCAAGCCCGTAGCGGATTCCGCGTGCTCCGTTGGGAGTGGTTTCCGGCGCAAAGCGAAGCAGCGAGGCGTTGAGGTCCGGGGGCAGGATCTCGATTCCCATGCGGTGGCATTCGGAAACAAAAACGCCGATCTTGTCCGTGTTGTGGATTTCGTTGGAAAGAAGCGCCGCCATGAACTCGACCGGATGGTTCGCCTTGAGCCAGGCCGTCCAGTAGGAGATGTGACCATAACAGGCCGAGTGCGACTTGTTGAATCCGTAGCCGGCGAACATCTCGATCTTGTCGAAGATCTGGCTGGCGAGGTTGGCACCGATGCCATTGGTCTTCTCGCATCCCGCGACGAAGGTGCCGCGCTCCTTGGCCATCTTTTCCGGGTCTTTCTTGCCCATCGCCCGGCGCAGAAGGTCCGCACCGCCGAGCGTGTATCCTGCGAGCAGCTTTGCGGCGTTCTGCACCTGTTCCTGATAGATCATCACCCCGTAGGTGTTGCCGCACACGGTCTCAAGCAGCGGATGCTCGTAAACCGCCTTCTTCCTGCCCTTTTTCACCTCGATCATCTGATCGATGAACTGCATGGCGCCGGGACGATAGAGGGCGAGCAGGTCGATGATGTCGTCGATCTTCTCGATTTGGTACTTCCGGCAGGTTTCCACCATGCCGCCGGATTCAAGCTGGAACACGCCCATCGTCTCACCGCGGTTGAGCAGGTCGAAGGTGGCCTTGTCATCGAGAGCGACTTTCTCGATCTCGAATCCCGGTTTGTGTTTGCGGATGTGTTCGACGGCCTCCTGGATGACGGTGAGGTTCTTGAGACCGAGGAAGTCCATCTTGAGGAGGCCCACCTCGGTGATCGCGCCCATGTCATACTGGGTGACGACTTCACCTTCGTTGCCGCGCGTGAGCGGGACGTGCTCGTCGAGTTCACGGTCGCCGATCACCACGCCCGCGGCGTGGATGCCGACGTTGCGGTTGATCCCTTCGAGTTTGAGTGCGTATTCCCAGAGTTCCTTGTACGTGGAGGAGGCCTCGATCAACTCGCGGAGTTCCGGTTTGGAATCCCACTCGCCCTTGAGGGTCACACCGGGTTTGGCTTCGATCATTTTCGCGATGCGGTCCGCATCGCCATAGGAAACGCCCATGACCCGGGCGACGTCGCGAATGACGCTCTTCGCACCGAGCGTGCCGTAGGTGATGATGTGGGAAACACTGCGCTCGCCGTACTTCTTGCGGACGTAATCGATCACCTCCGGCCGGCGGGATTGGCAGAAGTCGATATCGACGTCCGGAGGGCTGACGCGTTCCGGGTTGAGGAAGCGCTCGAAGAGCAATCCGAACTGGAGCGGGCAGATGTTGGTGATGCCCATCACAAAGGCAACAAGTGATCCGGCTGCCGAGCCACGGCCCGGTCCCACCGGAATGTCGTGGTCGCGCGCCCACTGGATGAAATCGGCGGTGATGAGGAAGTAAGAGGCAAAGCCGAGTTGGTTGATGATGTTGACCTCATACTTCAGCCGTTCCTGGATTTCCGGCTGCGCGGCCTTTTCCTCACCGTAGCGCTTCACCAGCCCTTCCTGGCAAACCCGCATGAGATACTCCTCGCGGGGCGAGCCATCCGGCGTTCCGAACTGGGGATACTTCTCGGAAGATGTGGAATCGAGCTTGAGCTGGACGTTGCAGCGCTCGGCGATTTCAAGAGTGGCATCACAAGCCCCGGGGACATCCGCGAAGAGCCGCCGCATTTCTTCGGCGGTCTTGAAGTACACCTCGGGGGTGTAGCGCATCCGGTTTTCATCGATGAGCAAGTGGCCCGTGCCGATGCAGATCATCACGTCATGGGCCTCATGGTCGGACCGGTGGAGGAAGTGGACGTCGTTGGCGGCCACCGGTTTCAATCCGAACTCGCGGGCCAGCTTGAGGAGCCCCGGAGTCACCCGCCGCTGCGGTTCGAGCCCATGGTCGTGGATTTCCACATAGGTGTTTGCCGCACCGTAGATGTCCACGAGTTCGGCGAGTGTTTCCCGGGCCTTTTCCTCGTCGCCGGCAAGAAGCCACTCGTTGACCGGGCCGGAGATGCATCCGGTCAGACAGATGATGCCCTTGGAGAACTGACGCAAGGCCTCGCGGTCGACACGGGGTTTTCCGTAGTAAAGCCCCTCCAGATGTCCCTTGGAGACGAGTTTGGAAATGTTGTTCCAGCCCTCGTCCGTCTCGGCGAGCAGGGTCATGTGAGTCGCCCGCTTCCGTCCGACGAGATCCTTCTTGTCCTCCATCGACTGGGGCGCGAGGTAGATCTCGCAACCGAAAATCGGTTTCACCCCGGCCTTGCGGCAGTTCTGATAGAACTCGATGGCCCCGTAGAGATTTCCGTGATCGGTCATCGCCACGGCGGGCATGCCGAGCTCCGCGGCCCGCTTGGCGAGATCCTTGGTGCGGATCATGCCATCGAGCAGTGAGAATTCGGTATGGAGGTGGAGGTGAACGAACGAGTCAGACATCGGGCTGGCCGAGGCTAGCCGAGTCTCCGGTCAGGGCAAGTGGGGTATTGCCGCCGGCCGATTTTTCAGAGCTGGGAAAGGACCGGGGTGGTGGTCCCGGGATGGTCCTCGATGGCCCTTCTGCCGTATTGGAGCCAGCGGTAGGCAACCGAAGAGGCGAGCCAGACAACCGGAGCGGCAAAGATCAAGCCCACGAAACAGGCCAGCATCCCCGCGAGGATGATCAGGAATCCGAGCAATCCGAGCAGGAACAGGTTCATGCGGTTGTTGGTGGTGAGCCGCGAGCTGTAGGCAAACGACTCCATCACCCCGAGATCGCGATCGACGATCGCCGTCATGTAAAGGCCGTAGCGAAGGGCAAGATAAACACCGGGGACGATCAGCAGCAGGAATCCAAGGGCCACGACAATGCCAAAGAGGATCGAGGCTCCGAGCGCTCGGAGCAGTTTGTGCCCTTCGCCGAACAATTGGCCAACGGCGACGGTTTTCCCCGAGACGAAGTTCAGGGCGATTCTCGTCAGGCCGAGTCCAAGGTAGATGGACAGGATCTGCGAGAGGAGCTGGAGAACAAAGAACACGGTCAGTACCGGGCCACTGACCTCGCCGGTGCCGCCTTCCGCTGGCACCTGAGGCGGGCCGGCAACGCCTTGGAAGACCGAGGTAACGATCGATGAACCCATCAGAATGCCCATGTAGACCAACCCGACGAGGAGGATCATGCCGAAGTTTCGTTTGGTGAGCTCGAATCCGCGACGGATGCACTCGGTGGGTTCGAGCGGGACACTTCCCGGTTCGATCTCCGGAAGCGAGCCTGCCGCCGGAGCGATCTCGACCGGGCTGCTTTGAGGGGCGGCGTAGGGATTCGATGGATCCGCCGCGGGCATGGCGATGGATTGGGAGGAAGAGAAAAGTCCGTCGACCTGGCCGGAGGGAGTCCAGTCCTTCATTCCGGTGTTCCAGACAAGGTCCTTGGCCGGATCGAGACCGCCGCTGCGGGCGAGTTCCCTCAGATTTTCAAACGAGACCGGCCCGCTTTGCTGACCACCGCGCGCGTAATACCATTCAGACATGCGTTTGGATCTATCGGAAATCACCACGTCTGGCAAGAATTCCCGGGATCTGCTTCGAGGAAATCACAGCTTGATGCCGGGCCCGGTGGGAGGTTGATTCCTGCATGCCGAGCGCCGGAGCATCCCTTCATGACCTGAGTTTCCGCGAGATGGCGGAGACCTTGGAGGCATCCGGAGTGAATCCGCAGCACGCGAAAGCTTTGTGGAAGGCGATCTATCGGGATGGCGACCGGGATCTTCATGTCAGGTCCTTTTCCCCACCGTTGAAACGCTGGCTGGATGAGAGGCTGGGCGATGGCCGCGAGTTTCACGTGGACTCGCCCGAGGTGGTTGATGAGATTCACAGCAGTGACGGACTTACACGGAAGTTTCTTCTGCGTCTGAGTGACGGCCAAGTGATTGAAACCGTGTTGATGGGTTACGATGGCCGCCACACGGTTTGTGTGAGCACCCAGGCCGGCTGTGCCATGGGCTGTGTCTTCTGCGCCACCGGACAAATGGGATTTGTGAGGCATCTGCGTCCGGGCGAGATCGTCGCCCAGGTTCTGCATGCGCGACGGGTGCTCAGGGAAATCGCGCCGCACAGGCGGCTTCGCAACCTGGTCATGATGGGCATGGGCGAACCGCTCCACAATATCGATTCGGTGCTCAAGGCCCTCGACATCATTTCAGACGTTCGCGGGATCGGCATTGGTCCGTCCAAAATCGCGATCAGTACGGTCGGCGTGGTACCGGGCATCCGCAGGCTGGCCGATGAGAACTCGCCCTATCGTCTGGCAGTGAGTCTGCACGGATCCACCGAAGAGGAGCGCGCCGCCCTGGTTCCCGCCAGTCAGAAGTGGTCTCTCGCCATGCTGATGGAAGCATGCCGCGACTACGGCGAGAGGACCGGAAAACGGATCTTCTTCGAATGGACGCTGATCGAGGGAAGCAACGACTCGCCCGAGACAGCCCGGCGCCTCGCGGATCTGCTGCGCGGCATGGATGCTCATGTGAATCTCATCCCGCTCAATCCGACGGCAGGATACTCCGGTAAAACCAGCGCATCCGGTCACGGGTTCCAGCGCATTTTGAGAGAAGCCGGCTTTCCCTGCACCTTCCGCCAGCGCCGCGGCATTGACGTCGCAGCAGGCTGCGGAATGTTGAAAGCGGAGAGACGGTCCAAGCCGGCGGTCGTGGTGCCGAAAGCCTGACTTGATCCAGCATCAAGGATTCACCTCGGTAACGACCGGGGGGGTAATCACGATGGGGAGATTCGGAGGAAACAGGGGCTGTCCTCCAGGTCCGCCCGTCGGAGGCCCCACCGGGCCCTTGCCGGGGAAATCCAGAGGATTCGGCATGGCGGCCACATCGGGGACGTAGGGAATGTCGGCGGCTTTCGCATCCTTCGAGCTTTCCGGGGATTTCGCGCTTTTCGCGCTGCCGCCACCCTCGCCGGCGTTGGCATCGTAGCGCGCCAGCAGCGACTGGATGCCCGCAATCGCCGCGGGGGCCGATGCGATTGCACACTGCGAAATCATCCGCGTTTGCTCGGGCGCGGTGAGAATGGAGACTTCGACGATCTGAAGGACCTCGCTCACCTCCGCATCGATCGCCTTGATGGCGGCCTTGACGATCTCGCAGGAGCAATCGGGATTTGCCTTCAGTTCGGTTTCGACAATCGAAAGCAGCTCGGACTCATCGAGTTTCACCCGTTGTTCGATCGAGAGATACACGTCCGAGCAGTTCACCGACGCCTTTCCCGCCTCCCGATAGGTCGCGGAAATTCTCGCGAGATCTCCACGAAGAACTTCCGTGGCGACCATGCCGGCGCTTCCTGCCACCGCTACTTTTCGGAATGGGGACGGATTTCTCAGCACGTCGAGATTCACCACGGATTCCACCTTCCTGCCGCTGGCGATCACCGGCTCGAGGGTCCGGGAATCCTGATTGGCAATGAGTGAGGACGTTTCCGAGGGATCGCCGTGCGCCTTTGTCAGGACCGGCACATCCGAGGGAGAGGCGGGCACCCCCGCCTCCGGCCTGTCTTCAAAATTCTGCGCAGCCACGGGCAGAACACCCGATAAACACAGGAACAGGGAGGGAAAAAGGGATGCCTTCATGGGAAACTCGGCGACGAATTAGCCGGAATCCCTATAAGTTTCAATCCTTAATTTTAAGGAAATCTTAATTATCAACCTACACTCCACTCCGCCCATCACCCACGTCGGCGCTCGAGAAGAACAAGCATTAGGAACGAAAGCAGCAGGTTGAGCTCCTCGCGGGGATCGACTGCCGCCAGGCGCTCAATTTGGAAGCGCCCTTCCCAGAAAGCCGGCTTTTTGGTCATGCGCATGACAGCACTGCCATCTGCACGGCTTGCGAGGTAGCTTGGGTGGAAAAAGTAACCGCAGAAGATTCCGAGGATGGGGATTTCGCCAAGGATCGAGTCCGCCACCTTGATCCAGCCGTTTTCCTCATGGATCGAGAAATCGGTGGAGTTGTCCCCCGGGTTGAAAACTTCGTAGTGAGCCTTCCAGAGGGACCGCCAACCCTTGCGGCCGACGCTGCCGACGGGCAGCGCGGATGCGTCGGTGAACTGATAACGGGCCGACCAATCGATCACCTTGTTGGCTCGGATATCCGCCAGGCGAGTGGCCTGGGACTTGTCCGTCCAAATCTCGACGTGCTCCTTGAACTTGAGAAGCTTCTGCCGGGTGAAAAGAATCGTCCGCCCGCCCGCATCCGTCACTGTGGCCTGACTGGCGAGGGCCAGCACTTTGAAGGACAGCGTGAGTGGATACTGGATGCCCTGAAGCTGGCGCGAGATGTCATCCGAGCCCGGGATGGCGGGAATCGTGGGCGCCGCGTAAGGATTGGGAGGGGTATTCATGGGATGAAAGAAATCAGTAGCTGCGTCCCCAAAGGGCACGGGTTGCGGTGGGTTTCCCCGTCAGGATACAGGTTCCCGGTGCAATCGGGAGGCCGGCGGGAAGGACCTCCGGAGAAATCGGAATGCAGCGGATGGTGATCTTGTGGCGTTTGGAGAGCTCCTCCTCTTCCTCGGGTGTCCCGGCCCAGGGAGTGAAAAGCCAACCCGGATTCTCTTTCGACCAATGGGCGTTGAAATCCTCGAGCGATTCGCAAGAGGTGATGTTGGAATCCCTGAATTCGGTCGCTTTTTGGAGCAGGTTTTGATGGATCTCACCCAGCATGTCGGCCGCGCGGCGGATGAAGTCCTCTTTGACAGGAAACTCCTTGGACGCCACCGGTTCATCGCGTCGTTGGACGCAGATCTTGCGGGTCTCGATGTCCCTCGGACCGATTTCAATGCGAATGGGCACGCCCTTCTTGATCCACTCCCATTTTTTCACGCCGCCACCAAGATCGCGGGTATCCACGTGCACACGCAGCGGTTCGCCGCGGAATGTCTGATGACGCAGGGTTTCCGCCAGCGCCTGACAGGAAGCGATCACTTCCGCCTTGGTATCCTCTTTGGGAGTGATCGGCAGGATGACAATCTGCTGGGTGGCCACCCGGGGAGGCAGGACGAGACCGTCGTCATCGGAATGAGCCATGATCAACGTGCCGATCATGCGGGTGGAGACGCCCCACGAGGTGGTGTGCGCGTGCTGGACACTGCCGTCACGACCGGCGAAACAGATGTTCTGAGCCTTTGAGAAGTTCTGTCCGAGGTAATGGGAGGTTCCAGCCTGGATGGCCTTGCGGTCCTGCACCATCGCTTCCACGGTAAGCGTTATCTCCGCGCCCGGGAACCTCTCGTTCTCGGTTTTTTCGCCTGGAATGACCGGGATCGCCAAGTGGTCCCTGAGGAACTCCTCGTACACCATGTGCATCTTGCGGGTTTCCTCGATGGCCTCGTCCCGGGTCTCGTGAGCGGTGTGTCCCTCCTGCCAGAGGAACTCGGCCGTGCGCAGGAAAAGCCGGGGACGCATCTCCCAGCGCATCACATTGGCCCACTGGTTGATCAACAGCGGCAGGTCCCGATACGATTCAATCCACCGGGCAAATGCCGCACCGATGATCGTTTCCGAAGTCGGCCGGATCACGTAGGGCTCCGCCAGCTCTCCGGTAGGGATCATCCGGGTCTTGCCCGTGGCCTCATCCTTGACCGCCTCCAAACGGTGGTGGGTGACGACCGCGCATTCGGTCGCAAACCCTTCGGCGTGCTCAGCTTCCTTCTCCAGATAGGAAAGCGGGATGAGCAGCGGGAAGTAGGCGTTTTGGTGACCCGTCGCCTTGAACATGCGGTCGAGCTGCTGCTGGATGAGTTCCCAAATCCCGTAGCCCCATGGTTTGATGACCATGCAGCCCCGGGTCTCCGAGTTCTCCGCAAGATCAGCGGCTTTGATGACCTGTTGATACCACTCGGGGAAATCCTGGGCGCGGGTCGGTGTGATGGCGGTCTTTTCGGCGGACATGGTTGCGGGGCGAATAGGAACCATGGAGCGCGGGAATGAACACCAAAAAATCGCAGCCATGAGTTTCAGCTTGGAAGCTCAATGAGCGGTCGGCATGCTTCCGGATGTCATGACCGACGATTCGCTGCTCCTCCGCTTCCATCCGTCCCGGGTCTACGCGAGATGGAAGTGGCCTCTGCGCGGTTGTCTGACGATCCTTCCCGCACTCAGTGTTCTTGTCGGAGGCATCACGCTGTTTCTCACGCCTCGAAAACACGGCAGTTCCTGCGTGTTCGAATTGGCGAATGGCCCTTCGCCCCAGGAAATCACCCAGCTGGCCTCAAGCAGGGAAGTCATCGCCCGCGTGGTTTCCACGCTGGAACTCCACAAACAACTCGACGTCGACCGCGAAACCGCCATCCAGATCGTCCGTGAACAGAGCGAGGCGACGCCCATTCCGGAGACAAAGATGATCCGGCTGCATGCGGAATCCACCCGCCAGTTGATCGCCAGGGACACGGCCGCCGAGCTTCCCCGTGCGATCCTCGCCCACCTTACGGACATCGAGGACTCAATCGCTGTCAAAAAGGCCGGTGAGATGGATGAGTTGATCCGGGCTGCCGCCGATGACGCGGAGGAAAAAGTCAAAACCCTCGCCAACCTTGAACGCATTCACGGCCAATCCCTGAAAAACGAAGCGGAGGCGATCATCCTGAACCGGGCGAAACGCCAGTCCACCCTCGCAGACGCCGAACTCGAACGCCTGCGAGGATTGAAGAACCACTACCTGACCGGCCGGATCGAAGACCGCCCGCGACTCGTCCTGCACGAGGAGCCCGTCATTTCGACCACCCCGACGACGCAACAAACCGATCAAAGCCAGGCGATGGGCTGGATCCTGCTGCGCGCGGTTCTTCAAAGCCTTGCCGCCGCCATCCTTCTGCCCTACGCGCTTGAATGGATTTTCCCAAGGTTGAAGCAGGCCGCTTTGCCGGGCATTCCGGCAGTCGCCCGATGATGTTTCGGAAAAACAAAGAATTTCCTTCGTTGGGGGTTTGACACGGGCTGGACGAGTTGCCTTACTTTTCTTCGTTAAGCATCAAAACCCCGTGCGCGCATGAGCGAAAACGACACTCCATCACCATCTCCGTCCAAGCAAACTTCGAGCGTCCCCCTGAAGAAAGAAACCGTCCGGGTGACTCTCAAGGCTGCCGACGCACCGCCCGCCGTGCCTTCCGCCACGGTCCCCATGGCACCGCCGGTCCGTCCTCCGGTTCCCGGTGGTCCGCCAACCCCGACGGCTCCCGCAGTCGGTGGTGCTCCGCGTCCGCCCGCGCCTGCACCGACAATTCCTTTGCGCACGGCCGGAGCTCCCACGGCTCCAGGAGCACCCACGTCGGCGGCCCCTGCCCCCACCATTCCTCTCCGCCCGGCCGGTGCTCCGACCGCTGGCGCCCCCGCTCCGACCATCCGCCTCGCCACCACCGGTGCCCCGACCGCTCCGGTGAAGCCCGGCGGTGCTCCGAGTCTTCCGGGTGGCACGCCCACCCTTCCCAAGGCCACCGTCCAGCTTCAAGCTCCCACTCAGCCGCTCGGTTCCGCTCCCCTTCCCACTCAGGCCAGCCTGCAGGTGGATGATGACGAGGAAGAGACCTCGAACGAGGGCGTGGTGAAAATCCTCGCCGGCGTTGGTTTCGCAGCCGCGCTCGCCTTGCTGGCCTTCCAGCTGATGCTTGCAGACAAGTGGATCAGCGTGGAGGACAATCCGAAGATCGGCGACTGGTCGCAACTCATGGAATAACCCTTCAACCCCATCAATCACCATGGCCTGGCCCATCATAAACACACTTCTTGCAGCCGGAGTCCTCTTCCTCGCCTACAGCGCGGGAGCTCTGCCGACTCTCTGATTCACCGAATCCAATCTCCAAGAGCCGCTCCGTGAGACATCGCGGAGCGGCTCTTGACGTTTCCAGCTTCCGCCTCCATGGTCCGACCCATGGCTCTGACACTCAACGAAACCAATTTCCAATCCGAAGTGATCGATTCCAACGTGCCCGTCCTCGTGGACTTCTGGGCCGAATGGTGCGGTCCTTGCAAAATGATCGGCCCGGTCATCGATCAGGTCGCCGCCGAAGTGGACGGCCAGGCCAAGGTCGGCAAAGTCAATGTCGATGAGGCCCGAAATCTCGCCGTCAAATACAACGTTCGCTCCATCCCGCTGCTCCTGTTCTTCAAGAACGGCGAGGTCAAGGACCAGATTGTCGGCGCAAGCGTCACCAAGGATCAACTGAAGGCCAAGCTGGCTGCTCTCGCCTGATCCGAGGCCCCGCACTTTTGAAAGCACCGGCCCGGTTCATCCGCGCCGGTGTTTTTTTACCCCATGATCTAACAAAAAACCATCTAACACAACCAGAGCACCGCGATCTGCGCAACGAGGATCCGAAGCAGCATGGTGAGAGGATAGACATTCGCGTAAGCCAGTGACGGGTAGTCCGAGTTCGTGAGCTTCGTCGAAAACGCTAGCGCCGGTGGGTCTGTCATGCTGCCGGCCAGCACGCCTGCCAGGGTCAGGTAGTTCACCCCCATGAACTTGCGCCCGACAATACCCGCAAGCAGAAGCGGCAACACCGTCACCGCAGCGCCCATCGCCATCCATGTCAAACCGGTGGCGGAAAACGCGGTCTCGACGAACTTTCCGCCTGCACCGAGGCCGACGCAGGCGAGGAAGAAAATGATGCCGAGCTCACGGAATGCCGTGTTGGCATTGATCGGCATGTGAATCACCAGAGGCCCTACGCGGCCCAATCGTCCCATCAGGATCGCAATGATCAGGGGGCCACCGGCCAGACCCAGCCTCAACGGCACCGGCATGCCCGGAAGCGGCCAGGGATAAAGCCCGAACAGGATCCCCACCGTGATTCCGATGAAAATCGAGGCAAAACTGGTTTCGTTGAGCTGCCTTACGGAATTGCCGAGCACCTTGGCGGCCTCGTTGATCGCCGCTTCCTCGCCCACGATGTTGAGCATGTCCCCGAACTGCAATTTCAGGTCGGGGATGGCGGTGAGGATCATGTCCTGGCGGCTCACCCGGCTCACCGTCACGCCGAATCGCTCGCTCACACGGGTGGCGGCGATCGTTTTTCCGATCATGTCCTTGTGGGTGACGATGATCCGCTTGGCCACGATGTTTCCAGGTGCCTTGCGAAGGTCCTCATCCACCCGGGAGCCGATGCTTAGAACGGCTTTCTCCAGTTGTTCCGTAGTGCCGACGGCTAGAATGACATCGCCCGCATACAAAACGGTGTCACCGGTCGCACTACGCACCTCCTCCTCGTCCCGACGACGAATCCGGGAGACCACCGCACCGTCATCGCCCAGCCCAGGGACGTTGCGAATCGAGACACCGGCCAGGTTGGGATTCTCCACCCGGAGGGAGGCACGCATCGGCTCGCGGACTCCAAGCGACATCCGTTCCTTGAGCTCGGCGAGTTCCTTTGCGGGATCGATCCGGAACATCACCCGGAGGAGGATCATCACGAGAATGATGCCCATCACCCCAAAAGGATAGGCCACCGCATAGGCCATGGACGCCTGACTGGCCAAATCCGCCTTCCCGGCGGTGGACATCGCCTGCTGGGCTGCCCCGAGCGACGGGGTGTTGGTGGTGGCCCCGGAAAAGATCCCAGCCAAGGCACCTGCATTCCAGCCGAGAAGGAAGCGACCGAACACGAAGACAAGCAAGGCACCGGAAAGCACCACCAGCACCGCCAAAGCATTCAACTTGAGGCCATCCTTCTTCAGCGAGTTGAAGAATCCGGGGCCGAGTTGCAAACCCACCGTGAACACGAAAAGAGCAAGACCAAACTCCTTGAGAAACGCCATCAGGTGGGGATCCAGCGTGAGACCGAAGTGTCCGAGCAGGAGCCCGCTGAAAAGCATGCCCGCCACTCCGAGTTTGATTCCCCTCACCTTCACACTGCCTATCAGAAGCCCCAGAATCGCCGTCAGCGAGATGACAAGAATAGGCTCCGCATGCGGGGAAACCTGGCGGATGTTTTCAAGGATTCCGTTCACCCCGCCATGATTTCCATACCTCGCCAACTGGCAACGCATATGCTCCGAAAATCCGAGCATCTGACAGATGGCGGGATCCGGATCCGCCTTGGAGAGCCTTACCCGCCTCGGCCATTGACGCCGGGGACCCGCAGAGGCTAGGGTTCCGCAATTCCAGATTTTTTCAACCCATGAACCCATCCCCACGCGGATTCCGCGAGATGAAAGCAGTGGTCGTGCGTTTTGCCGGAGACTCCGGAGACGGCATGCAGATCGTTGGCGAGCGATTCACCGACACGAGCGTGACGGTTCCCAATGCGATCGCCACCTTCCCGGATTACCCGGCCGAGATCCGTGCCCCGATCGGCACGATTGCGGGCGTGTCCGCTTTTCAGGTGCACTTCGGCAGCCAGACGGTCCTCACCCCCGGCGACGAACCGGATGCGCTGGTGGCCATGAACCCCGCCGCCCTGGCCGTGCACATGGTTGATCTCGCGCCTGGTGGGCTGCTGATCGTCAATTCGGCATCCTTCAATGAGGAGAACCTCGCGATGGCCGGCTTCAAGAGCAACCCGCTCGAAGATCCGGAACTGCGGAAGAAATACGACCTCATTTCCATCGACATCACCGGACTGGCTGTCGAGGCCCTCAAGGAGAGCCCGCTCAGTCACCGCGACAAGCTCAGAACCAAGAACTTCTTCGCGCTTGGATTCAGTTACTGGGTCTATGGTCGGCCCATCGAGCCCACCATGGATTACATCAACGGCAAGTGGGCGAAGAAGGCCCCGGACGTGGCGGACGCCAACATCCGCGTCCTCAAGGCGGGCTATTTCCTCGGCGAAACCATGGAAACCACACGCAACCGCTACATGGTCTCGCGGGCGGAGGTTGAACCGGGAACCTATCGGAAAATCTCTGGCAATGAAGCGATCGCACTGGGCCTCATCGCCGGTGCCCGCAAGGCCGGGCGGGAGATGCTGTTCTCGGGCTATCCCATCACTCCGGCATCTTCCATTCTCGAAGCCTTGGCTTCGTTCAAACACTTCGGCGTGAAGACCGTGCAGGCTGAAGACGAGATCGCCGCCATCGGCGTGGCCCTCGGAGCAAGCTTCGCCGGACAAATCGGCGTGACGGGCACCAGCGGTCCGGGCATGTGCCTCAAAAGCGAGTTCATCGGCCTCGCCACATCCACCGAACTGCCGTTGGTGATTGTCAATGTGCAGCGCGGCGGCCCGAGCACCGGACTGCCCACCAAGACCGAGCAGTCGGATCTGCTGCAAGCCCTTTACGGCCGCCATGGTGAGAGCCCGCTTCCGGTTGTCGCCGCGAACTCACCCTCCGATTGCTTCAGCGCCGCCTTCGAAGCGGTCCGCATCGCGCTCGAATACTCCACACCGGTGATCCTGCTCTCCGATGGCTACCTCGCGAATGGCTCCGAGCCATGGAAGATCCCTGACGAGGACAGTCTTCCGGAGATCCGCAAGCCTTTCGCCGAACCAGGCCAGCCCTATGTCACCTTTGCCCGCGATCCGGAAACGCTGGCACGCACCCAGGCCATTCCCGGTCAGGTAGGTCTCGAGCATCGCATCGGTGGACTCGAAAAGGACGGCAAGGGAACCATCAGCTATGACCCGGAGAATCACGGTGAAATGACCCGCCTCCGCGCCGCCAAGGTGGATGCCGTTGCGAAGCACATTCCCCCACTCCGTGTGACCGGTGCCGGAAAAGGAAAACTCCTCGTCATCGGATGGGGCGGCACCCACGGAGCGATTACCTCCGCCGTGGATTCCCTCGCCGCCGAAGGCTTCGAGGTGGGCAGCACCAACATCCGCCATCTCAATCCGCTCCCACCGGACCTCGGGGATCTCATCAAGGGCTTCGACAAGGTCCTCGTTCCCGAACTCAACTCCGGGCAACTCTGCATGATCCTGCGCTCCCGCTTTCTCGTGGACGCGGTGCCGATGAACAAGATCAAGGGCCGCCCCTTCAAGGTCAGCGAAATCCGCGAACGCATCCTCGAACTCCTCAACGCCTGAAACCCATGGCCACCGACATCCAGAACATCCCGCCCGTCCCGCAGCTTACCCGCAAGGACTTCGTCACCCCCAACGACGTCCGCTGGTGCCCGGGCTGCGGCGATTACGCCATTCTCAACTCGCTCCAACGCACCTTGCCGGAACTCGGAGTGCCGTGTGAGAACTTCGTCATCATCTCGGGCATCGGTTGCTCAAGCCGCTTCCCCTATTACATGCAAACCTACGGTTTCCACACCATCCACGGGCGCGCACCCACCGTGGCCACCGGCGTGAAGGTCGCCAACCCCGACCTCTCCGTATGGATCGTCACCGGAGATGGTGACGGCTTGAGCATCGGGGGCAACCACCTCATGCACCTGCTGCGCAGAAACCTCAACGTCACCGTCCTTCTTTTCAACAACCGGATCTACGGCCTGACGAAGGGACAATACAGCCCGACATCGCCGGAAGGCACGCGCACCAAGACCACCCCCACCGGTTCGGTCGACCACCCGCTCAATCCGCTCCTCTTCGCACTCGGTGCGGAAGCCACGTTCATCGCAAGGACCGTGGACAACAACCCGAAGCACATGGTGGAGACCTTCAAGGCCGCCCACGAACACCAGGGCGTGTCTTTCGTCGAGATCTTCCAGAACTGCGTGATCTTCAACGATTCCGCCTGGGATCCGGTTTACGCCAAGGAAAACCGGGATCAGCAGATGCTCACACTCGAACCGGGCAAGCCCCTGCTCTTCGGAAAGAACAAGGAGAAGGGCATCCGCCTGAACGGGCTTACCCCGGAAATCTGCGAGGCATCATCGCCGGATGTGCTCATCCACCAACCTGATCACACGAGCCCCTTGTATGCGCAGATGATTGCAACGCTCGGCCTGCCGGATTTCCCCACCCCCATCGGAGTGATCCGTCGCATCCAGCGCCCCACTTACGAGGCCCAGATCCAGCAGCAGATGGACGAAGTGCGTGCAAAACGCGGAAATGGCACCCTCCGCGAACTGCTCCACGGCAGCTCGACGTGGACGGTTTCCTGAGCAGACGTTCTAGCAGAACTTCGGGAAAACCGGATCGTCCTCGACCCGTTCCAGCCTCACCCCGTAAAGGGCTGCGATCTCCGGCGCGTCCGAGGCCTGATAGACCTCGCGATAGTAGATCTCCTTGATGCCGTAGGCGCAGAGCGTCTGCATGCATGCCGTGCAGGGCATCGTGGTGGTGGCGACGATCTTCGCCTCGCCACGCCGGAACAGGCTGCACAGGTTGACCTCCGCATGGAGCATGAACTTCTGGCGGGCCTCACGGTCATTCCAGAACCCGGGAGGAGGATCGAAGCCGGGTGCCAGACCGTTGTAAGCGGTGCCGATCACCCGGTTGTCATGATCGAGGGCGGCGGCCCCCACCTTCCGATAGGGATCCTCCGAGCGCAGGCTGGCCACATGGGCAAGCGCCATCGCATACCGCGGGATGGAAAGACGATCCGATGCCATGGCCGGAGCATGCATGTCCAACCTCGGATTTCACAACCGAAAACCTGACCCGGATTTTTGCGCTTTCTCCCCCACCCCGTTCCGGACAGCCTCCGGGTGTGGGAAGCCATCGATCCGGAATCTCCGCTGCGATTGCGGCCTTTTTTCTCTGGGGCGTGCTGCCCTTGTTCTGGAAGCAGCTCTCGTTTCTGAGCCCCGGTTCCATCGTCGCCCAAAGGACCCTCTGGTCACTCGTTTTCCTTCTCGCGATCGCAGTCTGCCGGCGTGAGTTTTCCGCGATCCGGCGGGGATTCGAATCGTGGAAATCCGCCGTCTGGCATCTGCTCTCGGGCACACTGCTGGCCTCCAACTGGCTCCTCTACGTGTGGGCCACCCTCAACGGCCGCATTCTCGAAGGGGCGCTCGGTTACTACCTCAACCCGTTCTTCAACATGCTTTTCGGTGTGCTCTGGTTCGGAGAACGTCACAATCCACTCCAGCTTTGCGCCATCGGCCTGGCCCTTGCCGGGGTGGCCATCCAGATTCCCGCCGCAGGCGGCCTTCCCTGGGTCGCCCTCACGCTCGCACTGACCTTCTCGCTCTATGCGGTCGTCAAGAAACGGGCACCGCTGGAGTCGCGTCATGGGCTCACCGTGGAAACCCTGCTTCTTTCGCCGATCGCGCTGCTTTGGTTGATGACCGCTTCGCAAGGTCCATCGGAAGCCTTCGGCGGATCGTGGCCTCACGGATGGCTCGTCATCGCCACCGGACTTGCGACCACCCTGCCGCTGGTTTGCTTCGGCCACGCCGCCCGCAGCATTCCACTGACCACACTCGGCATCCTTCAGTTCATCGGTCCCTCCATCCAGTTTTTCATCGGCTGGCGGTTCTACGGCGAGCCCATGACAGCGGCGAGGCTCTCGTCCTTCGCGCTGATCTGGCTGGCCATCGGCATCTATGCCGCCGATTCGGTCCTGCGCGCACGGTCAAGGGCGGATTGACGACCTGCCAAGGATGCTGCAAAGGGCTTGCGGCCGGAATGGCTGGCGGTTACCCAAAGGCATGCTCGATGAAGTCCGCGCCCTGTTGATCCTCCAGGATCGTGACCGCCGCCTGCTGGCGCTCGCCAAAGATCTCGAAAAACTGCCCCAGGACGAAGCACGGGCAAAGACCAAGCTCGCCGGTGACGAAGCCGCCGTCAAGACAGCCCACGACGCGGTCATGGACTGTGAACTGCGGCTCAAGCGCCTCGAACTGGACGCCGGCACCCGCAAGACCACCATCCAGCGACTCAAGACCCAGCAGTTTGAAACCCGCAAGAACGAGGAGTTCCAGGCCCTCGGCCACGAGATCACCCGCTACGAGAAGGAACTCGACAACCTGGAAACCCGCGAACTGGAACTCATGGAGGAAATGGACGTCCTTCGCGCCACCCTCAAATCCGCCGAGGACGCACGCACCAAAACCCGCCTCCTTGTCGACGAGGACCTCGCCTCCATCGCCGAAAGAAAAGAACGCATGCTCGCCGAAGTCCGCGAAGTCGAGGCCGACCGCGACAAGCTCTCAAGCGCCGTTCCGCAGGACCTCATCCCGCTCTATCAGCGACTCATGAAAACCAAGGCGGGCCTCGCCGTGGCTCCGATGCACGATGCCAAATGCGGCGGCTGCCACATGAAACTCATCGCCTCCACCGTCGTGGCCGTCCAGAGCGCCCGGGAAATCGCCCGCTGTGAAGACTGCGGACGCATCCTCTATCAGGAGGACTGATTTTCAGAAGCCCACATACTCCTTGCGCCGCTCTTCCAGGACGACGAGCCAGTTCATCATCGTGATCGGCGGAAGCTCCGCCGGATGACGGATCGGCCTCAGGTTCACGCGGATGCGCTCGGCAGCCATTGTTTGGCCGCTCAGGTTTTTCGAATCCAATGGCCTCACCGGGTTGGCATCCGTGTCACTGGCCAGCGAACCGATCTGCCCGCCGAAGGTGACTGCGTAAGGATCCACATCCACCCCATAGCGCTTCTCCGGAGCGAACAGGGAAACCGGAGGGAAGTAGCTTCCGGCAGGCGTGAAGCCCGTGGGCGGCGTGGTCGCCACCACATTGAAGTCATCACCAATGAAGGTTCTGAGATTGGTCACCAGCGAAAATCCGGATGTAAACGAAGTCAGATCGGCACATTCCTGAATGATGAGACCGTAATCGATCTCCGTGCACGGAATGGTCGGCTTGAAGCTGGGATTATTGAGCCCGGTCGTGGTGTAATCCACGTTGACTGCAATTGAGTTGTTCACCGCTGTGGTTTCACCGTTGAGGAGGTTGAGGAATGCCGCGAATCGCTGGGGGTAGATTGCGAGGCAGATTTTCCCGGACGGCAGCGACCTCACCTTGTAGGGAGCACTCGGCCTGAAGTAGCCAGCCTTGAATATCCCTACATTCGGATCCCCGAAACGGGTGTTGTTGAAGGTGACGTTGCCGGTGACATCCGTCTGGAAAAAGAACCTTCCGTTGATGCCATACGCCACATCAACCACGCTTGTTCCAAAGTTGTAGGACTGGTTCTCATCGCATACCTTAACATAACCGGGCGGGAGTGCTGAATTGATGCCTGTTACGAGCGGCTCAAGATATGTCTGTCTGCCGGTGTTGTTTCTACCCATGTAGCTGAATCGCAGAACCGTGGGTGTTCGGTTTGTGGAACTCGTCACCGCCGTTACATCCAGGCGCATTGTGCACTGGAGCGCACCAACCGAATAGTTGTTCCATGTCGTTGGAGAAAGCACATTGCTTTCCGTGCCATGGGCGAAGCGATCGAAGAAATCGGCACCCCTATTGATCGGAATGAAGGCGACGCGACCGCTCTCCGATGCAAGGGAGACCGGGAAGAACTCACCTTTCGTCAGTTGATACGATTCACGGACTCCGGGAGAGAACGGACTGTTGGCAAAGCTTTCCCCACCCACTGTGGAGGTCGAAGGAATGGTCATCCCGCGGCGGCTTGCAAGATTCGGGAGATTGGCGAACTCGTCCACGTTCGCCCTGCCCGCGAAGATTCCACCGTCGATGTTCACATTCTGCCAGGCCTCCCCCGTGGAATACCGGCCCAAAGCCATGAAGGCGGATGCGGAGATCGGAAGCTGGGAGGGAATCTCGTAGATGGAGAAAACAAAGTCACGGGAAGGAGCTGCCACTTTCGTCGTGGTGGCGTCATGCCCCGCCATGTTCATGCTGAAAGCCCACCAGTTGCGCTTGGCCACGAAGGGATCGCCCGGGCGGACGTAACCGAAATTGATCCGCGGATAAGTGAGCAGGTTGAAGCGCGGGTAAGTGCTCGTTGGAAGGCCCACCGCCCCTTGCGCAAGGGTTCCGTAAAGCTTGTCCGAAGAAATGATGGGAAACACCGGATCTCGCGAGATCGTGTTGGCAGTCGATGTATTCAGAGCCGGCGGAAATCCGGTTCCGAGACTCCGGTTGATGCCTGCGGAAACAAATCCTGTTTCGTTGTTCAAGGCCCTGAAAATCCTCGATGGATCGGCCAGAGCCGAATCTCCAGAGTTGCCACTGCGGAGGTTCGTGATGCCAAGTGAACTTCGGACGTTGGCTGCAATCGATGTCCGGGCGTTGGCAAGGTCCACCGCCTCGCCAAAGATGTTCTGCCAGCGCAGCGGGTTGGAGTTGGTGGTGCTGGCATTGGAATTGTTCTGCATGGCACGCATCGCCCGGTTCGGGGCGATCGCAACGATGGATCGCAGCACGGCATCCTCCTTCTCGGCGTAGTCGGTTCTCAACTGGACCTTGGCCTGCACCTCGTGGGCGGACATCGAGCGCCGGTAGGAATATACCATCATCATCGTCAGGACGAGTCCGGTCGAGAGGACCATCGCATAAGACACGAAGCCACGCTTTCTTCTGGGAAGGGTTCGGGTTCTCATAGCTGCATGGTTCCGGAGTAAGTGATTTCCTCACCGGCGGGACCGGTGAGCCTCATCCTGAGAACGCCCTGTTCGACGAAGAACTGGACGTTCTGAGGCTTGTTGCTGATCGACCACTGCGGCGCACCGAGGACCCCGCTGGTTGGAACGATGTAATAGTAAAGCTGGGCCCCGGAACCCCGGTTCTCGAACGAGAGGATGGCCGCACGCATGCTGCCGTCAGGCTGCCGGAAGTTCATCACCAGCACGGGCGATGCAGCCAGCTGGGGCCTGGCACCGGAAAGCGCGTCCTGGATGGTGTTGTGAAGCCGGAAGCGGTCCGCCTCACCGATCAGCTTGCTGACGTAGGTGTTGATCACCGGAGCCTCCTCGGTGAGGAAGTTCTGGGTGCGATAGATCTTGAGAAAGGCGATCTGGTTGTTGAACAGAGCCAGAACCATCGCTCCGGTCATCATGCCGAGCATGAGGGCGATCGAGAGTTCGATGAGAGTGAACCCGCCGCGTGTCGTTTTGGCTCCGGTCTTCATTGCGAGCGCATGACGGTTCGGGATTTCGCGTAGTTCTGGTTGCCGATCCGGTAGGTGATCACGCTTTGCACCTTCCAGGTCTTCATCGCAGCCGGGTTGGTGGCGATGGATCCGGTGCCTCCATCGATCGGGTAATTGGTCGGGTCCGCGATGCGGGTGCGGGTCACCGTGCCGGTCACCAAACGATTGCCCGGAAGCCTGCCAATCTCGACCGAGGTGGTGTTCATCGTCGGATAGGTGGGCCACGGCGAGTTGTTGGCCACGAGGCTTTCAAACGGAATCCGCTCGGCGTAGGATCTCTCGTAGGTGAGGTAGGCATCCGTCAGCGTCTGCTGAAGCACCCACTGGCGTGGAGTGAGGATGTTCATGCACATTTTGAAGAGAATCAGTCCGACGATCGAAAGAATCGACATCGCGAGGGTGGCTTCCACGAGAACCATGCCGCGGGTTCGCGCCTTGCGCAGCGCCCCGGAATGGCGGAAAGTCCGCCCATGCGAGGCCGTTTCCTCCCACCGCGAATCGTGATTTGCCTGATGGCCACCGCCGCTCTGGCATGCGGCCAAGCGGTTCTCGATCCCCCCTTCGGCCTGCGCTGGGGTGATTCTCCGGAAAAGTTGATTACTTGGTCCTCCAGACATTCGCTGGACCTTACCATTTCCCTTCCCGGGGATCAACCCGGATTGCGGGTGATCCGCATCGAGCCGCGGAAGGGCCTCCTCCCCGAGTCGAAGGCCGGGGCGGTCGAGGGGCGCTTCCTGGGCGGAAAGATGTTCGAAATGACGGTGCATTACGTGGACAAGGAGGCTTCGGCGGAGGTCATGGAGGCGAGGTTTGAGGAGCTGAAGAAGCAGATTTCCCTGGAACACGGGGCGATGCTTGCCAACCAGCAGCAGAAGTCTCTGGAGGACCAGTTCGTCACGCGGACCCAGTCGTTTCACCGGGAGCCGGTCAAGGGGCTCTTCCTCCTCCTGACCTTCACCGAGGTGGAGGACCTGCTGCGCAAGACCAAGGAAGCGAGGTTTTCACTGATCTACAGAAACGACAATTTCCGCAAGGAGCTCGTGGCGGAAGTTTCAAAACCCTGAATCATTCAATGGTGGTCACCGTTCCGTTCACCTCGATGGTGCGGTCGATGTTGAAGCTGACAAACGCAAGCCGATCCAAGCCGAATGGTGTTGATGTCAAAAGCTCCATGGTCCACCGGCCATCGGAATCAAATGCCACGTCATAATTGTCAACGACGAGGGTTCTGCTGACGGGAATCGATTCGTTCACGACAAGCGACGATCCCGGCACCACAAAACCCGTGACCCCCAAGCGAGGTTCACCTTTGTAGACCTGGGTGTAAGTTGTGGATGTCGGATACAAATCATTCAGCGTGATGGTTAGAATGGGCATCTTGAACCTGAAGAGCTGGTTCGCGGCGATGCCCGAAATGCTCCCGTCGGCCACAGGCCAGATCTGCACGAACTTCGAAGCCAGCTGCGATTCCGGTGCCTGATAGTCGGCGAGGGAAAACACCGAGAACCTCTCTTCTCCTCGAACCTTGGTCCGATCAGCACCGGGAATCGAAGTCAGCGCATAGGTAAGCGTCTGGGTTCCATTCGTTGCGATTGATGCCTGCGATAAAAGAGTAGCCTGAGTCCGATCGAGATTGATACCCGTCCCTCCGGCTCCGTAGGACTGGACATGGCGGAGAAGTTTGACGCTCTTGGAAGGATCCGGGTCCGTCGCCCCACTCAACAGACCGGAAACGGAAACATCGACGTAGAAGGGTCTGTCGGCCCGGGTCCTCGGGATCGCATCATACGGGTCCTCAGTACGGATCGCAACGGCGGCGATTGGCACGTAGGTTCCGACATACTTCGTATCCAACAGGTAGTTCGTGAGTGGACTGGACAGCACGGTCCAAAGCTCGAATCGGGCCCCGCCCGGATTGATTGCAAGTGGAGACAGACTCCCTCCTGCCGGACTGACAGAGGCAACCGACATATCCCATTGCACCCCTGTTGGCAGTTGGACCTGTCGGATGAAGTTGGTGTAGGTCCCGGTTTGACAGTAGGCTTGAGACAGCGTCAGGAGTAAAAAGCAAAGAACCTTGTTGCAGCTGGATTTCATGGCTTGGAAGTTTCCGGTTTGAGGTTTTCCTTGAGTGGCAGGACGGAGATCGGCCCCGTCATGAACGTGGCAACGATGAGGTTGCCACTCTTGCTCATCTGTTTCTTGGTTTCCTCGGCAATATCGAGATTCCCCTCGGCCTGGGTCCGGTTCACCTCCACCGTCGTGATCCAACCCCGATTTGCTGCCAGGAAATCCAGCCAACTGACGATCTTGGAACCTTCTTTGAATCCGATACGGTCCGAGTAGTTCTTCGGCACCTGAAGAATGGCCCGTTTCGGCACCAAGGTCGCAAGGCCGTTGAACGAAATGATATCAGACTGGCTGAGCAGATCCTTCGGGCGATTCAACACCGAAGGATCCTCTCCGGTCGCCGCCTTGAGCTTCTTCATGGGATCGGACTGGTCGGACTTCCTCAACTGCATCGCCAACTGCTGATGAGTGACAACATCCCTCATCGCCACGGACTCGCCGCGAACGCCGCCGCATGCCACGACCGAAATCGCCACACACCAAAACATCCGGAATTCGACAAAAGATTGGGGTTGGTATCGCATAATCAAAGTCTCTTGAAGGTGAGCAGCATGGCGAGGTCCTGAAGGTCGTAACCGACATTGGTCTTGTCGGTATGAGTCAGCTCCATGAACACGATCACATCCATGGGCCCGATTCGGACCTTTTTGGAGCTGTCGAGATAGGGCTTCAAGAACTGCTCCAGCGAAGGAGCGTTGTAATCCGGCACATTGCTCGGGCAGGTAGCGCCGTTCACCAGGGTACGGACGTTGTCACCGCTGAGAGAGGTGTAAAGTGTCTGCCATGCACTGTTGTTAAAATACTGTCCTGCGAAATACATCGGCTGATTGGCGTTCACCGTGAATGCGCTTCTCACGATTCCCTGCTGTTGCACAATCGTATCGGTCTGCCTGCCGTCGTAGATCGTCGTCCACGATGTGGCGCCATTCCATCGCATTTGGCCACGGGTCCGGTAGTAGGTGATGACCCCGTTGGAGAATGAAGTCACTCCGAGACCAAGAATACGGATTTCGCAGGTGAGAGTCTGCTTGGGAGTTACGGTGGCGGGCGGAGTCACGGTCACGAAGTTCTCCACGATCGAAGGGTAATTGATGTTCCAGGTGAGAGTGGGCTTGGTGCCGGTCTGGACGATCGTCGGGAATGCGGTGAGGGAGCCGATCGGGATGGAAGGGCTGGTGGACGATTGGGCGGAGGCGCGATTGGACACGAGAGCACACATGGCGACGACGGCTGCCGACAAGGCAGCCCATTGGCTGGTTTTCATGGCTGGTTGTAAGGGTGGGTGTTGGAGAACAGGCCTTCCGTCGGTTTCCTCTTGAGCGGGACATCTCTTGAGGGACGGGAGGCCCGGATCGGGCAAGGGCATGGAAATCAGCCGGGCTGGGGCTGGCGGCCATGCCGATTCGGGACAGAATCCCGATCCGGGCGGCCCGAGACTTCATTGGGACGACGAAGTCTCGGCAGGCATGTGGGTGTGAATCAGGGCATATGAAGCATCATGCGAAGGGATGGGTGTGGGAACAGCAGCAGTTGGGTGAAAATCAGGGTTGAGGAAGGCCGGACCAGTCGCGCCAGGGGCCTCGTGGGACGCGGTTTTCCTCGACGAAGCGCCACTCGACCCTTTGGCCGGAGCGGAGCCTCAGGTAGTCACGGACGGCCGGGCTGAGGTCGATGCCGGCCGATTGATTCCGATTGGAGCGGGGCGCCTCGTTGCCGAAGACGTATTGCCAGTGATCGACTTCGAAGGGTCCAACGTCCTCCCATTGCGCGTAGCAGACGCGGCCTTCGTGATGGATGGCGACCCAGCGGCCCTTGCAGACCGAGAGACCGTCTCCACGGTAGGCTTCCCAGAACCAGGGAATCACTTCGGAAGCCTCCTCGCGGTGCACACCACCGCGGGCAACATCGTTGTAGGGCAAGGCAACGTAAAAGGGGTTGAGGAGGGGCGTGAAGCCCTTCGGCTGCCAGCCATCCCGGTTCTCGGGATCATCGTAGCCGCCGAAGTTCTGCTGCCAGTTCTGATCCCAGGCGCTCATGACGTTCGGCGTGGGATTGTTTTCGGTCGGAAGTTCTCCCACCCAGAAAATCGTGGCGACGATTCCCCGCTTCCAGGGCATGCCGGGACGGATCGCGTCTTTCGAGCGCTCCGCCACCACTCGCGCGGGTGCCGGCACGCCGAACGGATCACTCAGGGATCCGAGAACCTGACGGCGACCTTCGAGAATCCCTTCGTGACTCGCCTGCAAGCGGTCGGAAAGCCGTGCGGCCTCTCCGTGAATGGTCAGGAGACCGAGAATCAACAGGGTGCTGGCAAGGGCGGATTGCATGTCTTTCGACCGATAACCCGGCGCGGATACCGTTCCGAGTTGCCCTGCACTATAAATTTTTAACGAAACTTAACAAGAAAAAACATCGTTCCTTTTGAACGAATTCATATTCTGTTTGTCCTGATCTTTATTTACTCATTTTCAACGACTTACCCGACCCGAAATCCGAAAAACCAAGCATTAAGAAGAAGAAAACCGACTTTCAAGGGGACGATTCAAGCCGAAATCTGAAGGTGAAAAACCACCAAACTGATGATTTTTTAGAATTTCCACGGCTTCTTGAAAAGCTGAATTTCGAACGCGATCACGTAGCGCAGCCAAGCGTCCAGCTCACTCCATGGTGGTGATGGTTCCGTTGAGATCGATTGTCCGGTCGATTTCGAAGGTCACGTGGCTCAAACGCTCCGTACCGAAGGGGGTCACGGTGATGAGCTCCATGGTCCAGCGGCCGTCCCCGTCGAAGACGGCATCGTATCGATCTAGCAGGAGCACCCGGCTCTCCGGCAGTGAGCCATTGAGAACCAGCGAGGTGCCTGGGACCAGGGTTCCATCGACACCGAGACGGGCGTCGCCCCGGTAGACCTGGGCGTAGGTTCGGGAATTTGGATAGAGATCGTTGAGGGTGATGGTCAGCTTCGGCAGTTGCATGCGGATTTTCTGACCTGCGGAGATTCCACCAATCGATCCATCCGCCACCGGCCAGATCTGGATGTAGCGGGAGGCGATCTGAGCTTCCGGAGTGCTGCCATCGGCCAGTGCGAACACCGAGAAACGTTCCTCTCCCCTCACCTTGGCCCGGTCCGTACCTGGCACGGATGAGAGCTGATAGGTGAAGGTCTGTTTGCCGTTCTTGCTGATCGAAGCCTGGGTCTGAAGCGTGGCCTGGGTGCGATCGAGGTTTTCTCCGGTTCCTCCGGCACCATAGGATTGCACGTGGCGGAGGAACTTGACGGACTTGGACGCCTCCGGAGCATTGGCGGCTGCCAGGAGCCCCGAGAGGGTCACCTCCACCGTGAACGGCCTGTCCGCACGGGTTCTGGGAATCTCGGTATAGGGATCCTCGGAAACGAAGACCACTTCCGCACTCGGTGCATAGGGGCTGACAAAACGGGTATCGAGCAGGTAGCTCGTCATTGGCGATGAAAGCACGGTCCAGAGTTCATAGCGGGCGCCACCGGCATCGATGGCGAGTGCGGAATTCTGCTCCCCGGTGGAACCCACAGGCACATCCCAAACCACGCCGCTTGGAATCTGCACCTGGCGGATGAAGTTCGTGAAAGTCGCCGCAGCAACCTCGCCACAGACGGTGGCAGCAAGGCAGATCAGGGTGGCTTTCAGGAATGATTTCATGGTCAGTGGTCGTGGGATCGATGCGGATCAATTGCGGGGCTTGAAAGTGACCAGCAGCACCATGTCCTGCAGGTCATAGCCGAGTTCGCTCGCCTGCGAATCGGTGTGGGTGAGTTCCATGAACACGATCACATCCATAGGGCCGATCATCACCTTGCCCGACGCGTCGAGATAGGGTTTGATGAAGTTTTCCAGAGTGGGCGCGTTGATCAGCGAGTAGGTGGTGGGAGGTGTTTGGCCGTTGACGAGCGTGCGGACATTCATCGTGCCACTCGTCGAGGTGTAGAGCCTGCCCCATGAGCCGTTGTAGAAAAAGCGGCCGCCGAAGCGCAGATTGCGGCCGGATTTCACATTGAGCGTGTGAACGACTCTGGATGGATCCACCTGAGGATTGGTGCCGTAGAAGATCCGGTTGTAACTTCCTCCGTCGTAACTGAAGAGCGCTTCGGTCGGGACAAAGGTCATGTTGGAGCCGTTGGAGTTGCTCACGGTGACTCCTGCGCCGAGCACGCGGATCTCCACGTCGAGATCCTGTTTGGGAACCAGCGTCGAAGGCGTGGTCACCGTGACGTAGTCCACGACAGTGGCAGGATAGGTGATGCCCCACTTCAAGGTGGGCTTGGCACCGACCCGGACGATTCCGGGACTGGCACTGAGCCAGCCGACGGGGACGGACGGCGAGGTTTGGGATTGGGCTGAGGCGGTATGGGGGGATGCAAACATCAGGGAGAAGACCGCGCAGGCGGCCTTCCGATAGGACAGGTTCATGTGGGGGGATGTGGCTGGGGGCTACCAGAGACCATCCATCGTTGGGGGGTGAATCGAGAACGGGGGGCACTCGACTCCGAGGAGGGATTCCGGTGTCCGGGGATCCGTGGGGGGACGGAACCTCGGGACGCCGTTAAGCTCCGACAATCCGGATGGAAACGAAAGTCGTCATTTCCACGTGATGGCGTAGTTCAAGGTCGCCAAACAATCACCCCTTGGCCGACCCGAAGCGTTTTTCCAGTTCCCTCATCCCGAACTCGGTCAAGGTCGGGCGTCCGTCGGCCGCGCAGTAGGGCAGTTCGCACTCGAACAACTGCTCGAGGAGCGCACGTGCTTCCGAGAGCCGTGGTTCCGTCAGCAGTGCAGCGCGTTTCGAAAGCGTGCGAGCCAAGCGCTCCCGGGCAAAGCGGCCACCCGATGTGGGATCATGCAACAGTTCATCGAGTACCCCAATGAGGAATCCACGGGGTTCTCCAATACCGAGTGCTTCGGGCAAGGTGCGAATCTGAATGGTGTTTCCGCCAAAGGATTCGAGCTCGATCCCGGCCTCTGCAAGCTGCATCCGTTCGCGGAGGAGAAGCTCCGCATCGCGTGGATCGAACTCCAGAAGAACCGGCACCAGCAGCCCTTGGGCCGCAGGCGCTCCCTCCGGATGGGCCAGCAATCGTTCATACAAAATCCGTTCACGCGCGGCTTTGGGGTCGAACAAGACCAAGCCGTCTCCACTTTCGAGGATCACAAATCGATTCTTCAACATCCCCACGATGCGAAAGTCCGGAGCCTTGGACGCAGGAACGGACTCACCCGGGCCGCCGGAATCGATCGCTTGCGGACTTGGTTCGATCCAAGCGGTAAACTCCGGTTGAGGCGCACGGAATGCGGTGTTAGAGGGCGGCGGCGCGGGCCGGGCAGCCGCCACGGGCAAATCCGCCACGGCATCGATATCCCTTGCGGGAAGCTCCGGCAGAGGAAGCGAAATGGCAGGAGCGACAGCCGGCGGACGCAGCCCCCGGGTGACGGCATCCAGAATCACCTCGCGCACATCCAGCGGTTTGTGAAACCGGACTTCGCGTTTGGCAGGATGAACGTTCACATCGACGAGCGTCGGTTCAAGATCGATCCACAACCAGGCCGCCGGATGAAGACCGTCGCTGAGCGCCCCACGGAAACCCTCGGCGAGGGCGCGGGAAATCACCGCATCCTCGACCGGCCTGCCATTGAGGAAAACAAACTGGTGCCTTCTGCCTTTGCGGGCATGGCTGGCAGGAAGCACGAAGCCCTCGACCGCGGCACCACGGCCATGAGTGAGCGGCAGCGGGATGAGCTCGGATGCCAGCTCCGGCCCTAACAACTGCCTGACACGGTCCACCGCGCGCGCCGCCGGAGGAAGGTCGAAGACCTCGCGATCATCCCGCCGCAGACGGAATCTCACATGCGGGGCGGCCAGCGCATGGAGCCGCAGTTGATGCTCCACGTGAGCCGCCTCGGTGGACTCCGCACGCAGGAACTTTCGGCGGGCAGGCATGTTGAAAAACAGGGATTTCGCCTCGATCACTGTACCCGGAGCACAACCGGCGTCCCTCACGTCCCGCAGCGTGCCGCCATCCACCAGCACCTCCGTCCCCGCCACGGCATCCGCTTCCCGGGTCACGATCCGGAAACGCGAAACGCTGGCGATGCTCGGCACCGCCTCGCCCCGGAAACCGAGCGTGCGGATCGTGGCCAGATCCCCCGAGCTCCGCAACTTGCTCGTCGCATGGCGCTCCAGAGAAAGCAGGGCATCCTCGCGCGACATGCCGCAGCCATCGTCACTCACGCGAATCAAGGCTGCGCCACCCTTGTCCATATCCACCCTCACCTCACGGGCACCGGCGTCGATGCTGTTCTCCACCAGTTCCTTCACCACCGAAGCAGGGCGCTCCACCACTTCGCCGGCCGCCACCTGGCTGGCAAGGATGTCAGGAAGCACGCGGATTTTCGGCACGGGGGAGACTGATGGCAGCACCCGCGAGAAGCAAGAAATCAGATTCGTGGCCTTGTCTCCGGACCCGGCGCGCCCCACTCTCCCGGCGCACCCATGGCAGGCTTTTTCAAATCGCTCTTCAACAAAATCACCAACCGCGCGGAAATCGAGTGGGACGATCTTGAGGCGGACCTCATCAGTGCCGACCTCGGCATCCGGTTGACGACCGAGATCCTCGACGAGTTGCGCGGGCTCGGACGTCAGATTTCCGCAGACGATGTGGTCGACACCACCCGCCGACACTTGTCCAAGCGGCTTCCCGATGACACCCCCGCCCCACGGCCGCGGACGGATGGCAAACCTTTCGTCATCCTCGTCGTCGGAGTGAACGGGACCGGCAAGACCACCTCATCCGCCAAGCTCGGGCTCTGGCTCAAGTCTCAAGGGCATTCGGTGCTCCTTGCCGCCGCGGACACATTCCGCGCGGCGGCCGTCGAACAACTCCAGCGCTGGGGGGACCGTCTCGTCATCCCGGTAGTGAAGGGCAACCCGAACGCGGACCCCTCTTCGGTTTGTTTCAACGCCCACCAAAAGGCCATCGCAAGCGGAGCGGACTTTCTCATCTGCGACACCGCAGGCCGCATTCACACTCGCCACAACCTGATGGAGGAGCTCGGGAAAATCCGCCGCACGATTGCCAAACAGGATGAGTCCGCTCCGCACCTCACTCTTTTGGTGGTGGATGCCACCACCGGCACCAACGCCCTTCAGCAGGCCAAGGAATTCCACAAGGCCAGCCCGCTGGATGGTGTGATCGTCACCAAGCTCGATGGCTCCGGCAAGGGTGGCATCGCGGTGACCATCCATGAGCAACTGGGGATCGCCCCGCGTTTCATCGGCACGGGTGAAGAGCCGGGGGCCTTCGCGATTTTCCGCAAGGAGAGCTTCGTGCGCGACATCCTCTGATCAGTGGACCGGGCATGCCTGCTTCTAACCGGGCAGGTGTTCCTCGCAGTATTCGTTGCCATCCTGGCCGACGCGGAATTCCAGTGAGGGATCGGAGGCATCGGTCCGGCCGCAGGTTTGGCAGGTGTGGAAGGCCTCGGTGTCCGGCAGTTTGGCCGCGTTGAAGCGCCGCCTGCGTCTGGCGGAGTCCACCGCACGCTTCGTTCCGCGAAGCGCCGGGATGCCAGCCCACAGGAAGTAGTTCAAAAAGGCGATCAAGTAGAACGGAAACAACGCGGGGCTGCCGAGGCAGGTGACCAGCATGGCAGCCGCCTGGACGACTCCGAGGATCCCGACCCGCACCGGAATCACGAAGAAGAGAAGGATTTCCACCTTGGGGAAAAGCGTCGCAAACGCGAGGAAGGCAGCCCCATAAAGCATCAAGCCGCCATAGGGGATCTGATAGGGCAGAATCAAGTAGGCAGCGAGGATCGAGAGCATGCCCGCATAACAGAAAATCGAGGTCTTGAAACTCCCCCACTCCGCTTCCAGCCCGTCGCTGACCATGAACATGAAATTCACCGCGCAGAGCAGGAACACGAGACTCAGCGGCGAGAGCGTCCCGAACTGGGATGCGGCGAAGAAGCATGTGAACAAACGCCACACCTCACCGGACAGGATCGCGGCGAGATCGAAGTCCATCATCGCACCAATGTCCGGGCGGAAGATCTGCAACACGAACACCAGCACATGCAGGATCGCATAGTAGCGGAGGAAGCCCGGAAAAGAAATCCAGCCGATCCGGCGCTCCCATTGGTCGAATGACGTCATGCGGCGCAGAACATCGCCGAATCCAGCGCTTTGACAAGCCTCCTCAAAGGAGGCTTGCCGTCTTGCGGTGATCAGCGGTCCAGCCGCTCCACGCCATACTCGCCGAAGGGAACGAGAAGATCGCCGTCCGCAGCAATGTCGATGCCATCCGCGTTCAATCCCCAGCCCGGGAAACGCCAGTCATTGACAGCATCCCCGTTGAGTTCGGCGGCAAAAATCCGGTTCCATGCGTGCCCGACGAGCGTGCCCTCGACGACTTGCAAACCGTAGGCCGTCCAACCGGTTTCGAGAGCCTCGCGGGCAGCCCACTCCCCGCCATCTGCAAGGCGGTAGCGGAGAACCTTGCCGTCAGCCGCGATAAACAGGGAGCGACCGTTGGCGGCGATGGTGGACGAGTCCGCATCCAGCGCAGCCACCTCGAAGGCATCGAATCCATCGCAGGCGCTCACCGTCAGCTTGCCGCCATCCGGATAGCTCCACGAGCGGGTGTAGGCGAGGAATCCCTCGCGATCCAGATCCGCCACCGCGACCAAGGTCCCGGGAAGGTCGATGGAAGGGCGCACGACGGGAGATCCGGATTCCGGCACCTCGATCACGAACATCGCATCGAGCGAAGACCCCATCGAGTACCAACCGGGGAGAGCGTCGGCCGACCACTCCGTGGTACCCACGACCACCCGGCCATCGGCAGCCGCCACCACGCCGCTGGCGGAGGTTCCCGAGCTGCCGAGAGTCACCGGTTCCTCCGCGACGGGAGCCGTGGGATTGGTCAGGTCAAAGGTCAGCAGGCGCGGTGCCTTGCGTTCCGCTCCGAACCAGCCGTCACCACCGATGACTGAGAGGCGCTTGCTGGAAACCGCGTTTGCGGCCATCACGGGCAGCGGGCGGAGGACGTCGAAGTCCGTCACAGGTTGCGGGCGGAATATCGGGCGGCCCCAGCCGTACCAGAATGGAGAGCGGGCGGTGAGCAGCACCGCGGGACGCGAGGCCTGCGGCCAGACCAATCCCGCGTTGCCGACCTGATAGCCGTCCTTGAGCGGCACCTTGCAGGAGCCGAGATTCCGGATCAGTGGAAGGAACGAGGCGTCATAGACATCCAGATGGAGGCGTGTGCCGTCATCTTCGGTGAACATGCTCTTGTAGGCCCAGCCGAAGGGAGTGCCGGTCTCACGAAGGATGAACAGTTTGCCATCCCGCAGATCGGCATCGCGGACCACACCGGCGCCCAAATCGGTTTCGCTCAGAATTGCTTCGGTGTCCCCTGCCAATGAGACGCGTGCCGTGGCGCGGCCAAGTCCGTAGGAGGTGCCGTTTTCGATTTGAATGAGCGCTTGTCCGGATTCGAACACCCGATCCACCGGCCAGGCGAGGGCCACTTGCGAAAGAAGCAACGGGTGATCCAGGTCCGCCACATAGGCGGTGACCAATTCCCGTTGGGAAACGGAGATGACCGTGTTGTTCACCAGTTCCGCACGCCGCGGATCGAAGTCGTGCTCGATCGATCCACGCAGTTTCAGCTCACCCTTCTTGACGTTGACATCGATCAGCTGCACCGAGCGCCGGGCTTCGCCACCCGCCTCGTCGTAGGCAGTGACGGGGATCATCGCGAGGCCTTCATCCGGCAGGAGTTTGAGCGCCTTTTCGTCCCAAGTCGCCTCGCTGTCGGATTGGGAACCGCCGAGATTGAGGCGCTGGAGGAGCTTGGGTGCGCTTGGATCCGCCACATCGAAAAGGGAGGCGGCGACCGTGCCGGACTCCACTCCCACCGAGAACAGGAGGTCACCAAGCGGCTCCAGATGCGTGGACCAACCCGGAACCTCCAGGTGCCCGGCCACCACTGGCTCGGAGGGATTCGAGAGGTCGACGATCCACAGAGGATCCGTCTGCAGGAAAGTTACGACGTAGGCCTTGTCACCGGCGAAGCGCGTGGCAAACAGGCTTTCACCTTCCGCCAGCTCCAAACGCCCCATGCGAGGATCCGTGACCACGGCGGGAGTGATGACGCCGGGTCCCCAGACGCGGAAGGTCTCAAGCACGGTGCGTGGACTCCAGCCCCAACGCTCGGTGTTCGCCTCGGAAATCGTGGTCAGGGTGTGATCCCTCCACTGCATCTTGAACTGGTCTGCAACCACCCCGGCGGTGCGCAGGGCTTGGCCATTCAAGCGGGTGAGACCGTCGCTGCCGAAGTGGAAAACCGTGACCTCGGAATGATCCCAGGAGCCGGCAGGAGTCACCGCCACCGCCATCCAATCGGACCCGGCGGCGATCACCGGATCGCTTCCATCCATTTCGAAGTAACCAGCGGCCTTGGGTGCGTCGCCGGGGCGGATAACCCATTCCGACACCCGAGTGGTGCTGCGGTAGCTCCAGTTTTCCTCGTCGAAATGCCCGTAGTCCGTCTCGCTGGTGGCGAGGATGAGGCGATCGCCGATCATCCGGCTGTCGGTGAGCGAGCCCTTGACGTTCTGGCGGTGAGTGACGGTGAGCTTGCCACCCTCGTAGCGCACGAGACGGATGCGGGTCTCAACCTCGCCGTTGTCGCCCTCGTGGCGGGTGAGCAAGAGCAGGTTCTTGCCACCTCCGGAATCGGGAAGAAGGTAAAGATCCTCACCCACCGCGGGCAGACGCAATGAAGCAAGCAGGCGCGGATCGACCGGATTGGAGATATCGAGCACCTGGAGGCCGCGGAGTTGGTTGAAGAAGAACACGTGATTGCCCTTGATGCGCCAGATATCCGCTTCCACGGGAGCTTCGCCGGGAGCATCGGGGGCGGGTTCACCGGCGACGTTTCTTTCGAAACCGGCCACACCGGCCATGCTGAGGAACGAAGAGCCACCGGGTTTCGGCTCAAAGCGGTTTTTGCCGATGTAGAAGGCGGCCGGGAACTTGGATCGGCTCACTTGTGAATCGTAGGTGCCGAGAATGCGCCAACGGGTGGACTTGGGAGCATTCGGCAGCTTGATGCGGACTTTGCCGGGCTGGACTTTCCGCACCTCCACCTTTTTCCAGCCCTGGCCGCGTTCAAAACGCTGGAGGGTCACGGAGACGAAACCGGGAGGAACCACCAGCGAGGCGGAGTTCCGATTTTCGGCAATCTCCATCTTGAGGATCTTCCTTCCCTGAGCTGCCGCTTCCAGAGGCGCGGTCTGCATCGCGAAGGTCAGAAGAAACCCGAAAAGGGCGGCGAAACGGCGGAGGCCGCCCGGTGAAACGGATAGGTTTTTCATGAGAAAGGGATAGGTCGGATCGCGGGAGGAGCCTCGAAGTTGCAGCCGATGAAAACAGGATTCATCCGGACCGCAGGGAGACTGCGAGACACCTTACCCAACGTCAATCCGCCAAAACTGACGATTTGGATCGAAAAATATTCCCCGATCGCCCGGGCCAAGACACAGCAGCCAGCCAAACCGGCAGCCGGGCGGCGCCTTCACGCTTCGTTGCGGGTGCGGCCACTGGTGAAAAACACCTCCATGCGGGCATGCAGGTCATCGTAGAAGCGCTTCTTGATCGCTTCCAGAGCCGCCCGCTTGTCGCTTTCCGCCACGCCGATCGATTGCTCTTCCAGCTTCAATTTCTCGGCGAAGGATTTTTCCATCTCGATCAGGGAATCGAGGAACTCGCGGGCAGCCCTTGAGTGCTCGACGCCATCGACGAGCGCATGCTCAAGCCGCGGGTTGCGGGTGACGGCGATCAGGTTGCTGTTGGACAACTGCTCCATGTAGCGGCCGTGGCTCTTGCGGAAGGCGCGGTGCTCGGCGTCGAAGCTGATCTCATCGCGGTCCACCAGCGTGTCATAGGGACCGGGCTTGGTGAAGAACTTCACGATCAGCGGAATGGTGTCCACCAGCATGAAAAGCAGCGTAAGAACGATGTAGGTGTAGAAAGCGAACTGTCCGCCCTCGTTGCCCGCCTTGAAGAGCGCGTGGAGGGCGAGCGTCTGGGTGAGGATGTCCCGCCGGGCCTCCGCGCGCAGCGAGGAAAGTCGCTCGGTTTCCTCGGCAGCCACGGCGGCCAGCTCGTCCTGCACCCGGCGGAGTTCCAGCAAGCGGGTGTCGATTTGTTGCTTGATCGTATCGCGCACGGCGTTCTGCTGAGTGACGAACTGCCCGGCCTGGTCCTCCTCCACCTTGCGCTTGAGTCCGGCGACGCGCTCGGCCTCCGCCTGGTTGGCCTTGTTGATCTCCGCGAGTTTCCCTTCAAACTGCGAGATGGCCGCGGCTTCCGCCTGGCGGGTCTGGGTCTGCAGGGTGGCTTTCTCCGCGCTGAGATGTTCGAGCAGCCCGCCAAGTCGCTTCGATTCCTCCCGCCTTGGCTCGAGTTGATCCGAGCGGATCGAGCGCGCGCGGGGGCCCTCCCCTTTCATGCCGGAGCGCTGGCCGTTGAGCTCGCGCTCGAACTCCGCCTGCCAGAAACCCAACTCGGTTTGCAGCTTGGCATACTGGGGCGAAAACTCGGCCACCTGTTTCTCCACCACCGCAAGCCGCTCGCGGAACGGCGCGGTGCCCTCGTCGATCGAGGCTTTCAGTTCCTTCTGCTGCTCGGCCGTGAGCCCCGGGATCGCATCCTTCGCCTCCTCGGTCTCCTGCAGGATGAACTTGGCTTGGAAAGACTCATTCCACTTCAGCCTCAACCCGCCGACCACTTCCTCAAGCGAGGTCGCCTGCGCGCGGATTTTCTCTTTTTCGCGCTCGAATCCGGACCTTGCCATCTCGATCTCCGCCGCCCGATCCTTCTCGATCACCGAAGAGACGGTATCCCGGAAGAGCAGCAAGACCAGCGGGTGCGCGATCGTGATGCCCATCAACACCGCCACCACGAGGCGCAGGGAAAACTGCGACATCTTGCGGAAGATCGACATGTACGGCCGGTAGCCAGCCAGCAGCGCGCGGTCGATGGTCAGGATGATGAACGCCCACACCGCGGCCACCGGGTAGATCACCCTGGCTTGGTCGGTGAGGGTGGAAAGCGCGTAGGCACAGGCGATGAAAGCAAACGCACACGGGACCAACACGGTGGCTCCGAAGGCAACGTATTTCCTCTGCTCCCAGGACGGGCAGCGTTCGAGGGTCTCGGTACCGGCTCCGGAAAGCCAGAAGAAGGCGCGTTTGATCGAGTGCATGGGCGTGGCGGATGAAAAACCCGGAAAACCGGTATCAACCGGGCATTACGAACACATGCGGGAACGAATTTCAACGGGAAACCCGGGATGCTCCATGATCCGTGCGGCCAACCCGCTCGCAAATGGATTGCCCGGCGCGTCCGGCGGACTAAGCTCGCCCCGATGACGAACCGCTTCTACGGGGAATTCGACACCGAGCGGCGCTCCGGCGCGCAAGACCGCGGCGACTACCGTTCACCCTTTCAGATCGACCGCGACCGGGTCCTTCACACACCGACCTTCCGCCGCCTGCAGAACAAGACCCAGGTTTTCTGGAGCGGCGAATACGATTTCTACCGCACCCGCCTGACCCATTCGCTGGAGGTGGCGCAAATCGGCAAATCCATCTGCCACTGGCTGAGGTCCCTTCCGGACGGACCGCTCAGCCCGGACTTCTTCATCGATCCGGATCTCGTCGAAGCCGTCTGCCTTTCCCACGACCTCGGCCACCCGCCCTTCGGGCATGCCGGGGAACGCACGCTCAACCACCTGACTCGGGATCTGGGCGGCTTCGAGGGCAATGCCCAAACACTGCGGCTCATCACCGAGCGCATCTTCTCGGCCAAGCGCACCGGCATGGATCCCACCCGGGCGTTTCTCGACGGGATCCTGAAATACAAATCCCTCTGGAGCGAACTCCGCACGCTTCACGGCACGCCACCGGAGCACCACTTCATCTACGACGACCAGCAGTCCCACCTCGATTGGGCGATGGGAGGCTTTGATTTCCCGCTCGAACTCCCGCCCGGCAAGGCGCGCGATTCCTTCAAGTCCATCGAATGCCAGATCATGGATTGGGCGGACGACACCGCCTACTCCCTCAACGACCTTTCCGACAGCGTTCGCGCCGGGTTTCTCACGCTGGAGCGCATCGAGGCCTGGGCCGGAAAACATGGACATGCGACCGGCGAAGGCACGCCGCTCGGCGACTTGATGCGCGCCATCCGCAGCCGCAAGGTGGATCCCTTCGTTGGCAAACGGATCGGCCGATACATCCAGGCCACGCGCTTGGAAACCGACGTGAATTTCCTCAGCGCCCTGACCCAGCGCTACCATCACCGACTGATCATCGATCCGGCCATCAAGGCCGAGTGCTCGGTGTTCAAGAAGCTCGCGTTCGAGGTCGTATTCCTCTCCACCCAACTGAAACAACTCGAACACAAGGGCAGCCGCATGCTGCGCCAATTGTGGGAGGTGCTCGGCGAACGATACATCACCGGCGGCACCATCGACGGACAGGACTTCCAACTTCTCCCCGCCGATGCCGCGGAGGAGATCACCGCCGAGGCCGATCCCGCGAAGCGCGCCCGGCTTGTCTGCGACTTCCTCGCCGGCATGACCGATGGATACGCGGCACGGACTTACAAACGACTCTTCTCACCCGACTTCGGATCGATCGGCGACTTGATCGGTTAGAAGGTGGGGACTGGATGACGTCTCCGGCCTGAACGGCCGCCCGCTCAAGCCGCCGGAGGTTTCAAAACCCCCACGTAGGGCAGGTTGCGGTATTTCCCCTGATAGTCGAGGCCGTAGCCGACCACGAACTCGTCGCCGATCTCGAAGCCGACGTAGTCCGCCTGCACTTCCTCCGCGCGTTCCTTGTCCTTGGCAAGCAGCACGGCGGTATGCACGGCCACCGCCCCTTCCTCCATCAAACGCTGGGCCACCGCGTGCAGCGTGCGCCCGGTGTCGAGGATGTCATCGAGCAGAAGGACGTGGCGCCCCCGGACTTCGGGAAAGTGCCGATCGAGAAAATCCACCTTGCCGGAGCTCTCCATGCCGCCGTGGTAGCTTGCGACATTCAGGCACTCGATCTCGAGTTCACGCGGCACACGGCGCAGAAGATCCGCCGCAAAAACCATGGCACCCTTCAGCAGAATGATCACCACCAGTTTGCCGCCTGGAAAGTCCCGTTCGATCTCAAGCGCCATCGCATCGAGGCGCTTTTCAATCACCGCTTCGTCGATCAGCACGCGCTCGATGTCGTTTCGCATACCCCCAGCGCTACCGTCCCGCGGCACTCCCGCCAAGCCTCAAAGCAGGCCAGGCCAGCCCTGCCCCGGAAAATCACCGGGCACCCTTGAAGCGCAGAACCTTCTCGCCCTCGCGGCTGTAATCAAGGCGATCCCGAGCATGAATCTCCAGATAGGCAGGATCCTCGCGCAGGGCCCGGAGCTCGATCGTCCGGTGGTCCCTCTCCGCCATCACCAAGCTCTCCCGCTCCTTCGCGAGCTTCAACTTGGCTTCCAGCTTCAAGACCTCGCGACGCTGCGGAAACGCCGTCGCCACCACCACAAATCCGAGAGCCAGCGCACAGGCCAGCATCGCAAGCCGCCCCGCCCCCCGGATCACCCGCGTGCGGGCCTCCAGACGCGTGAACTTTTCGGCTTCCATGCGTTTCTTCGCCATGCTCAAACCCGAAAAATCCCTGAAAACTCCCGAATGTCAAGCAAAGTCAAGGAATTGGAGGCCTTGACCGACGCCCGATCGAGACTACATGCAGCGGCATGTGGTATCTCGTCGGCACGGTCCTTGCGGTGATCGCCGTGATTGCGATCCTGGCGCTCGCCCGCCTGCTCACGAATTGGTTTGCCGACCAATGAAACGGTTCATGCCGAGAACTTGCGCAGCAGCCTGAGTTTCTCCATGGCGGCACCGGAGGAAATCATTTCGCGGGAGATCTCGATGCCGTTTCCGATGTCGTCCGCGAGGCCCGCACAGGCCAGGGCGGTGCCGGAGTTCATGAGCACCATGTCCCGCTTGGGGCCGGTCTCCCGCCCCGAGAGAATGGCCTCGAGGATGGCCGCGTTGACGGTGGCGTCGCCACCTTGAAGCGCCTCCACCTCGGCATGATGCAGACCGAAATCGCGCGGGCGCACCTCCTCGTCATCCATGTCCTGATAGAGCCCCGCCTTGAAGATGCGGGTGGAGCCCATGAGGCTGACTTCATCGACCGAGCGCCCGTCGCCAGTCGTGCCGTGGACCACCCAGGCGCTGTCCCGGCCAAGGCGCTGGAGGATTTCCGCAAAGGCCGGGCAAAGTTCGCGGGAGAACACGCCGACCAACTGGCACTGCGGCCGGGCCGGGTTGAGCAGCGGACCGATCAGGTTGAAGATCGTTTTGACACCCCGCGCGGCAAGAAGCTTGCGGACCGGTGCGACCGCCTTGAACGCCGGGTGATAGATCGGCGCGAACATGAAACCGAGCCCGGCACGCTCAATGCACCGGCGGAAGTCGTCGACCGGAGGATCGATCCTCACGCCCAAGGCTTCCAGCACGTCGGCACCACCGCTTTTCGAGGTGATGCCCCGGTTTCCGTGTTTCACCACCACCGCACCGGCCGCAGCCGCGATGAACATGGAAGTGGTGGATACATTGAAAAGATCCAACTGGTCGCCGCCCGTCCCGCAAACATCGAGCGTGGGGCCATCGAGCTCCAGCAGTCCGAGATGGGGCTCCACCGCATGGGACAGGAAGGCCTCGACAAACCCGGCGATCTCCGAAGGGGTTTCGCCCTTTCGCGAGAGGGCTTCCAGCAAACGCGCCTTCTTCTCATCCGGCGCGGCGGGGTCCAGAAGCAGCCCGGCCGCCACCTCCACCTCGCGGCGGGAAAGCTCCTGCTTGTCTTCCAAATGGTGAATCAAGGCGTCCATGCCCGGAGCCTAACACAAGGCCGGCGTCAGAGCCAGAACGATCGCTGGGCAGCCCCGGCCATTGCGGTTTGACGGATCGCCCCGGAGCGCCCAATCTCCGCGGCGATGTCTGAAACGAAGCACGTGCTCTTTGTCTGCACCGGAAACACCTGCCGCAGCCCGATGGCGGAAGGCCTCTTTCGCAAGGCCGTGGACGGACGTGCGGATTTCAAGGTCAGCTCCGCCGGCGTGGCCGCATCCAAGGGCACGACCGCCAGCAGCGAAACCCTGAGTGTGCTGAGGAAACGCAGCGCACCCCTGGAGGGTTTCCGCAGCCGCCCGGTCACCGAGGCGGTCCTGAACGAAGCGACCCACGTGTTCGCCATGACCGAGGGACACCTCGCCGCGCTTGAATCCAGGTTTCCGAATCACGTGGACAAATTCTACCTCGTCCGCGAATTCGCTGCCGCCGACGGGAAACGATTCAGCAAAGATGTCCCGGACCCCATCGGCATGGGTATGGGCGCCTACGAGGAAGTGGCCAAGGTCTTCGAGGCAGCCATTCCGTCGATCATCGCCTACGTCGATTCCCTGTCCTCGAAAGAATAGAGAAGGACCGCAGGCTCAGATCATCCCGAGCTTCATCTTGCCCTCTTCGGAAATCATCTCCTGATTCCAGGCCGGATCCCAGACGAGTTCCACGCGGGCGTCGTCGATGCCGTCGATGGTCATGATCTTCGCCTGGGCATCGGCCGCGATCACCGGGCCCATGCCGCAACCCGGCGCGGTGAGGGTCATCTTGACGGACACGACGCGCTTGCCGTCGATTTCTTCGATCGCGCAATCGTAGACCAGGCCGAGATTGACGATGTCCACCGGGATTTCCGGGTCGTAGACACCTTTGAGCTGGGCCCAGACTTGTTCCTCAAGAGGAGCATCCTTGAGCCGGATCGCCTCCTCGGACTTCTTCTGCTCCTCG
Organism: Verrucomicrobiaceae bacterium; assembly: GCA_027486655.1. Classification (GTDB taxonomy): domain Bacteria; phylum Verrucomicrobiota; class Verrucomicrobiia; order Verrucomicrobiales; family Akkermansiaceae; genus Luteolibacter. The sequence goes on along the minus strand of JAIXOR010000086.1, from coordinate 84,636 downwards.
GCAGGGTCCACGCCGAGGGCGTCCGCATCCTTCGAGGAAATCCGTGCCAAACCCTGCGACGTGGCCACCGTGTAGGTGCCGCCCAGGCGCTGTGTGATGAAAACCGCGGTCCCGGCGGGTAGGGTGAGCGTGTCGCCACTTGGAATCTGGATGGCGGAAACTTCCCTCGTCAGTTGGATCTCTTGGTGCATGCGCGGGAGTAAAGCCGAGCACGACGGGGTCGGCAAGGGACGAGTTACCAAGGATTTTCACGATTTGTCTGAACCGGATGGCCAGGCTTTGGCGGATCATCCTTGCGGCCAAGTGCCCGATTGATGTCCAATCCACCATCCATGACCGATGCCGATCTCAGCCCGGTAGTCCCGATGCCCACGGGACTCTGCGAGGATCCCACGGGAGAAGCCGTGGCCCTGATCGCGCGCATGGCCAAGGGCGACGGCAGCGCCCTGACCGACCTCCACGGCATGTGGAGCGCGGTTTTGTTAGGCACGGCCTGCCGGATGCTCGGAGACCGCCGCGAAGCCGAGGAAGTCGTTCAGGACACCTTCGTCCGCATGTGGCACCGCTCGGCCGAGTATGACCCTCACCAATCCCCGCCCTTCGTCTGGGCCTTCGCCGTGCTGCGTGGTTACTGCATCGACCGCCTCCGCTTCCGCCACCGGGGCAAGCGCGATTCGTCCCGCGTGGTGCCGATCCATCTGCATGCGCCACCAGAAGGTTCGGAAGACCCTCAGGTCATGGCGCTCGACGACTGGCGGAGAGTCCGCGCGGCGCTCGATCAACTCGCCCCCGACGAACGCAGCTGCCTCGAACTCGCCGTTTTCCTGGAATACACGCACTCCGAAATCTCCGAACACCTCGGAACGCCGCTGGGGACGGTGAAAAACCGCCTCCGCAGAGCCCTGGACAAAGTCCGCAACCAATTGTCACGCTATGAACTCTGATCCCTACGACAGCGCCGCCTGGAGAACCTTCGGCATGCTCGATGCGGATGAATCCGCCATCTTCGACGAGGCGATGCGCCACGACCCGCTGCTGCGCTCCGCCCATCAGGAAATGGACCGGCTTTCCGCCGCGATAGCCGCGGCCACCGTCACGCCCATCCCTCCCAAGGCTGGCCAACTCGAACGCCTGCAAGCCCGACTCGGATTGCAATCCCAGCGCCGCAGCCACCTTTGGCTCGGGGTTTCCGGATGGGCGGCCGCGGCCGCGCTGGCGATGGTGCTGGTGATCGACCGACGCGAAGACTCCCCTTCCCGCTCGCAGCTCGCCACGACACCGGAGGCACCTGATTTCCCCGAACCCCGGCCCCGTTCCGCCCTCCCCGCCGCTCCCGGCGCGGAACGGGGTGAACCTTCCCCGACGGATGCCGTCACCCCACAGGACACAGCCCAGGCAAGTGCTCACGCGGTCGATGCAGATGCGAAGTCGATCCAGCGTGTGGAAACCAAGCGCCTCGTGCAGGAGATCGCCGTGCTTCGCGAAAATCTCCGCCAGTATCAGAACCGCGACCGGGTGCTCTTCGAAGCCGTCCCCGGGATGGCGCTTCCCATCATCATGAAGATGAATGCACCGGGAGCTGCGGAGGAGACAGCGGACACCCTTGCCGCGAATGACAACGGCTCGCCGATTGTCTCGCTGCTGGGAGACAGCATGAAGTTCCATCCCGCCTTCGCTGCTCCGACCGGCATGGCCGGCATCAACTCCATGGAGGTGCGCACCATCCCCGATGCCGCCGCCGCCGGAGTGGCCATGAACACCGCGTCCGACCTTCCCACCGCTCCGCCCGTGGAAGCCGCCGACGCACAGCCACCATCCGCCATCCCGATCTACGATGCCGCGCGGGACTCCGGCACCCTGGTCGTGAACAACCTGCCAGCCGCCGAGAGTGGCCAAGTCTACAACCTCTGGGTCACCACCGCCAACAGCGAGAAACCGGTTTACGTCGGCAGCCTCCCCCAAAGCCGCGCGGCGGGGGCGGATTCCTTCGATTTTTCGCTCGGCTCCAACATGGTCATCCCCTCGGGTTTCATGCTGACCAAGGACCCGGAAAACCAACCGTCCGCCCCTGGTGACAAGAACACCGTGCTCAAGGGCCCGCCCGCCGCTGGAAACCGTTAGAGACCGGCCTGTTTGTTTGCCTGATGGGACGGGCAGACAAACAACGGCCCCCTTGCGGAATCCGAAGGGGGCCGTAGAAATGGATGGTTGAACCCGATCGCCCAATCCTGCTAGATCGGGAATCGCCCCGTCACCAGGTGGTTCCCAGGGCAAAGTGGATCATCGGCGAGTCATCGATGTCATCCGGATGTTCCAGAGGAATACCGAGATCGGCCCGGGCGCTGAAGTGATCGTTGAATCGCCAGCGCAGACCGAAACCCGTCGAAAGCAACTCACCGGGATCGGTCGGTGCATCGCGATCGAGCACCGCCCCGTCCACAAACAGCACGCCAATCACATCACCCGCACGAGGCACGTGGAGGGCCGGGCTTTGATATTCGATGCTGGCGACGATGCCGTTGGAAGCATAGCCGACCGTTTCATCATATCCTCTCACGCGGTTCACGCCACTGGCGGTGATCTGATCCGAGGCGAGGAGATCCGAGTCCGACCACTGCGCGTTCATGCGCCCGAGCAAAAGCCCGGCATCCCCCAGGCGCAGCGAGCGCTCCGAATCCAGGCGAAGGATCAAGGACTCCGCTCCGTCGGCACCGAGGGCGATGTAGTCCTCATCATCGGAACCGAGAATTCCCTGCCCCGGATTGTATGAGAGCGAAAGGTCCAGCCGGCTGGTGCCATACGCATCGCTCCGCTTGCCCTTCCAACCGGTTTCGATCTGGAAGAAGCGCACCTCGGACTCGGAGCCGTCGGTGAACAGATAGTTGTTGTCGCGAAACTCAAACCCGAGACGCCACTCTTGAGAGATCGAGTTCCAGCGCGGGAGTTGCTTGCGAAACGCCGCGGCAAAGCGGGTGAACTCGCCGCTCTGGTCGAGCGGACCGGTCACGTCGGATTCGGACTCGGTGTAACCTGCGGAGAGATCGATCAATCCGCGCCAGGCCAAAGGAATCTCGTGCATGAGACTCACGCCTTGCAGCCTCTCGAAGTCGAGTGCGGCCGTGTATTGGCCGGTGAAACGCTGGTCCATTGCGAACAGATCGCCATGCTGGAAACCCAGGTAGATTCGCTCGTCGCCGAGGTCTGAACTGAGCTGGTTGTCCAATCCGGCATAGACCCGCCAGGCCCGTTCGGAGCGGAGGCGCAGCGCAAGGTCGAGCGCATCCTCGTCCACCCCGTCGGTTTGGGAAATCGACGCGCGCCGCAGCGGATTCTCGTTGAGCCAATCGAGGTCCTCAAGAACCGTATCGTCGTCGATGGTCTCGCCAGGCTTGGTGCGGAAGGCCTTGGCGGCAAACTCGGCACCGAAGGCCGGATTGCCCGCAAGCCGGACCGTGGCCGCCCGGGCCGGCCCGAGGCGCAGGGCGATCACTCCGGATGTGATCTCCTGCGGCGGAAAGGAAACCCGCTCCAACATCCGGCCACGGGAACGCATTTCCCGTTCGAATCCGGCGACGAGGCGGTTGAGCACTTTGAGGGTCACCGGTTGGCCCAAGTACGGTTGGATGGCCGCCCGGATCCAGGCGGAGTCCACATCGGAAAACCCTTCGATCGCGATCCCGGAGGTGGTCCGCCTCTGAAGGTCCAGAGCGGAGGCGGCTGTGGGAGCGACGACCAGCCCCGCCAGGGAAGCCAGCAGTTCATCGTCCTCGCCGGCCTTTTGGGCACCGCGGGTGATGGTTTCGTTCTCAACGGATTTTTCGCGATACGCGGGAACACTGGGGGGCGTGGGACGGGTGGTGTCTTCCGCTCCGATGGCGAGGAGCGGGTTGGGCACGAGGACCACGGCGGAGGCAAGGACAGCGGCGGATTTCATCGGTAGGCGTGGATGCAGGAAGGGCCGCCGGATCATTTCGGCGGCCCTTCGCGGAACTCATGAATCGTGGTTGGGATCAGCGGAGGAAAACGCGGCCCTTCTTCACCAGGGCGATCGGGCCCTTCTTCTCCTTGTTGACCTCGGCGGCACCGGCACCCTTCGCCTCAATGGCGGCGGCACGGTCTTCCTGGCCCAGCTCGGGAGTGCCTTTGGCCAGCGGAGTCTCCACGTTCTTCACACCTCCCAGAAAGGCGGTCTGGAAAATGACGCTGGGATCCTCGATGGCCTCGCCACCGCGCTGGACTTCGGGACCACCGACTTCGCAGACGGCCGGATCGACCTCGCCCGAACCGTCAGCGACGACCTCAAGCTCGGTCACTTCGACCTCGCCTTCGATCACTTCACCGCCGGTCACTTCGCCTTCAACCACTTCACCTTCTTCGGAAGTGATTTCGACCTCGACGACCTCGCCTCCGTCGACCACCTCGGAATCGTCGATGACGACGACCTCGGCGTCTCCGGAGCCTTCCTCCACCTCAACGGCGGGGCACACGGCGGGATCGATGGCAGGCTTGGCCTCGCGGTGACCGGCATAGGCAACGGAGCCGGCGGCGAGAGTGGCAATCAGAATCGTGGTTTTCAGTTTCATGGTAGTTTGCAGGGGGTTGGAGTTTTGTCGAACTGCACGGATGATCCGTGGCTGCCACGAATCCGGATCACATTATTTTCGCAAACCCGCCGGAACGAGGGAAACAGGACCCAACGGGCGGACGTATCCCGGAAATCTGCGGGGTTGTCAAGATGGCAGGCCCGCGCATAGCATCCGGAACAATCACATGTGGGCGTTTTTCATGGAACACTGGCGGGACGGGATCGAGATCCTTCTGCTCGCAACCTGCATCTATCAGATCTACCGCGCGTTCCGCTCCACCCGCGGAGCCCAGATTCTGGTGGGGCTGGGCACCATCCTCGTCGTGCTCACGCTGGTATCCACCGTGTTCAAGTTCGAGGTCATCCAGTGGATCATCACCCGTGCGGCGGCGGTCCTGGCCTTCGCCCTGATCGTGATTTTCCAACCCGAGCTGCGCACCGGCCTGGCCCGGCTCGGCAGCAACCGCCTGTTTTCACTCTACGGACGCCGCCGGCTCGACTTCCTGGAGCGGTTCACGGACTCGGTGATCAACCTCTCGAAGAAACGCGTGGGAGCGCTTTTCGCCATCCAGCGCGACGTCAGCCTCAAGGAACAACTGGACACCGGCGTGCACCTGGACGCCCGATTCACGCCGGAACTGGCCATGGCGGTGTTTTTCCCCAAGGCCCCGCTGCATGACGGTGGAATGATCCTCGCCGACGACCGGGTGGCCGGTGCCGCCTGCGTTTTTCCTGTCACCGAGCGCGAAATGAAGGACCGCTCGACCGGACTGCGCCACCGCGCCGCGATCGGCCTGACCGAGCGCACCGACGCCATCTGCGTGGTGGTCTCCGAAGAAACCGGCGGCATCTCGATCTGCGAGAACGGCCAGCTCCAGCGCAACCTGACCGAGAAACAATTCCGTGACCGCATTTCCGAAATCTTCTTCACCGGCAAGCCCACCCATGAAACTCCTCCCGACGAAAAACTGGATCGCAAAGGTCCTGTCCCTCCTGCTGGCGATCGCGATCTGGTTTCTGATTAAGAGCAACCTGAACGAAAACGGAGGCTTCATCGAAAAGCCGCCGCGTGCTGTGCCAGTGCACGACAAGTGACTGGCCACCCAAGAAAAAACCGCCGCCGGAGATCCTCCGGCGACGGTCGTTGAAGTGGTATCCGGCCGTGGCCGGCGGGGCGGTCAATGCTCGCGGCAGAACTGCTCGAAGCGGGTCAGTCCTTCATTGAGGATGTCCAGCGTGGTGCAGTAGCTGAGGCGGATGCCCTCGTCGTAGCCGAAGGCGATGCCGGGAACGGCGGCCACCTTGTAGCGGGAGAGCAGCTTGTCGCAAAGGTTGAGCGACTTGAGGCCGGTGTTGCCTGTGTAAACAAAGAAGTAGAACGCACCCTTTGGCTCCACCACACGGATGTTCGGGATGGCCTTGAGACGCGCATACATGAACTGGCGCTTCACGTCATACTCGCCGCGCAGATCCTCGATGAATGACTGATCGCCCTGAAGCGCGGCCAGCGCACCATATTGAGAGAAGGTGTTGGCGTTGGAGATCGTGTGGTTCTGGATCTTGTCGATCGCATCGGCGAGCGGCTTGGGAGCGGCAGTGTAACCCAAGCGCCATCCGGTCATCGAATACGCTTTGGAGAAACCGTTGACGGTGATGGTCAGGTTGTGGAGTTCCTCGCTGAGCGAACCGATCGAGACGTGCTTGGACTCACCGTAGACGAGCTTCTCGTAGATTTCGTCGGAAAGGATGATGATGTCCTCCTCAAGGGCGATTTCACCGAGGGCGCGCAGCTCATCTTCGGTGTAAACCGCACCGGTCGGATTTCCCGGGGTGTTGAGAATGACCATCTTGGTGGCCGGTGTCATCGCTTCCTCGAACTGCTCGGGAGTCATCTTCCATCCGGTGGATTCCTTGGTCTCCACCAGAACCGGAACACCACCGGCAAGACGCACCATCTCCGGGTAGGACACCCAGAACGGAGTCGGAATGATCACCTCGTCCCCTTCCTCGACCACGGCGAGGATGGCGTTGAAGCAGGCCATCTTGGCACCACCGGTCACGCAGATCTGATTGGCGGCGTAGTTGAGGTTGTTGTCCTTGCGGAACTTCTCGGAAAGCGCCTCGCGGAGCTCCGGAATACCGCCGGCGGGGGTGTATTTCGTGCGACCGTCGCGGAGCGCCTGAATGGCCGCCTCTTTGATGAAATCCGGGGTATCCACTTCCGGCTCGCCACCGGCGAGGGCATACACTTCCTCGCCCTTGGCGATCATGGCCTTGGCCTGTGCGGTGACGGCCAGGGTGAGGGATGGGGATACTTTGGCAATACGGGATGAGATGCTGTCCATTTGAGCTCGCGAATAGGATTGAACCGCCGTCTCCGGAAGGACTGGCGAGATGCGCCCCCCTCCCGGACAAGCGGGCGCTTTTGTGGGGCCTGCCCCATAGCGTGGCAAGCGAAATGGTGCGCTCTCTTCCCCACGCGTTCGCGCTTCCGGCATCCCTCCAAGGCACCGGCAAAGAGTTTGCTGGAGTTTCTGCAGGTTTTCCGCTACGCCTCAGACACACCCACCAGCACCCATGAAATCCATCCTGCTCCTGCCCGTCGCCGGATTCGTCCTGCTCTGCTGCTCCTGCCGCACCAAGACTCCCATCGATCCCAACACGATGAAACCCTCCGAGCGCTGCCAGCCGGAAAACGGCTCGCCACGACACGACGGATCCGTCGAGGGCACCAAGTGATTCCCGCTCACCCGGCGAACATACCCCGGCCGGCCAAATGGGCCATCCACGGATCCCATCGAAGATCCGGACAATGAGTCTTCGCCAATCGGGCCAACTCACCCAGATCCCGGCTCCCGTCCATCGCCTCCAGCACCCGATAATGCTCCGCCGGAAACCCGCAGGGCCGGTGCCAGATGTCGACCAACGGGAAACCGCGCCTCGCACACTCCAGTCGAAATGCACCCAAATCCGGTCTCTTCGGCACTCGAGGATCAAACAATACCGGCTCCAACCTTGCCCGAACCCAACCCTCACGAATCCCCCGAAACACTTCAGAAGCCAACTTCTTTTCCGGAATTTCTTTCAGAACCGATTGAATGTCAGCTAGCGAAACACACAATGGAGAAAACGAATCAATAGCTTCAAAAATCTGATTATTACAATCGTTTGAATAATTGGATTGAATCGAAACACACAAATCAAACATTCGTTCCAAGGAGATTCGGGGATCGATCGGCGCTTCCTTGAGACAGAGCACGGACGAGCGGAACGTTCGCCCAGCCACAACATCGAGGTCCGAGTGAAACGCGAGTGGAGAGGCCGCAGAGGACTGGATGCGAGCAAGGGTCGTGGGGTCCACCTGGGTGGGGAAATTGGTTGAGGGATCGGATTCACCGAGCCAGAGGAGTCCGGCCTCCGAGGCGCTCTGGACGAATCGATCGAGGGACCACGGGTGATTGACCGGGCCGAAGTCGTCGAAGGCGAGGATGTCCGGGCCTTTGGCCATCATGTCATCGATGATGGCGATCTCTGAGGAAGCTTCGGGCGTCACGGAGCGGAGGATGGCGAGAGCAGCCATCGGATCCGCGGCTCCGGCGGCGAGGATGGAGCGGGTTTTGGCGATGACGGGCTGGCGGGCCGCCCAACCAGCCTCGACATTGTAGCTGACCGTGGCAAACCCGTCATGGGCGAGGCGCTGCCGGCAAAACCGGAAAAGGGCGAGTTTCACCTCATCGGGCACCCAGGACAGGAAACCGTGGGCGATGATCCGATCAAAGGGCTCGGGACCGGGATCGAAGTCGCGCAGGTCGGCCGCCAGGAAGCGGATGTTGCGGACCCCGGCGGCGGCGGCAAGCTCGGTGGCGGTCCGGATGGAGGCAGCGGAGAGATCGATGCCGAGAAACTCGCTTTCAGGCCAGCGAATCGCCAAGGGGATCAGGTTGAGGCCGGATCCGCAGCCGATTTCAAGAATGCGTGCCGCGGAAGGTGCCCTGGACGTCAGCCCGCCAAGCATCGCCCCCACCCCGCTCACGGCGGGATCGGAAAGCGGGTGGCTCATCGCCGGGTAGGCGCGGGCTTCGTAGAGTGCTTGGACGGGATCCGACATGGCGTGGAGATCAGGAAACCCGGGAAACCTGGATGCGATCCCAGTAAGCGACGTCCCGCCAATCGGCGAAAGTGTCCTTGCTCGTGGCAAGCCTGCCACGCGTGGCGACCGAGTTCCCGGCGACAAGCACCTCGTTCATCGCTTCGGCGGATTTGAGCGAGCGGACCACGGGAAACCGCTCCTTGAGAACTCGACGGGTGAGAGATTGCATGGTCCGGTGGCCCGCTCCGGTGACGAGGTTCACAGCGAGCACGCCACCCGGCGCGACGGCGCGGCTGAGATGATCGAGAAGCCCGGAATCCCATGCCCGCGGGCGGAACACGTCGGTTTTTCCTGCCAGATAGATGTCATCGATCACCACATCAAAGGACCGCCGGTTTTTCTCCAGCCACGGGTAGGCATCGCCGATGACCACCTCGATGCCCAGGGCGTCGAGGTCCATGTGCTCCCGGGCGAGTTCGACGATTTCCGGATCGATGTCCACCGCGGTGAGGCGGCAATCCGGGAGCAGGTGACGCAGGATCCGGAATGCAGTGCCGCCGGCAAGTCCAAGCATGAGCACCGAGCGGGGGGCGGGACGCTCACCTAGCAGAGCGGCTGCGGCGATCATGTCCCAGGCAAGGCCGGTGAGGAAGCGCCGGCGGTGGAACCAGGCATGCACCGCGCCTTCCACTCGGAACTCGGTGGCGAGATCGGATTTCCAGATTTCCAGCGACTGGTGGCGGGTGTGAACGGTTCCCGTGCGGCGCATTGTGGCAAGAGGCTGAACGAGCGGCGGCCTGATGGAAGCGGGAAATTCCAACGATCCGGCACATTCCACGTTGCCGGATCCTGAGGACCGCTTTAGGGAACCCGCATCATGCACGCACTGGCAGCCTCCTTTTTCCTGCAGATGGCGGTGATTCTGTTCGCCTGCCGGATCGTTGGCATGCTGGCAAAGCGCATCGGCCAGCCTCAGGTGGTCGGTGAAATGATTGCCGGTGTGCTGCTCGGCCCCTCGTTGATCGGCTTCCTGTTTCCCGATCTATCCAAACTGATCTTCACCCCCCAGACGCGCGGCATCCTGTTTTCCGGAGCCCAGCTCGGGGTGGGGCTTTACATGTTCCTGGTGGGGCTGGAGTTCAACACCGCGCACTTCAAAGCAAGAGCTCGCAGCGCGGCCAGCGTGTCCATCGCCGGAATGCTGGTGCCCTTCATCCTGGGGGCGCTGCTGGTTCTGTGGCTTCAGGATGTGCCCGGCATTTTCTCCCCCAAGGTCCGCTACTTCGAGGGTGCCCTCTTCCTGGGTGCGGCCATCGCCATCACGGCCTTTCCCATGCTGGCTCGCATCATCTCGGAACGCGGGCTCTCCGGAACTCCGCTGGGAACACTGGCGCTGGCGGCCGGCGCCATCGATGACGCAGCCGCCTGGTGCGTGCTCGCGGTGGTCCTCGCCACTTTCGGAGCCTCCAGCCCGCTCCAGATCGGGGGCATCTCGATCGGTGCGCAAACGGTGGCCATCGGCGGATCCTTCCTCTACGGCGTGCTCGCTCTCACGGTTGGACGCAAGCTCCTCGCCGGCCTCGGCAGGCGGGCGGAACGCGAGGGCGGCGTCTCACAGCCGATGATGGCGGTGACGCTCGGACTTTTCTGCCTCGCCGCCTGGTACACCGACATCATCGGCGTGCATGCGGTGTTCGGTGGATTCATCCTCGGCATCGCCATGCCACGCGGCGTGTTCGCGGATGACATCCGCCGCAAGATCGAGCCCTTCGCGGTGGTGTTCCTGCTGCCGATGTTCTTCACGTTCTCCGGACTGAACACCAAGCTCGACGTGCTTATGGATCCAGGGCTCATTCTCGCCGGCATCGCGATCCTGGTCGCATCGATGATCGGCAAGGGAGTCGCCTGCTGGGCCGCCGCCCGACTTCATGGCGAGGATCAGGCCACCTCACTGGCCGTGGGCACGCTGATGAACGCACGCGGCTTGATGGAGCTGATCATCATCAACATCGGCCTCCAACACGGCATCATCGGCGAGGCCTTGTTTTCGATTCTCGTGATCATGGCCATCGTCACCACACTCATGGCCACCCCGATTTTCGAGATGGTCTATGGCCGCAAGGCGCGGGCCGAGGGCCATCTCGGGGCTATCGGAAGCTAGAACCCCCATCCCACACCCAGCGTGAAACCCAGCGCGTCGATTCCGGGGTTCGGATCGGTCATGCCAAGGTTCGAGTGGTGGATGAAATAGACCCCTCCGGTCAGCGAGACATTCTCAAGGATCTCTCGGCGCAGCCCGAGTTGGGTGAACCAATTGAAGGTGAAATCCTGGCCCATGCCATCCGTGCCGCCGGAGCTGTCCGTCCAGCCGAATCCGCCGCCGATGGAGAAGAACGCCGATGTTTTCTCATCCGGAAACCAGTACTCGACCGAGGGAGCCGCGGCCGCTCCAAGGTAGTGGCTCTCCGGGCCAGAGCGGATCGTTTCCATCAGCAGGGAGAAACGATTCCGAACCACCCAGCGCGAGCCATCGTCGTCCTCGACCAGATCCCAGACAACCGGGGAGCGGAGCGTGAGCTGGGTCGGGATGATCTCGTAGTCGATGTCGGTATTGTTCCCGACATTCCAAAGATAACCGGACTCGAGGGTCCACTCCCAGAGGTCTGCAGGATGCGCGGTTTCACTCGGGGCCACAGTTCCGGCACTGGCGATGCAGGATGCGCCGAGGAGGGCGAGCAGGCACGGGGCATTCATGGTGGCGGCGTTGCGGGGTTTCAATACTCCTCTTCCTCCTCCTCACCGGGGACGGGAGGAATCACATCCTCGCGCTGGAGCAGGCGGCGCGTGTCGAGATCAGGAAGCAAATCCGCGGGGGTTCCCCTGACGATCGCGACGTAGGGAATGATCCGGTCGAGCTCCGCAATCGCACAATGGACCATCGACGAGATGATGTCGGAATCGAAGCGCTCGCGTTCGAAAAGATTGGTCACGCGGAACACGAGCATCGAGCGGTCGATGTCATACTCGAATCCGCCGAGCGTCAGTGGTTTGTTGGCGCGAGCGAGCAGTTCGAGAGCCACCGCCCGGTGCTCGGGCCCAAGTGGCATGGGCGACTCGGAGACCACGCTGAGGGCGTTGATTTGCGGGTATGCCTGGGCGATGAGATCCACCCGGGTGTGATGGGCCTCGAACCCGGCGCGCAGCACATCGCGCCCTTCAACGAGCTCGCAATGCCAGCCGTTCGCGCCGAAGGTTTCTTCCACCGTGAGGATCTGCCGTGAATGGGGACGCATGCGACGAGCATGCATGGCGGCCGGGGCAATGAACAATGATTTTCACCGGGCTTCACGCCGTGGGCTCGCCGAGCCGTCCGAGCACGGCCTTGGCGAGCAGCTCGCGGCGGTCCGGGCGGATCGGCAGCAAGGTGAGGCGCACGCCGGAGGTCTTCCCGGCATCGCGGTGGAGCGTCAGCAAGCGGCGATCCGGAGCCACTTCGGCGGAGTGGATCTCCTGCCAGAAAATCACATTCATCCCGGATGCGGGCCGGTAGAAGGGAAACACCTCGATGCCCAGCGGCGTGAGAATCAGATAGGCATGGCGGGTCAATCTCAGCGCAAGACGTGCCAGCGCCACCGAAGCCGCGAAAGGCAGCAACGCCCAAGCGGCATGGGGCAGCTCCGGGTTGATTTCCCGATACACGGCGGTGGCGGCCATCGTGAAGGCAACCCCTGCGAGCATGGCCGAGAGGACCCAGAACAAACGCGCTTGTCCGGCACGCGTGAAGCGCAGTTCTTTTTCCGGCTCACGAACTTCGGTAGCAGTCATGGAACCGACTCTGCAATGGCAGACACCGCGTTTTCCGCAGCGCTGAGTTCCGCTTCGAAGGCAGCCAGATCAAAGCCGCGGGTCTCCAGCGCGGAAGGCACCTCGCTCGCCCCGATCATCGCCACCAGGCGCTCCAGTCCGAACAATGAGGCCCCACCCTTGCAGCGGTGCAGGTCGTCCCGGAGCGAGCCGAAGCTGCCGCTTTCCAACAAGGCCAGCCAACCGGTCATCCTTCGGCGGGTGTCGTTGAAATAGTCGAACGCCAATTCCTTGAAGCCCTCCGCATCGCCATGCGCCATCTTCAGGAAATACACGGGGTTCATCGGCAGCAAATCGTCTCTCACGGGTGGGTCATTGAATCCGAAATCCCTGCCGCTTTCGAAGCCACAAATCGCGTAATGTTCAAATGTGCGCTCCTCATGGCTCGCCAGCCTCCTTTTGCAGGTCCGCAGCAAGATCCGCCCTGCCCGTGGCCCGGGCCAGAGCCGCGCGGACCGCCCGCACTTCCGGTGTTCCCAGCTCCTCCGCGGACATCGCGCCGAGGCACTCCGCCGCCTGCTCGTGATCACCGATCGCCATCGCCCCCTCCGCCTGCATGAGCAGCGAGGGAGTCTCGCCATCCAGCGGTTTTTCGGGAAAAACCGCCCATTTGGCATGATCCGGCAGATCCTTGGGAAGATCCGGGCCCTCCACACTTTCCAAAAACACAAAATCATCCCCTTCCCGCTTCGCCCGCCAGTGATTGAGGATCACCACCACGCAAAGACCCAGCACCAGGAAGGACGCCTCCATGAAGAATGGCGTCGTCAACACCCCCATCATCGTGCCCACCCACTCGCCAAAGGCCCCGGGCAGATAGCCCCAACCGAGCAGGCCAGCACACACGACGAGGCAGATGACCAAAAGGACGCCCACCCCCACGGCAATCTGTTTCAGGCGCTCATCCGGTTCAATGCGGGTCATTCGCGGAAAAGGATAACCCGAATCCGGGAAAGCGGAATCCCGATATCCATAAAAAAACTACATATTTCTTGATTATTTTTAAAAATTAACCGATCACTCGCGCATCTTGATCGGGCTTTTGAAAATCAAAGCACTTTGGATCGGGCTGCTTCTGGCATCCCCGCCGCTTGCTGCGTGGATGATTCAGCGTCCGCAAGCGGCCCCGGTCGTGATCCAGGCGGGTGCGACGGTCGAATCCACGGAGTCCGTGATTTCCCGGGACGAGCTGCGCATTCCGGTGGAGGTGCTGGCGAAGGGAAGCACACCGGAGACAATCTACGTCGAGATGAGGCCGGCGGCCGTGCCGGAGCCCGGCTCGCTGACGCTGCTGGTGATCCCGGCGTTCTTCCTGTTGCGGAGGCGGCGTTGAAAATCGGCCCCGTGGCGTTCTTCGCTCTTGGCTCGCCGCCGCGCCGCCCCTACACCCGCGCATGCGGCTTTTCGACACCCTGACCCGGACCGAACGCGACCTGCGCCCCATCGACGGCTCCACCTACCGTTTTTACTGCTGCGGCCCCACCGTTTACGGACCGGCCCACATTGGAAACTTCCGCACCTTCGTGCTTCAGGACGTCCTGCGCCGCGTTCTCGAAACCGGCGGAACCCGCACCCTCCACGTCCGCAACATCACCGATGTGGATGACAAGACCATCCGCGACTCACAAAAAGCCGGGCAGTCCCTCACCGACTTCACCCGGGGCTGGACGGAGAAGTTTCATGCCGACTGCGACAAGCTCGGCCTGCTCGCACCCCACATCGAGCCGGGGGCCGTCGAACACATCCCCCAGCAGATCGAGATGATCCGGCAACTCGTCGAGAAAGGCCACGCCTACGCTTCGGACGACGGCTCGGTTTACTTCAAGATCTCCTCGTTTCCGGGATACGGCAGGCTGTCCCACCTCGACGAGCGCGAGCTCGATCTCGGAAAAACCCAGAACGCCCGCGCCAACGCCGATGAATACGAGAAAGACAGCGTCTCGGACTTCGTGCTCTGGAAGGCGCGCCGCCCGGAAGATGGTGACAACTTCTGGGCCTCCCCCTGGGGCGAGGGTCGCCCGGGATGGCATCTCGAGTGCTCGGCCATGATCCGCGAATACCTCGGCGAGGACTTCGACCTCCACTCCGGGGGCGTCGACCTCGTTTTCCCCCACCACGAAAACGAAATCGCCCAGAGCGTCTGCAGCTGCGGCGGGCACTTCGCCGCCCACTGGTTCCACATCACCCACCTCCTCGTCGACGGTGGCAAGATGTCCAAGTCCCTCGGCAACCTCTACACCCTCGAAGACCTGGAAAAACGCGGCCACTCCGCCATGGAGGTGCGCTACGTCCTGATCGGTGGCCACTACCGCAAGCAGCTCAACTTCACACTCGACTCCCTCACCGCCGCCCGCGAGGCCCTTGCCAAGCTGGCCAAGGGAGCCCGCCACCTCGCATCCAAATGTGGAGGTGAGGTGGTGCTCGACTCCGTTTCCTTCGGCCCCTTCCAAGCCGCTTGGGACAGCCTCAACGATGATCTCAATACCCCGGCCGCGCTCGGTGGGCTTTTCACCGGCCTCCGCGAGACTTCCCAACTCACCGGCCGCGATGCCGCCGCCGCCCTTGCCGGGCTCAACCGCGTGCTGCGCGCCCTCGGGTTGTCACTTCCTGAGGAAAAGGACGAGGCTGTCGAGATCCCGGAACACATCCGCGCCCTGGCCGAGACCCGCTGGCAAGCCCGGCTTTCGAAAAACTGGGCCGAGTCCGACCGTCTCCGCGCGGAGCTCACCGAGCTGGGCTGGCTCATGAAGGATGGCAAGGAATCCTACGAGCTGTCGCAAGCCTGAGCCGCCCCGCAATCCCCCCCCATCCGGAGGCCATGAACGAGGAGATCAATCCCTACCTCCCGCCCGCTTCCGCATCCGTTCGATCCTCCACGCGTCGTTGGCAGATTGAGGGAAACCGCCTGCTGGTCCGCGACGGCACGGTGCTTCCCCGCGTGGATCTGTTCACCGGGGTGTCCGAAGCCACCATGAAGACAAAGGTCTACCGGGTGAAACGTCCCGGTCTACTGCAAGTCTTCAGCGGCGTGTTCGTGATCGGTGGCTGTTTCCTCCTGAAATACCACTTCGGCATCGAACCTCCCGGCGGCATCCTGCCCTACCTGCTCTGCGGTGGCTTTCTCATCGACCTCATCGCCGTGAAACTCGGCTGGTCCAAACCCGCCTACACCTTCACCAGCTTTTGGGATGCCTCCCGCCATCGCTCGGCAACGATGCGCAATGCTGGATACATCGTTTTCACCCTCATCGCCTTCGGGATCCTGCTTCTCGGAATCTTCAACGTCGCGACGATCGTCCAATGGGGAAACTGGATCTTCTACGTCATGTTCGGCCTGGTTATCGGTGTGTCCGGCCTGGCCCTCTGGTCGGCAGCCATCGAGGCACGCCACAGACCCCAGGCACTCGAAGATGGTTGGATCCAGGTGAAATCCATCCATCCCGACGCCATCCGCCTCCTGCAGTCCGAACAGGACCGCCTCGATCTCCTCGAAGCCGGGCAATCACCGCGAAACCCGCTGACCATCCGCGTCATCCTGCACCGCTTCCCACTCGGATTCCTGCTCGACGGACAGTCCCACAAAATCCTCCTCGCACTCAGGATCCTCTGGCTCAAGTGGACCCGCTCCCCCCGCCTTGAACGCGAGATGCTCCATCACTCGGAAGCCCTTGAGCTCGATCGCAACGAGCTCCATCCCCGGCTCTCGGAGGCCTGCGTCTCGTGGTTGTCCAGCCACCCGGACTGGCACTTCGTCCATGGGGAAACACTGGCCAACCTCGACGGAGACGCCACCACCCAGACGGCCATCCTCACCCGTTACGATCGTCTGGTCACACTGCGCCTCACCCGCACCTGGTTGGAATCCCGGCCGGATGCCGCCAGGATCGGCTGTGCATTCATCACCCGCCTCACCGGAGGAAACCGCCGCTGCACGCTGGACCAGCCGTTTCTCAACCTGCCCGGAGCCCGTGACCACCACCACCGCTTCCGCGGCAAACCGGAAGCCATCTATCAGAAACACCTTGCCCTCATCCAGCAGGACGCCGTCCACCCGCCGGCAAGCGATGACGAGCTGCTCGCAGACCTCCAGCTTGAAAAGGAAGAGGCCGAGCGCCTGCTTATCGCCGCAGGCCTGCATTCCGCTCCGGTCCCCGCAAGCGGCCCGTCTAACAAGAATTGAGCCCGCGCGCTCCGCCTGCGATGTTTCCGGTCTCCCCGGGACATGAACACGCCTCCCCTCCTCCGCCTCACCCTCGCCTTCACCCTTCCGCTTTGCGCGGCCACGGCCAAGACCTTCGAAGGCACCCCGAAGAAGGACAAACTCGTCGGCACCCCTCTCAAGGACACCTTCATCGGCCGCGGCGGAAACGACCTCATCATCGGCGGTGAGGACGTGCTCACCATCGGCGGCACCGACACCGCCCGCGGCGGATCAGGCAACGACACCTATCAGATCTTCGGCGATCCCGGGCAGTTCAAGATCATCGAGGACAGGAACGAAGGCAACGACTGGTGGATCCCCGCCGGACGGGTGGGCCCGAGGCAGGTGGCCCAGAATGTTTACAAAAACTCGCCCTGGGTGGAAACCACTGCCAGCGGCGACCAGCGCGTCGTCCTGCGACTTCCCGCCCATGTGGAAAACCTGAAGTCCTGGGTCTGGAATGGAGCCCCCAGCGAAAACGCACCCACCGCCATCTATCTGAAGACCGAGATCCACGGCAACGATGCCGCGAACACACTCACCAGCGATGACCGCAACACCGCGCCCGACGGCTGGATCCGCGCCGCCATTTCCGAAGACCGCATCTACGGATACGGCGGGGACGACACGTTCCGCTACAGCCAGGGACGCGATGACTATTTCGGCGGCGAGGGCTGGGACACCCTCGACCTCCGCCTCACCAAGGTCTCGCGCCTCATCAATGCCGAACCCGAGCTGTTAGTCGATTTCGCGGGAAAACGCCTCGTTTACGGCGCGATCCGCGGCGGCAACTGGACCGGCTGGGAATCCACCTTCCAGGACATCGAAGCCGTCATCCTCTCCGAAGGGGTCGATCACGTCCGCGGATCCTCACAAAGCGAATTCTTCATCATCGACCGCGGCGACCGCGCCGGTGGCGACCGGATCTGGGCCGGAGATGGAAATGACACGCTGGTCATCAAACGCGACTTCGCCGGACACCAGCACATCTTCTACTTCGGCGAGACCGGCTTCGATTTGCTCGACCTTTCGGACTTCCGTCTGCCCGTCACCATCGATCTTGCCTCCACCGCCCGCCAGCCGCTGCCCACCGCCGAGGGAGCGAATGCCCAGGGCCTCGAACTGATGGCCATCGAAGGGGTTTACTCCGGCAACAAGTCGGACACCTTGGGCGGCAACTCCGCCCTCACCGAAGTCTTCCGCCCCGGCCTCGGCAACGACACCATCCGCGGCGACAACACCCCGCTCGCCCCTTACACCAACGTCGATTACATCTATTTCGACACCCCGCTCGATCCGGAACGAAACGTGGACACCATCCTCGACGTCAAAACCGAGACCGATGGATCCAAGCGGCTCGAAGACATTCTCTACCTGGACACCCGCATCTTCAAGGATCTGCTCGAAGCCAGACCCAACGGCGGCGCCTACCTGGAGGCGAAACGATTCCGCAAACTCACCGCTCGCAGCACCCTCGATGCCGACGACCGCATCCTCGTCGATGAAGCCAAGGGCCGCATCTATTACGATCCCGATGGCAAGGGCCCCAAGGCCCGCAAGCTCTTCGCCAAGGTCACCCCGGGCATCACCGTGGCCGCCACCAACTTCGCCACCTACTGAGCGCATGCGGCCATCGGAGCCGCCTGCCTTTCCCCTTGAAATAAAATCCTCCACGCCGACTCTCATCAGCAGTTGAGAACGACTTTCCATCTGATTCTGGCGCTTCATCTCCTGCTCATTCAGGTGATGCCCGCCATGTCTTCGGTGGATTTTCCGGAAGCCCGTGCCGTTCCCAGCTCCTGCTGTTGCGACCACTGCGACTGCCAAGCCTCACCTGACGAAAATCCGCCTTCAGCACCGCAGCCCGCCCCGGTGCCACCCTCCAGCCGCGAGATCCTGCCTGAAGGACTGTGGAGGGAGATCCCCTCGTTTCTTCTCCCCGAACCCGAGCCACGGGACACTTCGCTGCACGCAGGTTCCCGCAGTGGGGATGATCCATCCAACACCGTGCCGGCTGTTCGACGCTCGGTGCTTTTCTGCTCGTTTCTGAACTGAACCCGGTCCCACACGGACGAATTGTGCCCGGATCTCGCGACCTCCCACTGGTGGCTCGCACTCCGCAGGCCCGCCCTCTGTGACGAACCCGATTCCAGTTCCATCTTGAAACCATTCCTTTTCGTTTTCCAGGCGCTCCTCGCAGCGTCCACCCTCGCCCCGGCTTGTGATACCTGCGGCAAATCCCTGCCCTCACCCGGGCAGCGCGTCGTCGAGTATGACCTCCACATTTCCGCTCGGATCCACAGCCCCGCGGGGAAACCCGTGCGCGTCCTCACCATCAACGGCAGCATGCCGGGCCCGGTGCTGCGCTTCCGCGAGGGCGACTTCGCCCGCATCCGCGTGCACAACGATCTTCCGGATGAGGAGACTTCCACCCACTGGCACGGATTGCTCCTCCCCAATCGGGAAGACGGTGTCCCCCACATCACCACCCCGCCCATTCGGCCGGGCACGACTCATACTTTCCAGTTCACGCTGAAGCACAGCGGCACCTACTGGTATCACTCACACACCCAGCTCCAGGAGCAAAGCGGCATCTTCGGCGGCATCGTGGTCCTGCCACGGGAAAAGGACCCGATCGCCGCAGACCGTGACCAGGTGCTTATCCTCTCCGATTGGACCAATCTCGATCCCCGCGAGGCCATGCGCATGCTCATGCGGGGAACCGACACCTTCGCGCTCATGCGCGGGAACTCCCAATCCATTCTCGGCGCGGCGCAGCGCGGACATCTCAAGGACTACTTCAAGCGCGAATGGGACCGCATGATGCCGATGGATCTTTCCGACATGGGATACCACGCCTTCCTCATCAACGGGCAACGCGAAACCCGCATCCATGGCAGGCCGGGCGAACGCGTGCGCGTCCGCATCATCAACGCCTCCGCCGCCACCTATTACCACCTGAGCAGTTCCTCGGGTCCACTCCGGATCGTCGCCGCCGACGGGCCGGACGTGCAGCCCGTGGATGTCCCGATGTTCCTGATGGGCATCGCCGAGACCTATGACCTGCTGCTCACGATTCCCAAGAGCGGCCGTCACGAACTCCGCTTCACCACCCAGGATGGCAGCGGTCACAGCCGTGCGGTCTTCGGAAAGGGAAAACCCCACGATGCCCCCGTCCCGCCCAAGCCGAATCTCTATCAGATGGATGAGATGCTCAACCTCGCCCTTGAAGAACGCGAGGAGGATCCCCGCGCGTCACTCCGCCTCCCCCGCCCCGGATCACCCTACCGGCTTCTGCGCGCGGTGAAGGACACCTCACCCCCCGCCGGCCGCGCACGCAGGAAGATCACCCTCCACCTCACCGGTGACATGATTCGCTACGTGTGGAGCTTCGACGGCCGGACCATCGCCCAGGACCCCTACGTCGTCCTCCGCAAAGGGGAAATCATCGAGCTCGAACTGGTCAACGACACGATGATGCACCACCCGATCCACCTGCACGGCCATTTCTTCCGGCTCTTGATGGGACAGGGAAGCCGATCGCCGTTGAAACACACCGTCGACGTGCCCCCCATGTCTCGACGCACGGTGGAGTTCGAGGCCAGCGAAGCGAAGGACTGGATGTTCCACTGCCACATCCTCTATCACATGATGAGCGGCATGGCGCGGGTCTTCCGCTACGAGGATGAAGCACCGGAAAATGCCGCTGCCCCGCCGGATCCCGCCATGGCCGATGCGGACATGTCATCCGCTCTCGGCGAGCATGCCCATGACATGAGCTACGTCTGGGGCAGCGCCACCCTGCAAAGCCAGATGAGCCACGGCATGCTCACTTGGATGAACCCGAGAAACGACCTGATGCTCGGCTGGCAGACCGGATGGGGCCGCGTGGATGAAACCGAGTATGAGGTCGATCTCATCTATCAGCGTTACTTCACCCCGGACTTCCAGGCCTTCGGCGGTTTCCGGACCACCCATGAGGACGAAGACACCCGCAACCGCGGTCTGGCAGGCATCCAGTATCGCCTGCCGCTCATGGCGTGGCTCAGCGCCAGCATCGACACGGCGGGCGACACCCGCATCGCATTGTCCAAGCGCTTCCAGATCAGCTCCCGTCTCAGCCTGTGGGGCGATTTCTGCCATGACTCCGCCAGCCACATCGAGTGGAGCGCCGGGGCCGATTGCTATCTGACCCGGCAAATCTCGCTGACCGGCTCCTACCACTCCGACTACGGAGCAGGAGCCGGGCTTACCTTCCGCTTCTGACGGCATCCCGCCGTCCGAGCACCGAACCGAAAACCAACGCCATCATGAAAACCAAAATCCCGCACTGGATCACCGCCGCCCTCGCCGCCACTCTCATCGCCGGATGCGCCAGCGCGCCTTCCGTATCGCAGACTCCTTCCGGAAAAACCAAGTCCTACCCGCTCGATCTCTGCATCGTCACCGACAACGACCTCGACAGCATGGGCGGACGCGTGACCCGGACATACACCGGCAAGGAGATCCAGTTCTGCTGCAAACCCTGCGTGAAAAGGTTCGAAGCGAATCCCGGGAAATACCTCGCCAAGCTTCCGTGAGCCACCCGGAAGTGCCTTCTGACTCGCGAAACAGGCCGCCCGCCTGCGGTTGAAAAACGTGCATCGGGCACGAGGACCGCCCGAACTGCACGGTGCTATGCCTTCACCTCGGCCGCGAGTGCCTCGGCCTGCAACACCACCGTGCGGATCGCTGCATCTTCAAGATCCGGCGGGTAACCATACTGGCGGAGGATGCGGCGGACCGTGGTCCTCACCTTCTTCCGCCGCTGGTCGAAGTGCCACCAGTCGATGCCGGAATTCTCGCGGACCGCTTTCACGAGTTCGGAAGCGATCAATCGCAGTTCCGCATTCCCCATCAGCTCCACCGCGCTGCCGTTTTCGGCGAGGGCATCGTAGAACGATTTCTCTTCATCCGTGAGGCCATCCTCCGGCTCTTCGCGAAGGTCGCGGCCGATCTTGATGAGCTCTTCGATCACCTGGAGTGCATCGATGACCCGGTTGTGATAGCGGGCCATCGCCGCCTCGATGCGTTCGGAAAACTGGCGATTCTTCACCACGTTGGTGCGGGTGCGGCTCTTGGTCTCCCCTGCCAGGAGCTTTCTCAGGGCCTCAACGGCGAGGTTCTTGTGCTCCATCCCAGCCATCTCTTTGAGGAATTCCTCGCTGAGGACGGAAATGTCCGGGCTTTTGATGCCTGCCACGCTCAGGAGGTCGATCACTTCGGTCGAGCAAACGGATTGATTGACCAGCCGCTGGATCGCCGCATCGAGGTCGTAGGCACGCCTCGCTCCGTTCCCATCACCCTCGAACTTGCTCATCGCGATCTTCACCGCGCAGAAGAAGGCCACTTCCACCGCCACAGCAGCGGCCTCGTCGCGCCCGGAGGACAGCTTGAACGCCTTCTCCAGCTCCGCCACGGCATCAAGGAAACGCTTCCGTGCCTTCTTCTTGGCCTCGTTCCCTTCTCCTTCGAGGCCGTAAACGTGGTTCAGCGCCCGTCCGAGGATCCTGAGGCGGGCTGCATCATCGCCCTTGAGCGCGGGGGCGTAATCCAGGCCGTGAAACATCGAGCGCAAAACGTCGAGGCACTTGGCCAGTGCCAGCACCGCTTCGTCCGTATTGATGCCGGTGTTTCCCCGGTCACGGTCGGAGTAGAAGGCCAGCGCTTCTTTCAAATCGGTGGCGATACCGATCGTGTCGACGACCAGTCCGGCAGGCTTTCCCTTGAAGATGCGGTTCACCCGGGCGATGGCCTGCATCAGGTTGTGCCCGTGCATCGGCTTGTCGATGTAAAGCGTGTGCATGGACGGGCAATCGAACCCGGTCAGCCACATGTCCCGGACGATGACCAATTGGAAATCATCGCCCGCATCGCGAAACCGCTTGGCCAGATTCTCCATGCCCTGCTTGGTACGAACGTGAGGCTGGTAGGCCGGCGGGTCAGCGGCCGAACCGGTCATCACCACCTTGAGCTTGCCCTTGTCGTCGGCGGGATCATGCCACTCGGGCCGCAGCCTCGTGATCCGGTCATACAATTCCACGCACACGCGGCGGCTCATGCAGACGATCATGCCCTTGCCGCGGATCGCCAGTTGGCGTTTCTCAAAATGATCCACAATGAGGGAAGCGAGCTCATCCAGTCGTTCCGATGATCCGGCCAGTGCTTCCAAGGTGGACCACTTCCCGGCGAACTTCGCCTTTTCGGAATCCTCCATCCCTTCGGTGACCTCGTCAAAGGTGGCATCAATGGCGTCCTTGGTGTCATCGTCCACTTTCAGTCGCACGATCTTGCCCTCGTAGTGAATGGGCACCGTGGCGTTGTCCTCGACTGCCTGGGTGATGTCATAGACGTCGATGTAATCACCGAAAACCTGTTGGGTGTTCTTGTCCACCATCTCGATGGGAGTCCCGGTGAACCCCACGAAGGTTGCATTCGGCAGTCCCTTCCTGACGTAGTGGGCGAATCCATAGCTCACCTGACCCGTCGCCGAGTCGATTTTCGCCTCGAAACCGTATTGGCTGCGGTGGGCCTCATCCACGAAAACCACCACGTTCCGGCGGTCGGTCAGGACCTCGAAGTCCCCGTCCTCGGCGCGGAACTTCTGGATGGTCGCGAAGATCACGCCGCCTGCCTGCCGGTCGAGCAGCTTGCGCAGGCCTGCCACCTCGGTGACCTGCTTGGGCTCCTGACCGAACAAATCGACACAGCGGGAAAAGGTCCCGAAAAGCTGGCCATCCAGATCATTCCGGTCCGTCAGCACCACCAGCGTGGGGTTCTGGAGTTGCTCGTCGTGCACCAGCATCCCGGCGAAGAAGGCCATGAGCAGGCTTTTTCCGGACCCCTGGGTGTGCCAGATCACGCCAGCCTTGCCATCGCTGGTCAGCGCCTTGAGCACCTTCTTCAGTCCCTTCTTCGCGGCATGGTATTGGTGATAGCCGGCCGTCTTCTTGATGACCACGCGTCCGTCGTTTTCAAACACGGTGAAGAAGCGCAGCAGGTCCAGAAGCACGTCTTTCCTCAACAAGCCCCTGACCAGGGTTTCCCAGGCCACCAGGCTGTTCGGGCCTTCCAGCGTTTCACCGTCCACCGTGCGCCATGCCATGTGACGGTCCAGATCCGCCGAGATCGTCCCGTAGCGGGCGGCGAAGCCGTCGCTCAGCACGCTCATGAGATTGGTGCGGAACAGCGCCGGGAGGTCCGCCTTGTAGGTCTGGATCTGGTTGTAGGCGGAAATAATGTCTGCGTTCTTCGCCTCAGGGCCCTTGAGTTCCATCACCACCAACGGCAGACCGTTGAGGAAAATCAGAACGTCCGGCCGCCGTTTGTTGGCTCCCACCACGGTGAACTGATTCACCGCCAGCCATTCATTGTGCTTGTCCTGCCAATCGACGAGTTTCGCCCGGTCGTGGATCGTCTCGCCGCCGCGCTGGTATTCCACCGGCACGCCATCCACCAGCAGGCGATGGATACGCTGGTTCTCCTGCAAGAGATCCTGGAAACGCAGGTCGAGCACCTCGTTCGCGGCGGCGTCCACCGCTTCCGGCGGCAGGTCCGGATTGATCCGCGCCACCGCCGCCCTCAGCCGTGCGGGCAGCATCGCGCCGTGGTAGCTTTCCCGTTCGCTGGACGAGTCCGGATCAAAAGCATCCCCACCGTGACAGGAAAACCCCATCTCCGCGAGAAGGGTGAGGACCACGGATTCAAAACCGGATTCGAGGATCTTGCTCATGGGGCAATGGTTCTATGTTGATTGAAAATTCTTGTCGAAATCAGAAACGCTGGCACAGTGCCCCCGGAGGCTCGGCCAACGATCGACTTCAGCAATGAGGTGGGTCGGAAAGCGTTGCCTCTTTTTTTTATTATCTGGGTTCATAAAAATCGGGAGGTCATTCGCCGTTACTGGCAACTGCCGTCCGAAGCTCCGCAGCAAATCGCTTTGCATGGGCACACTTATTTTCCACCCATTCCCATTTCTGCGCAAATTCAGCGGAACGATCTCGATACATGTCGAAATTCTTGTGCTTCCCACTGACCAATCGCCCTTTCAAAGGCTTGCCTGAAAGCAACCGTTCAGGGTTGCCCCGGCACTCCAAAGCTCCTGATTTCACGATTGGATCCGACGGATAAAACGCCGCCAGCATCCAAGTTTCCAATGACTTGGATGGCATGCAGATTGCCAGCTTCTTGGGTTCAGTCTCCTCGCCCAACCAGCGGAGAAGAACGATTCTCAGTGCATCAGTCGTGGCCTCAGCCGGGGGACAATCATGCTCACATGGCAGATCACCCGTATCATCCTCAATGTGTCCTTGTTCGTATGTTGCCGCAGCAACATCAGCGTCCAACTGGACCACAACGGCATCCAGACTTTCAAGAACTGGACCGCCGCTCATCGAGCCTCCACCCTTTTCGACGGTTTCAAGACACCATCGATACACTCCAGGCCAGCCAAGCCCGGTCGTGCCTGCCATTGCTACAAACGAATCAGAAACTTCTGGCTTAAGCCTGACGATCTCCAATTCTATCCCGGGTAGGATCGCTGACACAGCAGCCTCGAGCATCACCAGATCGGTGCTTCCCTCTACCGCAAATCCAATGCGCAGCAGATCAGACATTGGGCACCCCCCCGAGATCACCAGCCACCCAAAGCCGGGACAAGGTCCAGCCACCTTTGGCTTTTTCGGCCAGTTTTTGGATATCGACACGCCGAACGACGGTCCTCCCGGTATTTGTCCTCGCCACGGTAAAAAGACGCACCCGGTCATCTTGCAGAGGCAGCCCGTCGAGCACGAGAGGATTGTGAGTCGTCAGCAGAAATTGCCGCTGCTCGGGGTTTTCGGTGACCCAGCCACAGAGCTTGCTAACGAGCGATCTGGCCAGTCTTGGGTTCAGCCCATGATCCGCATTGTCCACTGCAAGAAGCTGGGGGCTGCGTGAATGAGCGGCGAGCACGGCGAGAAACAGGATGAACAACGCTCCCTCGCTCGCATCATATCCAGATAAAACATTCCTGCCCTCACGCATGAAGCGATCCGTGAACTTGATGACGCGCGGAGATGCTGCAGCAGCGGGAGAAAGTGGCATGGTCGATGATTGGGCACTTCCAAAGCCCTTGGCCCAATCGATCAATTCAAGTGCTTCTTGAACCACCCGTTTTGCATGGGGACTCTCGGCGCGGCTCAGCATCAACTCGCGCACCGCATCCGGCAACTGGCCGCCGGATAGCCCGACCGGGTGTCTCGGTTGGTTTTCCTGGGCGATCCCTCGAAGCACCGGCGTGGTTGGCGAATAGATCACATAGGATTGAAGGGCTTTGAGCAGCAGCAATGCTGGATCGTTAGCCATCAACGTCACTGCCCTCAAGGCCGCCAGCCCATTCTCAGGATTTGCCGCTACCAGTTTCTCCGCGCTGCGCTTGGCCGGAGAGGTTCCCACCAGCTTTCTTGCTCCATCCTGCCACAGTTCATGCTTGAACCTCCACGCCGGACTCGGGTCTTCGAGTGGATTGTTGAGAGAAACCGCATATTCGGCTTTCCCAGACCAAGCTTCAAAACGGATGTGCGTGCTGGATGCTGCACCTCCAACCGCTTTGGATGGAAATGCAGACTTGTAAAGCTTCGGCACGCCGGGACGCACTCCCCGCTGGAGCAACACCAGATCGTTGACTTTTCCGTCAGCCGCAGCGGACAGAACGCCAAGTGCTTCAAGGAGGTTGCTTTTCCCACTCCCATTGGCCCCCACGAATACATTCACTTGCCCAAGCTCAAGCTCGACTTTTTCGATGGATTTGAATGAATCAATTTTGAGTGTATCGATCATGGTCTGTAAATTTTATCCTAGTTCGTTTTGGGCTGATGACAATCCTGCAATTCACGCACGCTCAACTCCCCGCTCAACAACTTCGGCAGCAGCGTATCGCGCAGGGTGGCGAGGTCGCGGGATTCGCGGAGATTGGAGTGGATGGTGTCAAACAGCGGCCTGACCAAATCTGTGAAGGCTTTGATCAATGTGACAGGTGGAGTGACGACCTGCATTGCGATGAAACTATCTGGACTGATCCTTTGGTGACTGCCAGTGGTTCCGGAAACCAAAGTCCCATAGATGCTCTCGAAGTAGGAGTTTGTGAAAAGCGAGAACAGATATTCCCGTGAAGCTTCCGCATTAGCTCGCGCCACCATGAACTCTGTTGAACAAACCGAACGACGCTCTGCGTTCAGGTCGGGCAGCCACACGCGTGGGATGTGAGGATTCAACTTCGACAATAGCACCGAGTCCGGCTCAACAAGAAACTTGTTACTCATGATGGCACTACCGATTTCTGTTTTAGGGTTCCGGCCATCGTCAAATGCCGGAAGGCTGTAATGATCGAAAAACTCTTCCGGATGTCTTCCAGGATTCACGGCGACACGACCGAGAGTGGCAAGGTCACTCACCTTTCCAACCTCCCACCCCTTCGGGATCTGCCCCAATTCCGAGTCTTGGAAGTGATCCGGGAACAGCGCGGCGGTGGCGGCGTCCATGCCTGCGGGTGGGCGGCCTTCGAGTTTGGCGCGGACCGGGTCGAAGTCCACGAACCAGCTCTTGAACAAGGCCCGCGCCATCTCCTCCAAAATCTCGTTGGTCTCCCGGTTCAGCTCGATCAGGTCGTCGAGCGTGCCGAGGACGTGGGCGATGGCTTTTTGCTCGGGGAGGCGTGGAATGGGTAAAATGAAATTTGGGATGTCTGCGCATCTCAAACTCTCAAAGACCGCGCCAACATTGATGAACTTGCCTACTTGCTCCCACCAATCAGGTCCACGAACAAGCCATCGCAAAAACGGCGGGTGCAGCCTTCGCCCATCGCTACGCAGAAGAACAAGATTTTGACCAAGAGCGCATTCGATTCCCTCTGGAACGTAGGCCGTTTCTCCGGGGTTGCACCGTCGTGAGAGAATTACGTCGTGATTTTGGGGTTTGGCCTTTCGAGTCCATTCCACAAAGTGCTCGTGTGAAATTCGACGCACGTCGGAAAGAGCGAGGCGGCCTTCTTTGAGTTGCGGAATGGCAACGTAAGGATAGCCGGAAACCGCAGCAGGCGGTGTGCGATGATCGCAGTCTATCAAGGTCACGCCTGCTTCTCGAAGAGAAACACTTTCCCACTCACCCTCCATACGCCATGCCCTCCATGTTCGCATTCACCTGCTTCTTCAGCACCGCCCGCGTGGCGTTGCGGCTCTTTTCTTCCGTCCCAAGCGGGCAAAAAACTGAGCTGGCCCGTGACAGCACTTTGGGTCTCGTGTCCAAAAAAGTCCCGAGTCCCGAAAAAGCGGGATAAAGCCTATGCCGTCCCTTCAGGGGTGGATCATCTAACGACCCCAACCCAGGGCGTTGCCCTCGACTGAGATGTATCGCACCGTTGGTGCTGAGATTTCGTTTCATGGTGTTGGCCAATGGTTTTGAAGTTTGGCGAGCCATGGTTGGATACCCGCGGTTCTCATGGCAGGAAAACGGTCCAAGACGATGGCCAACTCGCGCAATTCGGTGGATATCCAGCCGACGGTTTCGAGCATGGCTGAATGGCGGGTGTCGAGATCCCTCCAGTGGATGATGCGCTCGTGATGGAAGACTCGGTTGCGGAGCTCGCGCAGGAGAGTGAGACGGTGGTTCAAGGAGCGGATGTCTCGTTGGGACTTGGGCGCAGCGTTGAAAACCCGTGCGGTCAGCTGGATGATGTCCCGGCTTTGAGCGGAGCGCTTGTTGAAAAACGCAGTCCAGAATCCGAAGGTCAGCTCGGCCACGATCCGTCCCGGGGAAAGGGGTTTATTTTGTCGTGCCAGGTTTTGCTTAGCCTCGTCGATCTGGCTTTTCTGGGTGGTGGTGAGCAGATGCCAGCAGGCAGGCACGTCGTACCAATGCGGTGAGCGGAAGTGGGTTTCCAAGGAGCGTTGAAGCGCGTTGCGCAGGGCGATTTCGACCATTTGCAACGGAGAGTAAAGAGACTCGCAAAGCGCCATGTTCCAAAGGTAGCGGGCAAGGGCAACCCGGGGTTCCGCCTGATCCTGACGATAGGCATCCAGCCGCTCGACAGCGAGGGCTGGCTGGATTTTGTCAAAAAAAGTCGGGTTCATTCCTTGCGTTTGGGTCAACCTTCGTGGATCCTTCCGGTGTGCACCCCGGGTGCCCTTCTCCCGTCCTTTGCGGCGGTGCCAGGGTCCGGGGTTTCTTTTTGCCCTGATTCACCGGCCATACCCCATACCCTCCAGGTTCGCGTTCACCTGCTTCTCCAGCACCGCCCGCTTGGCGAATCGTTCGCGCAGGGCGGCGACAAGGCGTGGCATCTTCTCCTCGAACGCCTCATCGTCCTCCTCCACATCCTCCGCGCCGACATAGCGGCCGGGGGTGAGCACATGACCGTGGGCACGGATTTCCTCCAGACTGGCGGATTTGCAGAAGCCGGAAACGTCCTGGTAATTTTGAATTTTGGATTTTGAATTTTGAATGGAAGAGTCATCGCGCCAGGCGTGGTAGGTATCGGCCAGTTTGGCGATGTCCTCATCGGCGAGGTTTTTCTGAGTGCGATTGACCATGTAGCCCAACTTGCGGGCATCGAGGAACAAGACCTCGCCGCGACGGTCGCGCAGTTTCCGCGTGCCGTGCTTTCCGCCGCTCTTGTCCTTTGCCAGGATCCAGACGCAGACGGGGATCTGGGTGCCGAAGAAGAGTTGATTCGGCAGGGCGACCATGCAGTCCACGGCGTCGCCCTCGACCATCGCCTTGCGGATCTCGCCCTCGCCGCCGCTGGTGGAGCTCATCGAGCCATTGGCGAGGATCACCGCTGCGTAGCCGGTGGGCGCTAGATGGTGGTAAATGTGCTGGAGCCACGCGTAGTTGGCATTTCCGAGAGGCGGCACGCCGAATTTCCAGCGGGCGTCATCCCGCAGGAACTCGCCGCCCCATTCCTTGATGTTGAAGGGAGGATTCGCGAGGATGGAATCGAAGCGGGTGTCCGGAAAGGCGTCCTTGAGCAGGGTGCCTTCATTGTTCCAGCGGAGGTCGCCGGTGATGCCCCGGATGGCGAGGTTCATGCGGGCGAGCCGGTAGGTTTCCGGATTCCGCTCCTGCCCATACACCGAGACATCGTCGAGCCGCCCGGCGTGAGCCAGAACGAAGCGGTTCGACTGAACGTAAAAGCCACCCGTGCCGCAGCAGGGGTCATAAATGCGCCCGCGGAACGGCTCGATCATTTCCACCATCAGGGACACCATGGAACGCGGGGTGTATTGCTCGCCACCGGCCTTGCCCTGCATCGCGGAGAACTCGCCGAGGAAGAACTCATACACCCGGCCGAGCAGGTCGAAATCCTCCGGCGTGCCGCTGAGGTTGAGATTGGTGAAATGGTCGATCAAGCCGCCGAGCATCTGGGGGCTGAAATCCGCCTTGCCGAAGATCTTGGGCAGCACGCCCTTGAGTTCCGAGTTGGAGTTCTCAATCGAGCGCATGGCCTCATCGAGGCGTTTCCCGATATCGGACGACCGGGCGTAATCCTGAAGATAGGACCAGCGGGCATCCAGTGGCACCCAGAACACGTTGTCCGCCTGATACTCCTCCGGATCGTCCTTCAGAGCATAGGGAGTGGCGATCAGTTCCGCTTCCTTCCGCTCGAACGCGGCCGAAAGGTAGCGCAGGAAAACCAGCCCGAGACAGACGTGCATGTAATCGGTCGGCGGAACGGCTCCGCGCATTTTGTCTGCGGCGTCCCAGAGCTGGGCTTCCAGGGTTTTCGCGGCAGCGGGAGCATTGGCTTTCTTCTTGGCGGGCATGGTGGGAGATGGAAGCTCGGCAGGTGGCTGGGAGGCAGGCTCCTTGGCATTCATGAACTTTCCGGCGGGAGCGGAAGCCCTTGGGACCGAGGGAAGCACTGTTCTAGCGACGGACCCACCGCGGCCACGGCCGGTGGCGAGAACCCCCTCGTCAAGAAGCGATTGGCGGGCGGCCTGATACCGCGCCTCATCCCAACCAAGCATGTCTCGGAGCTTGATATTGCCGATGGCACTGCCATCGGAGGGAACCTCGGAAAGGAGTTTTTGGGAATCGGTGCTTGGAGACATGTCAAAAGATCGGATCTGTTTTCAGAGGCAACTTAAGGGCAGGGAACGAAAAACCCAGGTCCCCTTCCCGTCCCGATGAACTATCAGGAGAGCCCGGCGACCCTCAAGGCGAATCATGGCAAGAGACACTCAGGACGACCACGCCAGAGGGATCATAAGGGGTTTTTGTGACCAAGGATTACGCGGGTCACACGGACTTTCAGATTCAAGCCGGGCCCAAGACATCATTGAGCACGCGTCAATCGGCTGGTCTCCGCTTTTCGACTCAATCCAAGCCGCGATTCCCATCTTCGATTTTGACACAGGCACTCCCCAATCCAGGGAACCTGAAGAGACAATCCCTCCTGCCCGCAAACGGGCGGGATGTCCTGGAGCCGGCTAACGGACTCGAACCGTTGACCTGCTGATTACAAATCAGCTGCTCTACCAACTGAGCTAAGCCGGCGAAAGGACTTGTATCCCTTTTTGCATCGCTGTGACGGAGCCCGTCCCGCGACGCGGCGGGACAATGGCCAGCGCCCCACAGCTCGACAAGCCGAAACTTTCCCGCTCCCGGTGCTGCCCGACATCGCGGGGAGCTGCGGGACGAGGAGAATCCGGGATCGACGTCGCGAGGCAATCAAGGCAGACTGCCTCAGTGCCATGTGCAACGCCTACCGCATCCAGCCCAAACGCAGCGAAGCGGCCGCCCTCGCGGGGAAGGTTTCGGAAGCTGCACGCGATCTTGTGCGCTCCCTGGTCCGCAAGTCGGATCCGGGATTGGTGATTCTGGGCGGGGGCGAGATTGCCACCATGCGCTGGGGTTTCCATCGGTCCTTCAATCCGTCGATCAACAACACCCGCGCGGACAAACTGGACTCCGCGATCTGGCGCGAGGCCTTTCTCGAACGTCGCTGTGTGATTCCCATGGACTGGTTTTATGAATGGTCGGACGCACCCGGCGGGCGCAAGCAGGCTCACGAACTGCACCCGACCGATGCCCCCTACCTCTGGGCCGCCGGGATCTGGGAGGAGAACGCGGACCACGGCCGGTGTTTCTCGATGATCACCACCAGCGCCTGCGGACCGATCGCAAGCATTCACGATCGCATGCCCTTCCTGATGCCGGAGGATTGCATCCCGACCTATCTTGAAAACCCGGACCTGCGGCTGCTTCCGCCATCGTCGCCCTTGTTGTCCGCACCGTTGGACTGCGCGAGTCCCCTCGCCCGCCCCAGCCCGCCCTCGGCGCAGCAGGAGTTGTTTTAGAACGTCGCCGCGAGGGATGAAACCCGTGGGATTTTCCTCAAGCGCCGGCCCGTTCCGCCCAGCGGAGTTTGGCCGGGGTGGATCGGGGGTTGAGCCGCCGTTCTTCGGAGCTTGCGACGATGACGCCATCGCTGATCTGGGAGAAGACGCCGTCGCGGTGATGGGCTTGGAACGACTTCTTGACCCGACGGTCCTCGCCCGAGTGGAAGGTGAGGATGGCGGCACGGCCACCCGGTTTGAGAGAAAACGGGAGGGCGCGCAGAAACATGTCGAGCGCGGTGAACTCCTCGTTCACGGCGATGCGGATGGCCTGGAAGACACGACGCACGGTGAGGTCCTGGGTTTCCGGATCGGCAGCCGTGGCGGTGCGCACGGCGGCGGCAAGCGCGGTGGTTGTGGGATAGGATTGCCCGGCGAGAATGGCGGCGAGTTCCTCCGCGCGGGGTTCGTCCGAGTGACTGGCAAGCGCATCGGCAAGATCGTCCGCGGAAATGCGTGCGATCCAATCGGCAGCGGACAAGCCTTTTTGGGGGTTCATGCGCATGTCGAGCGGCCCCTCGTGTTTGAAACTGAAGCCGCGTGAGGGATCGTCGAACTGCATGGACGAACAACCGAGGTCCGCGAAAATGAAATCCGCACCACCCGGGGCATGGCCGGCGAGCACCTTGGCGATGCCGGCGTAGTTCGAACGAATGGCGGCGAAGGCATCAGGCGCATGCCCGGCCTGGCGGATGCGTGCCTCGGTTTTCGGAAGCTCGATCGGGTCCTGATCCAAGCCGATCAGAAACCCACCGGGCTGGATGCGGTCGAGGATGCGGAGAGCATGTCCCCCGTATCCCAGCGTGCAATCGACCCCGGTCATGCCCGGGGAGAGGCGGAGGGCATCGAGACACTCCTCGACGAGGATTGGAACGTGGGATCCGGCCGGGGTTTTTCCGGAGGCAAGCACCTTGGCGACCGTGTCGGCGAAGCGGAGCGGGTCGTGTTCCTTGTATTTGTCCTCGAAACGCCGCGGGTTTTTACCGGCGTAGCGCTTGCGTCGGGGAGGTCTGGGTGTGGGATCGTCCATGGAAGGCGGTGAGCGATAGGTGGCAGGAAGGAAGCGGGGCGTCAAAGGCGGGTTTTTGCCTTTGCGCGTGGGAGGCTCCGGTGTTCCCTTGCGGCGCTCATGAAGATCGGCATCGCGCAAATCAATCCGGTGGTCGGGGATTTCCCCGGGAACGCGAAGAAAATCCTGGCAGCTTACCGGGAGTGCCTCGATGCGGGTGCGGAATTGGTGATCACGCCGGAGTTGTCACTGGTCGGTTATCCGCCGCGCGATCTGGTGTTCAAGTCGCAGTTTGTGCCGCGCTGCCTGCAGGCCCTGGACTACCTGGCCGGTGAGAGCCGCGAGGTTCCGCTGCTGGTGGGCTATGTGGATCACCACCACCCCGGAAACCCCGGCAAGCCATTCCGCAATGCGGTGGCCTGGCTGGAGGGAGGAAGGATCGTGCACCGGATTTGGAAAACCCTGCTGCCAACCTACGATGTGTTTGACGAGCGCCGCTACTTCGAACCCGGCGATCGCTGCGAGCCCGTGATCTGGAAGGGCCGGCGGATCGGCGTGACGATCTGCGAAGACATCTGGACCGAGGACTACCTGCAACGGCCGACCTACGACCGGGACCCGGTGGAGGAATTGTGCGCGAAGGGGATCGACCTACTGCTCAACCTCAGCGCCTCGCCCTTCCATCTCGGCAAGCCGCTGATGAGGCGTGCGATGATCGGGGGCATCGCCCACAAGGCGAAGGTGCCCGTGGTCTATTGCAACACCTGCGGGGCCAACGATCAGTTGATCTTCGACGGCCACTCGCTGGTCGCGGGGGCGAACGGGCGGATCAGCGCGCAGTTTCCCGGATTTTCCGAGGTCTGCCGGGTGGTGGATGCAACGGCGCAGGTTGAGAACGACGCAGCGCTCGATGAGGATGAAAACCGGCAGATCCATCAGGCGCTGGTCATGGGATTGCGGGACTACGTGACGAAGTGTGGCTTCAGCAGCGTGTGCCTCGGCCTCAGCGGCGGGATCGATTCCGCACTCACGGCGGTGATCGCGGCCGAGGCTCTGGGCCCGGAAAACGTGCGCGGTCTCACCCTGCCCAGCCCCTACTCCTCGCGGGGCAGCGTGGACGATTCCTTCGCCCTCGCCAGGAACCTTGGAATCCGTTGCGACGAGGTCTCAATCGTCGAATCCTTCGAGGCGGTGAAGCGGACGATGCAACCGGTCTTCGAAGGAAAACCGGAGGACGTCACCGAGGAGAACATGCAGGCGCGGATCCGTGGGCTGCTGCTCATGGCCTTGTCCAACAAGGAGAACCACCTGCTGCTCACCACCGGCAACAAGAGCGAGATGGCGGTGGGATACTGCACGATCTACGGCGACATGAACGGCGGCCTCGCCGTGATCTCCGATCTGCCGAAAACCCGCGTCTATCAGGTGGCGCGGTGGATCAACCGCGAGCGCGAAATCATCCCCTGGAACACCATCGACAAGCCACCCAGCGCCGAGCTGCGGCCGGACCAGAAGGACCAGGACACCCTGCCTCCCTACGAGGTGCTGGACGCGATCCTCGAACTCTACGTCGAACACCATTTGTCGCCGGACGAAATCATTTCCCGCGGATACGAGGAATCCACCGTGCGCTGGATCCAGCGGCGGGTCGACCTCAACGAATGGAAGCGCCACCAGGCCGCTCCGGGACTGCGGGTGACCTCGAAGGCCTTCGGCATCGGCCGCCGCATGCCGATCGTGCAGCGTTTCATCGGCTGAGAGCCGGCGCGGAGGAAGGGACGGTTTTCGGGGGATTCGGGCGGGTCCCGGTGATTCCGCGATTGACGGAAAGGGGGCGAGAAGGGATGCCTTGAAGGCCCCCTATGACCCTGAATGACGCTCGCAAAATCCTTGGACTCGGACCGGATGAGGATCCGAGCCCGCATCTGGAGGAATTCGTCGCGGCGCGGGAGCGAATCGCCGAGATGGTCAGGACAGCACCGAACACAGTGCTGGCGGATCGTTACCAGGAAGGTCTGGTTGAATTCGACCGCGCCCTGGCCGCAGTGCGCGAACATGCCCAGGCGGTGATGACGACGGATGCATCGCCGGATTCCCCCGAAGGGCAGGCGGAGCAAGTTCCAGAGAAGCCCGAACCCACCGCCGTGCTCGCCGAAGCCCCGGCAGCTCCGCCGGCTCCGGAAGCCATCCTTCCGGACTCCGCGCCGGAGCCTCCCGCCAAGACCGAGGTGCTGGAGCCGGAAACGCAGGACACGACGGTGCCACCCGAGCCCGAGCCCGAGCCCGAGCCCGCGGTTGCCGGGCGGGTGGAGGCGGAGCGGAGTTCCTTCGGCTTCGCGCTGACCCTCGTGCTTCTGTTAGGAGCGGCGGCGGGTGGATGGTTGTATTTCCGCCATGAGGAGAACCGGATGCTGCAAATGCAGGCCCGCATCTCGCTGTTGGAGCGGCTGGGGTCGGAATACGTCGAGAACCGCCGCTGGCAGGAGGCATCCGCGGCTTTTGCAGAGATCGAGGACCTGATGCCCGGTTCCGAACTTGCCAAACTGGGACGCCGGAGCATCGAGGCCGGGATGAGCGAGGAGCAGACGCAGTTCATCGGCTACTGGACCGGGCAATCCATCGCCGAGCTGGAGGCGGGACGACTGACCGAGGCGGAAACCGCGCTGCACCGCGTGCTGGAGCGCTACCCCAACGACAAGGAAGCCCTCGCCATCCAGGGCCGGATCAACTCCGCAAAAGCCAGCCAGTCCAGGGACCTCGCGCTGGCCGATTCCCGGAAACTGTTAGGAGAACGCAGGTGGAGCGAGGCGGCGGTGCTGCTTCGCAAGCTGGTGGAGACCTCCCCCGGCGATGCGGAGGCCAAGGCGCTGCTCGGCGATGCAAGCGCGGCGATGGAAAAGGAAGCCGCGGACCGGGCGAAGGCGCAGGATTTGTTAGAAAAGGCGGTGGCTCGGGACCGCGGGACCTTCGACCAGGAAGCGCTGGACTGGCTGCGTGAGGCGGCGGCGCTCGCACCCGGTCATCCGGAGATCACGGCACGATTGGAGAAAATGGCGTCTTACACGCGGACGTTGCGGGTGCCCGGTGACTTCGCCACTCCGGCGGAGGCGCTCGCCGCAGCGAGGGATCGCGACCGGATCGTGCTCGGCGAGACGACCTGGAAGGGGCCGCTGGTGGTCAATGCCGCCATCGAACTTCAAGGCGCGGGCTCCGCGAAAACCTTCATCGAGTGCCCGGCCACGGAAGGCAGCGCGCTGAGCATAGGTCCGGGGGCGAAGGGAGCCCGGATCACGGGCATTGCGTTCCGTCATGAGAGCTTCCATGCGGAGGGGGCCGACCGGTTTTCCGCAGTGCTGGTTCGGGGCGGCGGGGCTTCCTTTTCAGACTGCCACTTCAGCGGGGCGAGCGGGCACGGTCTGGCCGTGATCGAGGGTGGCGAAGCCCTGGTGGCGCGCTGCCGCTTCAGCGAGAACGGATGGAATGGTGCCGCCGCGATCGGCGCGGGCTCGGTGATCGAGGTGCGGGAGTCCGAGTCGCGCGAGAATTTCGAAAACGGCTTCGAGTCGTGGAACGGGGCGTCCATGACCCTGGTCAACAACCGCTGCGAGGGCAACAGCCGCAATGGCATCCATGCGGACACGGGCGCCTCCCCTGTCGTGATCGAGGGCAACCAGTTGATCGGCAACCGGGAATTCGGCATCGTGCTGGGCTCCGCATCCGGCGGCAGGGTGACGGGCAACACCACACGGGGAAACCTGTTAGGCGGCATCGTCGTGCGCGGCGCGGCCTCGAATGTGGCGGTCACCGGCAATCAGTCGATCCTCAACCAGGGCCCCGGCCTGGTCCTGGAAAAAGGCCTCTCCGCCGATTCCTATCAGTCCAACAAGGTGGAAAAGAACCAGCCGCGCGAGATCCTGACCGATGCGGATCTCGCGCAGCCTTGAGTCTTCCTGAATCTCAGCGGTATTCGAGGATCGCACTGGCCTTGCACGAGGCCGAGGGCACCACGCGCAGCCAGTATGCCTGGCAGGCCTCCGGGAACTCATGGCGGAGGGTCTCCCCGGCTTTCACCGGGAATTCCTGATAGAGCGTCCAGTCCCCTTCACCGGTGGCGTCCAACTCGACACGCATGACCACCTCCGAGGTGGCATCGTGCGAGAGTTTGAGGGATTTGCGGTCATAGCCGGCGAAGAGATAGGGGTCCGAGGCCTTGCCCGCGCTGACGCCGGTATCGAGCCAGGGCCCGCCGGTGCCTGTGGGTTTTCCAAACTTCCAGAGATCGTCGATGCCTCCCAGCCAGACGGCGGCCTTGCCATCCTCGGAGCGGACAATGCGCGGACCTTCCGCCTTGGCGGCGATGCCGGTCATGACAAGCAGTCCGCGGTAGGAAGCGAAGTCGCCGATGGCCTTACGGTGGGAGGAAACCGGACGGATCTTGGCAAAGCCGCCGGCATTCTCGGTGGGGAGTTCGTAGAAGCTGCCATGGCAATTGAAGAGATAACGCTCGGTGGAAACCTCGCGCTGGACGCGGAGGGCGCCGTTCTCCGTGAGACGGTCAAAGCCATCCGACCCGCGGGGAATCCGCCAGTTCGCGCCCTTTTCATCCGTGAAGACCACCGAGGAGGGCTCCACACGAAGGCTGCCGTGAGGAGGGCGGGTGCCAAGTCGCAGCTCATGCGGAGCGGGTGCTTGGGCGAGCGGAACAAGCTTCATCGAGGAATCGAGTTCGTAACAGGCGGAGCCATCGGGTTTCACACCGGCGGCTGATGATGCGGATACCAGCAGGCTGCGGCGGTTGTTGCCACGCGCACGCAGCCATCCGGATGTGGAAGCCCCTTCGGCATCGACATCGGCGAGGCCTGAAAACATCGGATCCGGAGTGCTTCCACGCGTTTCGGGAGCAGAGTAAACGAAGGATGCGTGCAGCCCTTCCGCATCGCCAAGGCAGCGGATGCGGATCCATTCACCGGGTGTGGATTCCGGGAAGTCCACCCGTGTCGACGACGCGGCCGGCACTTTCACTTCACGAAGTTTCACCCACTTGCCATCGCCCTCGGGGTCGGTCTCAAGAACGAGATCGAGCGTGGACTTGGAGCGATGCGAAAGGTGGAGGCAGCGCCTTGCATAACCGGCGAAAAGATAGGGATCGGAGAGCGCTCCGGCCCTTACCGTATCATTCCGCCAAACCGAACCACGGCCGATGGCGGGGCCCAGATCCTTGAAGACCGAGGGCGATGCGAACCAAAGATTCGATTGCGACTGGCCGGGCGGATAGAGCAGGTCGCCGCCGTCCTTGGCATTGAGAAACGCCGACTTCGCGGTGTCATCGCAGCCGAACACAAGACGGTCGTTCCAACGGCAGAAGTCGCCGATCACCCGCAGGTAGGTGGCGCGGGGACGAATGCCTGCGGTGTTGGCGGCGGAGAAGGTCTTCGGAAAACGCCAGAAGGTGCCGTGCATCGTTCCTAACAGATGCTCCTCACCGATTTCCCGGATCCGCGGCCACTCGGTGTTCCAGCCGTGCGCACCATCGTAGCAGTGGCTCGCCTTGGGCAGGCGGAAGGAGGTCCACTCACCGCCATCCAGCAGCATGAGAATGAGCGATTTGGAATCCCAGCCCATGCTCCACACCGGATCCTTGGCGGGATCCTTCGCTCCCTCGATGCCGCCGGGACCGGTGACTTCGGTGAACTGGTTGCGACGAACGAGTTTCCAATCCCCTTTCCCGGACCATTCGCCCAGCGCTCCGCTGGCCGTGCGGGGATCCACCAGCGCTTCCTTGGCGCGGTCGCCATTGTTCGCGTAGATCACCCGTCCCTGGCCGGAATAGAGTCCCTTGCCATGATAACCGGGAAGCTGGGAGGAGATGCTTGCGGGGCGTTTCTCCTCGGTCTGCCCGGGCTTGGCGGGATTCGCATCCTTGATCAGGCCGGTGACCTCGAGAGTCTTCACATCCACTTCGTAAAGCCCTTCTTCCATGGTCGCGAAATACACCTTGCCCGCCGGATCGGAAAGGTGGCGGGCGTTTCCGGTATGCCTCCCCGGCATCAGCCTCGGTGAAACGACCCGGACGTTCCGCTTCTCGTCAATGAAGTAGGGTCCGATGATCAATTGTTTCGACTCGCGGTGGATCATCCGGTTGGCGGGTGTGCCGCCGACGCTTTCCGGGCGGATCGTCTGGGCGAGGTCCGGAGTGATTTCGTAGAGCTTGTCCGTGGAACCGAATGGCAGGTGGGGACCGTAGGTGATCACCCAGAGGCGGTCGGCCCAGGGCACCACGGCGCCGGTTCCGCATTCGCCCTCCTCGTTGAAGAACGCCAGGTGGGGATAGACGCCGCTCCACGATGGTGGCTCGGCGGCGGCAAGCGGCAATGCCGCGGCTAGCAGGGTGGTCAGGATTTTCATGGGATTCATGGATTGGAAAAGGAACCGCGCATCACGCGCTTGATCATCGGCTGGTCGAGTGCGGCGGAGAACACATGCACTTCATCCAGTTCGCCACGGAAAAACAGGGCGTCCGGAGGTGACGGATGATCGAAGGAAAGATTGCGGCCTAACAGAATTCCACGGGCGTCCGGCGACGACCCGGTGTTGATCATCCGCACCGATTTGCGGGTGGTGGATTCGAGTTTGCCGTCCACATAAAGCAGCACGTGGGTGGCCGTGGAAGGA
Source organism: Verrucomicrobiaceae bacterium (assembly GCA_027486655.1). Taxonomy (GTDB): domain Bacteria; phylum Verrucomicrobiota; class Verrucomicrobiia; order Verrucomicrobiales; family Akkermansiaceae; genus Luteolibacter. The sequence goes on along the minus strand of JAIXOR010000086.1, from coordinate 44,802 downwards.
GCAAGACCGCCATACATCACGACAGTGAGGTGATGCCAGCGGCCGTCGCGCAGGTCGGTGCTGCCCACCACCGCGGCCCGTCCGGTGCCTGCACGCAACGCGCCGAGCGGTCCATCGGCGGCCTCCGGATTGATGGAAATCTGCCAGGCACTTCCCTGCCCCCGAACGTCGCCCCAGGAAACCATGGCGTAGCTTTCGATCGTTTTCAGGTCCGGAGGAATCCTTGCCCAAAGAGAAACCGTGCGCGGAGCCTGGCCGGAGATGCCTTCGAATCCGCTTTCGGCAAAGTCGTCGACGCCATCAAAAGCCAGAGCACCGCCGCTGTGGCCCGCCACCCGCCGCGCGGAGGAGGAAACTCCGCCGGACGCCTCAAGCAAGCGCGCATCCGCACGATCCTCGGCTAGGCCTTTGCCCGAGTTGCGCAGCACGTTTCCCTCCGCTTCATCAAATGACCATCGCACAAACCCGGGCATCCTCCCGGGTGCGGGAGGCAGGTCGGTGACAAAGGCCCCCTCGTCCGCCACCATGCGCGAGGACCCCACCCCGTCGATCCGGAGCGCCTCGTTTTCAATCAACGAAGCAAGCGGACTGCCACCCGGCCGCGAAAAGGCATCCACCTTTCCTTCGAGGACATGAACCTCCATGTCCCCGGCACTGCCCACGCTGACGCCGAAGGCCGTGCCCAGGTCGACCACTCGTCCGCTGGGACCATCGATCACAAATCCCCTGCCCTCCGGCCGGGTCACCCGGGCCACAAGGCGTCCGTGATCGAGATGGGCACTCTTTTCACCCGTCACGGTCAGTCTCGCCGGCCCTTCTAACAAAACCGAGACACCTGCCGGGAAAGCCAGTTCGGCAAGCCCGGATTCCAAATCGATCGTGCGCCCCTGCGACAAGCGGTCCCCCGGCGAGAACGGCTCGCCCCCGGAAGACCAGACGATCGACTCACCCCGCGAAAGCCTCACCCCCGACGATCTTTCCGACAGAAGAAACGCGAGCCCGCACAAAACCAACACCGCCGCAGCGGCGAGGGCCCGGATGGGGAACTTCATCGGACGAGACTCCACCGCGCGGTTCGCAGGGAGGGGCTCCCCGGCACGCACTCTCGCAATGACCTCGGCGGCGAACCGGGAGCCTTCATCGCCGGGTTCCAAAACCAGACCCGCCGCACCATGCAGAGCCCGCTCACGGGCTAGACGCCGGAGGAGAGCCGGATCGCTCGCGCAAGCCTCGCGGATCCGGGCGACCTCGCTGGCGTCCGCCTCGCCCTCAAGCAAACGGGTCACAAGCCAATCGATCTCGCCCTCCTTCATGTCCCGATGCGGTTGAGTTTCGCCTCCACACAAGCGGCGAGGGCCATCCTCAGCCTGTGGAGTTTCATGGTGACGGCGGAGTGTTTGCTGCCGCTGCGCTCGCAAAGTTCGTCCATGCTGCGCCCCTCGGTGTAACGGGCGATCAACAGTTCGCGGGACCCGCTGTCCACCCGCTCGATGCATTCGCCAAGCGCGGCGATCAGGTCGGACTCCGGCACGGACGATTCGCTCTCGCGATCCAGCATCATCTGAAGGGCCTCGTCACCGCCGATGGGCTCCGCACGGAACTTGCGCAAGTGGTTCAGCAGGTGCTTTTCCGCAATGCCACGCAACCAGGGACCAAAAGGACGCTCCGGATCACAATCCGAGATCCGTCTCCAGGCCGTGACAAACGTTTCCTGCGCCAGGTCCTCCGCTTCATGCTTGCGGCGAAGGCGCGTCCTGAGAAACGCCCTCACCGCCACCTGATGGCTCAGCACCAACCTGGAAAACGCCGCGAGATCGCCGCGCCGGGCGGATTCAATCCAACCGTTCTCCGCGCTCTCCCCGGTCTCCATGCCAGCGTCTTCGTCCATTCCTGTGCCGCTTGTTGTCGCGAGGCCCCGGATTTGACACGAGAAATCCTGAAATTGTTCCGCAGCTCAGCCACGCGGCTCGGTTTTCCGGTAGTGAAGCGGGGTGGTCCCAAGCTGCGAGCGAAACACCGATGCCATGTATTCCGGGCTGCTGAAACCCGACCTCTCCGCCACAGCCGCCACCGAGAGCCCGGTGCGCTGGAGCAGTTCGATCGCGCGGGCGATCCTCACCCTCCGGATCTCCGCAGCGGGGCTCCGGCCTAGCAGATTCTGGAAACGAAGCTCAAGCGCCCTGCGGCACAATCCCGCCTGGCGGGCCACGTCCTCCACCTGCATCACCCGGGCCGGATTCTCCCGGATGAACCTCAAGGCCTTGACCATCGCCGGATCCTCCACCGCGAGCGTATCGGTCGACCGACGGTCCACCACGCCCTGCGGCGGGATCAAGACCTCATCGACCGCCTCCCGATCCGGATTGGACATCATTTCATCCAACTCCGAAGCCGCCCGGTATCCGATCTGCTCGCAGCCCAAACGAACCGCCGAGATCGGCACCGGCGAGACCTCGCAGAAAAGATCGTCATCCGACCCGCTCAGTACCGCCACCTCCTCGGGAACGGCCAGTCCGGCGTGGATGCAGGCGTAGATCAATTCCCGTGCGCTGCTGCTGTTCCAGGTGAAGACGGCGAGTGGCTTCGGCAGCGAGGACAACCAGCGGCCGAGACGCTGCATGTCGAGATTCCAGTCCGGCTCGGCACCGATCAAAGGCTGCACCGCATACACCTCGCAGGAATGCCCGCCCAGACGCAGGGAGTCCACAAAGGCCTGCTGGTGCTCCGCCACATACTCGAGCCCCAACAGACTGAAATAGGCGAAATGCTTGAAGCCCTTTCCCATCAGATGCTCCGCCGCGAGACCCGCCGCGGAGACCTGATCCGAGACCACGCGCGGAAACTTCACCCGCGGCAACGAAATCCCGGAAACATTGACCACCGGCACGTTCATCGAACGGAGCCGCTTGGCAAGATCCACAAACCCGACCCGTGCGATCACGCCATCGCCCTTCCAGCCCTTCGGCAGCCAGCGCCGCTGTTCGACCCCGCGGGGCTCCACAAACAACTGCCAGTCCGTGCGGCCACGGCTGTATCGGTGCACCCCGGCCACCACGTCGCGGCCCCAGGTCGTCGAGGTATCCACCAGAACGGCGACCCGCTTGACGATCGGTTTCACTTCGGAATCGGTCTTCATGAGCTGCGCAAAATCGTAGAAATGATGCGCGCTTTGTGGTGGCGGGCAAGCCCCATTTCTCCTAGTTTCGGCCCACGGTTCGCGAGACCATCCGCCCTCCCCGGAGCCCAGCCTTTTCAACGTGAGTTCAACCCATCATCCATCCGAATCCACCGCCCCCAAATCGTCCGGCGGGCGCTCACCGTTGAAGATCCCCGGCCTCCGCTGGTGGATCATCGCGCTGCTGTTCGGAGCCGCCGTTCTCAATTACGTGGACCGGCAGACGCTCTCCGCCCTTGCACCGACCATCCAGCAGGATCTGGGCATGGACGACCGGGACTACGCAAACGTGGTGAATATCTTCCTCGTTGCCTACACCATCGCCTATCTGGTTTCCGGCCGGATCACCGATGTGATGGGCACGCGCAAAGGGATGATCCTCTTCGTCGCCTGGTGGTCCGTGGCCAACATGATCACCGCCGCGGCCCAGGGGGTGCGTTCGATGGGTTTCTACCGCTTTGCCCTCGGGCTCGGCGAGGCCGGTGTGTGGCCGGCCGCATCCAAGGCCGTTTCCGAATGGTTCCCCGCCCGGGAACGCGCCCTGGCCATCGGATTCTACACCATGGGGGCCACCATCGGAGCCACTCTCGCCCCCTACATCGTCATCCCGCTCGCCACCTATCCCTACGCTGAGAAAATGCAGTGGGTCACCCAGATCCTCACCCACGGCACCGGATGGAGAGTCGCCTTCATCGTCACCGGGGCCGCCGGACTGGTCTGGCTCATCCCCTGGCTGCTGCTTTACCGGCACCCCAAGGAAAACCGTTTCCTCAGCACGAAGGAACGCGAACTCATCGAAGAGAAGGCCCCGGGCGAGGAAGCCGCCGAGAGCGGAACCGCTTGGACCTGGAAACAGGTCTTCTCCTACAAGGGCACATGGCTGCTTCTCTTCGGACGCCTACTCACCGACCCGGTCTGGTATTTCTATCAGTTTTGGTTCGCCAAATACCTCAGCTCCGACCGTCACCTCGATCAGGAACAGCTCAAGATCACCTGGATCGTCTACGCCGCCGCCGGCGTGGGCAGCATCCTCGGCGGCTGGCTTTCCGGCAGGCTCGTGAAAGGCGGCGGACGCCCCGCCAAGGCCCGCATGACCGTGATGCTCGCCAGCGCCGTCATCATGCCGATTTCCCCCTTCATCGCCTCGGTCACCGGACTGGACATGACAATGACCCTCGCCGCCTGCGCGGTCATAGCCTCGCTCGCCTGGCTCATCAACATCAGTTCGCTCGTGGTCGATCTGGTGCCCAAGCACTCTCTCGGCACCGTTTTCAGCGTGGTCGCCACCGGCAGCACCATCGGCGGCATCGTGATGAACATGATCGTCGCCACCATGGTCACCGGCCCCTCCACCAAACCCGCGGGTTTCCTCGACAAGGCCGTGCAGACGGTCTTCGGCGGCCTGCTCGAACAAGTCCAGGGGCATGGTTATGCCCAGTGGTTCCTCATCATGGCCTTCCTGCACCCGGCGGCCTGGTTGCTCCTCTGGCTGGGCCGCATCCACCAACCCGCCACCCGCGAGGCCTGAATTCGTTCCTGAAACCCACACCCACCCGTCTTCATCATGATTCTCGAAGCCCCTTCCTCTTCCCGTTCCCTGCGCTCCGTCGATCTCGACTGCGACCTCACCGTCGTCGGCGGCGGACTCTCCGGCGTCTGCGCCGCCATCACCGCTGCCCGCACCGGCCTGCGCGTCATCCTGGTTCAGGACCGCCCCGTCCTCGGCGGCAATGCCTCCAGCGAGGTCCGGCTCTGGATCCTCGGCGCCACCTCGCATATGGGAAACAACAACCGCTGGGCCCGGGAAGGCGGCGTGATCGATGAAATCCTCGTCGAAAACATGCACCGCAACCCCGAGGGCAACGCGCTGATCCTCGACACCATCCTGCTGGAGTGGGTCCATCGCGAACCCAACCTCACGCTGCTCCTCAACACCGCCGTCCACGACCTTGAGAAGTCCGACGCGGACACCATCCGCTCCGTGCGCGCCTTCTGTTCGCAGAACTCGACCGCCTACACGATTTCCTCCCCCTTGTTCTGCGATGCCAGTGGCGATGGCATCGTCGGCTTCCTCGCCGGTGCCGCCTTCCGCATCGGTGCCGAGGGCCGCGATGAATTCGGCGAACTCTTCGCCCCGGCCGAGGCCTCCAGCGAACTGCTCGGCCACACGATCTATTTCCATTCGAAGGACACCGGCCGGCCCGTTCGTTTCACCGCACCTTCGTTCGCTCTCTCGGACATCACCAAGATCCCCCGCTGGCGGGACTTCAAGGCAGGCGAATCCGGCTGCCGCCTCTGGTGGATCGAATGGGGCGGCGCGCTCGACACCATCCACGACAGCGAGACCATCAAATGGGAACTCTGGAAGGTGGCCTACGGAGTCTGGGACCACATCAAGAACTCCGGCCGCTTCCCCGAGGCGGAAACCATGACCCTCGAATGGGTCGGCACCATCCCGGGCAAACGCGAAAGCCGCCGCTTCGAGGGCGATCACATCCTCATCCAGCAGGACATCGTCGAGCAACGCGAACACGCGGACGCTGTTTCCTTCGGTGGCTGGGCCATCGACCTCCATCCCGTCGAGGGAGTCTACAGCCCCCTGCCCGGCTGCACCCAGTGGCACTCCAAGGGAGTCTATCCGATCCCCTGGCGCACGATGTACAGCAGGAACATTAACAACCTGCTCCTCGCAGGCCGCATCATCAGCGCCTCCCACGTCGCCTTTGCCAGCACCCGGGTCATGGCGACCTGCGCCCACAGCGCCCAGGCCGTCGGCATGGCGGCCGCGCTTTGCATCGAGAAAAAAGCCACCCCGCGCGACCTGCTCGAACCATCCCTGATGGCGGAACTCCGCAGCCGTCTCATCCGCTCCGGCCAATTCATTCCCGGAGCCACCCATGAAGACTCCGCGGATCTCGCCCCCAGCGCCGTGATCACCGCATCCAGCGAACTGCCTCTCGCAAACCTCCCACCCTGCGGCGAGACACTTTCGCTCACCGAATCGTGGGCCGTCATGCTGCCGGTCACTTCAGGCCCGATGCCGAAAACCACCTTCCTCATCGATGCCTCCGAGAACACGACTCTCGTTGCCGAGTTGCGCATCAGCGAAAAGCCGGACAATCACACTCCGGATGTCACCCTTCGCTCGATCGAGATCCCTCTTGCCGCAGGAAAACAACAATCCGTGGAACTGGATTTCGAAACCGCCATCGAAGGCACCCGCTTCGCCTTTGTGTGCCTGCTCCGCAACGAGGCTCTCGCCGTCCACCTCAGCGATCGGCGCGTCAGCGGCGTGCTCGCCCTCTGCCAGGCCGGCAACAAGGCGGTCGCCAAATCAAACATCCAGTCACCTCCGCCGGGAATCGGCATCGACACCTTCGAGTTCTGGACTCCGAAACGCCGGCCGCTCGGCAAGAATCCCGCCCTGCGCATTTCTCCGCCAATCCGCGGATTCAATGCCGCCAACCTCACCAACGGCTTCTCCCGCCCCACCCGCGCCAGCAACGCCTGGGTCGCCGACTTCGCCCACGAGCAACCCGTGGTCCGGCTCCAGTGGGACACACCGCAGACAATCGCCACCGTCGAACTCGATTTCGATACCGACTTCGACCACCCGATGGAATCCGTCCTGATGGGCCATCCGGAACGCGACATGCCCTTCTGCGTGCGCAACGTCAGGATTTCCGCCTCGACCGATGGAGCAGGGAACGATTCATCCGCCACCACCGCCGTCGCCAGCAAGACTTCCGCCGCAACCCGCCTCGTCGCGGAAATCATCGACAACCACCAGACCCGCGCGGTCATCCGGCTCGAGTCGCCAATCGTCACCGATTGCCTCGAACTCCAGTTGCTCGCTCCATCCGTGGATGTTCCCGCTGCACTCTTTGCGGTGCGTTGCTACGGCCCCGAAGCCTGACACCCCCCTCGGGGCGGGAATCACGAATCCCCCGTTCGGGGGATTCGTGAATGCGCAAAATCCCATAAAGAGTGCGCAAGTCCCTCTTCACGGTTCCTAGCTTCCATGGAACCATCTTCAAGTCCTTTCCGCAGCTTCATCCTTCATTCCTGAGGGACTTGGAGCTGTGTGGTTCAGGCGAATTCCAAGCATTTCCAGTCGGAAACCCATTTGCGCAAAATCCCATGAAACCCGGAAACAATCCGTTCCTCCGCTCCTTCGTCGTCTCGGCCTCACTCGTCCTCAGCCTTGGACAAGCCGCATTCGGTGCCGACCTCTACTGGGATGCGAACGGAAACACCACGACCGCCACAGGCGGAGCGGGAACATGGTCCACCGCCAACACCTGGAGAACGGGATCATCCACCGGCACGCTTGGCAGTTGGTCCAATGGAAACAACGCATTCTTCGGCGGAACGGCCGGTGCTGTGGTGACGGGCTCGGTCAGTCTCGGGACCTTGAACGTGAGCACGGGTGGTTACAGCTTCACTTCCGGGACCCTTACCTTTTCGAGCGGCACCATCGAGTTGAACGGCACCGTATCCAACGTCTTCAGCGCCAATCTCGCCGGCTCCCTCGCATTCAGAGCCACCGGCAACACTTCGACCACCTCCCAGGCAGGTGGGATCGCCACGATTTCAGGCAACAACACCGGACTGACGTCCTTCGAGCTCAATACCGGAGGCGCCGGCAACCAGCTCCTCATCAGCAACGTCGGGTCCTTGGGTTCGGCGGGCGCAACGGTGAAGCTCACCCAAGGGGTCATCGGATTGTCGGCTGCAAACGGAAGCACCTACAATGCCTGGAACACCGAATTCGCAGGTGGGGTGCTCCGCCTCCGGGTGGCGGGTGCCAGCACTTACAGCGGCAACGGCACGCTGACCGCAAACACGGATTTCGCGACCATCACTGGAGCGAACCTGATTTACTCCGGCACCCTTGCCCTCGGCAGCAACACGCTGACCCTCGCCCCTCAGTCGTCAACCGGCGGCGTCACGCTGAACAACACCATCTCCGGCACAGGCAACCTTGCCATCAACGGCTCGACCAACGGCAGCGCCGATGGCTTGGGCACAGTGACCCTCGGTGCCGCAAACACCTTCAGCGGCACCGCCACCACCACCCAGTCGAAGGGCACACTCGCCCTCAACCACGTCGATGCGCTTCAGAACGCCACCCTCGACACCGGTGCCTCCGGGTCGCAAGCGGTTACCTTTGTTGTCGCAGGCACGAACACCTACAACATCGGCGCGCTTTCCGGCTCCGACACACTCGCCCTCGGAGCCAACACAGTGAGCGTTGGCAACAAGGCGGGCACCAGTTCGTTCGGAGCCGATATCGGCGGCACCGGAGGATTCGTTAAAGCCGGTTCCAGCAGCACCCAGGTTCTCACCGCCGCCACCAGCTATTCAGGCGCGACTCAAGTCACGGGAGGCACCCTCTCCCTGACAGGCTCCGGAGCCATCAACAGCTCCAGCGGAATCACCGTGAACGGGGCCACCGCCAAACTGCTCCACACGGGCAGCACGGCGATTTCCCCGGTCGTCACCCTGACGAACGGAACCCTTACCGGCACCGGAACGGTCAACACCGTGAACGTCGGTGCCGGCACCGGCGGCATCATTTCCAACAACAACGGCACGGCCGGTGCGGCCCTCACCATCGGCAACCTGACGCTTTCCGGCGCGGCAAACCTCAGTCTCTTCAGCAACAGCACCACCGCACCTCTCAACGTGCTCACCGGCCTGACGACTGCGGCAACGCCGGCCACCATCACCGCCAACAACAGCGGCGGATGGACGAACGGAATCACCTACAACCTGATCACCTTCGGTGGCGGTTCAATTTCCGGAAGCGGCGACAACTTCAACCGGGTGGTCAACAACCTCTCCGCACGCCAGACCCCCACCTGGAGCAACACCGGTTCCGCGATCCAAATCACGATCAATGGCGACAATCCCCGTTGGACGGGTGATGGCGACGCCAAGTGGAACACCGCATCGACCAACAACTGGAAGCTGGTCAGCGCCGGAACCAATACCACCTATCTCGCCACGGATGACGTCCTTTTCGATGACAATGCGACCGGCTCCACCAGCATCGATATCGACAGTGGGAATGTGGCTCCCAACACCACGGTGTTCAACAACTCAACCGGAGTTTCCTATACCCTCGGGAGTTCCGGCGGCTTCGGCATTTCGTCGGGCAGCTTGACCAAGACGAACACCGGCACGCTCACCATCAGCAACCCCAACACCTACACAGGCCCAACCTCGCTCAATGGCGGACAGGTCATTCTGAGCGGCTCCGGGACCCTGGGCACAAGTTCGGCGCTGAACCTCGGGGGTGGTTCGTTGGATCTTGGAGGCCTCAGCCGGACCTCCGGCGCGGTTTCCATCACCGCAGCCGCAGCCAGTGGCGACACCATCCGCAACGGTTCGCTCACCGGCACCTCCTACACCGCGAGCAACAGCACCGGCAACGCCGTCGTTTCTGCTAATCTTCTCGCCAATGGTGCGATCGGTTTGACCAAGTCAGGTGCCGGCACCCTGACCCTGTCCGGAGCCAACACCTATACCGGAACGACCGCCATCAACGGAGGATCAATCGTGCTCAGCGGTTCCGGCACGTTGGGCAATGGTGCGGCACTCTCCCTCGGCGGAGGATCCCTGGATCTCGGCGGGCTCAGCAGGTCGGTCGGCGCAGTCTCGATCACAAGCGCCGCCGCCAGCGGAGACACCATCGCCAATGGCAGCCTCACTGGCACATCCTACACGGCCGGCAACAACACGGGAAATGCGATCATCTCCGCCAATCTGCTCGCGAACGGATCCGCCGGCTTTTCCATGTCCGGCACGGGAACCGTGACCCTGGCCGGGGCGAACACCTACACCGGATCCACCACGGTCAGCGCGGGCACACTGAAAGCAGGAAGCAGCTCGGCTTTCTCCAATGTGGGGGCTCTGGCACTGAGCGGCACCGCAACGCTGGATCTGGCAGGCAACAATGCCTCCTTCACCAACCTCACCAGCGCAGGCACGAACACCATCACCACGACCGGCTCGGGATCAGGCACGGACACCCTCTCGATCTCCGCCCTCGGATCTGACACAGGTGCAAGCGCCCTTTTCACCGACAACGGCACACGCAAACTTCAAATCAGCCTCACTTCCGGTGGCGTCGGCTCTTGGCAGGTGACCTCCAACGTCAACAACACGTTCTCCGGCGGACTCGTATTGAATGGATCCATGCGGGCTGGAGTGCTCGCAGGACCGGTCGGCACGGCGGGAGCCATCACCAGCAGCCAGTTCGGAACGGGCTCCATCACCATCAATGGCAATAGCCAGGTCTGGTTCTCCACATCAAACCGCACCGTCCTGAACCACATCATTGTCAACGGCAACGCCGGGAATGGCAACCGCTCGGGAAGCTTCCGGATCGGTTCGAACAGCACGGCACTCACCGGTTTGTCCATTGCCGGAAACATCACCGCCAACCTCGCCGATGCCCATTTCGGAGCCGATCCGACCGCCTCCGGCAGCACCTTGCTTCTCAGCGGAAAACTCACCGGTGCCAGCGGATTCAGGTTCTTCCAATCCGCAAACTCCGCAGCATGGACCACCACCCTGAACAACGCGACGGGCAGCCCCAACGATTACTCGGGCAACACCACCATCAACAGCGCCCAAACCACCCTCGCTCTCGGCGCCTCGAACCAAATCCCTAACGGGGCAGGCAGGGGCAACGTGATCCTGACATCGGGATTCCTCGATCTCGCGGGCTTCGACGAAACCATCAACGGCCTTTCCGGCGGTGGCACGGTGGACAACGTGTCCGCAGGAACCGCAAACACCCTCACCCTTGGTGACAACGACAGTACCGGTAACACCTTCAGCGGCCTGATCAAGAACACCACCGGCTCGCTCTCCATCGTCAAGATCGGATCGGGAAATCAAACACTCTCCGGAGCCAACACCTTCACCGGCGGCCTTTCTATCAGAAGTGGCGCGATCATCGCCTCCACCGTGAACACAGCCCTTGGTGGATCCAGCGCCGGCGTTGCGAACGGACTTGGAACCGTCACGCTCGGAGATACCAGCGGCACAAACTCGGCATCCTTGCTCGTTGCCACAACCGGCCTGAACTTCGCCAACCCGATCGTCCTGGCCACAAACGCAACCAGCGGCAGCCTTTCGCTTGGAAACACCGGGACGGCCATCTCCACCACCTTCAGTGGCGGAGTCACCGGCAACAACGACCTGACCATCATCAGCAACGCCACCACCGGAACCGTCAGTCTCACGACCGCCTCCATCAACAATGCCGGGAAAATCACCAACACCGGAGCTGGCACCGGAACCACCACCATCAGCAGCGCGATCGGAGCGAATGTCACGGAGGTGATCGAAAACAGTTCGACCTCGAGCCTCTCCCTTTCCGGCAACAATTCGGCCTTCCTCGGCAATTACAGCATCAACAGCGGAAGGATCGCCATCGGCGGTAGCTTCTCTGCGAACGCGGCTTCCAGGTTCAATCTGGGAGCAGTTACGGCAGGTTCGAACAATACAACGCTCAGCGTCATCGACGCGATCACGGTCGCCAATGAAATCAACGTTCGCGCGGGCAACTCGGGCACCAAAACCATCACCCTCGGCACCAGCGCGGACATTGTCGCCACGCTCTCGGGAAAAGTGACCTTGGATGACAATCTCATTCTCGATGCCACAGGTGCCACACCGGCGGCTTCACTCACCTTGTCCGGAAACATCGTGGACGGCACATCGGGCCCGAAAGGCCTGACCAAGAACGGCGCGGGCGTTGTCATTCTCTCAGGATCCGGCAACGACTTCAGCGGCGGCGTCGCCATCAATGCCGGGGAACTCCGAATCACCAACCCCGCAGCCCTGGGCAACACCACCGGGATCACCGTCACTGCCGGACGACTTTCATTGGATGGCGGAATCACCGCGGGAAGCGGCAAAACCGTCACCATCAACGGCAACGGCAGCAATTTCTTCGGCGCCCTTCAAAGCAACTCCGGCACCAACGAGTGGGTTGGCAACGTGGTGGTCGGTGCAACCGGAGGAACCCGCATCGGAGCCAACGCCGGACAATTGACCGTCTCAGGCGTCATCAGCGGGAGCACCGTAGGAAACGGACTCGTGCTCCGGACCAACAACGCGGCAACCGTGAATCTGTCCGGATCGAACACTTATCTCGGAGACACCACCGTCATCACCGGAACGGGCGAAGTGAGGATCTCGGGCGGCGCAGACCGCCTTCCCACCGGCACCAGGCTGATCTTTGGCGCCAGCGGCGTTTCCGGCGTTGTGAACTTGAATGGAAACTCCCAAACCGTCGCGGGACTGTCCGTGGCCAGCGGAACTGCCAACGAGATCCGGTCCGCCACCGCGGCCACCCTCACCGTGAACTCCGCGAACTCGTCCGCATTCTCCGGCACCCTCACCGGCGCGATGTCCCTCACCAAGGCCGGCTCCGCCAACCTCACACTGACTGGAGCCAACACCTACAGCGGGGCGACCACGATCAACAACGGCACCCTCATCCTCGGCGCCGGTGGAAGCATCGCCAACAGCAGCACCATCACCATCGGTTCCGGAGCCACCCTTGATGTCTCCGCCGGATCCGGAAACACCATCGCCGCCATCCAGACGCTCACCGGAATCGGCACCGTCGAAGGCAACCTCACTGTCAACGGCACTCTCAGTATCGGCAACTCGCCGGGGACCATGACCTTCAACGACAACCTGTCGCTTGGCGCTTCCTCGGTCTCCAATTTCGAGTTCACCCTCGCCTCATTCACCGCAGGTTCCTTCGACCTCGCCCAGAACCTTCTGGGCGGCGGAGTCACCTTCGGCGGCACCCTCAACCTGATCTTCGACTCGGGCGAAACCTACGCCGACAACACCTCTGCAACGATCTTCGATTTCTCGACCTACTCCGGTTCCTTCAGCAACGTCACCTACTCCGGACTCGGCGCGGGACAATCCGCCGTGTTCGACGCCACCACCGGCATCGTCACCGTGATTCCCGAACCCGGAAGCCTGGCCCTCGCCGCGCTCGGGTCACTCGCAGCCCTCCGCCGCAGGCGCACCAAGAACTGAACGGGCGAATCCGCCCGTCAGACATCCCAAACGGACCCTCCATCCGCCACCAAGCCAGTGGCGCGTGCATTCGCATTCATTCCCCGAAAATCCCAATCCCATGAAATCCAGAAAAACCAGCCCCTCCGCCATCGCCGGCCTCTGCTCCGCGATCACCCTGATGCTCGCCTCCCACTCGACGTCCGCCACGCTGTATTGGGATGGCAACGGCGCAGGCGCCACCGGGAATCCGCCCACCGCCAACGTCGGCGGCGTCGGCACCTGGGATGCCGGCACCACCGCCAACTGGTGGACCGGGACCGCCTATCAAGTCTGGAACGCGGCCGGCGGACAGGACATCGCGGATTTCCGCGGCACTGCGGCAGCCGTCACCGTCACCGGCACCGTCAGCGCGAACCGCATCGACATCCGCTCTAACAACTATTCATTCAGCGGCACTGGCACGATCCAGATGGTCGGATCACCCGCGCCTGGAATCATCGACGCCTACAACACCGGCACCGCCATCTTCACCGCAGCGCTCTCGGGTGCCGTCCGCATGCAAGCCACCGGAAACACCGGAAACCTTTCCGGCGCGGCTCCCGTCATTCTGAGTGCCGGCAACGCGGGCCTCACCTCCTTCGAGCTCGCCTACCCGGCCGCGGCAAACCACCTCATCGTCAATCACCCGGGGGCCTTCGGCGGCACCAGTTCCGCCCTCAAGCTCACCAGCGGCGTGCTCAACCTCGGCCACAACGGCGCGCCAAACAACAACGTCCCCATCTCCTACAACGCGGTGCCCACCGAACTCGCCGGTGGTTCGATCCGCGCCCGCTTCAGCACCAGCACTTGGAACGGCCCCATCACACTCAGCGCCAACTCCGGCCTCACCACCCGCGCGGCAACAGGCGTGTCGCTGACGCTCAGCTCGACCGCCACCATCGAACTGGGCACCCGCACGCTCACCCTGGATTCGGATTCCACATCCGCCGGCATTGCTCTCGGCAGCGTCATTTCCGGCACTGGCAGTATCAAGACAGACACCCTCAACCTCACCGGGGGAGGCAATGGCACAGGCATCAGCACACTCAGCGCCGCCAACACCTTCAGCGGCACCGCCACCACCGTGGCGAATCGCGGCACGCTCGCCCTGGGCCACACCGCGGCGCTGCAGAACGCCACCCTCAACACCGGAGCCTCCACCGGCACCCAGTCGGTCACCTTCACCGTCGCAGGAAACAACACCTACCTGATTGGCGCGCTGGAAGGGGCAGATCCGCTCGCGATTGGCTCCAACTCCCTCTCCGTCGGCTCCAAGGCGGTGAACACCACCTTCTCCGCAGTCATCAGTGGCAGCGGTGGCTCCCTCACCAAGACCGGCTCCGCCAAACTCACCCTCAACGCCGCCAACACCTATGACGGCAACACCACCATCAACGGCGGCACGCTCGCCCTCGGAGCATCGGGCTCACTCGCTGCCTCTTCCTCCATCAGCATCGCCGCCGGAGCCTCCTTTGACGTCTCGGCTCTGCCCTCATACACCCTCGGTTCATCGGCTTCCCTCACCGTCAACGGCACCGGCACCACCCCGGGCACGAACGCCGCGGAAATCAAGGGATCCGGCACGGTCGATCTCGGTTCCCGTCCGGTGACCCTCAACTTCACCCCCACCTCGTTTTCCGGCGATTCAGCCTCCCCGGCCCTCCTCGTTTCCTCCGGCAGCCTCACGCTGAACGGCCCCATCACCGTCGTGAACCAAGGCGCAAGCCCGCTGAGCAATGGCACCTACGTCCTTGCCACCCAGACCAGCGGAACCATCTCCGGTAGTCCCATCCTCAGCGGAACCATCGGCGGAAACGGCGTCGCCGCCGGCAAAGCCGCATTCATTCAGGTGAACGGATCGAACCTCGAACTCGTCGTCCAGGATGGCACCCCCACCACCGTTTCGCTCGTCCGCAACGCGGGCACAGCAGCCTCCACCATCTACGGAGATACCCTGCAGTTCGACGTCAGCGTCTCTCCTGCCGCCGCCACCGGTCTTGTCGAAATCCGCAACGGTGGCATCTCGGGCCCGGTCATCGGCATCGGCACCCTCACCGCTGGAAATGTGACCATTTCCACCGCCCCCAACGCCCTCCCGGCAGGAACGCACGGACAAATCGTCGCGCTCTACCTTGGCGACAGCACCTATCAGTCGGCGTCCTCATCGGACCTCGCCCCGGCCCAGGAGATCAGCCAGAAGGCCCTCACCGTCACCGGTGCGGTTGCGAATTCGAAATACGCCGATGGCACCACCGCCGCCACTCTGACAGGGGGCACCCTTGTCGGCATCGTCAGTGGCGATGAATCGCTCGTCACCCTTTCGCAAGCGGGCATCTTCGCCTCGGCCACACAGGGCACGGGCATCAGCATCACAGGCTCCTGCACGCTCGGCGGAGTGAAAGCCCCCAACTACACCATCATTCAACCCACCGGGCTCTCCGCGAACATCTACAATTCCGCCATCTGGACCAACCCGGCCGGTGGAACCTGGGACACCGCTCCGAACTGGGCGGATTCCCTCGTTCCGAATGGTGCCGGCATCGCCACCGACTTCACGACGGTCGACCCCACGGCCGACGCTACCGTCAACCTGACCTCTCCTCGCACCGTCGGCTCGCTTGCCTTCAGCGACACCAACCCCGCCACTCCCGCCGGTTGGACGCTCGCCAACAACGGAACCGCCGCCAACACCCTCACCCTCGCTGGCTCCTCACCCACGGTGACCGTGGCCGGCCTCGATTCCACCAAATCCGCAAGCATCACCGCCATCGTCGCTGGATCCAACGGCCTCGCCAAACAAGGAGCCGGCACCCTCACCCTCGGCGCGGCGAACACCTTCTCCGGATCCAGCACGGTCAACGCCGGCACACTCCGCATCGGCAACGCCTCCGCCATGGGCTCGATCGCCAACGGCACTACCGTGAACTCCGGAGCGATCTTCGACTTCAACAGCATCGCCATGGCCGCCGAGCCCATCACTCTCGCTGGTGGCAAGCTCTCCAACAATGGTGCCACCGACCAGATCAACGCCGCAGGCGGTGCCGTGGTCGTCACCTCGGAAAGCCGCATCGGTGGTCTGAAACGCTGGGATTTCCGTTCAGCATCCTCCAGCCTCACCATCGACAGCGGAGTCACCCTGATCAAGGAAGACACCAACACCGTCGCCATCGTCGCACGCCCCTTCACCATGAACGGGGACGTCCGCATTGACGGAGGTGTCTTTGCCTTCCACACAGGTGGAACCTACACCGGCCCCGGCACCTTCACGGTGAACGCCGGCGGCGAACTTCAAATCGGAAGCTTCAACTCCGCCACCCCGCTGGTCGTCTCCGCAGGCATCCTTTCCAATGGCGGCCTGCTCACTTCCGCAGACAGCAGCGGCACCGGTGGCACCCCCAGCTTTACTGGCCCGATCAGCCTTGCCGCCACCACCAACACCACCCTCGGCGGAGCCGCCAACGCCTTGATCTCCGGGGTGATCAGCGGCGATGGAAACCTCGTCAAGGCCGGCACCGGCGTGCAGGTCCTGAACGCAGCCAACACCTTCACCGGAACAACCACGGTCAACGCGGGCGAGCTCCGTGTCGGCAACGTCTCCGCACTCGCCGCCACAAGTTCGATCACGGTGAATGCAGGGCGTCTCGCTATCGCCGACACAGTGGTCGCCGGAGCCGGGCAATCCGTCGCGGTCGCAGGCAACGGAGCGAACTTCTTCGGAGCCCTGCAAGGCATGTCCGGCACCACCGAATGGCAAGGGGGCGTCGTCGCGGCGGCCACTGCGGACACCCGCATCGGCGTCAATACCGGCACCTTCACCGTTTCCGGAGTCATCAGCGGCGGCAGCGTTGCCAATGGAATCACTCTTCGTCCCAACACCGGAACGCTCGTGATCTCCGGCGCCAACACCTATCTGGGCGACACCAAGATCATCTGCGGACCCGGTGGCTCGGTGCAGCTCGCCGGTGGAGCCGACCGCCTGCCCGTGGCCACCAAGCTGTCCTTCGGCGGCACCGCCGTTTCAGGCATTCTCGACCTCGGCGGCCAGAACCAGGAAATCGCCGGCATGTCCGTCGCGAGCGGAACCACCAACGAGATCCGCTCCCTTGCCGACTCGCCGGTGCTGACCGTGAACACCCCGGCCGCCACTCCGTCGACCTTCACCGGTCTGCTCAGCGGCACCCTCGGCCTCACCAAAAAGGGCCCTGAAACACTCACCCTTTCCGGTGCCAACAGCTACTCAGGTCCCACCGTGGTCGAGGCCGGAACCCTCTTGATCCAGGGCAACCAGTCCTCGGCATCCGGCAACGTCACGGTCAGCGGCGGCGTGCTCGGCGGCAGCGGCACGGTCGGCGGCGATGTCACTGTCACCAGCGGCGGCACGATCTCACCGGGAATCGCCATCGGATCCCTCCTGGTCACCAGCGCGGACCTCACCGGCGGCGGCACCCTCGCCATCGGCCTCGATGACGCCTCCACCCCGAAATGCGACCTCCTCGACGTCGGCGGAGATCTCAAGGTCGCTGGCGCCACCCTCAGCGTGAGCTTCGCCGGAACCCCGGCCGAGACGTCTTACACCATCGCCACCGCCAGCGTCGTGACCGGCACCTTCGCCAGCGTCAGCGGGTTGCCTTCCGGATACGCCGTCCAATACACGCCCACCTCGATCCTCCTCGTCAAAGGCGGCTTCAGCTCGTGGATCGGCGGATTCCCCGGCCTTGGCGACACCAGCGCCACGGGTGACCCGGATAACGACGGCATCGAAAACCTGCTCGAATACACCCTCAACGGCAATCCCGGCACTCCGGACGCGGGCATCCTCCCGGTGCTCAACGCCTCCGGGACCGACTTCGTGTTCTCCTTCCGCCGCCGTCTCGATTCCAAGGACGACACCTTCCAGTTCTTCCAGCACGGCACCGATCTCGGCTCCGTTTGGACGGAAATTGAGATCCCTGACACCTCCTCGGGATCCGTCGTCCTCACTCCGGTGGATGCCGTTACCGAAGACGTGCAGATCACCGTGCCCAAGGGTGCCAACACCCGCATGTTCGGCCGCTTGAGGAGCTCCAAGTGATTCAACCGCCAAGCCCGCTCCGGACCTCCGGGGCGGGCCTTCTCCCCCAATCATTCCAGTCCGAGCTCCGCCACCGCAGCGCGGCGGATGTCCTCGACCCTTTCCGGCAGCCAGGGCTGCTTGCCCTCATGCGCCCATACTGTCCCAGGCCAGGCCGCGTCCCCAGGTGACCGGCCTACGATGTGAATGTGCATCTGCCGCACCATGTTGCCGATGCAACCCACGTTGAGCTTCTCCGGTGCGAAGTGCCCGGAGACGAACGCGGACACCCGCCTCACCGCCTCCATCACTTCCAGATAGACTCCGGGCTCCAGTTGGTGCAGGTCCTCGATCCCCTCCTCCACTTCCGGGACGAGCAGAAACCAAGGAAACAACGCGTTGTCCTTGAGCAGAAGGCGGCACGCGCCAATCCGCCCGAAATCGAAACCACCCGCGGCAAGGCGGGGATGCAGGGTGAATGCCATGGCCGGATTCCAATCGATCCGCCCCCCGCACGACAAGCCCGGACCCGCACACCCGGCTCCCGCTTGCGGACACCCCGCCCCCGGTCTATGACTCGGCGCACATGGAATTCCAATTGGTGAGCGACTACCGCCCGCAGGGCGACCAGGCCCAGGCGATCGAGAAACTCTCGAAATCGCTCGGCGCGGGAAACCGCCACCAAACGCTGCTCGGCGTCACCGGCTCCGGCAAGACCTTCACCATGGCCAACCTGATCGCAAGGCACCGCCGGCCCACGCTGATCATGAGCCACAACAAAACACTCGCCGCCCAGCTCTACTCCGAGTTCAAGAACTTCTTCCCCCACAACGCAGTCGAATACTTCGTCTCCTACTTCGATTACTACCAACCGGAGGCCTACATCCCGAGGAGCGACACCTACATCGAGAAGGACTCGTCCATCAATGACGAGATCGAGCGCCTGCGCCTCGGCACCATGGGATCCCTGCTCACCCGCCGGGACACCATCGTCGTGGCCTCCGTCTCCTGCATCTACGGCCTCGGCTCGCCCGAGGACTATCAGAACATGATGGTGCCGGTGTGGACCGGCCAGAAGCTCACCCGCGGCGATTTTCTCAATCAACTTGTCGGCATGCTCTTCGAGCGCAACGACATCGCCTTCGGCCGCGGCAAGTTCCGCGTCCGCGGAGATGTCGTGGAGGTCCATCCGGCCTACCTCGACGAGACGGCCATCCGCATCGAGTTCTTCGATGACGAGGTGGAGCGCATCAGCAGCATCCACACGCTCACGGGAGCCGTCATCGAGCGGCTGGAAAACCACACGTTTTTCCCCGCGAAGCAATTCGTCACCCCGGGCGACAAGATGAAACGCGCGGCCATCGCCATCCGCGCGGAACTCGACGAGCGCGTCGCCCGCTTCGAGAAGGAGGGAAAGCTGATCGAAGCCCAGCGCCTCCGCATGCGCACCGAATACGATCTGGAAATGATGGCGGAGATGGGCTTCTGCCAGGGCATCGAGAACTACTCGCGCCACCTCACCGGCCGCGAGCCCGGGGCGCGGCCTCACACGCTGCTCGACTTCTTTCCGAAGGACTTCCTCCTGATGATCGATGAAAGCCACGCCACCATCCCCCAGGTCGGTGGCATGTATGAAGGCGACAAAAGCCGCAAGACCGTGCTTGTGGAGCATGGCTTCCGCCTTCCCAGCGCGCTCGACAACCGTCCGCTGCGCTTCGACGAATTCATGGAGATGACCGGCCAGCGGCTCTATGTCTCCGCCACCCCGGGCACCTTCGAACTCATCAATTCCAGGCCGGAAAACAAGGACTACATCCCCGTGAAATCCCGTGAGGGCGAAGGCGTCACGGACCTTCGCAAGGTCAAGGTGAAGGCCAGTGGCAACGCCGAACCGGTGGAGGCCTTCGATCCCTCGAAACGCGGCACCCCGCTGGTCGTCGAACAGATCATCCGCCCCACCGGACTGCTCGATCCGGTGATCACCCTGCGCCCGCTCAAGAGCCAGATCGACGAAACCATCGAACTCTGCCGCCAACGCGTCGAACGCAAGGAACGGGTGCTCGTCACCACCCTCACCAAACGCACCGCGGAGGACCTCAGCGAGTATCTCAAGGGCGTGGGGCTCAAGGTGCGCTACATCCACGCGGACATCGATGCGGTCGAACGCGTCGAGATCCTGCGCCAGTTGCGCGCCGCCACCGTGGACATCCTGGTGGGCATCAACCTGCTACGCGAAGGTCTCGACCTGCCGGAAGTCTCGCTCGTTTGCATCCTCGATGCGGACAAGGAGGGCTTTCTCCGCAATGAAACCTCGCTGATCCAGACCGCAGGCCGCGCCGCCCGGCATATCTCCGGCGAGTGCGTTTTGTTTTGCGATGTGGAGACGGATTCCATCCGCTCGCTGCTTGAGATTTCCGACTACCGCCGCACGCGCCAGAAGGCCCACAACGAAGCACACGGAATCACGCCGCAGGGCGTCAAACGCGCACTCCAGCAAAGCCTGCAAACCCTGGAGAAGGATCGCGAACAAGCCGAGTCCCTCAACACCTCGCTGGTCTCCGACAATGTGGAAACCTACGACAAACTCCGCGTCATCGCCGAACTGGAGGAGGAGATGCGCGAGGCCTCGTCACGGCTGGAGTTCGAACGCGCCGCCCATCTGCGCGACCAGATCGCCGCGCTCAAGGACAAGGGCGCCGCACCGGCGCGCCAGCCCGTCACCTACCCCAGCCCCAGGCGTGGAAGACAGAACAGGTCGAAAAAACCCTGATTTCCTCAGGCGCGGAACACTGCCTTGACCCGCGGCCGGATCGCAACGACGCTCCGACCGTGATTTCGCTCAAGCCAGACCGCCCGTACTTCGAAGCATGGCTGCGGCGCACCAGCCGCCAGTTCGCGGTGAGCGGCCGGCTTTCGCAAATCGCGTTCATCCTCTCCAAGGAAGAGGGCGGCACAGCGGACGAATGGTCCACAAGGCTGCGCACGCTGCTGGAGGGCAATGAAGTCCCGTCGATCGACTTGTTGACAAGGATCGACGCCCTGCTTGCAGGTCCCAGCCGTGCCACAGGTGCCGGCGAGGACCAAGGGTCCCTGTTCTAGGCAATGATATCTATCGCGAAACTCCCGATGTGGGAAGTTGTTCGTTTTGTTGGCACCTTGCTTGCTAATTCGGACTTGTTGGGGAAGCATCACTCCAGCAACCCATATCCTCCATCCGCCAGCCCTCCCCGGCTTCACTCCGCTGGTTCGTCGAGACATGCACCGTCTTCCATCCAAAACCGCCATCTACAGGCTGCGCCTCGCCGCGCTGCTCACTTGCTCGAAATGCGTTCTCACTCCGCTTGCCGCCGCCGCCCTTGTTTATTCCATCGCCATTCATGACGACGGACTCACGGTCATCAGCCTCTATCTGATACTGCTCACCGTCCTTGTCGTGATCCTCCACTGGCTCGTGGGTCAGCGCACCCAGTGCCCGCTTTGCATGACTCCGGTGCTCGCCACAAAGAATTGCGTGAAGCACCGCAGCGCGAAAACCTTCCTCGGCAGCCACCGCCTGCGGGTGGCCCTCGCGGTGATCCTCACCAACTCGTTCCGCTGCCCCTACTGCAACGAACCGACCGTGCTCGAGGTTCGCGAGCGGAGGCGATACGGCCGTTGAGGCGATTCCCGGGATTGACAGACCGCCGCCCTTCGGTCGAGCCTCCCGCCCATGATGCTTTTGCCGAAATCCCTGCGCTCTCTTGCCCCGCATGCCGCCGGGTTGGTGCTCGCCCTCAGTCTCCACGCCCAGAACGAACCTGCTCCCGCCGCCATGCCCGAAACACCGACCGACGTCCAAGCTCCTCCCGCCGATGCCTCGAAAACCGCCTCCGGCCTCGCCTCGAAGGTGCTCCAGCCCGGAAAGGGCGACAAGAAACCCGGCGCAGCCGATACCGTGACCGTCCACTACTCGGGCTGGACGACCGATGGCAAACTCTTCGACTCCTCCGTGAAGCGCGGACGTCCGGCCTCCTTCCCGCTCAACGGAGTGATCAAGGGCTGGACCGAAGGCCTCCAGCTCATGACCGAAGGCGAGAAACGCCGGTTCTGGATCCCCGCCGCCCTCGCCTACGGAGAAAACCCCGGCGGCGGACGCCCGGGTGGCATGCTGGTCTTCGACGTCGAGCTGCTTTCCATCAAAGCCGCCCCCACCCCGCCACCCGTGCCGGAAGATGTGGCCAAGGCTCCTGAAACCGCCGAGAAAACCGCATCCGGGATCGCCTCCCGCGTGCTCGTCAAGGGAAGCGGCACCACCCACCCCAAGGCAACCGATCAAGTTAAGGTCCACTACTCCGGCTGGACCACCGATGGCAAACTCTTCGACAGCTCAGTCATGCGCGATGAAGCCATCGTGTTCCCGCTCAACCAGGTGATTCCCGGATGGACCGAAGGCGTCCAGCTGATGGTCGAGGGCGAAAAACGCCGCCTCTGGATCCCCGGCAAGCTCGCTTATGGCGAGAATCCGCCTCCTGGCGCCCCGGCCGGCACGCTGGTCTTCGACGTCGAGCTGATCCAGATCG
Source organism: Verrucomicrobiaceae bacterium (assembly GCA_027486655.1). Classification (GTDB taxonomy): domain Bacteria; phylum Verrucomicrobiota; class Verrucomicrobiia; order Verrucomicrobiales; family Akkermansiaceae; genus Luteolibacter. The sequence goes on along the minus strand of JAIXOR010000086.1, from coordinate 21,917 downwards.
TCAAGTGATGCGCGGACTCCGCTCCATCTCCCTGACGGCTTCCACAGCCTTGCTGCTGGCCTCCTGCGCCGATACCGCCGCGCCGGAGGCCCCGGTCACAGCGGCCAAGCCCGCTGCGCCAACCAAGCCAGCCTACAAAAAGCCGCCGCGCATGAACGGCCGTGGCGAGCTCACCTCGATCTCGCTCGACCAATTCTTCGCCCTGCAGCAGGAAGGCAAGGCGCTCGTTTACGACGCGCGCCCCGCCTTCTTCCACGGCATCGGCCACATTCCCGGCGCGATCAGCCTGCCCAAGGCCAACTGCGACGAGGCCATCCACCAGCGCGAACCCGAAATCAAGGCCGCCCTCGCCGCCGGTAAGACCATCGTCGTTTACTGCACCAGCATCACCTGCCCGGACGCTCGCGCCGTGGCCACTCACATCTCCGGCTTCGGCTACCCCGCCAGCATCTTTTCCGGCGGCTGGGACGCCTGGAAAGACGCCGGCATGCCCACCGAATAACCCCACTCCATCTCTAACAATACCATGTCCTCATTCTCCAACGTCACCGTCGATGCCAAAGCCAACGTCTACTTCGATGGCAAGGTCGTCTCCCACTCCGTCCACTTCGCGGATGGCTCCAAGAAAACCCTCGGCCTGATCTATCCGGGCGACTATCATTTCGGCACCGCCGCGCCGGAGCGCATGGAAATCATCGCTGGCTCCTGCTCGGTCGTGCTCGATGGCACCACGGAAACCCTGAACATCGAGGCGGGTTCGCATTTCGATGTCCCCGGCAACAGCGGCTTCTCGATCCAGGTGGCCGACGGGATTTGCGAATACATCTGCTCGTTCCTGCCGGCCTGATGGCGATCCAGGGAACGAGGACCCTGATTCTCGCGGCGGGCACCCTGGCGGTGCTTGCCCTTTCCTCGTGCGGCATCCGGATCCCCGTGGACAGCTCCTCGCGGGCCGTCCCCGTTTCCAAACCAGCCGCGACCCGCAGCGCCACCGCGCCGGCGGATCCTCACGTGCTGGTCTGGCTCATCGCGGACAAGTATCACACCGGCATGGTGTTTCCCTACGACTGGTTGCTGGACTCCGGCTTCATCCCGCCCGAGGGCTTCGGCAAGGCGCGCTACGTCACGATGAGCTGGGGAAACCGGGACGCCTACTCCGAGCAGGGCATCGACACGAAGTGGAAGATGTTCCGTGTGCTCTTCACGCCGACCCCCTCGGTGATGGAGCTGATCCCTTCCGATTGGAACGTGACCGAGGTGCTTCCAGACCAAAGGATCTGGCGCAAGCTCGTCGAGCGCGATCGGGGCCCTCAACTCGCCGCTTTCCTCAACGGATGCAGCGTGAAGGAAGCATCCGGCCACCCCAAGGTTGTCTGCCCGTCGAGTTGGGGCAAGGGCGTCCAACTGGAAGGCAGCCATCCCTATTTCATCCCCCGCGTCTGCAATGTATGGACCGTGCAAACCATCGAGGCGCTCGGAGGAGAGATCAATCCCTGGCTCGCCCTGACCGCGGACGGTCTCGCCCGCCACGCGGAGGATCCGCGCAATGGATTCGAGCAGGTCTGGCCCGGTGGCGGGAAACCCACCTTACCCGTCGATCCATAAACGCCCTGCCGTCCGCCGCAGCCTTCGTCCTGCGGCAAGGTTGACCACAGCGGGAGAACCGTCATCCGCCAGCGCCACGCAGCGGTCCAAAAGCGCCCGATCCAGCGACCCCACGCCCCGGTCCGCGAGGAAATCCCGCACGGCGGTCCTCCGCAGCAGCAAAGGCAGGGTCCTCAAGGCCGGGACATGCAGCCGCCCCTGTGGGTCCATCACGCGGGCGGCGTCCACAAGCTCGCGCTCCAGATCATCAATCGCCTGCATGTCTCCCGCCGCACGGACCAGGGCCGGCACCGGGTCCCGCCCGCTGATTTCCTCCAAAAGAGGGAACACCTCATTCCGCAGGCGGTTCCGGATGGCGATCGGCTCGGCATTGGTGGGATCCTCCCTCCAGGGCAGGCTCCGCTCCCTCAGCCAGGCCACCAGATCGGCGTGCCGGCAGCCCAACAAAGGCCGCAGAAGTTCCAAACGCTTTCCCTCCACCGTGATCGTTTGGGAAACCCTCATCCCGCGGGCACCCCGGGACCCGCGGAGCAGGTTCCACAGCACGGTCTCCGCCTGATCATCCGCGTGGTGGGCCAGCAGCACCCGCGGACAACGGTGGCGCTTCGCACACTCCGCGAAAAACCGATGGCGGGCCGCCCGGGCCGCGGTTTCAAGCGAGGCACCGCCGCTGCGCAAATCCGCGGCGACATCCGCACGACCGGACTCGACCGTGAGGCCAAGCCCGCCCGCAAGCTTGCGCACAAACGCGGCATCCGCCGTCGATTGACGCCCCCTCAGCCGGTGGTCCAGGTGGCAGACGACCAGACGACGAAAACCTTTCTCGATGAGCAGATGCAGCAGGGCCACCGAGTCCGCTCCGCCGGACACTCCGACCAGGTAAAGCCGGCGCTTTGACGCCTTGTCGAACCATGGAACTGGGAAATGCCCGGGCATGCGCGCAATCTGCCGGCCGCTCCGGCGCTCGGCAATCCCGGATCGCCGGATGTCCTCCGTGCGGGTGATTCCCAAGTCGCTCCTTGCACCCGCCTCCCGGAAGTGCAAGGGTTTCCCCACGAGGACGAGTCATGATGACTGGTCCGAAACGAAAGAACCGCCATGTCCAATCCATTTTCCAACGCCGGCAGCCTGGATCCCGAAGCAGGCTTCACCGCAGCCCCCTCCAGCACCCCCTCCATCGCTCAAGCCGCCAACGACCTTCGCACCGCGGCTGGTGAAAAGGCACGCGAGTTCGTTCACGCCGCCGAAGACAAGGCAGGTGGCCTCAAGGACCGCGCCGTCGAGTCCGCACAGCATTTCCGGGACAGCGCCGCCGAACGCGCCGCCGCCCTCAAAGCCGCCGCTGCGGAAAAGGCCCAGCTCCTCCGGGAGTCCGCCACCGAACAGTGGCAGGACACCCGCGTGAAGGCCAAGGAACTCCACGTCACCGCCGAGGACTACATCCGCCAGAACCCCACCAAGTGCGTGCTCAGCGCCCTCGGACTCGGATTCCTGATCGGCCTGATCGTCCGCCGCTGAAACCCGGAGCCTGTAGACCCGACGCCAGCCCGGCCGGCCATGCGAGCGGCCGGGTATCGTCGTCTTCCGCCCATGAATCCCGAACCGGAATCGGCCCCGAGCCGCGAGCCCGCGCCCTCCAAGGAAGCGGCCGACCCGCAGTTCCGCGCTCCCCGCGATTGGCGAGAGGCCGTCACGACCCTGATCTCGACGCGCGCCGCCCTCATCCAGTGGGAATCCCGTGAGGCCCTGTCCCACGTGGCCCGCAAGGGGATCTTCCTTGGAGCCGTGGCAGCCTGCGCCTTCTTTGCCTGGGCGCTGATCCTCGCCGGCTCCATCGCCTGGATCTCGTCCGCCGTCGGTGTGGCATGGCCCGCTTTTGCCCTGCTGGCGGGATTTCTCCACGTCCTCGCCGCCGTGATCCTGCTTGGAAAAGCGAGGAAACCCTCGCCACCCGCCTTCACCGTCACCCGCGCCGAATTCCAGAAAGACCGCGAATGGATCGAAAACTTCCAGAAAACCCCGAAATCCTGAGGCTCATTGAGCTCGGCGACCTGTCGCGCTCGCTCCTCGACGCCGAGGCCTGCCGCCTGCGCGAGCGGCTCGATGTGCCCGCCCGGGTCCGGAACTCGCTCAAACAGCACCCGTCGTCATGGCTCTTCGGGTCGATGGCCACCGGTTTGGCTGCCAGTTTTTTACTACGGCGCAAACCTGCCGCCGAAAAACGCAAACGGGGATTTACCGCCACCATGCTGGGTCTCACCTTGACCGCCGCAAAACCACTCGCAAGAGTCTGGCTCACCGACCAACTGAAACACTGGGTGTCCGGCACCGCGCCCGCACCCTCGGTTCGCTCGGTCCGATACCCTTCCTCTAACCCGCATTCCCTCTAAGTTCACATGTCCAACCATCAGGTCCTCGACCACGTTGACCAATATCTGCAACTCGGCCGCGAATACGATTGCTCGGATATCCATCTTTCCACCGCCTATCCGCCCGCCTGGCGCCGCTTCGGCCAATTGCAGCCGATCTGGGAGGACCATGAACCGCTTTCCCCGGAGGACACCGAGCGCCTCGCCAAGTCTTTCCTTGGCCCCGCCGAGTGGGAACGTCTCGACCTGAAGGGCGATGTGGACTTCGCCTACTCCGCACCCAACGGCCGCTACCGCGCCTCCGTAGTCAAGCAGCGCCTCGGATACGACATGGTCTTCCGGATCATCAACACGCAGATCCGCTCGATCGAGGACATCGGCCTGCCGCTCGAACACATCCTTCCCCTCACCCGCTATCAGAACGGACTCATCCTCGTCACCGGATCGGTCGGCTCCGGCAAGTCCACCACCCTGGCCGCGCTCATCGACTTCATCAACCGGGACCGCGAGGACCACATCCTCACGCTTGAGGACCCGATCGAATACGTCTTCGAATCCAAAGGCTGCCACGTGAACCAGCGCGAGGTGCATGCCCACACCGAGTCCTTCGCCAAAGCCCTCCGCGGCGCCCTCCGGGAGGATCCGGACATCATCATGGTCGGGGAAATGCGCGACCTGGAGACGATCCAGCTCGCCCTCACCGCTGCGGAAACCGGGCACTTGGTGCTTGGCACCCTGCACACCGGCAATGCCCCGCGGACGCTCGACCGGGTGCTCGACGTGTTCCCGACCGACCAGCGCGACCAGATCCGCATCATGGTCTCCGAATCGCTCCGCGGCATCCTCTCCCAGCAGCTCGTGCCCAAGGGCGACGGAAGCGGCCGGGTGATGGCCCTCGAACTCCTCGTCAACACCCCGGCCGTGGCCAACTGCATTCGTGAGGGTAAGACCTTCATGCTCCCGGGCGTCATGCAGACCGGTAAAAACGTCGGCATGATCACCATGGACGAATCCCTCCGGCGGCTCTACGTCGAGGGCGTCATCACCCGCGACGAGGCGCTCTTCCGCGCGGACGACAAGGCCCAGATGAAGGCATTCTTCCAGTCCTGAGGCGGATGGGTCTCCAACAACAACCTTTCATTCTCCCTATCCCATGGCCCGCATCGACGAATTCTTCCGCTATCTGATCGCCACCAAAGGCTCCGACCTCCACCTTTCCGAAGGTCAGCCTCCCAAGATCCGCGTTCACGGTTCCGTCACTCCCATTCCCGATCAGGAAGTGCTTCAGGGCGAGAGTTTCAAAAACCTCCTCGCCGAGATCTGTGATCCCAAAGCCTTCGAGCGTTACTTGCAGACCGGCGACCTCGACTTCGCCTACGAGATGGACGAGGATTCCCGCTTCCGCTGCAACTACCTGAAACAGCAGAACGGCCTCGGCGCGGTCTTCCGGCTCATTCCCACGGAGATCGCCTCGCTTGAAAGCCTTGGCGTGCCGGATGTCGTCAAGGAATTCGGCCGCATGCGCTCGGGCCTCATCCTCGTCACCGGCCCCACCGGATCCGGAAAGTCCACCACGCTCGCCGCGCTGCTGGATTACATCAACATCAACTACGCCCGGCACATCATCACCATCGAGGAGCCGATCGAGTTCGTGCACCGCAACAAGCGCTCGATCATCACCCAGCGCGAGGTGCCGATCCAGACGCCGTCCTTCGCCGACGGCCTGCGCGCCGCTCTGCGGGAGGATTCGGACATCGTTCTCGTCGGTGAGATGCGCGACCTCGAGACCATCTCGCTGGCCCTCACCGCGGCGGAGACCGGTCTTCTCGTTTTCGGCACCCTGCACACCAACAATGCCCGCAAGACGGTGGACCGGATCATCGACGTGTTCCCGTCCGATCAGCAGTCGCAGGTGCGCACCATGCTCGCCGCCTCGCTGCGCGGCGTGGTCGCCCAGCTGCTCTGCAAGCGCGTGGACAAACCGGGCCGCACCGCCGTGCACGAAATCATGTTCGCCACCCCGGCGGTCTCCGCGATCATCCGTGAAGGTGCCACCCAGAAGCTCTACGACGTCATCACCGGCGGCAAGGGCGATGGCATGCAGTTCATGGACGAGTCGATCTGGTCCAAGCTCCGCGAAGGCATGATCTCGCCCGAGGAGGCTTACATGAAGTCGATCGACAAGACCCGCTTCAAGCGCTTCCTGCCCGAGAATCTCTCCCATTTGGGAGATGCCTCCGGCGAGAATCCGATGACCCATTGAGGTCCTCCGCCGCCGTTCATCCGGCTCTGACTTGAGCCCCGGGGGAAACTGCCTCGAAATTTCATCGTTGCGCAGATTTCCGGTTTTCCGGGTTTACAGAGCGGCCTGCTTCAATCCAAATACCGGCATGTCGAAAACTTATCGCCATATCGGCCTGATGGTGGAAGCGCTCAACGGATACGGAGACAAGATCCTCAATGGCATCAGCCGCTATGCACGGCAGAAGACGAACTGGCGCATTGCGTTTTTTGATCGCGAGCGCCGCGAGCTCGCGGACCTGGTGGCCAACTGGCAGGGCGACGGCATCATCTGCACCTCATCGGAAGCGCGTTTCGCCGAAGCGGCGGCCCAGCGCACCATCCCGGTGATCAACGTGAGCGGCCGCCACGCGGATCCGGTTTTCCTCAATGTGATCGGCGACGACGTGGCCACCGGCGCGATGGCCGCCGAGTTTCTGCTCGATCGTGGCTTCACTCGCTTCGCCTTCCTGCGGCGGAGGGACCTTTCCCGCTTCCATGCGGACCGCGGCAAAGGCTTCGCCACCCGGCTGGCCGAGGCCGGCCACAAGGTCGAGACGCTTTCCATCGGATCGGCCGGCGATTCCGAGTTGGAAGCCTGGCTGACCGGGATGGAGCGGCCCTTTGCCTTGCTTGCATCGACCGACCGACTCGCCTCCATGGCCATCGAGGCCTGCTGGCAGACCGGCATCCGCGTGCCGGAGGAGGCCGCCGTGATGGGCATCGGAAACTACGACCAGCTGTGCGACCTCTGCTCGCCCAGCCTCTCCAGCCTGGACATGGACATGGAGCGCCGCGGCTATGAGGCGGCGCGTTGGCTCGACCACATTCTCGAAGGGGGCAGCGCGCCCGAGGGCACCCAGTTCATTCCCCCGGCCTTTGTGGCGGAACGCCGGAGCACGGATGTCTATGCCTTTGATGACAAGCAGGTGGTCACCGCGCTCCGCTACATCCACGACCACGCCGCGCAGAGCATCAAGGTGGGCAACGTCGTCACGGCGACGAGCATCTCGCGCCGCTCGCTGGAAAGCCGCTTCAACAAGCTGGTCGGCCGCACGATCCACGATGAGATCTGGCGCGCCCACTTCGCCCTGGCCACGCGCTTGCTTTCCTCATCGGATCTTTCGCTGCAATCGGTGGCCGAACAATCCGGCTTCCGCACGGCGAGCGCGCTCGTCAACCTCTTCCGCCAGCGCTTCAACCAGACGCCAAAGGAGTTCCGGATTGCCAACCGCCTGATCAAACCGCCCCGCTCCACCGACTGAAGGGGGCGGCGGTGATTTCCGATCAGGGCGAACCCACACCCGCCACGCGGATGTCGAAGGGATTCTCGTTCGCATCGTTGCTCTTCACATGAATCCCCCCGGACCGGCTGCCGGTGCCGCTGGGAGTGAAGGTGACCGAGAACGTGGTGGAGGCACCCGGGGCCAGGCTCGATACCGGCGGCTTGGCAACGATGAAGTCCTGCTTGTGGGCTCCGTCCTTGTAAACCGAGATGCCTGTCAACGGCATGCCCCCCAGGTTCCTCACGGTGAACGTGAACACCTTGCCCTTGGTGCCGACCTTCGTGGTTCCGAACGAGCGCACGGAGACGGCATCGGTCAGGTTGATGCCCGCCGGTTGCTGCACGGCGATCTCCTGGGGCGGCGTGACAGGATCCGCGGGCAGCACATTCATGGTGAAGTTGCGCGTGAACTTGTCACCCGAGTATCCGGATTTCTGATAGGCGGTGATGCTGACCGTGAAGTTCCCGGAAACGGTGGGCTTGCCGGAAACGGAATCCACGGCGTTGTTCGTCGCATTCGCATGGACGAGACCGGCGGGCAGGCCGGAGACTTTCCAACTGCCGGGCGTGTCCGGGTAACCGGTGAGTTGGAAGATGAAGTTGAGGTTCTGGCCGACCTTCGCCGGGACCGTGGTCGATCCCGCGCTGGGGGCGACCTGGGCAATGGTGGTGGCTCCCGCCACCGAGTCGAAGGCGCCGAGGCCGGCAACGGTGGCGACGGTCCATTTGCCGAGCTCACCGAGGCCTGCGCCACCGACGAGCTTGGCCTCCGGGAACAACATCTGAACGACGGGCGAGCGTTGGAATAGCAGGATCAGCGAACCGAGCCGCGAAGCGATGCGACGGGCTCTAGGCGGGATCATGAGATGGGGTTTCATAGTATTCGGGTGCTTTGCGGGTTTTGTTTTCAGGATGAGATCAATTGCAGCCACAACCGCCGCCGCCCACGCCACCGCCGCCAAAGCTGGCCTCGCGGGAGAAATAGGCGTGTTCGGTCATAGCTGTTAGAAGCGGGTCCATGGATTCGGACATCACCGGCTTGGCCAGGGTGCCGCGTTCGTAGGGTTTCACCCGCGCCAGGGAGGGCGAGCACGAAGTCGCCAGCGCGGCGGCGGCGAAGGGAAACAGGAGCTTCACGGGCAGGTTCACGGCAATCGGTGGGATTCGGGATTATTGGGCGAGCAGTGCTTCGATTTCCGAGATGTATTCCGCCTCGGTTTTCGCACCGCGGAATCCGGAATGGACGTGGCGGATCACGCCCTTGCGGTCGACGAGATAACTGGTCGGCATGGTCGCGGGACCGAAAAACGCGGCCGCCTTGTGTGCGGAATCATGAACCAGGGGGAACTTCGCCCCCATCTTGCCGGCAAAGGCCTGATACTTGGCCGCGTCCTCATCCACGCCCACGCCGATGACGACGAGGCCCTTCGAGGCATACGTTTCGTGCAGTTTGTTGAGCACCGGGAAAGAGGCCTTGCAGGGGCCGCACCAGGAGGCCCAGAAGTCGACCAGCACGACCTTGCCCGCCGTGGCAGGAACGGAGGCGCCGGGCAGCAGCGAGGCGAGCTTGGGCATGGACTGCCCGGCCTTGGCGGGCTCCGCGGAGGCGGTCAGGGCGGTGCAGAGTGTGACGGCGATGAGGGAGAGCAGGGTTTTCATGGTGGATCTAACAGGGAGTGGGTTGAGGGGATTTCATGCGGCTTTCACAAGGAAGCGGCCGAAGCCGCGGGTGCCATCGACACCGGAATCGGTCTGCACACAGATTTCGACTCCGCGGGACAGCGATGCGAGATGGATGCCCTCGCCCGGTCCGAGCACACAGACGGCGGTGCTGAAAACACCCGCCTCCAGGCATGAGGAGGCGATGGCGGTGACGGCGCGCGTGCCGTTGGCCACCGGCCAACCGGTCCGGGGATCGAGGATATGCCCGTAGCGCCTGCCATCATGGATGAAGTGGCGGTTGTAGTCGCCGGACGCACAAACCGCCTGTCCGCTCACCGCAAGCCCGCCCCAACAGGAGCCGGGGTGGAGGCCATCCTCCACGCCGATGTGCCAGAACGGGTGGCTTCCATTGCCACCAAGCGCGAGAATGTCCCGGCCGAAGTCGATCAAGGCATCGGAGATCCCCGCGGATCCGGCCATGCGGCCGATGAAATCGACGGCATACTCTTTTCCGAATCCGCCGAAGTCCAGACCCATGCCGGCCTGCGGCAGGCGCACGGCACCGGGCCGGCGTTCGACCCGTTTCCATCCGCAGAGATCCAGAGCGGCAAGCACCTCGTCCTTCGCGGGAAGCTGTTCGTGAACGACTTTCCAGTCCCAGACCTTCAACAAGGGAAGCATCGAGGCATCCATCACTCCGTGGGTCCGCTGGTGCAGATCATCCGCGAGCTGCAGCATGTGCCCGGTTTCCTCATCCACCGGAACCCAGTCGCCTCCCGCCTCACGGTTGATCCGGGACACCACCGAGTCCGGACGAAAGCGCGAGAACTTCGCCTCGAAGCGCCCCATCCACCCGAGCACGTCGGCGGCGAAGCCGAGGGCGGCGCGATCGTCCTCCAGCCGGAACTTCACCGAGCAGTCCGTGCCCAGCGCACGGAAACCCAGATGCCGGACACCCCGGGTGTCCGGTTGCAGCGTGAAATCCGTGTGGGGTGCGCTCATGAAAATCGGTTAGAACTCGGCCCTCAGGCCGAGAGTGAGGATGTCCGCCGTGACGTAGGCCTCGTCCTGCGATTGGCCGGACGCGCCGCCGGTGCCGTCCATGACGTAGCGCTCATAGGCCGCGGATGCGGACAGCACGTCGCTGAATTGATAGCGGAGCTTCAGTCCGCCGCTGATCGCGTTGAACGATGAAAGGCGGTAGTCCGCCGAGTAGTTCGGGCCACTTCCATCCGGATCGGAAGACGGGCTGCCGACGGGCAGGCCGTTGAGCGATTGATGGAAGAAGTCCGCCTCGTTCTGTTGATAGTAGCGGAAGAAGGGGGTGACGGTGAGTTTCTCGCCGAGTTCCTGACGCCACTCGACCTGGAGCGTCCCCGACAGGATGCCGTAGTCGTCGTTGGAGAGGCGCAGCACGGCGTCGAGCGCCCCTGACGCCGGCTCGATGTAGTGGCGGCCCTCGAACTGGAGCACCTGCCGGAAGCGGCTGTCCGGGCGGTTCTCCCGATAGATGTTGGTCACCGGGATATCGATCGTGCCGCCGTTTCCATCTGGAAAACTCTGAATCTCATCCCGCTGGATGACCTTGTAGGGATCATTGAGATAGCCGTCGTTGCAGCCGAGCGTGAGGTTCACCGAGACCACCGTATTCGGGTCGATGATCTGGCTGACGCCTGCGAAGATGTCGTAGCTTTCCTTCGACCGGTCACCGAGAAGCGGCACGGTGACCGTGTCATCCAGGTAGTTGAGACCAAACGAAAGCGTGGTGTTCTTTTCGTTGAGCTCGATGGTGTCGCTCAGCGCGACGCCGTTGGAGATGTAGTCATCCTCGACGCTGCACGAGAGCTCAAGCTCCACGCGGTGGTCGCCGAAGCGGCGTGAGAGTGCGCCCAGAATGCCGTCACGGACGTCGTCCACATCGGCATAGTAAGGCTGGATTCCCCCGGGCAGCGCGCCGGTGGGGGATGCTCCGGAGATGGCGTCGTTCAGGTATTGGAAACGGAAACCGGTGTCCGCATCGAGTTCGAGTTCGCCCCTCAGATACCAGGACTCCACACGGATGCGGTCGTCCTGTTCGTCGTAAAACTGATAGCTGAGATCGTAGCGCTGGCTTTCGGCGACGAGTGGATTTCCAAGGCACGATGGGACCGCCGGCAGCAGCAGGGGCGCGAGAACGATGCGGGCGGGTTTCATTGCGGACAAGCGGCAGTGTAGGCCGCTGCGCCACGACGGCAACACCGCAACAGTTACCGGGCTGTTACGATTCAGGCGGCCGGAACCGGAATCCGGGCGGCTTCACGCTCGCGGGCATTCAGGTAGCATCCGGGGTCCGAGCCCCAGAGATCGCCCTGGTTCGCAAAATAAGCCCTCGTCCGGAATCCGCCGCCGCAGACCGGGAACCAGGAGCAGGAGGCGCAGGGGCCGCTCAAGCGCGCCTGCCTCGCCTGCGGATCGAGCAGGCCGATCGAGCGGATGGCTTCGAGCATCCCGGCAGAGGCCGGGTGACGGCCCTCCCAGATTTCGGAGAACGGGGATTGTTTGACGTTTCCGAGGGTGACGTCCTGCCAGAACTGGTCGGGGTGCACGTTGCCCTGGGTGTCGATGTTGGCGATGCCGCGTCCCGAGCTGTTGGCTCCGCCGCCGTTCCAGGCGAGCAGCCGCCGAGCCTCGTCGAGGTTCGGGTGGTTTTCATTTTCCATGCGCACCAGCAGATACGCGCCGTCGGCCGGTTGGGTGACGGTGAGCAGTTCGCGATCAACCCCCTGCCGGTGCCAGGCTTCGACGCGGGCGATGAGGGTGTCGATGGCCTTGCGCGACTCGGCGGCTCCCAGCGTTTGCAGCTCGCTGCCCCGCCCGGCCGGGACGAGGTGATAGAAACAGACGCGCTGGATTTCCTGCTCTTCGATGAAGTCGAGGATGCGCTCGATGTTCTGGACGTTGTGGCGGGTGAGGGTGAGGCGGAGTCCGGTTTTCTGCCCCGCAGCGTGGCAGTTGCGGAATCCGCGCACGGCGGCGTCAAAGGCCCCTTCCTTGCGGCGGAACTCATCGTGAACGCGGCCGATTCCATCGAGGGAGATGCCCACATAGGCCACATCCGCCGCCTTGAGCATGCCGGCCTTCTCGGGAGTGATGAGCGTGCCGTTGGTGGAAATGGTCAGCTTGAGACCCGCCTTGGAGGCAAGGTCCACGAGATCGAAGAAGCGCGGATGGATCATCGGCTCACCGCCGGAAAGGAGCAGCGAAGGGATCTGATAGGCGGCAAGGTCCTCGATCACATCCTGCATCTGTTCCCAGTCGAGCTCGCCGGGATAGCGGGCGGCGTTGGAATCCGAGTAGCAATGGACGCAGCGCAGATTGCAGGTGCGGGTGATGTTCCAAACGGTGATCGGCTTCCGCCCGCGGGCGGCGGAGGGGGCCCGCCCGCCGCCATGGGACGCGGGATGGCCGGATGAATGACCGTAACGAAGGGCGTCTGCGGGTTGGGCGACGCCGGTCCAGAGTTTGGTGAGGTTGATCATGGGGTGTGCTTGGTGTGAGATGGATCAGGCGGCGCTGCGCGGTTGGTGGATGCAGGCAGGGTCCTCGGCAAACGGATCGCCGGTGACGCCGAAGGCCCGGGATCGCGAACCGCCGCAGACTTTGCGGAACTCGCAGATGCCGCACTTTCCGCCGAGGGCGTCGTTGTCGCGCAGGGAGACAAACAACGGGTGATGCCTGTAGATGTCTGCGGGGTGGGTTTCCTTCACGTTTCCGCACACCATGGGCAGGAATCCGCTCGGCGAGACCTCACCGGTGTGGGAAATGAACATCACGCCGCGTCCGTCGCGAATGCCCAGCGGCGAGCGCATGCCGGGCCGCGGGGCGGAGGCACCGCCGCCCCGCTTCTGCATCACCACACGGCGGAAGTGATGCCCCTCGGTGGTCTTGACGGCAAAGGGGGCCCTTCCCACCAGCCCGGCCATGTCCTCGAAGATCCGCTCGACGTCCTCCGCGGCGGGAAGATCGCCCAGCCCGGCGCGCCCGGTGGGAACTAACAGAAACACACTCCACATCGCCGGATGGAGCTCGAACATGAGCTGCTTGAAAGCCTCGTATTCACGCAGATTGCCGCGGGTGAGCGTGGTGTTGATCTGGAGACTGAGACCCACGTCGTGGGCACGGCGCACCGCCTCGATGGTGCGGTCAAAGGTGCCCGGCACGCCGCGAAAGGCATCGTGGGTGGCACGGCTCGCGCCATCGAGACTCAAGGACATGCGCTTCACGCCGGCGTCGCGGATTTCCGCAAAATCCGTCTGCATGAGCCGATGGGTGGCGGAGGGGCTGAGCCCGACGTGCAAACCTTCCGCCGTCGCGGCCCGGACGAGATCGAGCGCGTCCCGCCGCATCAAGGGGTCGCCGCCGGTCAGGATGAGCATCGGCGGTTTCCAATCCCCCAACTGGCGGATGAGCCCTTTGGCTTGGGACGAGTCCAGTTCCAAGGGATGCCGCTGCGCCTGGGCCTCCGCCCGGCAATGGCTGCACGCAAGCGCGCAAGAGCGGGTGATTTCCCAGAAGATCAAAAACGGACGATCGTCGAAATCGTAACCATCCATGCCAGGCAATCCGGCATCCGTCTGGGGGTGCTCTGCAAATCTCACGCCGCCATTAAGGACCCGCAGATCCGAAAGGGCTGCGCCTTGCTTGCGCTAACCTGCGCATTTTCCGCGGGCCTGAGTCATTCGAATCGAACGCCGATCAAACCCTCACCGCCTCGCTGCGGAGCCGGATTTCGTCCACCCAGCCTGGATCCGGCATGGCGTAAGGGCGGAAGATCTCAATGGATCCCTGGTGCTCGTTGTGGAAAAGCGCGCGATGCAGGCCGAGCGTGGAAGCCTCCGGCGAGTCGATGAGGTTGGCGGAGTCGTTCGCACTCATCTGGAAGAGCACGCGCATCTCGAACTCCGCCATCAGCTTGCGGGGAATCCAGCGGCTGACGTTGTTCCAGGTATCCACTGCGGCGATGACGTGGATGCCACAGGCCCCACCTTCACCTAACAGATCCGCGAACACCTTGGATGGGCTGGCGGCGGCATTGTCATCGAGCGAGAAACGGAACTCATCATCGGGTCGCAGCGCCTTGAACCGCTGGAGGTCCTGGAGAATGAGGAAGATCGGCGCACCGCCCGCCGCGGGATCCGCGAGGCGCCTTGCCAGCTCGTTGGATAGCTGGTTCATGATTTCCGGCAGTTCGGTTGTCCCGGCCACCGTGACCTCCTGGGGCAGCACCCCGCCCAGCTGCTGGAACCACCCCCGGCCGTTGGAGGACACGAGGGGATCAAGCACGATGAACCGCGCGCCCCCCGCAGGGTGCTGGAGAGCCAGCGACGCCAGTGAGATGCCGAGCATCGACAAGGTCCGTTCGGCCGATTGCCCGACGACCAGCAAATGGCTGCCGCTCTGCCGCCGGAACACCGCTGCGGTGGGTCCCTTGATCGAGTTGGGCGCACCCAGCCAGGCCGTGGCGGAGGCAGGCGGCTCAAGCGGGGCCGTGCGGAGCAGCGCATCGAAGCGTGGATTCTCGCGAACGTCCGCAGGGGCATTGCCCTCGAACACGATCGGCGGTTCCCCCGCACCACCGGCGGCGGCGGCGGCCCGGGCCGCCACTTCCGTGAGAACGGCATCCCGTTCGTCCTCCGGCAGCCAGACGATTTGAAACGGGCTGTTGGCGGCGATCGCACCGGCTTGATCGTTGTAAATCCCCTCCCCCGGCCGGGTCAGAAGACGCGGGGCCGGGTTGTCATCGTCCATGATGAGATGGGCGTCCGACTCGTTGCATTGGAGAGCAATGCGGATGACCATCTGCCCGAGCGTGGCCCTGGCCAGCGTGTAGGCCCCACCGAGCGTCTGGGAGCCCAGAATCACGTGGATGCCAAAGGCACGGCCCTGGCGGACGATCCGGTCTAACAAAAGCGACGCTTCCTGCGCGATGGCATCATCCTCGGTGAAGAACTCCTGGAATTCATCAATGAGCAGCAAGGTGCGTGGCATGGGCACCGCCCCGGCGGATCGGCGGAAACCCGCGAGATCCTGGGAACCGGCCTTGCGGAAGAGTTCCCCACGGCGTTTCAACTCGGCATCCACGCGTTGGAGAACGCTGAGTGCGAATCCGCGGTCACTTTCGATGGCCACGACCCGGGCGTGAGGCAGGCGCTTCGTCGCGTAGCACTTGAACTCCACGCCCTTCTTGAAATCGACCAGATAGAACTCCACCTGATCCGGTGCACACCAGCGCGCGAGGTTGGTGATGATCACGTGAAACAACGTGGATTTCCCGGATCCGGTCTTGCCGGCCACGAGCACGTGCTGCCGGGTGCCCTTGCCGATGCCGAGCATCTGGAGTTTTCTAGCACCGCTCCGGCCGATCGGCACGCGCAGTTCCTCCCCGGTATCCAGCGACCATTCCCCGCCGGCCGGTGGGGCGATTTGTGAGAAGGGCACCTGCACGCGGTTCGAGTCCACACTGGCGCGGCCGATGCGGTGAACGAGCGAAACCGCCACCGGCGGCGACGGCGCTGGATCGAAGGTCAGCGCGGATGCACCGGCGGGGAAGTCCGCGAGAGCAAAGGCAGGCCCCTTGGAGGCCACCCGCAGGCAGACGTGCCGAAGCTCGTCGAGCAACGAGGGATCTTCAGCCGGTCGGCGTGTGTCCCGGTGAATCAGCAGATGCACGCCGCATCGGGGACCGCCGGAGGCGATGGCACGGAGGCGTTTCAGGGAGCCATCGCTGAATCCCGAGGGAAAACCGGAAATCACGACAAAGCGGTGCTTTTCCGCTATCACCCCGGCCTGCGCGTTGCAGGCATCGATGTCCGGATACTCGTCGCGCAAATACATCTGGATGACTTTTTCGATGTGCTCGTTCACCTCGGCCAGACGTTCCTCGATGTGCGTGGGCTGGGTCCAGATGCGGCTCGATATGAGTTGCTCCTCGTAATCGGCCAGATGCATGAGCCCTGCGAAGTCCTTGCCGAGGCCGACCGGATCGATGAACAGGAAGGAAACTCTGCCCGCCGGGTGCGCGGAGAGAATCCTCAGGACCGCCGCCTGCAGGATGCGCGCGCAGGCCCCGTCGTCGGGTCCATCGGTCTCAAGAAGCAAGGAGGCCTGATCGGGAAACGCCAGATGCACGGGCACCTCGATTCCACCGTCGCCATGCTCAAGCCAGGCGGGGTGCGCGGGCACGGAAGAGCAAAGCTTTTGAAGATCCACCCTCAGGCGGCCGATCCGGATCGAGCCCGGGCACGCTTGCGGGCTTTCCCACGGATGATCGCCATCAGTCGCCCATGCCGGGAAGCGGTGAGCGGAGTCGCTCTCCATCTCGGAAAACCCGCGGATGATCGGTGCCACTTTGGCGCGCCACGATTCGGAACGCATTTCAAGATCCCGCGCCGCCGCGGCTTCGATGGCGGATTTCTCGGCATCCTGCCCGGTTTCGAAGCGCTTGATCTTCCGGTCAAACTCAGCCTTCGCCTCGGAGATCGCGGCATCGCATTCCAGATCCAGGCGGGCGATCCGGCGTTCTAACAATCTAGCAAGAGTGGCAGGCACTCCCGCATGGCGCGCCTCCAGATTCCGGTGTCCCTCCGACAGGCGTTTCCGATAGTCCTCGTCCGCATCGCGGAACGTATCGCCGAGACTGCGGTTCTCGTCGATCTTCTCGGTTTCGACACCGGCTTTCAGGGCGGCGAGACGATCCGCCGATTGGCGATCCGCGGCGGCTTCCAGAACCCGCGCGGCATTCAGGGCGGACGCACATCGGCGGACGCAGGGAGCGCTGGAAAACCAACCGATCCCCCAGGCGACAACGACCAGCGCGGACGACGCGGCGAATGGCAGGATCCAGCCCTTGAAACCCGCCGGATCCCGGAACGCCAGGAAACCGAAGACCGCAAGCAGCCCGAGAATCACAAGCGTTACCGGAACCCATCGGAAAAACCGCACGCCCCGATGCCCTCCGATCCCGGACGCCGCCACACGGGCCTCCTCCAGTCGTTCCAGCAGCAGCGCACGCGTTTTTTCCGGGTTTTCGGATGAATCGGCAGACGGGACATCGGCGGATTTCCCGGCAAAATGCGGATCTGCCAGCGTCCGATACGAACGGAGGGCGGAGAGAACCTCCTTGCGAATCCCGCGCCGCACGTCCCTGTCGCCGATCAACAACTTCTGGAACGCCTTGCGCTCTGCAACAGCGTGCTCCACCTCCGTCTCCCGATCCTGGCGGCTGCGCATCAGTGATGCCTGGATCCAACCGATCCGGCGGTCCTTCACTTCCTGCAGCCTGGTTGAAAGCGCGGCCTTGCTCCCGTGCAGGGCCCTCTGGGCAAGCGCGGCCCGGGCGGCAATCCGGTCCTTCGCAGCGGAGGCCCTTTGTTCGCAGTCATGGTGGATCGCTTGGATCGCGGCATCCAGCACGGCTTTTTCCTGTTCTTCGTGGGCCAGAGCCGCCTTGCGGAGGACTGAAAGCGAGGACGCCTTGGCGCGCAGGCCCGCGCCTTCCGCAGCGGCCGCTTCCTCCACCCGGGTCTTCAGTTCGTCAATGCGGCGCCGGATTTCCCGGTGGCCATAGGCGTCATTCACAGTCTGCATGCACTCGTTCTAACAATTGATCGATTTCCTCCAGAGTCCGCAGAGCGGCCGCGACGGTATCCGCGATCTCCGCGAGGTATGCCGCTTCAAACTCCGCCGCCTTCGTATCCCGCCACGATACACAGGTTTCGTCCCAACGCCCCATCAACCCGCGGGTGGCGAGGGCAAGCAGGCCTCTGGCTCCGGAGGCGCTCATGCCGTCCCCCCTTCCCCATCTCCGCCAGACTCGGATGCGTGCACGTGCTTCGGCGCAGCAGCCTTTTCCGAGTATGCCTGCAGTGCGCGGATGTGTTCCCCCAGCAGGTGCACGGCCTTCGGCAGATGCTGGCCCACCAGGAAAAACGCAGGATCCAGCCGCCTCACCAGCGGCGTCGCGCGGTTGTCGAACTGCTGACGCCAGCGCCGCAACACCTGGATCTTGGCCTCGGCCTCCTCCACGGACCGCCGCGCCTTCGCCACAGCCATCTTGTGAAAGGCATGGGTCTCGGTGGGCCGCGTGATGGTCGCGTTGTAGAGCTCTGCCTCGGCGTTCTCCAAGCGCTTGACCCGGGCCTTCATTTCACGGCTCCAGTGCTGGGTGCGGTCGACATCCAGCCAGTCCCGGGTGCGGCGGACCTCGCCCTCGGCATCCTCCAAGGCCACGCGGGCCTTTTCGATGAATCGCACCAGATCCGCCCGAAAGGTCTCGAGCGCATCGATCGAGGAAACATTTGCCTGCTCAGCCATGGGTCGGGATCAACGCTGGTCAAGATACTGCTGGATCCTCTCCGCCTTGCGCATCAGGTAGGGCGTGTGCCTCTCGGATAGCTCCAGAAACGACTTCAGGGTTTTGACAAGCTGGACGAATTCGGCGGCGAACTTCTCCTGCTCCTGGTCCTGCCAGGTGTCCCCCAGCGCGGTGAACCGGGCCATCAATCCGGCCGTACGCTCTCGCAGATCTCCATTGAATCGCTTCAATTCCGCGGCAAAGCGCCGCACTTCCTCGGGGTCGATGATGGCTTGTGACATGGGTCTTTCGCGCTGAAACCACTTCGCGCGCCTCTCTATCCCAGAAAACCCGGAATCCGCCTTCCTGCCAATTTCAAATGCACCGAAGACCCGGGTTTTACCGATTCTTAACGATAACCCCCTGATTTCCCCCCGGCGAATCGCCCCTTGACCCCGGCGGCGGGAGTCCCTACCTAGACGCCCGCATGGGATTTGACACACTTGGGCTCTCCGCAGCCGTTCTGGAAGCCATTGAGGAGTCCGGCTACACCACACCGACACCGATCCAGGCTCAAGCCATTCCGGTCATTCTGGAGGGACGCGACGTGATCGGTGCCTCGCAGACCGGCACCGGCAAGACCGCGGCATTCGCCCTGCCCAGCCTTTCGAAGATCGAAAAACTCGGCAAACCCCAGATCCTCGTGCTCGAACCGACCCGTGAGCTCGCCCACCAGGTCGCCGAACAGTTTGAAAAATACGGCAAGCACACCGGCATGAAGGTCGCGCTCCTCTACGGCGGTGTCGGCCTCGGCAAACAATCCGAAGACCTTGCCGCAGGAGCCGATATCGTCGTGGCGACTCCGGGCCGTCTGGTCGACCACTTTTACCGCGCCACCATGCGCTTCGGCGAAGTCAAGGTGCTCATCCTCGACGAGGTCGACCGCATGCTCGACATGGGATTCCTGCCACAGGTCCGCAAGATCGTGAACCTCTGCCCGTGGGAAGGCCGCCAGACGCTGTTCTTCTCCGCCACCATGCCACCGGCGATCCAGACCTTCGCCCAGTGGTGCCTCACCAATCCCCACAGCATCGAAATCGCCCGCACCTCGATCCCCACCTCGGTCACCCATGCGTTTTACCCGGTGGCCATGGACCAGCGGGATGAGCTTCTGCTCGAGCTCCTGAAACAAACCGAATACCACTCGGTGATGATCTTCACCCGCACCCGCAAGGAGGCGGACGAAGTCACTTCGCTCATCAAGTCCACCGGCCAGCCGAAGGTCGCCGCAATGCATTCGGACATCAACCAGGTGGACCGCATGAAGGCACTCGCCGGTTTCAAGGCAGGGGATTACGAAATCCTCGTAGCCACCGACGTCGCCGCACGCGGCATCGACATCTCAGGCGTCTCCCACGTGATCAACTATCGTGTCCCGGAAAATGCCGAAGACTACGTGCACCGCATCGGCCGGACCGGACGCGCCTCCGCAGAAGGCGATGCCTTCACCATCCTCACCGCCGACGAGCTGGATTTCGCGAAATCCGTGGAAATTTTCATCGATCAGAAAATCCCGCGCCGCAAGCTGGAGAACTTCGAATACATCTACACGGCACTGCTCGACGATTCCCCGCCCAAGCCGGTCCGCCGCAAGATGGCGGGCGGCGGCAAGAAGAAGCGCCGCTGAGCGCCCGGCCAGCCAATCCCGGGAATTCTCCCTCATCGGCTCAGACCTCGGGGTATTTTCCAGGTTGCCCGTTTCCCTGCGGCACACCACTTTCATCCCGGCCCGCCCGGTCACCGGCGGCTTTCCTCATGCGCGTCCTAGCCATCGACCCCGCCGTTCGCAACACGGGCTATGCCGTGCTGGAGGGTGATCCACGGAAACCGGCGGTGCTCGGCTACGACGTGATTTCGATCCC
This sequence comes from Verrucomicrobiaceae bacterium, assembly GCA_027486655.1. GTDB lineage: Bacteria > Verrucomicrobiota > Verrucomicrobiia > Verrucomicrobiales > Akkermansiaceae > Luteolibacter. Next base: position 1,463 of record JAIXOR010000086.1, on the reverse strand, counting down.
CAAGAAACTCGCACAATCCTCGGCTCTCGCCGCCGTGCGCACCCACCTCGCCCACCTCATCACCAAGTTCCAACCCGACGAAGTGGCGGTCGAGGGGATCATCTACGTGCAGTCCCACCAGACCGCCATCACCATGGGAGCCGCCCGGGCCGCAGCCCTCATCGCCGCCGCCGATCACGGCCTCCCCGTCTACGAATACCCGCCCAAAAAGGTCAAAAGCGCCGTCGTCGGCAATGGCGCAGCGGACAAATCCCAGGTCGCCTTCATGGTCCGCGCGCTGCTAGGGCTGTCCGAAACCCCACCGCCCGATGCCGCGGATGCCCTCGCCATCGCCATCGCCCACCTCCAGGCATCGGACCCGCTCAAGGCCCGCCTTCTCGAACGCCGGCTCGTCTGACAGACACCGCCCTCCCACCACCCAGCGATCATGTTGATCATCCGCCATCTGGCCGATCCTCTCTCCTATCAGGAAGGCCTCCTTCTCCAGGAACAAACCGTCGAGGCTGTCCTAACAGGCAGGGAGCCGGAAACCATTCTCCTTCTGGAACACGAACCGGTTTACACCATCGGCCGCGCTCGCGATCGATCCTCACTCCGCGAGCCTTCCGCCCTTCCCCACCCGGTGTTCGAAACCAACCGGGGCGGCCAAGCAACCTACCACGGTCCGGGACAACTCACCGGCTACCCGATCCTCGACCTCACGCCGCGCGGTCGTGACCTTCACGATCATCTGAGAAAAATCGAGGACGCCCTGATCCGCTCCTGCGCCCGGTTGGGCGTCCATGCAGGCCGGCGCGACGGACTCACCGGCGTATGGGTGGAAAACCGCAAACTCGCCTCCATCGGCGTGGGGGTCCGCAAGTGGATCAGCATGCACGGATTCGCCATCAACGTCACCCGGGCAAGCTTGCCACCGTTTCTCGCCATCACCCCGTGCGGGCTCGATGGAGTGTCGATGACCTGCATCGAACTCGAAGCGGGACGAAACATTTCCGTAGCTGAAGCCGCCACCATCATTGGTGAGGAACTGGACTCGATTTTCCGCCTCGCTCCTCCCCCGATTGAGGGGTTGGATGCGCATTCTCGATGAGGTTTTGCGCGATTCCTCCTTACCGAAATCGGCTCCGAGCCTTAGCTTTCCGCAGGTGCAGTCGAAACCCATCGGCCACAAACCCATCGCCAGCCTGATCTCCGCCGGAATTCTTGCGCTTTCCGCTGCGGCGTCGTTTGCCGTGCCCGCCTTTCCCGGTGCGGAAGGCTTCGGCTCGACCGCCACCGGCGGCCGCGGCGGCGACGTCTACACCGTCACCAACCTGAACGCCTCCGGCGCGGGCTCCTTCGTCAACGGCATCCAAACCGCGCCCCCCTCAGGCCGCACCATCGTCTTCGCCGTCTCCGGCCACATCCGCCTACCCTCCGGCTCCGGCGGCGGCCTCAGCATCGACAAGGACAAGATCACCATC